>CAYWGD010000285.1:0-1506 GCA_964457335.1 uncultured Enterobacteriaceae bacterium | reverse complement strand
CGCGGCGGGGCCGCGGGCGGCGGGCGAGCCGGCGCGGCGGACGGCGGAGGCGTGGGCGCCGGGCCGGGGAGCGCGGACGCCGGACGTGGGCGCCCGGGCTCGGCGGGCCGCGGGGCGGCGGCCGTCGGGTCCGGCGGGCTCACGGCTTCCTGCTCGCCCACACCACGCCCAGCACGCCGAGCCACAAGAGCGCGAGCGCACCCCAGCCGAAGCTCACCCACCAGGACACGCGCTGGTCGAGGGCGACCTCGGTGCGGGCGGAGGGGGATACCGGCAACCGCAGCGCCTGCTGGTCCTGGTACTGGAAGGCCACGGTCTCGAGCGACTGGTCCGCGAGGAGGACGAGCCCTTCGTAGAGGACGTAGCGCCCGTCTCCCTGGGCCCCGAGCAGCAGCCGGAGCGGCAGGAAGCGCGCGGGAGGCCCCCGGAGGCGCGCGGCCAGCACGCCGAGGCCCGGGTCCGACATCTCGACCGGGGGTTCCTCGCCGCGCTGCACGAACGCCCGCGAGCCGGCCGGGAGGCCGCGGAGGTAGACCATGACCTGCTGCTCGCCGGGAGCCAGGGCGGCGGTGGAGCCCGCCGGGGTGGAGGCGGGGGCCGGCGCGGCTTGCCGCACGGAGGGCTGCGTGGGGGTGGGGGCGGTGGCCGGGGGCGCCGGCGTGCCCGCGTCGGGCATGGCGGCCGCGGGGGCGGTCACCGGGGGCGTGGGCGGCTGCACGGGTGTGGGCGTGGCGGCCGCGGGGGCGGTTGCCGGGGGCGTGGGCGGCTGCACGGGTGTCGGCGCGGCGGCCGCGGGGGCGGCCGCGCGGACGGCGAGGACGACGGCGAGCGCGGTAGCGAGCGCCTCGCGACGCGCCCACGACGGTCGGCCCGGCGCGGAGTCACGAGCGATCTGCGGCGCCCGCCGCGGAGGGTCGGCGGGCGGGATCACTCGAGCTTCTCCAGCACCCGGTCGAACACCTCGGCCTCGGTGTGCGCGCGCAGCACGTCGCGGCGCATGTGGATCTCGGCCCACTGCGCGGGCGTGAGCTCGGTGGCCACGGCCACGCCTACGTCCATCAACGCGATGTTCAGCGCGTGCCGCCGCCCGCGCGCGTCGAGGAGCTCGGCGCGCGTGGCGCGCATGGCCTCCACCGCCGGGCCGAGCGCCGGGTCGAGGTCCGGCTCCTCGGCGAGCGCGCGCGCGCGCGTCACGGCCTCCTCGCCGCCGCGCCCCGCGGGCTGTCCGCGCGCGCTCCGCATCTGGCGCTCGTACTCGAGCGAAACGGGCACGAAGATCGGGAGCGTCGCGAAGCCGGAGGGACCCGTCACGAGGGCGTGCGCCTGCCACGCGCAGCTGCCGGCGAGGACCGCGGCGATGGCCCAGGCGAGCTTGTCGCTCATGGGGTGCCTCCCGGGGCGGCGCCAGGCGGGGATCCGGCGGGAGGCGGCGCGGCGCCGCGTGGCGCGTCGGGGCCTCCGCCCGCGCCGGGGCCCCCGCCCGCGCCGGGGCCCCCGCCCGCGCCG
>CAYWGD010000284.1:0-1508 GCA_964457335.1 uncultured Enterobacteriaceae bacterium | reverse complement strand
CCACGCGTCGCGTCCACCGCGCGCCCCGCGGACCCCACCGCCACGGCGCCGGCCCCCACGCCGCGGCCCGCGCCCGTCGCGGAGCCCGTCCCGGCCCCGCGCGCCGGGGGGCTCGCCTGGGCGGCCCAGGCGGCGCTCCTCGTGCTCGCCGTCGTCGGGCTCGTGCTCTGCGCGCCGGTCGGTGGCGTCTTCTCGCTCGTCCAGTCGCGCAGCGCCGGGCTCGAGGAGGTGAGCCTCCTGCGCGGCGTCGCGCTCGCGGAGTCCCTGGCCAACCGCAACGCACAACCCCTCGCGGAGCAGCGCGGGCTCGCGCTCGACACGTCCTTCCTGCTCGAGCGCCCCGGCGTGCGCGGCGCCCTCGTCACCGACAAGACGGGCACCGTCATGGCGCCCGCCGAGAAGCTGCGCACCAGCGTCGCGGCGTTCCCCGTCTTCGCGGAGGTGTCGCGCACCGGCGAGGTCGCGTCGCTGCCGGGCGAGGAGGGCCTCTACCAGATCGCGGCCCCCGTCCGCGGGCAGGTCGGGGGGTCGGGCCCCCGCCAGATCGTCGGGTACGCGCTGCTCGAGTACGACCCCGCGGCGGTGACCGACGGCGTCGCGAGCCCGGTGGTCGGGCTCGTCGCGGGCCTGCTGGTGGCCGGGCTGGTGGCGGCCCTGATCGTGGGCGGCGCCTGGTGGCTCGTGCTCCGCCCGCTCGCGGCGCTGCGCGAGGAGACCGAGCTCGCGCTCCTCGGCGATCACCACGACGTCGTCTCGCCGGTGCGCTTGCCGCAGATGGAGCAGCTGGCCCACAGCATCAACCGGCTGGTCGCGCGCGCGCGGTCGGCCGGCGGCGGGCGGGCGCGCTGAGGCATCGACTCCGGCGCGAGCGGGGACGCGCGGTTACTACCTGCCCCGTGCCCGCGCTCCTCGCGTCCGCGGGCAGAGGAGCTTCCCCCTGATGGAACGTGGCCCCGCGCTGCTCTGCACCGAAGGAACGCTCTCGGGGCAGCGCTTCCCGATCACCCCCGAGGGCCTGCGTATCGGCCGCGAGGGGGGGAACGAGGTGCACCTCGACGACGCGGGCGTGAGCCGTCAGCACGCCCGGGTGCTGCTCCACAACGGGGCGGTGTGGGTGCAGGACGCCGGCTCGCGCAACGGGATCTTCGTGAACGGCGAGCGCGTGCCCGACCACAAGCAGCTCAAGGTGGGGGACCGGCTCACCGTCGGCGCGCACGTCTTCGAGGTCGTGCCGCCCCAGGCCGCCGCGCAGGCGCCGCGCCCCGCGGTCGCGCCCGCGGCCCCGGCGCCCGTGGTGGCCGCCGCGAAGCCGGCGCCCCGCTGGAAGATCTGGCCCTTCGCGGTCGCGATCCTGCTGGCCGTGAGCTTCATCGCCTGCATCGGGCTCTTCGGCGCGCTCCGCGGCGACGAGTCGAGCGCCGCCACGCCCGCCGGGCAGCCGGCCTACTCGCTCACGACGATGCTGGAGCCCGGCGCCGCCGCCCCCGCGGGTGCCGGCGCCGCGGCGG
>CAYWGD010000283.1:0-1753 GCA_964457335.1 uncultured Enterobacteriaceae bacterium | reverse complement strand
CGGTCATCGAGGGGGGACGTGGCGGCCACGTGGTGCCTCCATGACCGCGGGGCGGCCATGGAGGGGGGACGTGGCGGCCACGTGGTGCCTCCATGACCGCGGGGCGGTCATCGAGGGGGGACGTGGCGGCCACGTGGCCGTGCGCGAGGGGCCTGGAAGGCGGCCGCGCCCCGCGCGGCCGGTCCCCGTGGCGCGGCCGCCGCCCTCCGGGCGGCCGCGCCACGGGACCGAGGCCCTCCGGGCCGAGCCTGGAAGGGCCCGACCCCGCCGTCTTCGGCGGGGGCGCGCCCCCCCTACCCCCTCATGGCGCCCAGGGATGCGCCTCGCGGGCGTAGTGCGCGGCGAGCACGTCGCCGCCGTAGTCCCCGACGGGGTCGCGGTACACCGCGTGGGCGTGGTCCCAGCCGCCGGCGCAGTCGAACTCGATCCACACCGTCGGGCCCTGGATCCGGTAGTAGTAGAGCGACTCGGGGATCTCCCCGCCGATCCACGAGAAGCTCGTCGCGTCGAGCTCCGCGACGACCTCGGCCATGCGGAGCGCGGCGTAGGGCTCGTCCTGGTCCTCCACCCAGCGCTCGAGGAGGCTCTCGAAGAGGAGCCGCTGGTCGGCGGTCATCTCGGCCCCGGTGAGCCCGCGTGCCTCCGGGAAGTTGCCGTTCGATCCCGGACCGGACACGAGCCCCGGCATGTCGGCGTCGCTCTCCACGGCCACGCGGCGCTGCGCGGCGTCGAGGCTGTCGAGCAGCGCGAAGGCCTCGTCCTGCTCGGCGCCGAGCGCGCGGAGGCCGGCCATGTCGCCGTCCGGCACCTCGAGCGGCTCCGCGCCGAGCAGCGTGGGCGCCATCTTCACCTCGAGGCACTGCACGGTGAAGTCGTAGACGAGGTGGTGCCCGTCGAACTGCCAGGCCCAGCGGTCGGTGGCCGAAGGCGTCCCGTAGATCGCCCAGGTGTAGTACTCGCTTCCGAGCATCTCGTCGTCGGGGACGTAGTCGTCGAGCGCCACGATGTCGCGGGCCTGCCGATAGCCGACCTCGGAGAGGCTCGCCTCGAGGAGCGCCCACGCCGCCGCGGCCGCCGCCTCGCTCATCTGGCCGACCTGCACCCCGTCGCGCGGGCGCGTGGGCACGGGGAGGTTCGACCAGTCGCCCCGCGAGGGGTCGAGCAGCTCGAACCGGATCGCGTCGGCCTGCTCGGGCGTGAGCGCCGCGAGCAGCGCCTCGGCGGCCGCGGACATCGCGACGCAGGCGTCCACGCGCGGGTCGCCGGTGTCGGTGTCCGCGGTGTCGGTGTCCGCGGTGTCGGTGCCGTCGGCCGTCTCGTCGGTGTCGACCGGGCCGGTGTCCGTGTCGGCGGGGGCAGTGTCCGCGGACGTGTCGGCGTCGGGGCGCGGCGGGCCGACCTTGTCGTCGGGCGCGGTGCAGGCGAGCAGGAGGAGGAGGTTCACCGCCGAATCGTACCGGACGGGGCCCCCGAGCGGACAGGTCGTCGGCGCGCGGCGGCCCGCTCGCGGGTGCGCGCAACTCGTCGACGTCGTGCCCATGCGGATCGTAGCGACCCCGTAGCGGATTGGAGCCGATCCCGTGTACCACGCACATGGAGGCGACATGTACAAGCTCGTTCTGCTCTTCCTCGTCGCGTGCACGGGCGCGCCGTCGGACAAGGACACCTCGGACACCGGCGCCGAGGCCGACGCCGACACCGACACCGACACCGACACCGACACCGACACCGACACCGACACCGACACCGACAC
>CAYWGD010000282.1:0-1766 GCA_964457335.1 uncultured Enterobacteriaceae bacterium | reverse complement strand
TGAACCCCGGCGCGGAGGAGGTGTGCGGGACGGGGGTGGACGAGGATTGTGATGCCGACCTGGAGGAGTGCCGCTGGGAAGGGCTGGTCTCCACCGACGCCGCGAGCGCGGTGTGGCTCGCGGATCCGGGGGAGATCGCGGGGCTGGGCGCCGTGGGAGACCTTACCGGAGACGGGCTCGCGGAATTGGCCGTCGTGGGCGCGAGCGCCGTCCACCTGATGTCAGCCCCTGAACCAGGAGACTGGACGCTCGGCTCCACGGACTTCGCTCGGCTCACCACGCCTGCTGGGAGCGCCTGGGCCAGGGTGGTGAACGTGGATTTGGATGCGGGCGACCAGCACGACCTCGTGGCACTCGCCAGGGGAGTTGGCGGCGATGTCGCTTACCTGGTGAGTGGGCCGTTCTCGGGGGAGCGGGCCATCGCAGGCACGACGGACCACATCGTGCTCCCGAGCACAGACGAGCCGCCTGTCCTGGCAAGCGCGGGGCCGGCGCTCTGGGTCGGCTTCCCGGCGCAAGGGAGCATCCTCGGGTTCGACTTGCTCTCGGCGCCCACCGACGCGGCGGACGCCGACTCGGAGATCACAGGGAGCGGCACGGACGCGTTGGGATACGCCGTGGCGGTCGCCGATCTGGATGGTGACGGGGTGGACGATCTCCAGTGCACCGCCCCGGGGGCATCAAGTGGACTCGGTGCGGTCTACTCGTTCACGGGGCCGATCGGGACGGTGTCACCCGCCGACGCCACGTTCGTCGTCGAGGGGAGGACCAGCGGGGACCGCCTTGGCGGTACCGCCTCGTGGCAACCCCACCTCGACATCGACGGAGACGGCCACCTCGACCTCGCTGTCTCTTCGCCGGAGTACGACGGGCTCCAGGACGGGGCCGGCCTCGTCCTCGTCTACCGCGGCCCGCTCTCGGGCACCTACGGTGTGCTGGACGCGTACTCGACGGTACAGGGCGTGCACGAAGGTGGGGGCCTGGGGAGCGCGCTGGGCGCCGGCGGTGACGTGGACCTCGACGGTCGGGACGACCTCCTGATCGGCCGCCCGGCTTCTGCCGATGGAGGCGCGCGCACCTACCTCGCCTACGGTCCCTTGATGGGGGGCTCCGAGGAGTCCGGGCTCTCGCACGTGTTCGCCCGCGGCTCGGTGGCGGCGGACCCGGGTCCCTACGGGATCATGCCAGGGGACGTGAACGGGGACGGAGGCGCGGACGTCGCGCTCTGGGGCGAGGACGATCTCGCTGCCGCGGTCTGGCTCTTCGCGGGGGGCGCGTACTGACCTACAGGCACTTCTGCGTGTAGGTCGAGTACGACTCGTCGCACGACGTCCAGTCGGTGCTGCACCCGGTCTGGTAGTCGGCGGCCGAGCCGCAGCTCGCGACCCCACTGCGCCAGCCGTTGCTCCCGCTGCAGAAGGGCCAGCCGCTGCAACTCCCCGACGAGCCGTAGTACTTGCTCGCCGTCCCGTCGCAATTCCAGTCGTAGCTGCCGTCGCCACGCTGGGAGGTGCTGTAGGTGGTGGCCGCCGGGCTCGCGGCGGAGTTGTAGTCGAAGCAGTCCGTGTTGATCGCCGCCGTGTAGTACCCGTCGAAGCTGCACAGGCAGCGGCCGGAAACGCTGTCGGAGCCGTATCCGTCCCCGTCATAGTCGTAGTAGTAGGTCGTGCAGCCGGACGCGTTGGCTTCATCCGCGCTGCCGTCACAATCATCGTCATACCCGTTGCACGTCTCCGTGCCGCCGGGGCTGATCGAGGACACCGCGT
>CAYWGD010000281.1:0-1791 GCA_964457335.1 uncultured Enterobacteriaceae bacterium | reverse complement strand
GCGGCCATCCAACGGGGGTCATCCCGGATGACCCCGCCTCCGTGACCGCGGGGCGGCCATCCAACAGGGGTCATCCCGGATGACCCCGCCTCCGTGACCGCGGGGCGGCCGTCCGGCAGCCCGGCGGCCGCCACGCGCACCCCCGCCCGGCCGGCGCGCTCGAAGGTGTCGCCCCGGCAACCCGACACGCGCGCGCCCCCGGCCGGGCGGCCCCGTGTCGGCGCTTGCGAAGGTTTCGCCCCCGCAATCCCGACGCTCACGCGCGCGCGGGCGCGCCGAGCACCACGGTAACGCGACTGTACGCGCGTGGCGGGGCCCCCGGTGCTATCCAAGAGCGCCAGGAGACCGCCATGCCCTTGCCCCGCGCCGACAGCGAGCGCCTGCGTGACAGCTTCGCGGACGTGCTCCGCCAGCAGGCGCTCGAGGCCAGCCAGCTCGCGGCGGCGGCCGGCGAGGACGCGGACCTGCGCGACGCGGTGGGCGAGATGCTCGAGCGCGTGCAACGGACCGCGCGGGCGCTGCACCTCGACGCGGTGGAGCGCGCCGCGGCCGACGCCGCCCGCGCGGTGGGCCAGGGCCAGGGCGACGGCGCGCTCGAGCCGCTGCTCGCGATGTGCCGCTCCCTCGACCCCACCGCCGAGGTGCTCCGGCCCGTGCTGGTGATCGGAGTGAACGAGGCGTCCCGGGATCCGCTCCTGCGCGTGGCGCCGAGCCTCGCGGCCGCGGTCGCGGAGGCGCGCCGGGAGGTGCCGCTCGCCGTGGTGGTGCCCGCCGGGCTCCTCGCGGACCTGCCGGACGACGTGTTCGGCCCGGTGCCGCGCTACGCCTGGGGCGACGCCGACGACCTGGGTTGTCGCCTGGACGCCGCGCGGGCCGGGGCCGCCGGCTACTTCGCCGCTCCGCTCGACCTCCGCACGCTCGGCGCCCGCGTCCGGGCCCGCGCGCTGACCTCCGACGAGCCCGACCGCGTCCTGCTCGTGGGCGCGGCCGAGCCCGTGATCGTCGCGTGGGTGCGCGCCATCGCGGGGCTCCCGGCGGAGCTCTCGGTCCTGCGCGCGCGTGACGCGCTCCTGGCCACGCTCGAGGAGGTCGATCCCAGCCTGGTGGTCCTGGCGGACCCCCGCGCCGCGGAGCTCGCCCAGGTCCTGCGCGGGCACCCGGACTGGTGGGACCTGCCCCGGGTCGTGGTGGCCGACGATCCGCCGCTCGGCCTCGTGGAGCTCTCGCTCCCGACGACGCTCCCCGTCGAGCGGCTCCGGGCGCAGGTGATGGCGCTGCTCGAGCGCTCGCGGCTCGAGCGCGAGCAGCGCGCACAGGAGCGCATGACCGGCGTGCTCCCGCGCGCCGCGCTCCTGCGCGCCGCCGACCGCGAGATCGGCATCGCGCGGCGCACGCGCCAGCCGCTCGCCGTGGCCCGTATCGACGTGGACGAGCCGGGCGCGCTCCGCCGCGCCCACGGGAGCGCGGCGGTCGGCGCCGCGCTGCGACTCCTGGCGCGGAGCCTGCGCGAGGTGGTGCGCGCGACCGACATCGTCGGCCGGGTGGGCGACCACGGCTACGGCGTGCTCCTCCCCGGCGCGACCGCCCCGGGCATCCGCGCGCGGCTGACCGAGGTGGAGCGCCGCTTCAACACGCTCGCGGCCTCCGACCCGCGCCTCGCGGGGGTGACCGCCACGGCGGGCCTCGCGGACCTCCAGGACGCCGGCGAGAGCCTCTTCCAGCTCGCCGATCGCGACCGGGTGCGGCACCGCCGGGCCTGACCCGGGCGCACGCCGCGCGAGCGGGGCGGCG
>CAYWGD010000280.1:0-1798 GCA_964457335.1 uncultured Enterobacteriaceae bacterium | reverse complement strand
CGCGAGACGGCGACGGCACGGGCGGGGGGATTTCTTCACAGGCTCAACGCCCCCCGCGCCTCCATGCCCTGCAAACCCAGGTTCCACGTAGACGCGCGTCCGGAGCTCTAGTACGCTCCGCCGATGTCCGACGCCCTGCCCGAGCTCGCGCCCGTCGCCACGCCCTTCTACAGGGACGCCGTCCGCGTCGCGGGGGCGCTCCTCCTCACGAACGTCGTGCTGGTGCTGATGGAGACCGCCGTGATGGCGGGGAGCCCCGACGCGGGCCGCCCAAACGTCGTGAGCGCCGTCATCGACGTGGTGATCGGCACCTCGCTCGTGCGCGGCGAGACGAAGTACCACACGTTCGCCGTGATCCGCGCCGTGCTCGGCATGGTCTTCACCCTGGGGATGGGCGTGTACCAGGGCGACCTGTGCGGCTCGCTGTTCGCCGCGGTGGGCATGGGCGGGATCCTGCTGACGCTCACGGCGGGGGCATCCCTGGCGCGCCTGGCCCTCGGCGCCGGGCTCTTCGGCCTGTACACGCTCGTGGCCGTCGTCGCGGCCGCGGTGGTGGGGGTCGCCGGCTGAAGAGGCGGGACGCGCGCCTGCCTCGGCCCGCGTGGCGCACGCAGGCGGCCGACGCTACGCCTCCCCCGGAGGATCGCTCGTGAAGCTCTTCATCTGCGCCGACATGGAGGGGGCGACCGGCATCGTCCACCGCGACCAGCTGGTGGCGGAGGGCGGCGCACCCTACGCCGCGGGCTGCAAGCTGCTCACGGCCGACATCAACGCCGCGATCCTCGGCGCCGTGGACGCGGGCTTCGACGAGGTGGTCGTGTCCGAGGGGCACGCGCACATGCGGAACGTGGTGCTCGAGGAGCTCCACCCCGCCGCGCGCCTCGTGCGCGGCCCGGCCACGTACGCGAACAAGCCGCTCTGCCAGATCGCGGGCCTCGACGAGACCTTCGACCTCGCGTTCTTCGTGGGCTTCCACTCGCGCGCGGGCACGCCGAAGGGGCTGCTCTCCCACACCTGGGCGGGCGCCATCGTGCACGAGATCGTGGTGAACGGGCACGTGCTCGGCGAGACGGGGCTCAACGCCGCGATCTGCGGCGCGTTCGGGGTGCCGGTCGGGCTCGTGTGCGGCGCGGACGACCTCGCGCGCGAAGCCGTCGAGACCCTCGGCGACGTCGAGACCGCCGTGACGAAGAAGTCGCTCGGCTTCAACATCGCGGAGTGCTGGCCCCCGAAGGCCACGGGCCCGCGCATCCGCGAGGCGGCGCGCCGCGCGGCCGACCGTCGGGCGGACTTCCGGCCCTACCGCGTCGGGGAGCCGGTCGTGGCGGAGCTGGAGACCCACCGGCGCGAGATGGCCGACCGGATGCGCGTGGTCCCGGGGCTCGAGCGCATCGGGGAGCGCCGCGTACGCGCCGTGGCGGAGGACGCCCGCGACGCGCTCTCGATGCTCTGGCACGGCGTCACCGAGGCGTTCCACGAGCCGGCGGGGTGGTTGCGCTGAGGGGGCGCGACGGCCGCGGTCGGTGCGACGACGGCCGCGGTCGCTGCGACGACGGCCGCGGCGGCGACGGCGGCCGCGGTCATGGAGGGCACCTCATCCCGGATGACCCCGCCTGGATGGCCGCGACGCGCTCCCACGGGCGCCCTCACGGGGCGCGAGGGCCCGTCGGGGGGACGCGGCAGGCGCCTGGCGGGCGGCCGGCCCCGCCGGCCGGCTCGGCGCGACGGGCCGCCGCGAGGCGGCCGGGCGCGCCAGCCGAGGCCGAAGGCCGAAGCCCGGAAGGGGCCGACGGCGGCG
>CAYWGD010000279.1:0-1859 GCA_964457335.1 uncultured Enterobacteriaceae bacterium | reverse complement strand
TCAGCGTGACGTAGCTCGCCAGATGAGCCGCCATCTCCGGAGCTACGTCACGCTCGGCGTGACGTAGCTCGCCAGATGAGCCGCCATCTCCGGAGCTACGTCACGGGCACGCCGTCAGCGCGCTCGCCCCCGCCACGCCGCGCGAGGGGGCCGGAGGGCCGCGCGGGCGCGGCATCCCCACGGGCCGGAGGCCGCGCCACCATCGAGCGCCCGCGCGGGTCGGCCGCCGCGCGGGCGGCCGACCGAGGCGCCACGCGCCGAGCCCGGAGGACACCGACCCCGCGTCTTCGCGGGGGCGCGCCCGGAGCCGCTCCCCCTCGACGCGCTCGCCGACACGGCCCGCGTTTCGTCGCCTTGCGGGCCGTGTTCGTCTACGGTACCGTCTCCCCCGGAGACGGCATGGACACAGCTCTCGGGTCGCGATCGCCGCAGGCCCGCCCCTCGGGCGAGGCGCGTTCGACGGGGCGGGACCCGCTGGGGGCGGACGGCCTCTCCGACCCGCTCGTCGAGGGCCTGGTCGACCCGATCCAGCGCGCCGTCGACACGACGCAGAACTTCCCGAACGGGGCGCTGCGGGTCCAGCTCGATCCGGTGAATTCGCTGGGGCTGTACGCGGGGAACAAGCCAGCCCCCTCCGTCGACGCCAAGGTCACCTACACCCCGACGGCCCAGGCGCCCGACGCCGATCCCATCCGGCTCGTCCAGATCGTGCGCACCGAGAACCCCTCGACCGGGGCCGTCGGATCGTGGGCCGGCTCGGCGGAGGCCCGGCGCGACAAGACCCAGACGGCGGCCGACGCCAACGCCGGCGTGCAGGCGGGCTGGTTCGTCGACCACACGGCCGAGGCGTGGAAGCCCCGGTCCAAGACCCAGGACCCCGCCGTGCCCGACGCCTACGTGGACGCGAGCAAGGCCGAGGATCCGCACGCCGAGCTGGGCTCCCCCATGAAGTCCTACGCCGAGCTCGGGGGAGGCGACAACCAGAACGGCCGCAAGGCGGGCGCGGACGTCACCCCGGCGAAGCTCAAGGACCAACCCGCCTCGACGCAGCAGTACGACTTCCGCGCGGAGGTGGTGGTCAAGGGGAAGGAGGCCGGCGGCGAGCAGATCTACGGCCGGGCCGACTGGAGCTTCGACACCGAGCCCGACGGCACCGGGGGGCAGAAGCTCAGGACCCACCAGGCGAGCTTCGCCGCCGCGCCCAGCGCCAACTTCCAGCCCGCGATCGACAAGTACGACGAGGTCTACCGGAACGCCGGCGCGGCCACCTCCCCCGAGGAGGTCGCGCGGCTCAAGGGTGTGGTCAAGGGCGCGCCCGGCACCGAGGCGGCGACCAACGCGAGGGCGGCGCTCGCGGCGATCTTCGACCGCCTCCAAGCCAACGCCCTGCCGAACGATGGGATGGGGCTCCTGATCGAGAAGATGCTCCTGGAGCAGGAGATCGGGCCTTTGGTGGAGGCCGCGCCGAACGCCCAGGAGAACGTCCAGGATCCGTTCGACGACGAGGACGACTGGGCCGACTTCCAGAGCGCCGACGCCCAGAAGGCCCCGAGCGCGTTCGACGACGACGACTGGGCCAACTTCGACGCCTTTCCGAGCGTCCAGCCCGCCGCGTCCACGCCGCCGCAGCAGACGGGGAACGACGACGACTGGGCGAAGTTCGACGACTGACCGGCGCGCTGGGGTCGCGCCCCGACCGCCCTACGCCGCCGGCTGCTGCAACGCCGCCTTGACCGCCGCGTGCACCTCGGACGTGTGCGCGCGCCCGCCCATGTCGAGCGTGTGCAATCCGGACTTCAACGCTGTGACGCAGGCCGCGCGGAGGCGGTCGGCGGCGGCGGTCTCGTTGAGGTAGCCGA
>CAYWGD010000278.1:0-1864 GCA_964457335.1 uncultured Enterobacteriaceae bacterium | reverse complement strand
GACCGCCCGGCGGTCATGGAGGCGCCACGTGGCGAACACGTCCCCCGTCGGTGACCGCCGGGCGCCCCCCGCACGCTGAAGAAGCACGAACCGTACGCCGCCCCTTCCCGACGGAGCATCCGTGCACACCGTTCGGTCGCCATGCAACCGATCGGCTTCCACCTCGTCTTCCGGGCGCGCGACTCCCGGATCCTCGTGCCGGACACGGCGTCGCAGCGCACCCTCGCCACGATCACGCACCGCATCGGCGAGCGCTACGGCCTGTGCGCGTTCCGCGCCTCCGGGGACCACCTCCACGCCACCGCGCTGTGTGACCGCGAGGCCGCGGGGCGCTTCGCGCAGGCGCTCGGCGCCGCGCTCACCCAGGCGCTCCCCGTACCCGCGGGCTTCGGGCCCACGTTCCTGAAGCCCATGATCGACCAGCGGCACGTCGACGAGGCGTTCCACTACGTGCTCCGCAACACGGAGAAGCACGGCGTCGGGAACGACCCCCTCCACGAGGCGTCGAGCCTCCCGGCGCTGCTCGGCCTGCGCGAGGCGCCGAGCAGCTTCGTCGCGCGCATCCGCGCGCACCTGCCCCGCGTGCGGCGCGGGCCGCTGATCCGCCTCCTGGGGATCGACGCGCTGGAGCCGTGCGTCCGCGTCGAGCTCCTCGCCGACGCCGCGGCCGGCGCGGTGGGGCTCCCGGCCCTCGACGGCTCCGACCTCGCCGCGCGGGCGCGCGCGGCCGCGGCCCGGCTGGCGCTCCCGACCGTCCCCCTCGACGCGGTGGCGCGGGCGCTCTCGCTCTCCGACCGCTCGGTGCGCCGCCTGCGCGCCGCGCCGGACGTCGACGACGCGCTGGAGCGGATCGTCGCGCTCCGCATGGGGCACCGCGCCGCGCTCGGGGACCGCGCCCGGCTGGATCTCGCGCCCCTTGCGAGCGCGTGAGGCCCGGACGTCGCTCCGCGCCCCGCGTCAGAGCCGGACGTGCACGTACACGCCGACCTGCGGGTAGAAGCCGTAGATGGCGCGGGACGACGTGACCACGTCGGACTCGTACTCCTGGCTCCCCGTCGTGTCGATGTCGCGCGTGGTCGACGACTCCCACGCGGCGAACGGCACCGTCAGCGTGCCGCTCAGCGCGACGCGGTCGGTCACCCAGTGCACCGCGGCCAACGAGGCGTCGATGGCGACGCCGTTGCCCGTCACCTCCTGCCGGCCGATCTCCTCGACGGTGGCCTCCTCCGTGTCGGGGTCCTCCACCTCCTCGAGCAGCGGCCCGCTCGAAGCGTCCACCACGTAGCTGCCGCCGAGCCCCACGTAGAGCCCGACCGGTCCCTTCGGGTCGACGCGGAAGCGGGCGCGCAGCCCGGCGGCCGCGGACCAGCCGGAGAGGTCCGTCTCGTCGTGACGCGTGACGACGGTGTCCTCGCCGGAGCGCGCGTAGCTCGCGCGCAGGTCGTCGTCGCGGGTGATGCCACCGGCGGCCCCGAGCTCCAGGATCCAGCGGGGCCCCACGTGGAGCCGGATGCCCACCTCCGCGGGGCTCGTGGGCGGGTTGGTCGTGCCCACGCTGGTGGTGAGCCCGGCTCCGAGCGCGAGGTGGACCCCCGCGAGATCGGGATCGGCGGCGTGGGCGAGCCCGCCGACGGACAACAGCAGCATGCGACGCTCCGGAGGAGCGCACTGCTATCGCGTACCGACGGTCTCCATCGCTACGTGGGGGGGCGTTGAGCCTGTGAAGAAATCCCCCCGCCCGTGCCGTCGCCGTCTCGCGGCGGCCCAAGAACCACGTCCCGGGGCCCCGGCGGGTCCCTTCACAGGCTCGGGCCCCCCCGCCCCAAGAG
Source organism: uncultured Enterobacteriaceae bacterium (assembly GCA_964457335.1). Lineage (GTDB taxonomy): Bacteria > Myxococcota_A > UBA796 > UBA796 > SXON01 > CAJBVW01. The sequence goes on along the minus strand of CAYWGD010000278.1, from coordinate 35 downwards.
GAAGACGCCCTACGCCCCCGGCGTCGCCGGCACGA
>CAYWGD010000277.1:0-1938 GCA_964457335.1 uncultured Enterobacteriaceae bacterium | reverse complement strand
ACGCCGGCCGAGAATTGTGGAGCTTCCCCTTGACGCGCAACCGAGCATCTCCCGGCTCGGGCCGGAGGCCCTCGGTCGGCGCCGTGCGCCGGCGCCGACCGACGCGGGCCGAGGACGATCGCGCGGCCTCCGGCCCGGGGCGTCCGTGCGCCCGCGTCGCCGTCCGGCCCCCTCGCGCGGCGTCACGCTCGGATACTTGCCCCCGATGCTCGGCCCCGACGACCGGACCACCTTCGCCACGCGCGGCGTGCTCGTGTTGCGCGGGGCGTTCGAGCCCACGGCGCTCTCCGCGGAGGTCGATCGCGCGCTGGGGAAGGGCGCGTCGGCGTCGTCGGACTTCGTCGCCGGGCAGTCGGGGGCGTACTGCCCCATGCTCGGCGAGGAGACCCCCGCGAGCGTCGCGCTCGTCGACCGCTTCGCGCCGGTCGCCGCGGCGCTCCTGGGGCGCGACGTGCTGCCCGTCCGGGCCAAGGCCGTCGCCTACGCCGGCGAGACCGGCTGGCACGTCGACGCAGAGGGTCCGCCCGTGAGCGTGGGCTTCCTCGCCTACCTCGAGCCGCTCGACGCGGGCTCCGGCGCCCTCCGGGTGCGGCCGGGCTCCCACCTGCGTGGGGACGCCGCGGGGGAGGAGATCGTGGCGACCCGGCCCGGCGACGTGATCGTGATGGACGAGCGGGTGGCCCACGCGAGCTTCGGCGGGCGCGACCGCCGCCAGTGGCGCATCGACTACGTCATCGACCCGGCCCCCCACGAGGAGGCGGCCGTGCGGGGCTACTACAGCGCCATCCTGCCACCCCGTGCGCGCCCGCCCTACGATGCCACCCGCTACCCGAGCTACGGCGCGGGCTGGATGGCGTCGGGTCGTCCGTGGATCGCGACGATGCGACGCCTGGGGGTGTTCGCGGCGGCGGCGGAGCACGAGGCGGCGCCGTAGGCGGGCGTGACGTAGCTCGGGAGATGGCCGCCCATCTGGGGAGCTACGTCACGCGTGGCGTGACGTAGCTCGGGAGATGGCCGCCCATCTGGGGAGCTACGTCACGCGTGGCGTGACGTAGCGAGGGAGATCGACGCTCATCTGGGGAGCTACGTCACGCGTGACGTAGCGTGGGAGATGGCCACGCCCGGGACCCCGCTCGCCCGGTAGGCGAGGGGCCCCAACGCCGCGCCGCGTGAGGTCCCCGGAGCGGCGGCCGGCCTCCGGCCGGCCGGTCCCGGCCTCTGGCCGGGACCGAGCCCGAAGGGCGAGCCCGCAGGGGACCGACCCCGGCCGTCTTCGGCCGGGGGCACGCCCAACTCCCTCTCCGTCAGCCCGCGGTGGCCCCGGGCGCCCGCAGCCGCACGAAGCCCGGCGGCGTGTCGACGACCCAGCCCTCCAGGGCGGCTTCGACGCAGGCGCGGTAGGCCGCGCCGGTGGACCCGGCGAGGTAGCGCGTGTCGAGCCACACCTCGCGGATGCCGACGTGGGCGAGGCCGTCGACGGCTGGGTCGACGGCTGGGTCGACGGGGCCGGCGGAGGCGGCGGGGTGCCCCTCGCAGGCGCCGAGGGCGCGCAGGGTGGGGTTCTCGCGCCAGCCGCGGTCGAGCCCGCGCGGGGCGGTGATGTCGAAGGGGTAGCGCGTGCCGCCGGACATGGGCCGGCCGTGGGTGACCTGGTCGACGAGGTCGAGGCGGTCGCCGCGCAGGGGGCCGCCGCCGAGGGGCAGCAGCAGCACGGGATCGGGGCTCGTGGCGAGCGCGCGGGCCGTGTCGGAGGGCGCGAGCGAAACCGTGGGCATCGGCAGCGCCGGGGAGAGCGCGGCGGCCTCGCCCACCAGCAGCGCGGCGGCGAGCAGCGCGACGGGTTGGGGCCAGCGGCGGAGCACGTCGTCGAGGCGTCGCGTCGCGCCGGGGCTCGCGGGGCCGGGGCTCGCGGGGCCGGGGCTCGCGGGGCCGGGGCTC
>CAYWGD010000276.1:0-1979 GCA_964457335.1 uncultured Enterobacteriaceae bacterium | reverse complement strand
CGCGCCCGCCGCGCGGTAGAGGAAGGCCTGTCATGATCGACCCCATCCCGCTCGCCCCGGACGCCGAGCGTCGTATCCGCGCGGTCGTCCGGAACGAGGCCCGCCTCGCCCGCGTCGCGCTCGCGGAGGCTGCGCTGCACGGCGGCTTCGCCCTCGGGGCGGTGGTGTGGGCGCTCGCGGCGGTGTTCGGCTGATCCTCACGGCAGCGGGGGCGGGTCCGCCTGGATCTTGCAGTCCTCCAGGGCGTAGTTCTCGATCAGCAGCTCGGTCGTGGCGACGTAGGTCCCGTGGAGCTCGTCGAGGACGACGCGGATGTGCTCGCCGTCCGCGACGCACTCCAGCACGAGCGCGCCGCTGATCCGCTGGGTGACACGCTTCGCGCCGATCGAGTACTCCGCCTCCTTCCCGGCGGGGACCTCGAAGTCGGCGTCGAGCTCGCCCGCGACCGGCGGGGTCCAGCCGGCCTGCTCGGCGGCCTCCTTCAGGCGGTCGTCCCACTCCTCGTCGGGGTCGGGGTCGGCGCTGTGGTGCACCGGGAGCGGGCTGTCGGAGTCGCAGTTCTCGACCTCGTGGACGCTCAGGATGCTGTGCTCGCTCTCGTCGAACTGGACGTTCTCCACGTCCGTCTCGCAGCCGAAGTCCACCTCCCGGATCGAGCAGCGGCAGCCGTCGTGGCTCGTGGGCGCTTCTTGCTGGACGTGGTGGCCCTGCTTGCTCTCGCACTCGTCGCAGGCGTCGTCCTCGCAGGTCCAGAGCCACACCTTCGGCGCCGCCTCGTCCCCCGCGGCGGCTCGGGCGGCCACGGCCGCGCGGTGCCCGACCGGGACGGCCCGCGCGAACTTCCGCAACGCCACGTCGAGCGAGCTCAGCTCCGTCGGGCGGAGGGCGCCCTCGCTCCACCGCACGACCGACTTCACGCGGGTCCCCGCGGGGAGCTGCGCGGCCTCGGCGTACACGCGGTCGACGAGCACCATCGGCCCGACGCGCGTGCGGTAGAGGTTGATCAGGCGCGCGCGGCCCGTCCGGCCGATCTCCTGCACCACGAGGTGCGCGCCGTCGGGCACGTCCTCGAGGGGACGCGTGACGATGCGGAGCCGCGAGCCGGCGGTGGGCACGACGTAGGCCCCGTCGATCTCGCGGCGGGGCGTGTAGCGGGACGGGTCCGGGCGCGTCGCGCGGATCGCCAGCGCGGGCCCGAGCCGCGCGGCGCGCACGTCGATGGGGGCGTCGAACACGGTCCAGCCGTCGAGCGTGCCGACGAGCGTCTGCGCCCCGTCGCGCACGCTTATGAGGTGGAAGGCGCCTTCCGCGTCGGTGGTCGCGACCTGCCGCCCCGCCCGCACCTCGACGCCCTCCATCCCGGCGCCCGTCGCGGCGTCGAGCACCCGGCCCGCGATCATGCCCGTGTCGACGAGCCGGGCGGCCCCGACCTGCAGCGTCGCCATCGCGTAGATGGACGGGACCTCGCGGAGGCGGCGCTCCGCGTGCGCGGTCTTCAGCGCGCGCTCGACGGTCCGCAGCGAGGCGTCGGCCAGCTCGCGCACCGAGCCCGTGCCGCCGCGGACGAGCGCCTCGGCGATGTCGGGGTCGACCCCCTCGACCTGGAAGAGCTGCGCCGCCTCGACCCAGGCGCGCGCGGACGCGAGGCGCAGGCCCGGGACGTGGTGGCGCAGCCCCTCGGGGCCCGCCCGGAGCAGGTCGGCGATCGTCGTGATCCCCGCGGCGGCGAGCCGCGCGGCCCAGGTCTCCCCGATCCCCTCGATCACGAGCGGCGAGAGCCGCAGGAAGGAAGTTTCCATCGATGTTCTCCTCGACCGCGGACACGACCGCGGTCGGGAGGCACCGTAGTGCGGCGCCGCGCGAGAACGGGCGGGGGGCGGCCAACACCGGCCAACACCGGGCGGGCCGGCCGACGCGACGCTCTCGGGCACCGGAACCACCGACGCCCCCCCGACGCACCCAGGCCGCCGCAGCGCGGA
>CAYWGD010000275.1:0-2103 GCA_964457335.1 uncultured Enterobacteriaceae bacterium | reverse complement strand
GGCGGCCTCTCGCTCAACCACGGCCTCAAGGTCCGCACCCACGTCAAGGCGGGCGGCCTCGCCACCAACCACGGCCTCAAGGTCCGCACCAGCGTGAAGGCCGGCCTCGACGGCCTCTCGCTCAACCACGGCCTCAAGGTCCGGAGCAACGTCAAGGCCGGCGGCCTCGCCTTCAACCACGGACTGCGCCTCCGCTAAGCCTGCAGGACGGGCGGCCGCCCCATGTATGGCGGCCGCCCCGATCCCCGGCGGCCCGCCCGCGGGTTACCCGCGTCGCCCCGCGAGGCAGCCTTGGTCGAGCTCGTCAACGTCACCATGCAACACGGCAGCCAGGTCCTGTTCCTGGACGCCTCGCTGAAGGTCAACCCCGGCGAGAAGGTCGGCCTCGTCGGCCCGAACGGCGCCGGCAAGACCACCATCTTCCGCCTGATCCTCGGCGAGGAGCGCCCCGACGAGGGCGCCGTCGAGCGTCCCAAGCGGCTCACGATCGGCTGGTTCCGCCAGGACTTCGCCGACTGGCGCGACGCGAGCGTGCTCGCGGAGACCGTGGCCGGCGCCGGCGAGGTCGCGAGCCTCGGCGAGGAGCTCGCCGCCCTCGAAGCGAAGCTCGGCGACGTCGACGACCCCGACTACGACCGCATCCTCGAGCGGTACGGCGAGGTCCAGGCCCGCTTCCAGGAAGGCGGCGGCTACGACCTCGACGCGCGCGCCCGCGCCATCCTCGCCGGCCTCGGCTTCATGCAGGAGCAGATGGACGGCAAGGTCGGCGCGCTCTCCGGCGGCTGGCGCATGCGCGTGCAGCTGGCCCGCCTCCTGCTCGCGCGCCCCGAGCTGCTGCTGCTCGACGAGCCCACGAACTACCTCGACATCGAGTCGATCGTCTGGCTCGAGCAGTGGCTCCGCGAGTACCCCGGCGCCGTGCTGATGACCTGCCACGACCGCGACGTGATGAACCGCGTCGTGAGGAAGATCATCGAGATCGACGGCGGCCGCATCCGCACCTACACAGGCGACTACGACGCCTACGAGAAGGCCCGCGCGCTCGACGCCGCCCAGCGCGAGGCCGAGTACGAGAAGCAGCAGGCCATGCTCGAGAAGGAGCTCCGCTTCATCGAGCGCTTCAAGAAGCAGCCGTCCAAGGCCAGCCAGGTGCAGAGCCGCGCCAAGAAGCTCGAGAAGATCGAGCGCGTCGAGCCGCCGCGCCGGCTCGTCGAGCGCTCCTTCGACTTCCGAAAGCCCGAGCGGAGCGGCAACGACGTCATCACCCTCAAGCGCGTCACCAAGCGCTACGGCAGCCGCGCCGTGCACAACAACGTCGACCTCCTCGTCCGCCGCGGGGAGCGCTGGGCCATCATGGGCGAGAACGGCGCCGGCAAGACGACGCTGCTCAAGATGATGGCCGGCGCGCTGAACCCGGACGGCGGCGACGTCACCATCGGCGCGTCGGTGTCCCTCGGCTACTTCGCGCAGCACCAGATGGAGCAGCTCTCCGGCGACCGCACCGTGCTCGAGGAGCTCGAGGCCAGCTTCCCGCGCGCCGGGCAGGCCGTCCTCCGCCAGCTCGCGGGCGCGTTCGGCTTCTCCGGTGACGACGTGGAGAAGCCCATCGTCGTGCTCTCCGGCGGCGAGAAGGCCCGGCTCGCGCTCGCCAAGATGTTGTTCGAGGCGCCGAACCTGCTCGTGCTCGACGAGCCCACCAACCACCTCGACCTCGGCACCAAGAAGGCGCTGGTGAAGGCGCTCTCCGACTGGGACGGCACGCTCGTGTTCGTCTCCCACGACCGCGCCTTCCTCCGCGCGCTGGCGACGCGCGTAGTCGAGCTCGGCCCCAAGGGCCCCACCGTGTACCCCGGCACCTACGACGAGTACGTGCGCGCGATGGGGCGCGAGGCGCCGGGGCTGCGCCAGATCTGAACGGGCGCGACCCCGGCCCGGCCGCCCTGCCGGGCGCCGGTCCGGGGTCGGGCTCCTCCGGGCTCGGCCCGAAGGGCCTCGGTCGGCCGCCCGCGAGGCGGCCGACCGCCGGGGGCCCACGGTCTCTCCGAGCGGGGTGTCAGGAATTGACAATTGACACCTACGGCTCCGCCGTAGGTGTCAATTGTC
>CAYWGD010000274.1:0-2118 GCA_964457335.1 uncultured Enterobacteriaceae bacterium | reverse complement strand
TCGTCATACCCGTTGCACGTCTCCGTGCCGCCGGGGCTGATCGAGGACACCGCGTCGTTGCAGTCGCCGGCGTTCTCGGTGTAGCCGTCGCCGTCGTCGTCGTAGGCGTTGGTGCCCTCGTCGACGATGCTGTCGCAGTCGTTGTCGCTGCCGTCCTCGAGCTCGGGGGCGCCCGGGTAGCTCACGGCCGAGGCGTCGTTGCAGTCGCCGGCGTTCTCGGAGAGGCCGTCTCCGTCGTCGTCGTAGCACTCGGTGTCCTCGTCCACGATGCTGTCGCAGTCGTTGTCGAAGCCGTCGCAGGTCTCCGTGGAGCCGAGGAAGGTGTCGGGCCGGGTGTCGTCGCAGTCGCCGTCGATCTCGGCCTGCCCGTCGGCGTCGTCGTCGTACCCGATGGTGCCGTCGTCGGTGAAGCCGTCGCAGTCGTCGTCGCGACCGTTGTAGTACTCGGACGCGACCGGGTTCACGGAGCCGTCGCCGTCGTCGCAGTCACCCTGGTCCTCGGTGTAGCCGTCGCCGTCGTTGTCGATGGCGCGCGCGGAGACGACGGTGAAGTACCACTCCTCGGCGGCGCGCAGCCCGCTGGAGTCGGTGACGGCGAACGTGAGGCGGTGGTCGCCCGCGGACAGGGCCTGGTCGCACTCGGCCACGCCGATGGAGTCGGGCGTGGGGCTGCAGAACACGCCGTCCACGTCGCTCTCGAACGTGACGGTCAGGGCCTCGGCGGCGTCCTGCTCGTCGCTCACCTGCACGACGAAGTTGAAGGGCGCGTTCTCCTCGCCGGACTCGCCGTTGGCGGGGTGCACGACGTTGATCGAAGGCGCGTCCGGCACGTCGAGCACGGTCAGCGTGATGCTGAACGACGCGCGCTCGCCCATCTCGTCGGTCGCCGCGAGCGAGATCGTGTGGTTGCCGACCGACAGGTTGGACTTCGGGTAGAGGATCACGCCCGAGGTGTCCGGCGGGAGCGCGTTCTCCCACACGCCGTCGATGTCGCTCGCCCAGGTGATCTCGAGCTTGTCCGGGTCCGTCTGGCCGTCGTCGACGCGGCCCTCGAAGGTGACGGTCTCGCCCTCGTTCACCTCCGCCCCGTCGACGGGCAGCTTGATGCTCACCACCGGCGGCGTGTTGTAGACACCGACCTTGTTGTCGCCGCAACCGACGGCGAAAAGGAGCACTGCGATCCACCTAGGCGACATGACGGCCCTCGTGCACCGCTCAGGATAGCAGGAATGGCCCCATGTACGTCGCCGCGTGCCTTCAGCTCCGGTCGGGGGCGGACATCCCCCACAACCTCGACCGCCTCGAGGCGCTCGCCGAGCGCGCGGCGGGCACGGGGGCGGCGCTCATCGCCACGCCCGAGAACTCCACGTTCCTGGGACCCGCGGCGCAGAAGGTCGCCGTCGCCGAGCCGCTCGACGGGCGCACGCACCAGCGCCTCGCGAAGCTCGCGCGCCTGTTGCGCGTGCACCTGCTGGTGGGCTCCGTCGCGGAGCGCTGCGACGCGCCCGGCCTCGAGGGCCACTGCTACAACACCTCGCTGCTCTTCGGCCCCACCGGCGCCCTGCTCGCGCGCTACCGCAAGCTGCACCTCTTCGACATCGACCTGCCCGGCGGCCCGTCGTTCCGCGAGAGCGCGCACATCGCCGCCGGTGACGACGTTGTCGCCGTGCCCACCCCGCTCGGCGTGATCGGGCTCTCCATCTGCTACGACCTGCGCTTCCCCGAGCTCTACCGCAAGCTCGTGGACGCCGGCGCCGAGCTCCTCACCGTCCCGAGCGCGTTCACGCTCCAGACGGGCAAGGACCACTGGCACCCGCTGCTCCGCGCGCGCGCCATCGAGTGCCAGGCCTGGGTCCTCGCGCCCGCGCAGGAGGGCCGCCACGACGACCAGGGCCTGCGCCACTCCTACGGCCACTCGCTCATCGCCGACCCCTGGGGCACGGTCGTCGCGGAGTGCGGCGACGGCGAGGGCTTCTGCCTCGCCGAGATCGACCTCGAGCGCGTGCGGCGCGTCCGGACGGCCATCCCCGTCGAGCGGCACCGTCGGTTCTGAGGGGGCTTCTTCTCGGGGCAGGGGGCTCCCGCCCCCCGCAACGCCCCCCGGGCGCGGGGGCCCCC
>CAYWGD010000273.1:0-2137 GCA_964457335.1 uncultured Enterobacteriaceae bacterium | reverse complement strand
GGGGGCCGGCCGCGCCGGGTCCGCCGGGGCCGGGGGGGCCGGCGGGCGGTGGGGTGGTGGTCGGTGCCGCGGCCGTGGTCGGCGCGGTGGCGGTGGTCGGGGCGGCGGCGGTGGTCGGTGGCGCGGCGGTGGTCGGGGCGGCGTCCGCGGCGTCTGCGGCGTCCGCGGAGAGCACAGCCTCGCCCATCTCCGGGATGTGCGTGAGCGGCGGGGCGACAGGGTGCACCCACACCACGGCGGGCGCCGGGGACGGGCGCGCCAGCGCCACGTTCAAGAGGACGGCCCCCGCGAGGGCGGCGCCGCGGACAAGGTTCACCGGCCCCCCGGGGCGGGCGCGGGCGAAGCCGGAGCGGTGGCGGGTGCGGTGCCGGGCGGAGCGTCGTCGTCCGGAGCGGCGGGGCTCGCGGCCAGGAGCTCGTCCCAGTAGGCCTGCTCCACCTGCCCGACGCTCACGGCGTCGCGCTGGGCCACGATCCACGCGCGCTGCTCGGGTGTCAGCGTGGCGGCGGCGGCGCGGGCCTTCGCCTGCATCTCGGCCTCGACGGCGGCGATCTCGCCCTCGACGCGCAGGAGCTCGAGGCGGTCCGCGGCCGCCTGCCGGACGATGACGTCGACGCGCGCGGCCTCCGCTTCCGTGAGCGGGGCGGCGCCGGGGAGCGTGCCCTCGCGGAGGGCCAGGACGCCGCGCGCGAGGTCCTCGATCGTGACGAACTCCCCGACCGCGGCGGCCTTCGCGGCGAGCGCGCGCGCGGCGGCGCCCTCACCCTGCAGCGCCCCGGGCGGATCCTGCGCGCCGAGGAGCGGCACGTAGGCACGGGCCTCGCCGCGATCCCGCCCCAGCAGCACGGCCTGCACGAGCGCGACGGCGAGGAGGCCGACCAGGGCGACGTCGGCGACCCGGCTCACTGCGCGGCCCGCGCGGCGCTCGAGGCGCCGTCCACGTCCGCCAACTGCGTCCCCGTCACGAGCCAGGCCTCGCGGGCGCGCCGCCGCTCGGTCCGCAGTTCGCCGAGACGCGCGCGGAGCGCGGCCCCCTCCTCCAGGAGCGGGCGGATGCGCGCGCGCTGGTCGGTGGTCAGCGCGACGGGACCCTCGGCGGCGGCCAGGGCGTAGACGCCGCGGGCCACGTCGTCGGCGGTCATGTGCGCCAGGAACGAGGGCTCGATCGCGTCGGTGGCCTCCGGAGCGGGCGTGGCCGCGGGCGCGGTCACGCGGGTGGCCGGCGGCGCGACGACCACGCCCGGGCCCGCCTGCCCGGCCAGCAGGGTCGCCTCGACCGCGCACACGGCGAGGGCGACGATCAGGGCGGCTACGCGGAGGGGAGACACGCGGCGGGATCCTGCGGTGCGTACGGCGCGCCGTCAATATCCGCGTGGCGGGCGGCGCGGGCGCGCCGGCGCGTGCGAGGCGAGCGGCGTCGTGCGGGCGCGCGGGGCGGTCGAACCTCGGGCTCGCCGGTCGCGCGGTCGCCATTCGCGGCCGCTCGCCGTGCGGGTGCGCGGTGCCTACGGTGGGGAACCCCCGGGCGACGAACGGTGCTCCGCGACGACTTCCTCCTGCGCCAGGTGCGCGCCTTCGCCCAGCTCGTGGCCCGCCTCCTCGGGCGGGAGGTGCCGGGGGAGGAGGTCGAGGCGGCGTGCGCGGGCCTCGTCGGCCTGGACCTCGACGTGGCAGAGCAGCTGCCGCCCGACGTGCTCGTCGCCCTCCTCACCACGGCGGACGGGCTGGACGCCGAGCGGTGCCTCGCGCTCGGGCTCGGGCTCGCCGCCCGTGCGCGGGCCGCGCGCCTCGGCGGGCAGCACGCCCGCTCCGAGCGGCTCCGCACCACCGCCGGGACCCTCGTGGCGTGCGCGCTCGCCGCCCGTCCGGCGCTGGACGAGCCCGGTCTCCACGCGCTGCTCCAAGAGTTGGCGGCCGAGGCCTGAAGCCGGGAGGGCAGCGGCGGGCGCGGGGCCGGGGGGCGACGCGGCCAACGGAGCGCGACGGGGCCGTGGGGGCGCCTGGTGCCCGCCCGGTGCCTGGCGGCGGGCGTCGGGTCGGCGGATTCCCGGCGGAGCCCGACGGGGCCGGTGGGGGCGGCGACCACGCGGTCACCGAGGGCCGATCATCCGGGATGACCCCGCCTGGATGGCCGCCA
>CAYWGD010000272.1:0-2384 GCA_964457335.1 uncultured Enterobacteriaceae bacterium | reverse complement strand
CCCGGCCGCCCAGGTCGCGAGCGCCGTGCCGTCCGCGGGCGCGAGGCAGCCCCCCTGCGCCGGCGGGCGCGCCCCGAGCCGGGCGGAGACGAGCAGCACGAGGCGCCAGTCCTCGTCCTCGTCGGCCGCGCGGAGCCGCGCGCGCGCCCCCGCGCAGGCCGCGGGGAGCTGCCCCAGCAGCACGCGCTCGATCACCTCGGCTCGAGCAGGCGTCGGGCCGGCGGGGGCGTTCGCGAAGGACGCGCGGAGGCCTTCGCGCGGGTCCGCCGCGGGTGGTTCGCAGGCGGCGAGCCCGAGCAGGAGGAGCGCGACGATCACCCGCTACCCGCCGTCCTCTTCCGGCTCCGCGGGCGGGACGTACACGCTCTCCTCGCCGAGCGTGCGGTTGGCCGCGAAGATGTCGCTCGTGCCGAAGCGCCCGTCGGCCCACACGGCGATGAAGGCGTCGCCGGCCAGGGCGAGGGAGAGATCCACGGCGTAGGCCGTGCCCGGCGCGATGGAGTTGATGCGCAGGTCCTCGCCGCTCCAGCTCTGCCCGCCGTCCTGGGAGTAGCGGTAGAACAGGTCGTTGAAGCCGACGTTCTCGGCGTCGGCCCGGCGGTCTTCCCAGCCGACGAGCACGGTCTCGTCCTTCACGATCAGCACGGGGTCGTAGCTCTGCGACTCCCCGCCGGCGTCGCTGTCCATGCGCACCTCGTCCCCACCCCAGGACTCGCCGCCGTCGCGCGAGAAGCGGTGGTACACGTCGTAGCCGCCGGAGCGATCGTCCTGCCAGGCGACGTGGACGCGGTCGCCCACGGCCGCGACCACGGGGTTGATCGCGTCGCTCTGCCCGGCGGCGTCGCTGTCCACGCGGCGCGGCTCGTCGAGCCAGGAGTCGCCGCCGTCGTCGGACACGTTCAGGAAGACGTCGCGCTTCTCGCCGTTCCGCTCGTCGTGCCAGACCGCGTACACCCGGCCGTCGGCCATCGTGAGCGACGGCAGGAAGCTGTTGCTCGCGCCGCTGTCGTCCCCGCCGTCGAGGCGCGCGTCGTCGTCGGCGAAGCTCGCGCCGCCGTCGGTCGAGACGTTCGCGTAGATGTCTGAGCCCCCGCCGCGGCTGTCCTCCCACGCCACGACGACGCGCCCGTCCTCGTTCGCGGCGAGGCGCGGCCACGCGCTGTAGGCCTCTCCGGCGTCGTCGGTGTCGACCCGGGTGGGCGAATCGAGCCAGGTCTCGCCGCGGTCGTCCGTCGCCTGCACGTAGATGTCGTAGGCCCCGTCGCGGTTGTCGAACCACGCGACGTAGGCGCTGGAGCCCGTCGCGACGACGCGCGGCCCGAGGCTCATCGCCTCGCCTTCGAGGTCGCCGTCGAGGCGCAGGTCCTCCTCGAGCCAGGTGCGCCCGCCGTCGGTCGACACGTTCGCGTAGACGTTGCGGTAGCGCAGCTCCCCGTCGCGCTCGTCCTCCCAGACGACGTAGACGGTCTCGCCCGCGCACGCGATGTCCGGGGCCCGCGCCGCGGCCTCGCCGACGTTCAGCTGGATGTCGCCGGTCATCCAGGTGGCGCCCGAGTCCCCGCTGGCGTTGAACCAGATGCCGGGCGTGCCCGTCCGGTCGTCCTCCCAGACGACGTGGAGACGCCCGTCCGTGAAGCAGGATCGCGGGAGCACGGACTCGACCGGATCCTCCTTGAGGTTCCGGTCGACCTTCACGTCCTGGGTGGGCTCCGATTCCGCGCTGCCGCCCGTGCATGCGATGAGGAAGAGGCAGGACAATACGCGGGCGCGAGGCATTCTGGAGCTCCGTCGGAACGCGCCGAGGATATCCCACGCTCCCGGTGGCCGCAGGGTTGACGGCCCTTTGCGGGCAAGTAAAGAGGCGGCCTCCGTCGGGGAAAGCCTATGCAGGACAAGAGCAAGCTCGGCAAGCGGTACCAGTGCTTCCAGTGCGGGTTGAAGTTCTACGACCTCAACCGCCCGGAGCCGCTGTGCCCGAAGTGCGGGGCCGACCAGCGCGAGAACCCGAACCCCGATCCCCGTGAGGCCATCCTCGCCCGCTTCAAGGGCAAGGGCGCCGCGGCCAAGGGCGGCCTCCGCCTCGAGGAGAGCTTCGAGGACGAGGAGGAGGCCGAGGAGGACGTCGACATCGACGAGGCCGACCTCGACGAGGACGAGGAAGAGGAGATCGGCGGCGAGGGCGGCGAGATGGAGGAGGAGGACTAGTCCTCCTCGTCGGGGGCCTCCGACGACCGGGGGCCCTCGTCGTCCACCGCGCCCGTCCGGAGGGCCGCCTCCGGGTACTTCACCTCGACGAGGTAGAGCCCGTCGGGTGGAGCCGTGCGTCCGGCGAGGTCGCGCTTGCCGGTCGCGAGCGCCGCTTCGACCTGCGCCAGCGTGCGCTT
>CAYWGD010000271.1:0-2425 GCA_964457335.1 uncultured Enterobacteriaceae bacterium | reverse complement strand
GCGTCGGCGGCGGCGCCCGCGGACGTCGTCGACGGCGTCGCGGTCGAGGGCAGGGCGCCCGGCGAGCCCGTGGCCGGATCGGCGGGCGTGTCGGTCGAGGCGGGCGCGTCGGTCGTGGCGGGCGCGCCGCTTCCCGCGGGCGGGGCGCCCCCGGTGCCCGCAGGCCACGTCGCGACGGCGATCCCGAGCACGAGGAGCGCGCCGACGCCGACGAGGAGGGCCGCCCGGGAGCGGGACGCAGCGGCCGGGGCGTCGTCCGCGGGTGGTGCCGCCACGGTCGACGGCGCCGCCACGGCTGGCCCGGCCACCACCGGCGCCGCGCCCGCGTCCCGCTCGCCGACCCCGTCGTCCGGGAGCAGCGTGTCCCCCGCCTCCACCACCAGCGGGAGGGGCCGGTCGGGCGCCGGGAGGAGCGTGTGGGTGTCCCCGGCGAGGTCGAGCGTGCGCGCGGCGCGGGGATCGGGCGTGGCGGCCGGTCCGGGCCCGTCGTCGAGGGGCCGGTGGCCCGGCACGAGGGTGGGCCCGCGCGCGCCCCCGTCGAGCACGGCGAGGAGCGTGCCGCAATCCGGGATGCGCGCGTCGCGGTCGGGGACGAGGCACCCGCGGACCGCGGCGCGCAGCCGGGCCGGGACCTCGTCGGGGAGCGGCGCAGCGCGCTCGCCGACCATCGCCTCGTAGACGCCGATCAGGTCGGTCCACGCGAACGCGGGGACCCCCGTCAGGAGCTCGTGCAGGATGCAGCCGAGCGAGAAGAGGTCGGCCCGCCGGTCGACGGACTTCGCGTCGCGGTACTGCTCGGGCGCCATGTACTGGGGCGTGCCCATGGCCAGGCCGCTGCGCGTGTGGCGGTGCCCCTCCTCGTCGAGGAGCCGCGCGAGCCCGAAGTCGGACACCTTGGGCACGAAGCCGGCGTCGCCGCGGGCCAGGAGCACGTTGGCGGGCTTGAGATCGCGGTGCACGAGGCCGTGCGCGTGCGCGTGCCGCACCCCGTCGACGATGCCGCGGAAGAGCGCCTCCGCCACCTCGACCCGCGGGGCGCCGTCGTCCTGGAGCCAGCGCGCGAGCGAAGGCGGCGGCACGTACTCCATCAGGAGGCCGAAGCCGCCGTCGAGCTCCAGCACGTCGGTGACGGCGACGACGTTCGGGTGGCGCAGCCCCGCCTGGACCCGCCCCTCGAGCAGGAGCCGCGGGCCCGCCTGGGCGCCGCCGAGCGTCATCACCTTCAGCGCGTGGTCGGTGCCCAGGTGCACGTGCCGCACGCGGTAGACGACCGCCGTGCCGCCTTCTCCGAGCAGCTCCTCGACCCGGTAGCGCTCGACGGTCCGCCCGATCGCGAGGGTGCCGTACACGTCACCACCGCGCGAAGACGAACGCGGCCGCGCCCGTCGCGACGGCGGCCGCGCCCGCCGCGACCGTGGCGCCCGCGAGCGCGTTGTTCGGGCCCTGCCGGGCCTCCGCGTCCGCCACGGTGTCCGCCGCGTACACGTTCTCGGAGGCGTCGGCGCTCAGGGCCCACAACACGCCGGTGCCGGCCGCGAGCGCGCCCGCGCCGAGCAGCAGCGGCAGGCGGAGGCCCTCGCCCCGGGCGCGGTAGTCGGGCAGCGGCGCGCCGGGGAGGACCCAGTCGGTGGCGCGCACGTCGGCGCCCTGCTGGATCTGCACCAGCGCCGCGCGCTCCGCGGGGACGGCGCGTGTCTCGGTGCCGTCGACCCACACGTGGACGCCGCGCGCGGGGGGCGGCGCGGCGCGGGTCGCGGGGCCCGGGGCCGCGGCGTCGTACAACACGCGGACGGGGTTCTGCGCGGGGATCATCGTGGTGGGGAAGCTGTACGCGGGGTCGAGGGCGCGCGCCGCCGCGAAGGCCGCGCGCGCGCGCTCGGTGTCGCGCACGAGGAAGGCGGCGAGGCCCTCGACGCGGTGCACGCGCGCCGCGAGCGTGGGGGCCGCGGGAACGATCAGGCAGCGGAGCGCGGCACGGGCCGCGGCGACCCCGCGGGTGAATGCCGCCTCGTCGACGCCCCAGGCCGCCTCGGCCCCGGTGAGCGCCGCCTCGACCGCCCCGGGCGCCGCGGGCGTCGCGCAGGGCGAGGTGACGCCGGGCGCGGCGACGTCGGGCGCGGCGAGGTCAGGCGCGGCGGCGGGCGGAGCGGCGAGCGCGGCGGCGAGGAGCGCGAAGGGCGGCACGACGCGCGCATAACGCAGGGTGCGCGGGCCGACCTCGCCGCGCGGCTCGTGCTTTCTTCCCTTGTCGCGACGGAGATCCGCTCGGACGGACGAAGGCCACCCGCGCATACGCTGCCCGGCGACGCCGCGAGCCGGCGACCGGTTCCCGCGGAACCCGCGTCCGGGAGCGTTCGGCGAAGTGCGGAACGAGCGCGCTGAGCGACCGCTGAGGCGCGGCTGCGCGGCTGACGAGGGCGCAGGT
>CAYWGD010000270.1:2101-2527 GCA_964457335.1 uncultured Enterobacteriaceae bacterium | reverse complement strand
CGGACGGAAATAGCGTCCAAGGTCGGGGGATGCGCCGACATCCTCCGACTCCGGACGGAAATAGCGTCCAAGGTCGGGGGATGCGCCGACATCCTCCGACTCCGGACGGAAATAGCGTCCAAGGTCGGGGGATGCGCCGACATCCTCCTACTTCGGACGCCCTGCGGTCCCACGCGGCGTGCGTGAGGTGCCCGGAGCGGGCGGCCGGCTCCGCCGGCCGGTCCGGCGTCCGCGCCGGACCGAGCCGGCCCCAGGCCGGCGAGCCCCGGAGGGGACCGACCCCGGCCGCTTCGGCCGGGGGCACGCCCAGCCTCCCCCGCTCAGGAGGGCCCCGGCCGCTCCGGCGCTCGCGTGTCCGCGGCGCCGGCCGCCGGCGCCACCGGCGCCGGGCGTCCCCCGAGCACCCCCGGGTGCGGCGGGTTAGGG
>CAYWGD010000270.1:0-2091 GCA_964457335.1 uncultured Enterobacteriaceae bacterium | reverse complement strand
CCGGGCGCCGGGGGCGGGGGCCCCCCCCCCCCCCCCCCGCCGCGCGGGCCCCCGACCCCGCGGGCGCCGGCGGCGCGGCGGCGGCGGCGGCGCGCGCCTCCGGCGCCGGGACGCCCCGGAGCACCCACGTGTCCGGCGGATTCGTCGTCACTGTGAGGCCCTCGCCGTCCGTGCGCACGGTGACGGTTCCGTCGCGATCGGTGCGGTACACGCGCACGCCGCGGTAGGCGGCGAGGGCGTCGGCGTGGGGGTGGCCGTAACGGTTGCCGCGCCCCACCGGGACCACGGCCACCGCGGGCGCGACGGCGGCCACGAGCGCGGGCGACGACGACGTGCGGCTCCCGTGGTGCGGCACCTTCAGCACGTCGGCGCGCAGGTCGGCGCCGGCCAACGCGGCCTCCCCGGCGGCCTCCACGTCCCCGGTGAACAGGAAGCGCCGCGCGCCGAAGTCCACGCGCAGCACGAGGCTCTCGTCGTTGACGTTCCCGCGCGCGGTGAAGCCCGCCGCCGGGTGCAGGGCCGCCACCCGCACGCCCCGCCCCCCGGGCGCCCCCCGCCCCCCGAGCACCCCCGCCCTGCCGAGCAGCCCCGCCCCGCCGGGCCCCGCCCCCCCGAGCACCCCCGCCCCCCCGGGCCCCGAGCCACCGAGCCCCGCCCCGCCGGGCCCCGCGCCGGCGGGGACGCCCGCGCCGATCACGCGCCACGCGCGCGTCTTCGCGAGGAGCCGCGCGTAGGCCTCCTCCCCCGGGAGCGGGAGCCGCGGGACCCAGACCCGCCCGACGGGCAGCTCGTCGAGCACCGCTTCGAGGCCACCCACGTGGTCCGGGTGCGGGTGGGAGAGCACGACGGTGTCGAGACGGCGCACGCCGCGCCGGCGGAGCGCGAGGAGGAGCTCGCGGCCAAAGGGCCCGCCGTCCACGAGCCAGGCGCGGCCGTCGGGCCACTCCAGCAGCGCGGCGTCCCCCTGCCCCACGTCGAGGAACGTGACGACGAAGGCGCCCACGGGCCGCTCGACGAGCGCGAGGGCGAGCGTGGCGAGCAGGGCCGCGGCGACCACGCGCCGCCGCAGGAGCACGGCGCCGCCGAGCAGCAGCGCGCCCGGCAGCCCGACCGCAGGGTGCAGGGGCGCCACGTCGAGCGGCGCGACGGCCGCGAGCGCGAGCGACACGGCGCCGTCCGCGACCCACAACGCGACGCCGCCGAGCGGGCCGGGCAGCACCTGGCTCGCGAGCAGCGCGGGCGTCGCGACCGTCCCCATCAGCGGGACGGCCACCAGGTTCGCGAGCGGCGCCGTCGGGGAGAGGTCCTGGAAGTACCAGGCCACCGTCGGCAAGGTGCCCGCGGTGGCCCCGAGCGTGGTGGCCAGGGCGCCGACCGGCCAGCGCAGCCACCAGGGGCTGTCGGGTGGGAGCCACCGCGTCACCCGCGGCCCGACGAGGGCCATGCCGACGAGCGCGCCGAAGGAGAGCTGCGCGCCGGCGTTCGCGACGGCCGCGGGCTCGGCGGCGGTGGTGCCGAGCCAGGCGAGCGCGAGGAGCTCCGCGGCCCCGGGCCGCAGCTTGCGCGCGGCGAGCAGCGCCCCCGCCGCGCTCATCCAGGCCGCCCGCCGCGCTGGGAGCGGCCAGCCCGCCACGTCCGCGTAGGCGCACGCCGCCGCGATCGCCGCCGCGGCACACACCCAACGGAGGCCGCCGAGGCGCCACGCGAACGCGAACGGCCGCGTGAGGACCCACGCCACGCCCCACGCGGCGGCCGCGCAGAGCCCGATGTGCAGCCCCGAGATCGAGACGAGGTGCCACGTGCCGGTGCGCCGCATCGTGGCCGCCACCTCCGGCGGGACCCCCGACCGCTCCGCGTCCAGCATCGCGCGCAGGAGCCCGGCGTTCGCCGCTCCCTCGAGCCGGAACACCGGCGGCGGCGGCCCGACGCGCGCGACCTCCCGTGCGCGCAGCTCGCTCGCGACCCCCGCCCGCGCCGCCTCCCACGCGGGATCCGGCGCCCCCGGGAGCGCGCCCGCGTCGATCGGCCGGGCCGCGCCCGCCGCGATCACCGCCACGCCCGGCGGCGGCGGCGTCGTCGGGAAGCGCACCC
>CAYWGD010000269.1:0-2574 GCA_964457335.1 uncultured Enterobacteriaceae bacterium | reverse complement strand
GGGGGGGCGCGCCGCGCGGGCGGGGGTGGCGGAGCGGGTCCCGCGGCTCCTGCCCGGCGCCCCCGCGCGGGTCGTCGGGTGTTGGGGGGGGGGGGGGGGTGGGGGGGGGGGGGGTTCCCCCCCCGCAACGCCCCCCCTGTCCTGGCGCCGGGCAAGCTCGTGCTCGTCGGCGAGTACGCCGTGCTCGACGGCGGCGGCGCGATCGTGGCGGCGGTCGACCGCGGCGTGTCGTGCGGCGTGGAGCCCCACGACACCGTGGCCATCGTCACCCCGGGCGACGACCGCTTCGTGCGCGCGGCCCTCGCGGGGGCGCCGGGCGGCCGGTACGTGTTCGCG
Source organism: uncultured Enterobacteriaceae bacterium (assembly GCA_964457335.1). Classification (GTDB taxonomy): domain Bacteria; phylum Myxococcota_A; class UBA796; order UBA796; family SXON01; genus CAJBVW01. The sequence continues at coordinate 2,238 of CAYWGD010000269.1, read as the reverse complement.
GACTGGAACGCGGTCGACCTCGGCGGCGCCAAGCCGGGCTTCGGCGGCTCGGCCGCGGCCACGGTCGCCGCGGTGGTGGCCGCGGGGCTCCCGGCCGCGCGGGCCTACGAGGCCCACCACGCCGTGCAGGGCGGCGGCAGCGGGGTGGACGTGTTCGCGTCGCTCCTCGGCGGCGTGCGCCGCTTCCCGGACGGCGCGCCCGTCGACGTGGGACCCTGCGAGCTCGTGGCCGTCTGGTCCGGCGCCAGCGCGGCCACCGGGCCGCGGGTGGCGCGCTACCGCGCGTGGCCCGGCCGCGCCTCCTTCGTGGACGCTTCGCGCGCGCTCGTGGGCGCCTTCGCCGCCGAGCCCGTCCGCGTCGCGCGCGAGGCCTACGCGCTCCTGCGCGCCATGGCGACCGACGCCGGCCTCGACTACGACACCCCCGCCCACGCGCGCATCGCCGCGCTCGCCGCCGGGTTCGGCGGTGGCGCGAAGCCGAGCGGCGCGGGCGGCGGCGACGTGGCGGTCGCGTTCCTCCCCGACCCCGACGCGCGCGCGCGCTTCGCCGCCGCCGCCGCCGCCGAGGGCCTCCTCCCCATCCCCGTCGCGGTGTGCGGCGGCGCGTGGGCGGGCCCGACCGCGGACGCCCTCCCTCCCTGGTGACCCATGCCTGACTCGAAGTCGACCGACCCGCTGCACGTGGACATCGGCGCGCGCAAGGCCGACCACATCGCGCTCTGCGTCACCGACGAGGTGGCGTTCCAACAGAAGACGAACCTGCTCGAGGACGTGGAGCTCGTCCACGACGCGCTCCCCGACTTCGCGCTCGACGACGTGGACCTCACGACGCGCTTCGCAGGCAAGACGCTCCGCGCGCCGCTCCTCATCGCCGCGATGACCGGCGGCACGGAGCAGGCCGAGGTCATCAACCGGGACCTCGCGGCCGTGGCCGAGGAGCACGGGATCGGGCTCTGCTTCGGCTCGCAGCGCCCGCTGCTCGTGCGGGGGATCCGCCACGGCTACTTCGTGCGCGACGTGGCCCCGACGATCCCCATCTTCGGGAACATCGGCGTGGTGCAGGCCCGGGAGACGCCCACGCGCCGGCTCGCCGAGCTGCTCGACGAGTGCGGCGCCGACGCGCTCTGCGTGCACCTGAACCCGGCCATGGAGGTGGTGCAGCCCGAGGGCGACCGCGACTTCCGCGCCGGCCTCGACACCATCCGCCGGCTCGTGGAGGAGCTGCCGCGCCCCGTCGTGGTGAAGGAGACGGGCTGCGGCCTGTCCCGGCGCGTCGGCGAGCGGCTCGTGGCGGTCGGCGTGCGCTGGGTGGACGTGAGCGGCGCCGGCGGCACCTCGTGGGTGGGCGTCGAGGCGCGGCGGGCGGCGGCCGGGCAGCGCGCGCTCGGCGATCGCTTCTGGGACTGGGGCATCCCCACGGCGGCGTCCGTGGCGCAGCTCGCGGACCTCCCGCTGGGCATCGTCGCCACCGGCGGCGTGGCCGACGGGCTCTCCGCCGCGCGCGCGATCGCGCTCGGCGCGACCGCCGCGGGGATCGCCCGCCCCTTCCTGCAGGCGCACGCGCGCGGCCGCGAGGCCCTCCGCGAGGCGGTGGCGCAGGTGATCGAGGAGATCCGCCTCGCGCACCTGCTGACCGGCGCCCGCGACGGCGACGCGCTGCGACGCGCCCCGCTCGTGGTGGGGCCGCGGCTCCTCCGGTGGATCCCGCGCGGGTCCGCGCTCCGCGACCGGGTGATCGCGGAGTAGGCCTCGCCGCGGCTACCCGAGCGCGATGCCCCAGCTCAGCCCGCCGTCCAGGGCGGCGACGGGGTGCCCGTCGCGGAGGTCGAACCACACCAGGAGGTCGCCGCCGTCGCGCACGACGAGCGCGGCGATCAGGGCGCCCTTCGGCACCTCCCCGAGGGCCTGCGCCACCGCCGCCGCGGCGAAGGCGGTGCGGAAGTCACCGGCCGCGAGCAGGCGGGCGCGGTGGGCCTTCCAGAGCGGGCGCTGCACGGCGCGATCTTCCACGCGCACGGCGTTGGCGACGTAGAGCGGCGCGCCCGGGAGGGCCGCCGCGACCAGCGCCTGCGCGCGGTCGGTGAGCTTGTCGTCGTCGCCGTGCTCGAAGGCGGGCTCGGCGGGGGCCGCCGTCGCGACGACACGGCCCGGCGCGGCGGACTTCGGCGCGGCGGGCGCGCTCGGAGCCGCCGGCGCGGTGGAGGCGGCCGGCGGGGCCGCCGGGCTCGCGGGACGGGG
>CAYWGD010000268.1:0-2676 GCA_964457335.1 uncultured Enterobacteriaceae bacterium | reverse complement strand
GGCCGCCGGTCCCGGGCGTCTTCGCCCGGGAGCGCATGTCCCGGGCGCACGCGAATGTATTTGCGATCAGGTAAAACCATGGTGCGCCCGGGCCGGGGACGGCGTCTTCGCCGGCCCCGAGCAGCACGTCGGCCAGTTATTCGACGGGACGCCGTCTCCCGGGCGGGGAGGGTCCACAATCACGCGTTTCGAAGCTGCACGCCCAGGCCGCCGAGCGGTCTTCCGCAAGCTTCAGTATAGAACGAGTTAGATCCGGCGAATGACCGATTCCGCAAACACCGGCCGTCCGGCATGCGAAAGCGGCGCGGGCCGACCGCGACCGCGGTGACGACGGCGATCCCCGCCACGCCGAGCATTGGCGCCAGCCCGTCCGTCGCTCTACGGTTCCGGGCGTCTCCTCGTCGCGCCTCGTCGAGACCGTCGCTGGGCGAGACTGAGGAAGTGGCGGCGCAACACCCGGACGGCGCGGTGGATGCTTCGCCGGGCGCGCTCACACATCCTCACGCGGAACGGTCAGGAGACGCTCCCCACCGCGTTCACCGCCAGCACGACCTTGCCCGATCCACCTCCACGCTCCACGTGGCGGAAGGCCTCCACGAAGCGGGTGAGCGGGAAGACCCGGTCCACCTGCGCCCGGAGCCGCCCGTCCCGGAGCAACTCGGCGAGGGTGGCGAGATCGCCGGGGATCGCGGCGTCGTCGAGCGTGAGGGAGCGGAACGTCCGGCCTCCGAAGAGGAAGACGAGGCGACCGAGCAGGAGCCCGGCGAAGATCTGGCGCGTCGTCCCTCCGACCACGACCAGCCGGCCGCCCGGCGCAAGGCAGCGCCTGTACGTCGCGAGTGGGCGTTCGCCGTTGACGGCGAAGATCACGTCGTACCGGTGGTCGCGCGCAGCGAAGTCGTCGCGCGTGTAGTCCAGCACAACCTCGGCGCCGCCAGCCCGCGCCCGATCCACCGACCCGGGCCCGCACACCGCGGTAACACGCGCCCCGAACGCCCGCGCGATCTGAACGATGTAGCCGCCCACCCCGCCGCCGGCCCCTGCCACGAGCACTCGCTCGCCGCCCCGCAGCTCCGCGCCCCGCCGCACCGCCTGCATCGCCGTGATGCCCGCGAGCGGCACGGCGGCGGCATCGGTGAACGACACCCCCGCCGGGATCGGGGCCACCCTCCACGCCTCGGTCACCACGCGCTCCGCGTGCGCTCCGCGCCGGTCACTCCCGTCGCCGAACACGGCGTCGCCCGGCCGGACCGTGGTGACCCCCGGCCCAACCGTGTCGACCACGCCGGCGAAGTCTCCGCCCATGATCGGCCAGCGCTTCGGGCGGAAGAGCCCGTTCGCGAGCCGCACGAGCCAGGGATCCGCGCGCATCATCCGATAGTCGGCGGCGTTGATCGACGCGGCATGCACGCGCACCCGCACCTGGCCGGCCGCCGGGACGGGCTCCGCGACCTCCTCGACTTCGAGCAGCTCCGGGCCGCCGTAGACCTTGTGGACGAGCGCGCGCATCGGCACCTCCGCCCCCTGCATAGCCGTGCAAGAACATGCGCACAGGGCTCGATTTCGTGCGGAGCCCGTGCGAGGATGCACGCATGGACTGGGAGGACTATCGCCACCTGCTCGCGCTCTCCCGCGCGTCGAGCCTGAGCGCCGCCGGAGAGGCCCTCGGCGTCGCCCGGACCACCGTGGGCCGCCGTATCGGGGAGCTCGAGCGCCGGCTCGGGGTTCGTTTGTTCCATCGGGCGCCCGAGGGCTTCGTGCTGACCGAGGCCGGCGAGGACCTCGCCCGCGCCGCCGCGCAGATGGAGGAGGAGCAGCTCGCGGGGGAGGCGAGAGTGCTCGGCCGCGACACCGCGCTCCGGGGCCCGCTCCGCGTCTCGACGATGGACTTCGTCTACGAGCGGTTCGTCGACGTGTTCCGGTCCTTCGTTGCGCGGTATCCGGGTGTGGAGCTGACCGTGTGCGCTACGTCGGCGCAGGTCTCGCTCCGGCGGCGGGAGGCCGATGTGGCGGTGCGCCTCGGCGACACCCCCCTGCCGGACCTCGTGGGGCGCCGCCTCCGCACGCTGCGCTTCCGCGTGTACGCGAGCCGCGCCCTCCTCGCGCGGGTGGGGGAGGGGGCCGGGCTCGCCGCGTTCCCCTGGCTCGGCGACGACACGCGCGGCGATCGCCCCTGGGTCGACGGCTGGCTCGCGGAGAGGGCGCCCGGCGCGCGGGTCGTCCTCCGCTACGACTCCCACGCCGTGCTGCGCGCGTCGCTGCGGGCGGGCATCGGCGCGCACCCGCTCGCGGAGGTGGAGGCCGCCGCGTTCCCCGAGCTCGTGGACATCGCGCCCGAGCTGCCCGCCATCACCCGAGACCTGTGGGCGCTCACGCTCCCCGAGCTGCGCGCCAGCCGGCGAGTGCGCGCGTTGATGGACCACCTGCAGGCGGGGTTTCGGGAGATGGCCGGGGGGTGAGCGCCGGCACGGAGAGGACACGCGGCAATCAAGCGAAGCTGCTGATTCGATGCTCGCCATGTGGCTCGTTGTTGCTCTATCATTCGACGGATCGAGGTTCCATTCGCAAAAGGAATTCATCGAGCATTTGGAGGCCCAGGTAAAGCGGTGAGAAGGACCCTTCTTGGAGTTCAGGGCCGTCGGGCGTAGGGTTGTGAAGTTAGGTGAGGTTCGACGG
>CAYWGD010000267.1:0-2920 GCA_964457335.1 uncultured Enterobacteriaceae bacterium | reverse complement strand
GGGGCGGCCGCGGTCGCATCCGCCGGCGCGGCGGGAACCGCGGGGGCCGCGGCGGGATCGGCCGGCGCGGCCGGATCGGCGGGGGCCGCCGCGGGGGCGGGCGCGGGCTCGGCGCTCGACTCCGCGTCTTCGGCGTAGGCGACCGTCTGGGCGAGGACCAGGGCGAGCAGCAGCGTGCGCATTTCCGGACTCCTGTTCACGCCCAGAGTTGGGCGCTGTCAACGACCTATCGTGTGACACCCGTGGCTCGTCAACTTGCGAATGCCTTACCCGGCGGCAGCCGGGGGCGTTCGCCCGCCCCTCCGGCACCCTCCCGGGCCGCCCCCGGGTCGCCCCACCGTGGTGCCCGCGGGGTCCCCCCTTGCGGCCGGCCACGGGGGCAATAGAGTGCATCCGCCTGCGGACCGATCGGCCACTGGAGAAGGACCGGTCGTAGTACAGGCGGCTCGCGCGCCGCACCCACGACGCGAGTCCGACGAGGGTGCCGCCCAGAAGGGCGGGAGCCTGCTTCCGATGCCCGAAGACACCGATCCTCTCCCTGCTTTGCGCTGGGGCAAGGCGGCAAGCCCGTGGTCCGACGTGCCCGACGCCGACTGGGCCGACGTCCGCTGGCAGCTCAAGAACCTCGTCCGCACCCCGGAGCGCGTCGCCGAGCTCCTGGGCCTGCCGGCCGAGGAGCTCCAGAGCGTCCGCAACCTCCAGCGCTCGTTCCGCTTCGCCGTCTCGCCCTACTACTTCTCGCTGATCGACCGCGACGATCCACACGATCCCATCCGCCGGATGATCGTGCCCTCCGCCGAGGAGGACGTGGGCGAGGGCCTCGCCGACCCGCTCGGCGAGAAGGACGACCAGGTCGCCCCGGGGCTCACGCACCGCTACCCCGACCGGGTGCTCTTCGTCGTGACCTCGTTCTGCTCGTCCTACTGCCGCTTCTGCATCCGGAAGCGCAACTGGAAGCACAGCGACGCGGCGTCCAGCAAGGCCGAGATCGACGAGGCGATCGCGTACCTGCGCGCTCACGAGGAGATCCGCGACGTGCTCGTGAGCGGGGGCGATCCGCTCACGCTGCCGCTCGACCAGCTCGACTACATCCTGGGCCAGGTGCGCTCGATCCCGCACGTCGAGTTCGTGCGCGTCGGGTCGCGCGAGCCGGTGATGCTGCCGATGCGCATCACCGACGATCTGCTCCGCGTGCTCGACAAGCACGGGCCCATCTGGCTGAACACGCACTTCAACCACCCCCGCGAGATCACCGAGGCCTCGGCGAAGGCCTGCGAGCGCATCGCGCGCACCGGCATCCCCATCGGGAACCAGACGGTGCTGCTGCACGGCGTCAACGACGACGTCGACACGATGAAGCGCCTGTTCCACGGGCTCCTGAAGATCCGGGTGCGGCCGTACTACCTGTACCAGACCGATCCGGTCGTCGGGGCGGCGCACCTGCGCGCGAGCGTGTGGAAGGGGCTGGAGATCCTGGAGGGCCTGCGCGGGCACACCACCGGCCTCGCGGTGCCGACCTACGTGGTCGACGCGCCCGGCGGCGGCGGGAAGATCCCGCTCATGCCGAACTACCTCGTGAGCGCCGCGCCCGGACGGGTCGTGCTGCGCAACTTCGAGGGCGCGATGTTCGGCTACCCGGACGGCGGCACGCCCGCGGCGTCGCTGGATCTGCCCGCGCGCTCCGTGGCCGACCTCGGCACGGGGCGCAGCCGCCGCATCGTGCCGCGCGACAACCCGCACTACGTGCGTCGCGAGGCGATCGCGGAGGAGCGCGAGCTCGCCCGGCTGATGAACGACGCGGCGAACACGGGCAAGTGATGCGCGTCGCCCTGCTCTACAACGCGCGCCCCGCCGACGTGCGCGCCGACCTCCCCGACGACACCTACGAGGAGTTCGACGGCGAGGACACGATCGCGAAGATCGCGGCCGCCATCGAGGGCCGCGGCGTGTCCGTCACGCCGGTGCTCGCCGACCGCCGCCTGCCGTGGCGCCTCGAAGAGGGCCGCTTCGACGCGGCGTTCAACATCGCGGAGGGCGAGGGGCGGCGCTCCCGCGAGGCCGTCCCCGCCGCGGTCTGCGAGCTGCTCGGCCTGCCCTACACCGGCTCGGACCCGCTCACGCTCGCCGTCACGCTCGACAAGGCCGTCGCGCGGCGCGTCGTCTCCCCCGACGTGCCCGTCGCCCGCGGCGTGCTCGTGGAGACCGACGCCGACCTCGACGCGCTCGGCCAGCTCGCCTACCCCGTGCTGGTCAAGCCCAACGACGAGGGCTCGAGCAAGGGCATCCGCGACAACCCCGTGGCCGCCGACCCCGCGGGCGCTGCTGCCCGCTGCCGCTGGCTGCGCGACGTGTACGGCTGCCCCGCGCTCGTCGAGGAGTTCCTCCCGGGCGCCGAGGTCACCGTCGGCGTGGCCGGCAACGGCGCGGACGCCCGCGTCATCGGCCGCATGGAGATCGCGCCCGCGGACCCCGACACGAACCAGGGGGCCGAGCCCTTCGTCTACTCGCTCGAGGTCAAGCGCGACTGGCGGCGCCGCGTGCGCTACCACGTGCCGCCGCGGCTCCCGGCCGCCACCCTCGCGGAGCTCGATCACCTCGCGCTCACCGCGTACCGCCTGCTGGGCTGCCGCGACCTGTCCCGCATGGACTTCCGCCTCGACGCCGCCGGCCGCCCCCGCTTCATCGAGTGCAACCCGCTCCCGGGGCTCAACCCCGAGACCGGCGACGTCGTGCTCCTCTCCCGGGCGACGCTCCCCTACGAGCGGCTCGTGCAGGGCGTGCTCGAGGCCGCGGCCGCCCGCTGGGGGCGCGTTCTGCCGTGACGGTGGGTCCTCGTCTTCTTGGGGCGGGGGGGATCGGGAGCGCGGGGGGGGGGGGGGGGGGGGGGGGGGGGGGGGGGGGCCGCGGGCCGGGGGGGGGG
>CAYWGD010000266.1:0-3035 GCA_964457335.1 uncultured Enterobacteriaceae bacterium | reverse complement strand
CGGCCCCGGCCCCGGCCCCGGCCCCGACGGAGCCGGCCCCCGCGCCGGCCGCCCCGGCGCCGCAGTAAGCCTCGCGTAAGTTCGCGCGACAGTCGGGCCCCGCAGCGTCTACCCTCGCTGCGGGGCCCGCGCTTTTTTCACCGACGCGGGCCCTCGGAGGTCCAGCATGCGTCCCATCGCCCTCGTCCTCGCCGCCCTGTCCCTCGCGCCGACCGTGGCGCTCGCGCAGTCCAACGTCCCCGAGGACGTCGGCGAGCGGCCCGCCGCCTACAAGCCGGTGGAGGAGCACGACTTCGACGGCGTGAACGTCGACGCCACCGCGGTCCGTCCCGGCCTCGTCCTCTCGACGGAGCGCGTGCCCGCGCCGCACGCCACGTTCATCGTGCTCCGCGCGAACTTCAACCCGGAGATGGACGCCTCCGCGGCCGAGATCCGCTAGCCGATGGGCTCGCGCGTGCCTGCATGACGCGAGCCCCACCGGAAGTTTCCGCTAGACAGAAGTTTGACCGGAACCGCGGTCGCGTCCTATTGTCCGATGCTTCCGGGCACGCGAGAATGTGCCCGCAGCGCCCAACCCTCGGGGAGCACTCCATGACTCGTACCTTCCTCTCCCGCATCCTCCTCGCCGGTGCCGTCACCGCCGCCTTCTCGGGCGCCGCCCTCGCCCAGGACGAGGAGGCCGACGGCCGCAAGGTCCAGTACAAGCAGAAGACCGAGATCGACTTCGAAGGGCTCGACGTGAACGGCGAGCTCGTGAAGCCCTCGGGCGCCATGGTGCTCGACCGCAAGAAGGCGAGCTTCAACCCCCTCATCAAGCTGCGCGCGGACTTCAACCCGGAGATGGAGCAGTCCATCGACGAGGTCAAGTAGCCCCTCGCCCCTCACATCGCGGGGCTCCCGCCCCGTCCCGGCGCCCGACCCATCCTCTGGAGAGGGCGCGCAACCTCAGGGGCCGCTAGAGCGGCCACAAGGGATCGTTCATGGCCGGTTCATCCCCCGGTTCGCTCGTGCTCACCTTCGAGATCTTCAACGGGGGCGAGTTCCTCCGTCGCGAAGAGCTCTCCGCCGAGAGCGTGACCATCGGCAAGGGCCCCGCCGCGATGCTGCGCATCGAGGATCCCGCGCTGCAGGACCTCCACGCCGTGCTCAACGTGAACGAGGACGGCACGGTCCAGCTCCTCGATCTCGTGGGCGACCAGAGCACCCAGGTGAACGGCGCGTCCGTGAGCAACGTGGTCCTCGCCAACGGGGACACGCTGGGCTTCGGGGCGATCCGCGTGGTCGTGCGCATCACCGACTCGGCCGCCTTCGCGGACGACGAGGCCACCCGCGTGGACGCGCCGGGCGCGGTGGCCGACGGGCACGCCGACGAGGGCGAGGCGCCCGAGGCGATGGGCTGGACGGGTGACGACGAGCCGGCCGAGGACGTGATGGCGTTCGTCATGCGCGCCAGCGCGTCGACGGCCGACGCCGGGTCCGACCGCTCCAAGGGTCGCGTCCTCGAGGTCGCGCAGGTGTTCGGGGACGCTGTCCTCGACATCAAGCACTTCGGCGCGGGCGCCGGCGTCGTGGTCGGCTCGGGCACGCTCCCGATCGTCGGCCTGGACGCGCGCGACTCGGCCAAGAAGGGCTTCTTCGTCCCGGTCGAGTTCCTCCCCAGCGACAACTACGTGCTCTTCCAGAACATGGGCGGGCAGTGGGTGTGCAACGCGAGCGAGAAGTGGGCCGGCTTCGTCGACATCGGCGAGACCCGCAAGACCTTCGCGGAGCTCGTCGCCGAGGGCAAGGCCAAGAAGTCGGGCAGCACCATCTCGGTGGAGATCCCCGAGGACGCCCGCCTCGTCGTCGACCTGGGCAACACCATCTTCGTCGCGCACCAGGCCTACCCGGGCAAGAAGGTCGTCGCGAAGGTCGGCCAGGACATCGACTACCCGCTCCTCGGCATCATCGCCTTCATGGTCTTCATGACCGTGATGTTCGGCATCGCCGTCGCGGTCATGCCGCCGCCCCCCGACTCGTCCGACATGAAGCTCGACGACCACATGGTCGAGCTCCTCCTCGAGAAGAAGGAGGAGATCAAGGACGAGAAGAAGCGCGACGACAACCCCGACGCGGGCGAAGGCGCCAAGGCCAAGAAGGAAGAGGGCAAGGTCGGCAAGAAAGACGCCAAGATGGACAAGGCGAAGGGCGACAAGGTCCAGATGCAGAAGCAGCAGCTGGACAAGGAGATCGCGGAGAACGCCGGCGTGCTCGGCGCCCTCCGGGACGACTCCGCCCTCGACAGCGTCCTCGGCTCGACCGGCCTGAACGCCGACATGATGAACGGCATCGGCGGCCTCATCGGTGCCAAGGGCACGCAGATGGGCTCCGGCGGCCTCGGCGCTCGTGGCTCCGGCCTCGGCGGCGGCGGCACGGCGGAAGGCCTCGGCGGCCTCGGCACCAAGGGCCGCGGCTCCGGCGCCTCGGGCTACGGCTCCGGCGGCGGCAACTTCGGCTCCAAGGGTGAGGGCGGCATCGGCACCGTCGGCGGCGACCCGATCATCCTCGGCGCCCTCGACAAGTCGCTCATCGACGCCGTCATCAAGCGCAACATGAGCCAGATCCGGTACTGCTACCAGCGCGAGCTCACCAAGAACCCGACGCTCGGCGGCAAGATCACGGTCAAGTTCGTCATCGCCAAGGACGGCACGGTCTCCTCCGCGACCACCAAGTCCTCCACGATGTCGAACCCCGCGGTCGAGTCCTGCATCAACGGCCGGTTCATGCGGTTCCAGTTCCCGGAGCCGAAGGGCGGCGGCATCGTCATCGTCTCCTACCCCTTCATCTTCTCGCCGGGGTAGCGGACCTCCCCTCGCGGGGAACCAAACGAGCGGCGCCGAGAGGCGCCGTTCGTCGTTTTTGGCGTCGGGATCCAAGCCCGGGCGCGTCCCCCGGCGCCCCGAGCCACCACCACGCAGGAGTCTCCAGCGGCGCCGGGGGCCGGGTGTCCTTGTACGTTGGGGGGACTCACCCCGACCAGGCAAATGTCCAGGAGC
>CAYWGD010000265.1:0-3214 GCA_964457335.1 uncultured Enterobacteriaceae bacterium | reverse complement strand
CCGTGTCCGCCACCGGCAACGACGACGGCGCGAGCGGCGCCGGCAAGGTGTACGTCCTGCCCGCGTACCCCTGACCCGCGTGTGTCTGGGCAGCCGCTCCGCGCTGCGGCGGCGTGGCTGCCCCGGAGGCGCGGCGGCGGTTCCGGTGCCCGGGCGCGCTCCAGGCGGGGGGTTGCGGCTCGGGGGCACGAGGGCTACCGTCGTGTCCCCCGGGTGGTGCATGCGGTTGTTCCTCGTCCTCCCGCTCGTCCTCACGGCCTGCCCTGTGACGGACAAGCCGGCCGGTGACGACGACACCGGCCCCGCGGCCGGGCCCGTGGACGCCGACGAGGACGGCCACGACGCGGACAGCGACTGCGACGACGCGGACGCCGCCGTGCACCCGGGCGCCGCGGAGGTCTGCGACGGGCTCGACAACGACTGCTCGGGCGCGGCCGACGAGGACCCCGTGGACGGCACCGCGTGGTACGCCGACGCCGACGCCGACGGGTACGGCGCCGGCGTGGCGGTGGCGGTGGCGTGCGAGGCGCCGTCCGGTGCCGCGGCCGCGGACGGGGACTGCGACGACGCGGATCCCGCGCTCTCGCCGGGCGCCACCGAGGTCTGCGACGGCGCGGTCGACGAGGACTGCGACGGGCTCGTGGACGACGCCGACCCCTCGGTGTCCGCCGCCACGACGTCGACGTGGTGGCTCGACGCGGATCGGGACGGCTACGGCGGCGCGACCGCCGTGCAGGCGTGCTCCGTCCCCGACGGGTACGTCGCGACGCCCGGGGACTGCGACGACGCGTCGACGGCGAGCCGGCCGGGGCGTATCGAGATCTGCGACGCCGCCGACGCCGACGAGGACTGCAACGGCCTCGCCGACGACGCCGACGCCGATCCCTACGGCGCGACCGAGTGGTACGCGGACGCCGACGGGGACGGCTACGGCGCCGAGGGCTCCGTGGTCGAGCGTTGTGACGCGCCCGCTGGCTACGTCGCGACCGGCGGCGACTGCGACGACACCGCCGCCACCAGCAACCCAGCCGGGGTCGAGGTGTGCGACGCGGCGGACGCCGACGAGGACTGCGACGGGCTCGCGGACGACGCGGACACGAGCGTCGACCCGGACACGAAGGTGGCCCTGCACGTCGACGCGGACCGCGACGGGTACGGCGACCCCGCCGTGGAGCTGTGGTGGTGCGACGCCAGCATCGCCTGGGTGGCCGACGGGACGGACTGCGACGACGCGCGGGCAACCGTGAGCCCGAGCGTGGCCCTCGAGGACTGCTCCACGACCTACGACGACGACTGCGACGGCTCCGCCAACGCGCTGAACGCCACCGCCTGCTTCGACTGGTACGAGGACGCCGACGGCGACGGCTACGGCGACGGCACGCCGGCCTGCCTCTGCTCGGCGAGCGGCACCTACACGACCGACGAGGACGGCGACTGCGACGAGTCCGACGCGGCCATCCATCCCGCGATGCCGGAGGTGTGCGACTACGTCGACCAGGACTGCGACGGCGAGGCCGACGAGGGGCTCACGCGGTACTACACCGACGACGACGCCGACGGGTACGGCGTCGACACGGAGACCGGGTCCTGCACGAGCTTCGCGGGCGCCGCCACGCTCCCCGGCGACTGCGACGACGCGGACACGGGCATCAACCCGGGCCTGCCCGAGGTGTGCGACGACGCCGACGTGGACGAGGACTGCGACGGGCTCGCCGACGACGCCGACGCGGGCGTGTCCGACCAGCCCGAGTGGTACGTGGACGCCGACGCGGACGGCTACGGCGACGAGACGACCGCCGGCACCGTCACCTGCGAGGGTCCGGAGGGCTGGGCGCCGGACGGCACCGACTGCGACGACAGCGACGACGAGGTGAACCCGGGGAACCACGAGTGGTACGGCGACACCCGCGACGAGGACTGCGACGGGGTCACGGAGGTGAGCCGCACGTACTGCTCCCCCAACGTGGGGCCCGGCCGCACGTACACCACGGTCCTGGCCGCGGTGTTCGGGCACGAGACCGAGATCTGCGTCGCGTCGGGGAGCTACTCCTACCCGTCCACCCTCGACATCCCCATCTCGGGCCAGGGCATGGGCGTGAGCACGTTCGTGGGGGACGTCGGCGAAGAGGCCACCGACCTCACCGTCGACGGGGACGCCACCGCGGCCAGGTTGACGCACACGCTCACCCGGGTGGAGCTGACCGGCTCGGTGAACGCCTCGCTCAGCGCCGGCTGGACCGTGTACGACAGCATCGTCGGGGCCGTGGACGCCACCGTGACCTCCGGGGCCTCCACCGTCACGGGCGGGATCTGGCTCTACAACACCTGGATCACGGGCGCGGCCGCGGACTACGCGATCGACGTGTACGCCCGCGGCGACGCCGGGTACGGCTACACCTCGACGGCCAACGTGCACTGCTACGGCTGCACGGTCGATGCCGGCGCGGTCGGGATCTACGCCGTGAACGGCACCTACTACGGCAGGGCGTACCTGTACCTCTACAACACCGTGTACGAGAACGCCGCGACCGACGTGAGCGGCTACACGGGCCTGGGCGGCTACGGCTACGTCTACACCTACGAGTCGAACACCGACACCTCGCTCCTCGACTACAGCTACGAGCCGCCGCGCCCCACGGGGTCGCTCATCGACGCAGGCAGCTCCAGCTACGGGCTCACGACCGACTTCTGGGGGGTGACCCGCTCGGGCGACCCCGACCTCGGCGCGGTCGAGTACTGAAGCGGCGGACCGTCAGCGCTTCGCGCTGAACCGCCCCGCCGCCTTCCCGCGCGCGCTGATGCGGCCCGAGGCCACGCCGTCGGCGATCTCGCCGCTGAAGCTCTCGGTGCCCGTCACGTCGGTGACCTGGAGCTCCAGCCCGAAGCCGCCCTCGCGGGCGTAGACGCGGCCCACGATCGCGCCCTCGCCCGAGCGATCGCCGCGCCGGGAGCGACCGGTCACGCGGCCGTCCGCGCTCACGACGAGATCGAGCGCGAGCGCGCCGCCCGGAGCCTTGCCGAGCCAGAGGCCGGTGAGCGCGGCGGCGCCGGGCACCGTGGCGGCGGGGCGCTCCGCCGGCGCGCTCGACACGACGGGGGCCGCGGAGGCCGCCGGAGGGGACGCCGCGCTGGGCGCTTCGGGCGCGGAGGCGGGCGCGGAGGCGGGGGTGGAGGGCTCGGGCGGCGGCGCGAGCGACACGGGGACGGGCGCGGC
>CAYWGD010000264.1:0-3217 GCA_964457335.1 uncultured Enterobacteriaceae bacterium | reverse complement strand
GGGCTGGCGCGGCGCGCGCGCGGAGTGGCTCGCGGCCACCGGGCGGCTCGCCGACGCGGAGGCGCTCCTGGCCGAGCCCGGGGAGGACGCGGCGCGCCTCCGGGTGGCCCTCGCGAAGGGCGACGGGGACGCGGCGCGGCCGGCGGCGGAGGGCGCGCTCGTGGAGGAGCCGCGCGACGCGCTCGCGTGCCGCGTGCTGGGGCTCGCCGCGCTGGAGGAGGGGGACGCCGCCTGGGCCGTCGACCTCTCGACCTGCGGGGGCGTCGGGGACCGCGCGCCGGAGCTCCTCCGGCTCCGGGCGGAGGCCCTCGACCGGGCCGGCGACCACGCCGCGGCCGAGGCGCTCTACGCGCGCGTCGGGGCGGCCGTCCACCGCGCCGCCATCCTCTACCAGGAAGACCCCACCCCCGAGCGCCTCGCCGAGGCCGCGCGCCTCCTCGCCCCCGGTCCCGACGGCACCCGCCCGCCGCCGGCCGCGCTCCACGCGGCGTGGATGGCGCTCGCCACCGGCCAGTCGGCGTCCATCGACGGCCTCGACGAGAGCATCCCGGCGATGGTCGCCCGCGCGCTGATCCGCCGCGCTCCGGAGGACGTCGCGGCCCTCGAGAAGGCCGCCAGCGCGCCGACGGCCGTGGCACGCGCGCGGATCGCGGCCGAGGTCGGCGACGTCGCCGGGATGGAGGCGGCCCTGGACGACGCGCTGGCCGCCGCTCCGGCCGCCGAGCCCGTCCACCGCGCGCGGGTGGCGCTGCGGCTGACCACGAAGGGGGACGTCGCCGCGGCGCTCGCGGACTGGGCCGCCCAGGATCCCGACCACGTCGCGCTCGTCGGCACGCGGGGCAGCCGGGACGTGCCCTGGGTGGTGCTCGTGCCGGAGACCTGGGACGAGCTCGCCACGCGCCGGCCCGATCCGCGGATGCGGGAGGATGCGCCGGCGGGATCGGACGCCGTCGGGGCTCGTGCGCGGGCGGCCCGGGCGCTGCCCGACGCGGGAGCCCGTGCGGACGCCCTCGCGGCGCTCGCGAAGGAGGTCCCCGGCCTTGACGCGCTCGTCTCGGAACGCTATCGGCTGGGTCCGCCGCCGGCCGGTGATCCGGACCGCGAGCCTTGACGTCCGGGAGCGCGCCCGATAAGCGCGGCCGGTTCCGACCCTGCCCCCCTCTCAACCCGGGGGGCGTACCCCACGGATTTCCCATGACCGAGCATCACAGCTGGACCACCCACTCGACGAACGCCGCGGAGGTCGCCGCCGACTGGTTCGTGGTCGACGCCGCCGGGCAGACCGTCGGCCGTCTCGCCACCCGCATCTCCAAGGTGCTGCAGGGCAAGCACAAGCCCGCCTACACCGCGCACGTCGACACGGGTGACTTCGTGGTCGTCGTGAACGCCGAGAAGGTGGTCTTCACCGGCCGCAAGCTCGATCAGAAGCAGTACCACGCCTACTCCGGGTACCCGGGCGGCCTGCGCTCCACGACGGCGCGCAAGCAGCTCCAGACCCGGCCCGAGCGGGTGCTCCAGGCGGCGGTCCAGGGCATGGTCCCCGGCACGCGCCTCGGGCGCCAGATGCTGTCCAAGCTCAAGGTCTACGCCGGTCCGTCGCACCCGCACGGCGCCCAGCAGCCCCGCCCCTTCCCCGAGCACATCTGAGATCCCATGCGCAACGCCCCTGTCCAGTACTACGCCACCGGTCGCCGCAAGACTGCTGCTGTCCGCGTGTTCCTCCGCCCCGGCACCGGTGCCATCAAGGTCAACGCGCGTGACCTCGACACGTACTTCGAGCGCCCGACCCACCGCATGGTGGTGCGCCAGGCCCTCCAGATCGTGAACCAGGTGGACCGCTGGGACCTCTTCGTGACCGCCGCCGGCGGTGGCAAGACCGGGCAGGCCGAGGCGATCCGCATGGGCATCGCCCGCGCGCTCTGCGCGGCGAACCCGGCCGACCGCACCGAGCTCAAGCGGGCCGGCTTCCTCCGCCGCGACGACCGCATGGTCGAGCGCAAGAAGTACGGCCGCCCCGGCGCCCGCAAGCGCTTCCAGTTCAGCAAGCGCTGAGCGCGCCGACATCGGAGGCCCCGCGCGGCGCTCGCCGCGTGGGGCTTTCGTGTGCCTGGAGGTCCCGTGGTCCTCGCGGTCATCCCCGCCCGATTGGGCAGCACCCGCCTCCCGGGCAAGGCGCTCGCCGACCTCGGTGGGGCGCCCATGGTCGTGCGGGTGTGGGAGCGGGTGCGCCGCGCCGAGGGTATCGACCGGGTGCTCGTCGCGACGGATGACGAGCGGATCGCGGCCGCGGTGCGGAGCCGGGGAGGGGAGGCCGTCCTGACGGGCGAGTGCGCGTCGGGCACCGACCGCGTCGCCGAGGCCGCGCGCAACACCGGGGCGTTGCGCGTGGTGAACGTCCAGGGGGACGAGCCCTTCGTCGAGCCCGCCGACATCGCGCGCGTCGCCGCCGCGGTCACCGAGGCCACGCCGATCGCCACCGCCGCCGCGCCGCTGACCGAGGGCGTCGAGGATCCGGCCCGGGTGAAGGTCGTATGCGACGACGCCGGGCGCGCCCTCTACTTCTCGCGCCTGCCCATCCCGTCGGGCGGCCCTTGGCGGCTCCACGTGGGCCTCTACGCCTTCACCGCGCAGGTGCTCGCGGCCGTCGCCGCGCTCCCGCCGGCGCCGCTCGAGCGGTCGGAGCGCCTGGAGCAACTCCGCTGGCTCGCCGCGGGCTACCGCATCCGGGTGGTGTCCGTACCTGCGGGGCCGCTGTCCGTCGACACCCCCGACGACCTCGAGCGCGCGCGCCGTCGCTTCGCTCGCGGTGCCTAGCGAGGATCTTCCATCGTCCTTGCGAGACGGTGTCATGGAGGCGGACGCCGCCGCGTCCTCAGGGTAGATGGGCGCGTGCACACCGCGTCACGCCAGCACGCACTCTGGACGTCCGCCGCGGGAAACCTGCCTCTCCGGCGAATCGAGATCGCGCGCGTCATCGGCCGCGCAGGAGTCCTCGCATGAAGACCAAGTACCTGTTCGTCACGGGCGGGGTGCTCTCCTCCCTCGGCAAGGGGCTCTCCGCGGCGGCCATCGGCGCGCTGATGGAGGCGCGCGGCTTCCGCGTGGCCAACGTCAAGATGGACCCCTACATCAACGTCGACCCCGGCACGATGAGCCCGTACCAGCACGGCGAGGTCTTCGTCACGGAGGACGGCGCCGAGACCGACCTCGATCTCGG
>CAYWGD010000263.1:0-3269 GCA_964457335.1 uncultured Enterobacteriaceae bacterium | reverse complement strand
GGCCAGGCCTTCCAGGTCGTCGACGACCTCGACGGCGACGGGGACGTGGAGATCGCGGTCGGCGCCTGGCAGAACGACGACAACAGCACCGACGACGGGACCGTCTACCTCCTCGACGTCGACGGCTTCAGCGGGGGCCTCACGACGAGCTGGTACGACGAGGGCGCGATCTCCGGCGCCTCGTCGAGCGGCTACTACGGCTACGCCCTCGCCGCCGGCGACTTCGACGGCGACGGGCTCAACGACCTCGCGGGCGGCGCGCCCGGCGAGCAGTCGGCGAAGGGCCGCGTGTACGTCAGCTTCGAGGGCGACAACATCGTCGACGACACGATCGACAACACCGACTCGGGCTTCTACGTCACGGGCGTCTCCAACTCCGACCACCTCGGCTACAGCGTCGCCTTCGGCGACTTCGGCAACGACGGCTACGACGACCTCGTCGCCTGCTCGCCCGACGACGACGACAACGGGTCGGCCTCCGGCACCTGCTGGGTCGTCAACGGCTCCTCCACGCGCGACAACGGGGGCACCGCGGGCTCCACGATCTCCAGCGTGGACAGCGCGGTCATCACCGGCAGCGCGGCGAGCGACCAGGTCGGCTACACGCCCCAGTCGCTCTCCGTCGGGGACCTCGACGCGGACGGCATCGACGACCTCGCCGTCGGCGTGCCCGGCTACGACGGCGCCTCGAGCGGCGGCGGCGGCATCTGGGTCTGGTCCGGCTCCGCCCTCTCCGGCTCCGAGACGGTCTCGACGGCGTCCTACGTCGTCAACGGCGACGGCAGCTTCGGCACCGCCGTCCGGCTCGCGGACGTGACCGGCGACGGCACCGACGACCTGCTCGGCGGCGCCACCACGGCGGGCGGCAACGCCGGCGTGGTCTACCTCTTCGAGGGAGGGCTGACGACCGGCACGTACACGATGCCCGACGACCAGTACGCCTCCTGGACGGGCGAGACCTCCGGCGACCTCTTCGGCACCGCCATCAGCGGCGTCTGGGACCTCGACGGCGACGGCCGGAACGACTTCGCCGTGTCCGCCACCGGCAACGACGACGGCGCGAGCGGCGCCGGCAAGGTGTACGTGCTGCCCGCGTACCCCTGATGCGGGGCCCGGGCGTCATCGGAGGCGGGGTCGGGGCAGCCGCTCCGCGCTGCGTCGGCCCCGGTGCCTCTGCGGACGTCGGAGGCTCGGGTGCCCGGGGGGCCTCCCCCCGGATGAGCCCCTCCGGGCGGGCGTGGTAGCGTCGCGCCGTGCTCCACCGCGCCCGCTCCCGCCTCGCCGCCGTCGCGCTCGTCGGCGTCCTGGCCGCCCGGGCGGCCCGCGCGGAGGTGCCGGTGCGGCTCCCGTCCGGGGAGGACGCCGCGGCGTGGGCCGAGCCGCTGCGCCTCGCGGGGCTCGCCGTCGGGGAGGTGGGCACGGGCGCGTGGGTGGAGCTCGTGGAAACCGGCGCGACCTGGACGCTGCGCGTGCGCGACACCGGGGGTCGGATCCAGGAGGTGCAGGTCGCCGCCCCGACCACGAGCCAGGAGAGGGAGGACCTCGCGCTCCTGGCCCGGAGCCTCCTCCGACCGACGGCCGGCGCCTCGTGGGACGATCTCGGCGCCCTCCCACCGCGCCCCCGCGCCGAGGCGGCGTCGTCGATCACCGCCGCCGGGGCGTCACCGTCCACGCCCACGCCCGCTCCCACGGCGGCACCGGCATCCGGACCGGCACCCGGGCCGGCACCCGGGCCGGCACCCGCGCCGGCCTCCCGCGGGACGGCCCCCGGACGCACGGCCGCGCGGGGGGCTGCCGTGCGCTCCACCACCGCGGCGTCCGCAACCCGGGCGAAGACCGGCCCGGCGGGTTCCACGCCGCCGCACGCCGGGGGCCCGAAACCCGAGCCGTCGCCCCCCGACGCCACGCCGGCGCCCGTTTCCGGGGAGGCCGGCCGCGCGGCCTCAGGCCCCGAGGCGCCCGCCGACACGATGGCGCCCCCCGCGCCGCCCCCGGGCCCGCGCGGGTGGGCCCAGGTCGGCGGGGCGCTGGCCTGGCGCCCGGACACGGCCCTCGCGGGGAGCGTCGGGGCCGGCGGAGGCCTCGTGGTGGAGCCCGGCGTGGAGGTCGGCGGCTTCGTCGAGTGGTCGCCGACCCACGCGCTCGCCACCCTCGGCGAGGGCCGCGCCCTGATGGCGCTGGACGCGACCGTGGGCGCCAGCTGGTGCTTCGTCCCGTGGATGTCGGCGGGCGCCCACGGCGGGCTCTCCGTG
This sequence comes from uncultured Enterobacteriaceae bacterium, assembly GCA_964457335.1. Taxonomy (GTDB): domain Bacteria; phylum Myxococcota_A; class UBA796; order UBA796; family SXON01; genus CAJBVW01. Next base: position 1,017 of record CAYWGD010000263.1, on the reverse strand, counting down.
CGCGGGTACGACCAGGCGGGGCTGGCGATCGCCACCACCCTCATCCCGATCGTGGTCCTGAGCGTGGACGCCCGCCTCCCGCTCGACGGTCCCCTCACGATCCTGCCCTACGCGGCCGGCGGCTTCGATCTGCGGAGGACCGAGCTCCGCATCGGCGACGAGGCCGTCGCCGACCTGCCCCGCTTCGAGGCGCGCGTCGGCCTCCGCGTCGGCCTGCGCGAGAAAGACTGAGAGTTCGGGGCGCGTGTCGTCACCTCCAGGAGTGATGGGCATCCGATCGACCGACCCGGCCTTGTTCGAGGCGGCGCGCCTCGGCGACCGCGCCGCCCGCGAGGCGGTGGTGGACCGGGTGCTCCCCGAGGTCCTCCAGTGGTGCGCGCGCCTCGGCGGCCCGCGCGTGGACCCCGAGGATGCCTGCCACGACGTTTGCATCGTGCTCCTCGGGCGCTTCGACCGCGTCGCGGACGTGGAGCGGCTCGCGCCGTGGCTCTTCGGCGTCACCCGGCGCGTCCTCGCGCAGCACCGCCGTCGGGCCTGGATCCAGCGCTGGGTGCCCGGCCTCGTGCCGGACGCGCCCGACCCCCGCCCCGACCCGGCCCGCCTCGCGGAGGACGGAGAGTTCACCCGCCGGGTGCAGCGCGCGCTCGAGGACCTCTCCGACATGGACCGCGAGGTGCTCGTCCTCTGCGACCTCGAGGAGCGCCCCGAGTCGGAGGTCGCGGAGCTCCTCGACGTGCCGATCGGGACGACGCGGAGCCGGGTCCGGGCGGCACGGGAGCGCTTCCGTCGGGTGGCGCACCGGCACGCCCTCGCGCCCCAGGTGGTCGAGCTCGCGAAGGGAGGAAAGCGGTGAGCCGCCCCGACCCCGTGCTCCGGCGCTTCGCCCGCGGCACCGCCGCGCGCCCGGACGCCGTCGCGCGCGTCCGCGGCCGCCTGTTCGCCGCCGTCCCGACGGACGCCGAGCTGCGCGCGGCCCTCGACGCATTGCCCGCCCCCGGCGCGACCGCCGCCGCCCGC
>CAYWGD010000262.1:0-3507 GCA_964457335.1 uncultured Enterobacteriaceae bacterium | reverse complement strand
CGGGCACCGGAACCACCGACGCCCCCCCGACGCACCCAGGCCGCCGCAGCGCGGAGCGGCTGCCCGGAAGATCAGCGAGCGAGCTGAACCGCGCGCCTCCGGAGCTCCGCGAGCACGGCGGCGCCGACGGGGCCGGCGCCGGGGCCCGGGTAGCCGTCGATCTCCACGATGGGCGCGAGCTCCTTGAGCGTGGAGCAGAGGTACATCTCGGCGCAGGGGCCGGCGGGGACGGGCTCCTCGCGCACGTCGACGCCGATGGCGCGGGCGGCCTCGACCACCGCGTCGCGCGTGACGCCCTGGAGGATGCGGCCGTCGTCGGGGGGCGTGCGCAACACGCCGCCGCGGACGACGAACACGTTCGAGCGGTTGGCCTCGGTCCACTGGCCGTCGGCGACCCACACGACCTCGTCGACGCCGGCCTGCCGCGCCGCGAGGACCCAGGCGAGGCGGCTCGTGTGCTTGACCCGGCCGGGGAGCCAGGGGGAGGGCGCCCAGGGCCGCGTCGCGACGCGCACGGGCGCGCCGGCCCGCGAGAGGTCGAGGTCCTCGGCCTTCACGACGCGGCGGCCGCCGGCGGTGAGCAGCACGTTGATCTTGCTCTCGGTCGGGATGGCGGCGGCGACGCGGTCGATCTCGGCGCGGGCGGCGTCGGCATCCCACGCGATGCCGCAGAAGCGCGCGCTCCCGTCGAGGCGCGCGAGGTGCTCGGTGACGCGGAAGGGGCGCCGGCCGTAGGTCCGCAGCGTCTCGAAGACCGCCATGCCGAGCGTGAGCCCGGGGTCGTCGAGGGGGAACAGGCCACGCCCGTCGGGACAGGGCGCGCCGTCGAGGAGGAATACCTGCGGCATCTCGGTCGCATATCCGGGGCGCGCGCGCCCCGCCGGTGTGCCACGCCTCGCCCCGCCGCGCCCGAGGACTGGGGAAGAACGGTCGCACCCGGCGAGGGGAGGCCGGGCACGCGGCTTGCTCCCCGGGAGGGGGTTCGGAGCTCCCATGCTGCTGTTGTCCCTCTTCGCCTGCGACGTGGCCCCCTGGCAGACCCCCGCGCCCGTCACCCTCGACGACACCGTCCCCTACGTGGAGGGCGAGCTGCTCGTGAAGTTCGCGGGCGACGACGCCGACGCCATGCACGTGGAGGACGAGCAGGGCCTCGAGGAGGCCGAGCACATCGGCGGCATCGACGTGAAGCGGGTGCGCATCCCGGAGGGGAGGTCGGTCCGGAGCGTGGTGGAGAAGCTCGCGGAGGACCACCGCGTCGAGTTCGCCGAGCCGAACCTGCTCGTGCGCCGCACCGCCGACCCCTACCGCGGCTGGCAGTGGAACCTCGACGAGATCGGCGTGGACGAGGCGCACGCCTACGGCACCGGCGGCGGGCTCGTGGTCGCGGTGCTCGACACGGGCGTGAAGAAGGGCGGCCCCGACGGGCTGTCGAACGTGCTCGCCGGCTACGACTTCCACGACGACGACAGCGACCCCACCGACCGCGACGGGCACGGCACCTTCGTGGCCGGCACCATCGCGCAGAAGACGGGCAACGGCGTGGGCGTGGAGGGCGTGGCGCCGGGCGTGTCGATCCTGCCGGTCAAGGTGATGAGCGACGAGGGCTACGGCGACATCTCGGCGATCGCGAACGGGCTCGTGTACGCCACGGACCAGGGCGCGTCGGTGGTGAACATGTCGCTCGGGTCGGCGTACCCGAGCTCGACGCTCGAGCGCGCGTGCACGTACGCGAACCAGAACGGCGTCGTGGTCGTGGCGGCCTCGGGCAACGAGTACGCCTCGTCGATCAGCTACCCGGCGGCCTACTCCACCGTGATCGCGGTGGGCGCGACGGGGCGGGACGGCGTGCGCGCCGGCTACTCGAACCGCGGCACCGGCATCGACCTCGTGGCGCCGGGCGGCGACCTCTCGAAGGACGCCGACGGCGACGGCTACGCCGACGGCATCCTGCAGGAGACGATCGAGGGCGGGCGGTGGACCTACACGCTCTGGGAGGGCACGTCGATGGCGGCGCCGCACGTGGCCGCGGCCGCGGCGCTCGTGATGGCGCAGGGCGTGAAGGACCCGGCCGACGTGTACGCGGCGCTCACGACGACGGCCATCGACCGCGGGACGGGTGGCTACGACACCTCCTACGGCTACGGGAGCCTCGACGTCGCCGCGGCCGTCGCGTTGGCGGCGGGCGAGGGCGCGGACGCGGGCTCGGACGGGGATGGCGGGGACGGGGGCGCGGCCGAGGGCGGCGGGGACGCGGGCGGGGGCGCGGACACCACGGCGCCGCGGATCAGCGCGGTGAGCGGCTACACGCAGGGCACGCGCTTCACGATCCAGTGGGTCACGGACGAGCCGGCCGACAGCTACGTCGACTTCTCGGGCCTCGGGGCCTACGGGGACGACGCGCTCGTCACGTCGCACAGCCTCACGTTCACCGGCAGCCGCGGCGCGACCTACACGTTCAGCATCGAGAGCACCGACGCCGCGGGCAACGTGGGGACCGACGGGGAGTGGACGATCTCGTTGTGAGGGGGGTGTCCGCGGCGAGAGCGCACACGGAGAGAGCCTGGAGGCGATCGACCGGGAGCTGCTCCGCGTCTGAAAACCGAACGACCGTCCACTTCCCTGTTGCCTCACCGAACGGTCGTGCTATTCTCTCGACATGGGCAAGGGCGAAGCCACCCGCCACGCGATCCTCGACCACGCGACGACGCTGGCCACGACCATCGGGCTCGAGGGGCTCTCGATCGGGCAGCTCGCGAGCGATCTGAAGCTCTCCAAGAGCGGGCTCTTCGCGCACTTCCAGTCCAAGGAGGCGCTCCAGCTCGCGGTGGTCGAGACCGCCGCCGGGCGCTTCACCGAGAACGTGGTGCGGCCGGGGCTCAAGGCGCCGCGCGGCGAGCCGCGCGTGCGGGCGCTCATGGAGCGGTGGGTCGCGTGGGTCGTGGCCAACTCCTGTACCGGCGGCTGCTTCTTCGTGGCCGCGGCGTCGGAGCTCGACGACCGGCCGGGGCCCGTGCGCGACCTCCTCGTGCAGAGCCAGCGCGACTGGGTCGAGCTCCTCGCCGGCGCCGTGCGGGCCGCGGTCACCGAGGGGCACTTCCGCGCCGACACCGACCCCGAGCAGCTCGCGTTCGAGCTCTACGGGGTGATGCTCTCGTACCACCACCGCGCGCGGCTCCTCGGGGAGGCCGACGCCGAGCGGCGCGCCCGCGTCGCGGTGGACCGCCTGCTGCTCGGCGCGCGGCGCGCCGACTGACCATTTGGCCGGCGCGGGCCGGCCTTCCGCTCGTTCCTGGAGGATCCCATGGCCGTCTCCGAGTCGCTCGAAAATAGCACGAACGTTCGTTCTGATGAGTGGGACCCGGGCCTCCGGTCCTGGGCCATCGACGCCACCCGCGCGATCGAGCGGGGGTTCACGGCGAGCCTCGCGACGGGGCGGCCCGGAGCGGCGGGGGGGGCGGGGGGACCGGCCGCCGGCGCGGGGGGGGGGGGGGGGGGGCCCGCCGCGGG
>CAYWGD010000261.1:0-3571 GCA_964457335.1 uncultured Enterobacteriaceae bacterium | reverse complement strand
GAACTCGCGGGATGACGGTCCATCCCGCGAGTTCGGCCGGAGAATCCCGATCGAACTCCGGGGATGCCAACCCATCCCCCGAGTTCGGCCGGAAAACCCCGATCGAACTCCGGGGATGAGGCCCCATCCGGCGACTTCGGCCGGAGGCGGCGCGGGCGGTTGACGAGCACGGAGGCCGTGCGCACGGTTCCGGCGGCCATGCGCTCGTACCACCTCACGTTTGCCGCCGTGGGCCGCCACCCGCTCTTCCCGGTCGAGGCGACCCGCCGCGCGGCCGTGCGCGCGCTGGGGCGCGTGGCGGGCGCGTGGATCGTGCTGTTCGCGGTGGTCGACGACCACGTGCACGTGGTCCTGTCCTGCGAGGAGGATCGCATCGGCCGCCTCGCCCGCGCCATCCTGCTCGCGCTCCGCCCGCTGGCCTCGGCGGAGATCGAGCCCGCGCACCTGCGCCCGGTCCGCGACCGCGGCCACATGGAGTGGCTCGTGGGCTACGTGCTCGGCCAGCCGGCCCACCACAGCCTGCCCGAGCACCCGGCCCTCACGACCGGCTCGTGCTACCCCGACCTCGTCGGCGCCCGCGTGATCCCCGGGATGGAGATGCCCCTCCTGCGCGCGCTGCCCCGCTTCCGGCTGCGGGACGCCTGCCGGGCCGTGGGGCTCCCGGAGGTGGAGCTGCGGCCCGTCTCGCTGGACGTGGTGCGTGCGGCCGGAGCGGCGCGGCTCGTCGAGGCCGTCGGGCGCACCCTCGCCGCGGGGCCGGACATCCAGGGGAACGCCGCGGAGGTGGTGGAGGCGCGCGCCGCCGTCGCGCAGCTCGCCGGTGCGGCCGGCATCCATCCTGCCGAGGTCACCCACGCGCTGGGGATCACGCCCGACACGGCCCGCCGGCTCCGCGCCCGGCCACCGGACGAGCGAGCGCTCCGCGCGACCCGCGTGGCGCTCGCGCTGGAAGCCGCCGCGCTCGCGACACCGACGCGGGAGGGGAGGCCGCCATCGCCGCCGCCATGACTTCAACCTGCGCGGTCGTCGCGGCCGGTGGACGCCTGCCCGTCGACGAGGCACGCCCGCGTGAGGGGCCTGGAAGGCGGCCGGCTCCGCCGGCCGGCTCGGCGCGGCCCCGGGACGTCCACCGGCGCCGGGAGGACGGCCGGGCCGCGCCAGCCGAGGCGCTCGCGCCGAGCCTGGAAGGGCCCGACCCCGCGCGTCCGCGCGCGGGGCACGCCCGATCAGGTCAGGAAGTACCGCGGCGCGACCTCGACCGTCCGCGAGGCGGCGATGCGCTCGCCGACGATGGCGTGGGCGGCGTGGTGCACGTCCTCCCACGTGAGGACGGTCGCCTCCTCGAGGGAGAGGCACTGCGCGATACCGGGCACGTACTTCTGGCCGAGCGCCTTCGCCGGCAGCCCGGGGAAGTGCTCGGTGCAGTCACCCTCGATCTGGCGGACGAAGCCCGCGAAGTTGCGGTCCTCGGCGGCGACGAGGAGGCGGCCGGTGCGGCCGATGGACTCGTACACGAGCGGCATGTCGGGCGGGACGAGCGTGCGGAGGTCGATGACCTCGAGCTCGATGCCCTCCTTCGACAGCGCCTCGGCGGCCTTCATGCACGTCCACACCGCGCGGCCCCACGCGACCACGGTCACGTCGCGGCCGGGGCGGCGGATGGTGCCCTTGCCGAGCGGGACGGCGAGGCTGGCGTCGATGTCCGGCACGTCGCCGCGCATGATCGCCTTCTTGAGCGCGAGGATGCCCTCGGCGTCCGTCGGCTCGCCGGGGAACGCGGGGCCGAGCGCCTGCCGGTACATCCACTTGGGTTCGAGGACGACCACCGGGCCCTTGTACTTCGCGGCCGCCATGAGCAGGCCGTAGGCGTCCCAAGAGGTCGACGGCATCACGATCGTCAGCCCCGGGATGGGGGTGAAGTAGCCGTCCACCGACATCGAGTGGTACACGGCGCCGCCGCCGAAGGGATCGACGGGCATGCGCAGCACGGTCGCGAAGTTCGAGCGGCCGTTCGTGCACCAGTAGAGGTTCCCCATGTGCACGAGCCAGTGGAAGGCGTTGAGCGAGTAGTCGCCGAACTGGATCTCGGGGAGCGCGACGAAGTCGTCGTGCAGGCCGGCGCCACAGCCGGTGCCGACGATGAGGGGCTCGTTGAGCGGCGCGTCGATGATGCGGTGCGGGAAGCGCTTCTTGAGGCCGGCCGTGGCGGTCATGACGCCGCCGAGCCGGCCCACGTCCTGGCCCCAGAGCGCGGACGGCTGGTCGCGGAGGATGTTGTTGATCGCGGCCCGGATGGCCCCCGCGTACGTGATGTTCGTGGCGCCCGACTGCGGCGCCTCGACGATGTCCGGGAAGGGCGCGCGGATGTTCTCCATCACGCTCTCGGGCGGCGGCTCGGGCTCGGTGCGCACCTGCTCGAGGATGGCCCGGACCTCCTCGTCCTGGCGGCCCATGACGTTGCCGAGGTCGTGGTGCGCGAAGAAGTCGCGGCCCTCGCCCTTCACGCGCTTGAGCACGTCACGCTCGGTGAGGAGGCCCTGCTCGACGAGCTTGTCGCCGAAGGCGATGAGCGGGTCGGCCTGGCTGAGGTCGTAGGTCACGTCCGCCGCGGAGGAGTGCCCGTTGAACCGGGGCAGCTCGTGCGCGTGGATGAGGACGGGCAGGCCCGTCTCCACGATGTACCGGGCGGCCCGGTAGGTCGCCTGGTAGGTGTCCCAGAAGTCGCGGCCGTCGCACTGGATGCTCGCGATGCCGAAGCTCCCGGCGTAGTCGCGGAAGTCGCGGATGCCGCGGCCCTCGTGCGGCAGCGTCGAGATGGCGACGCGGTTGTCGGTGACGAGGATGATCGTCGGGAGCTGCCAGACGCTCGCCGCCGTCATCGTGTCGTGCATGTCGCCCTCGGCGGTCGTGCCGTCGCCGACGATGCCCATGGTGAGGGCGCCCTCGACGCCCTTCATCTTGAAGCCCATCGCGTACCCGGCGGCCTTGCCGAGCTGCATGCCGACGGGCGACTGCACCGGGAGGATGCCGAACTCCCGCATGTCGAGGTGGTAGACCATCTGCCGGCCGCGGCTCATCTCGTCGGTGTCCTTCGAGAACTGCTGGCGGAGCAGGTCGAGGGTGAACTTCGAGTAGCCGTGCAGGCGCACCCACATCGCGCAGAGCGCGCCGGAGCGGTAGTGCGGCACGATGCCGAACTTCTCGACCGGCACGAGCTTGGACAGCGCGAGCGCCGTGGCGGTGCCGTGCACCTCCTCGCCGGGGCCCCAGATGGCGAACTTGACCTCGCCGCGGCTCACCAGCCGGACGATGTGCTCCTCGACGCTGCGGCTGCGGCTGCCGACCTCGTAGGCGAGGCGGAGCTCGTCCTCGGTCGGAGCGGGCATGTCGGCGTAGGTGGGGACGTCGATTCGGGACATGGTGCCTCCGGGCGTCGCCCCCTAACATGGGCGCCCCGCCGAGCCCGACCGGGGGCGCAGGCTTGGCGTCCTCCTTGCGATCCGCGGGCGCGCGGGAGGGGCGCGTCCCCGGCGCGCGGGCCTCCTCGCGGTGGCGAGGACTCGAACGGGCG
>CAYWGD010000260.1:0-3912 GCA_964457335.1 uncultured Enterobacteriaceae bacterium | reverse complement strand
CGCCGCCCCCGGCCCCGCCGTGTCCGGCCCCGCCGAGCCCGCCTCCGCCGCGCCCGCCCTCTCCGAGCCCGCCCTCGCCGCCCTCTCCGAGCCCGCCCTCGCCGCCCTCTCCGACGGCGATCTCGCCTGGTGGCGCGGTGATCGCGGCGCCGCCTTCGCCGCGTGGCGCCGCGCCCTCGCGCTCGCGCTCGACGCCCAGGCCACCGACCCCGCCGCGCCGCGCCCGCGCGCCGCCGAGGCCATGGCGCGCGTCCGCCTGCTCCAGCTCGGCGGGAGCGTCGCGCCCTTCGTGCACGAGGCGCGCCTCGACGCCGCGTTGGCCGCATGCCCCGCCACCGAGCCCTGGTGCGCGGTCGCCGCCGCCGACTGGGACCTGTTCCTCCCCCCGTTCACCGGCGCGGACCCGCGCCGCGTGCCGCGCACGCTCGCCGGCAACCCGCTCCGCGGCCCCGCCGCGGCCCGCGTCGCCGTCGCGACCGGCGACCGCGCGGCCCTCGACGCCCTGCCCGCCGACGCCCTCGACGGCCTGGGCGCCGGCATCCGCGCCACGGGCCGCCTCCGCCCGCCGACCCCCGGCACCTGGGTGCTCGGCGTGGGGATCGGCGGCGCGCCGGGGGCCGGCGTCGGGCTCACCCTCCGCTACGCGAACCCCGACCTCGCCTGGAAGGCCCACCGGCTCGAGATCCTCGCCGGCGCAGACACCCGCGGCGGCGCCTTCGCCAGCGCCTCCCTCCGCACCGCCACCCGCCCGTCCTTCGTGTTCGGCCTCTCCGGCGTCCGCACGGTCGCCGACCGCTGGACCGACGGCGTCGCCACCCCCTACGACCTCGGCACCGCGCGGCTCAGCGCCGCCGTGGCGCCCCGCTGGGGCGGCGTGTCCGTCCTCCTCGGCGCCTCGGCCCGCGCCGACTGGCTCGCCACGACCGATCCCGGGCCCGCCCTCGCCGCCGGCCCGCTCGCGGCCGTCACCCTCGGCGACCTCGCCGACGACGGCCTCCGCCTCGCCGCCGACACGAGCTTCGGGGCCTACACCCACGTCGCGCTCGCCGCGGACTGGCGCGCCCACCCGCCGCTCCTCGGCGGCACGCTCGCGCTCCGCGCTGCGGCCACCCACGTCCCGACCGACTCGCCGTTCTACCGCCTCCCCAGCGCCGGCGGGGCGGACCTGCTGCGCGGCCTCCCCGCCGGCCGCTTCCGCGCGGACACGCTCGTCGCCGGGCAGGCGGAGTACCGCCACGCGCTGTACGGCCCGCTGCACGGCGCGTTGTTCGTCGACGCCGCCTGGATCGACGGCGCCCACGTCACCGCGGGCGGCGGCCTCCGCATCGTGCTCCCGCCCGCGCGCGAGAACGTCACGCGCCTGGATGTCGGGGTCGGGCCCGAGGGCTGGGGCGTCGTCGCCGCCTGGGGCGAGGCGTTCTGACGCGCCGCCGCACACCGCCGAATCGCGCGTCCCGATCCTCCACGAGCCGCGCGCCGGGCACCCGAGCCACCGGCGCCCCGCCCGGCACCCCCGCCGCCGCAGCGCCGGAGGCGGCTGCCCAGACCCGCCCGCCGCCGTGCCCGGGCGTTCCGCGGCGGCGGACCGATCCAGCCGCGCGTCCCCGGCGTACACTGGCGGGGGGACCTCCATGCTGCTCGCGCTCCTCGCCACCGCCTCCGCCGGGACCGGCCCGTGGACCCTGCCCGAGGGCGACGTGTCGGTCTACGCCGGCGCCGAGTACCAGCGGATCTCCCGCCTCGCGACCTCCACCGGGAGCTGGTCGGACGACGTGATCGACGTCGACGAGGGCCTCGAGAAGGCCGGCGGGCAGCTCATCGTCGGCTACGGCGTGCGCGACCACGTCGACATCGAGCTGCAGGTCCCGTACTACGTCGTGACCGCCAACCGCACGGACGGCCCCCTGTGCACGTCGATCGGGCTGCGCGGCTGCGACACGACCCAGGGCATCGGCATCGTCACCACCCGCGTGAAGGGCCTGCTCGTGGACGAGCTCCTCGGCGCGCCGCTCTCCCTCGCGGCCGGCGGCGAGCTCCGCCTCGGCCAGGCCACGAGCGCCACGCGCGCCCGCGTCACCAACCTCGGCGAGGGCACCGCCGACCTCGGCGCCTTCGTGAGCGCCGGCCGGAGCGGCGGGCTCGGGCAGGGCTACTGGAGCGGCTACACCGAGGTCTCGGGCCGCTACCGCTTCCCCAACACCGACGCCGACGGCACCGCCGTCCCCGGCGCCGAGCTGTCGGTCGACCTCGAGTGGCTCGGCGGCCTGCGCCCCGCCTGGGCGATCGGCCCCGCCGTGAACCTGCTGTGGCGCCCGAGCGGCGTCGACATCGAGCAGCTCGACGCCGCCGACCCCGACCGCTTCGCCGAGCTCCGCGTGCTGAACGTGCGCGCGGGGGGCAAGCTCATCATCCGGTCCTCGGCGCGCACCTCGCTCGCGTTCGCCGTCTTCGGCACGCCCTACGCCGTCAACAACCCGGCCGACCAGCTGATCGTGACCGCCGGCCTCTCCGGCCAGCTCACGGCGCGGGCGGCGGAGTAGGCGTGCTCGAGCCCGGCGAGGTCGTCGACCGCTTCCAGGTCGTCGAGCTGCTCGGCGCGGGCGGCATCGCGCAGGTGTACAAGGCGCGGCACCGCGTGCTCGGGTCGCTGCACGCGCTCAAGGTGGTGACCGCGGGCGGCAGCGGCGTGGCGCGGCGGCTCCTCCGCGAAGGCAGCATCCAGGCCCAGCTGCGCCACCCAAATGTGGTCGCGGTGACGGACGTGATCGAGGTGCGCGGCCACACCGCGCTCGTGCTCGAGTACGTCGAGGGGGTCACGCTCCAGGGCTTCCTCGTCCAGAAGGGGGCGCTCCCGCTCGAGGAGGCGCTGCCGCTCTTCGCGCAAGTGCTCGCCGGCGTCGCCGCCGCGCACGCCGCCGGGGTGCTCCACCGCGATCTCAAGCCCGCCAACGTGCTGCTCACGCCCGGGCCCGCCGGCGTGCTGGCCAAGGTCGCGGACTTCGGGCTCGCGAAGGTGGTCGTCGACGACGCGCCGCCCGGCGAGGGCGACACGATGCAGGGCCTCGTCATGGGCACGCCCGGGTACATGGCGCCCGAGCAGGTCGGCGAGGCCGCCACCGCCGACGCGCGCGCCGACGTGTTCGCGCTCGGCGTGATCCTCTACGAGATGCTGGCGGGCGACCAGCCGTTCCTGGGCGCGGACGTGGCGTCCACCCTCCGCAACACGCTCCGCGGGCAGTACCGGTCGCTCCTGGACCTCCGCCCCGGGCTCCCCGACGGCATCCTCGCCGCCGTCGATCGCTGCCTCCGGCCCGACCGGTGGGAGCGCTTCGCCGACGCGCGCGACCTCGCCCGCGCCATCTACGGCGATCGGCCCGACCTCGCCGAGATCGTGGAGGGGAGCCGCCCCGCCACGCCGCTCGCGATCTCGCTCCCGTCCGCGATGGAGCTGCGCCCGGGTGGCATGGGCTCCGCCGCGTCCACGCCGGCCAACCCGACGCTCGGTCCGGCCGCGCTCGCGGGGTCCCTGGGCGCGGAGCCGGCCGAGTTCCAGGGTTCTCTTGCTTCTTGGGGCGGGGGCGCCGCCCCCGCAACGCCCCCGCCAGGGGGGCCGGCCCCCCTGGACCCCCCGGTCTCGACCGCGGGGGCCGACCCTGGCCCGAGCCCAGGCTCCTCGCTTGGGAGCGTGGCAGGTTCCCGCGCCGCCGATGACACCGTCCGCCCGGAGGGTGGGAGCGCGAGGCAGGCACCCGCGCCTTCCCGGCGGTGGCTCCTCTCCGCGTTCGGGCTCTTCGCCGCGGTCGCGGTGGCGGCCGTGCTCGTCGGCCGCGCCGGCGCGCCCGGCGGGCGGGCGGAGGAAGCCCCGCCGACGAGCCTCGCCCGCGCGCCGAGCGACGCCCCGGGCGCCGCGCC
>CAYWGD010000259.1:0-3963 GCA_964457335.1 uncultured Enterobacteriaceae bacterium | reverse complement strand
GGAAGCTGACGATGAACGTCGGCGCGACCGACCAGAGCTGGGGCACGTGCTCGCCCTCGAACACGCCCGCGTAGAGCTGGAAGTAGCCGGTGTCGTTGTCGACCACGCCGAAGGGGAACTCGAGGTCCGTTGCGGCGAAGGTGAGCGTGACGTTGCCGAGCGTGTAGGACTCGCGCCCGGTCTCCTCGTGGACGGCGATCGGCCCCGTGACCGGCGGGACCACGAGCGGCGCGGCGATGACGAAGTCCTCGCTCACGCCGAGGTCGACGCCCACGAGCGCGTTGCCGTAGCCGGGCGTCTCGAAGATCGCGCCGATGGCGTCGACCTTGAAGCGGGCGGACTCGAGCAGCGGCTGGGAGAAGGCGCCGGCCGCGTCCGTGGTCGCGTAGCGGCACTGGATCGAGCAGACCTGGACCTCCATGCCCACCGCCGGACTGCCGTCGGAGAGCAGGACGGTGCCGCTGATCGAGGCGTCGCGGGGGTCGGTGTCGGTGTCCGCGTCGGTGTCCGTGTCGCTGTCGGCGTCGGTGTCCGCGTCGGCTTCCCCGGTGTCGACGGGCTCCTTGTCGTCCGTGGACGAGCAGGCGAGCAGGAGCGGCAGGAGCAGGCGCATGGAGACCTCCGGGCGGCACAATCTAATCCGGAACCCGGAGCGCCGCGCCGTCAGGAATCGTCGCGGAGGTCGAGCCACCTACCCACGACGCGCCACGATCCGCACGCCGCCCAGCTCCTCGGCGGCCACGGCGCGCGCGTCGTCGGCGAGGGTCGCGCTCTCCACGTCGACCAGCGCCAGCCAGCCGCGGGCGAAGCCGGCCTCGGGGGCGTAGGCGAGGTCGGAGAGGTCGTGCGTGCGGCCGCAGGGGCACGCGAGCGCCCGTGCTCCGCCGCGACGCCACGCTTCCAGCGCAGGTCCGAGCTGGGGAACGACGTTGCGCCCGTCCACCGGGCACGCGGCGCGGAACCCGCCCTGCCAGTTGGACGCGAAGCGCACGTCGGGGAAACGCTCGACGCGCGCGCGCGCGAAGCCGCCGTCGACGAGCGGGCGCGGGCCGGGGCCGTCGCCGGCGAGCCAGCCCTCGCGCTGAAAGCGGGCCTCGAGCGCGACGACGCGGTCGCTCGGCGCGTCGGGGTCGGCCGGGAGGAGGAGGAGCGAGAGGCGGTGGACGGCGGGGGGCACGGGGAGCCCCGGTATCCGGCGCGGCGCGGGGGCGCGGCTCCACACCTCGGGCGCGAGAGGAGCGGCGGAATCCGGGCAGCCGCCCGGCCGCGGACGGCCGGCGCCGCGGCGACGTCGGCGCCCGGGCGGACGTCGGCGGCTCCCGTGCCCCGCGCTTGTGAGCCTGGAAGCCGGGTCGTACCATCCCTCGTCGAGGCTCCTCCCGATGCGCGCGCTCCCCTGGCATGCGTGGATCGTCCTGCTCGCCCCGCGGCGGGTCGCGCGGGGGCTCGACCGCCTCCGGGCGATCGGCTGGGAGCCCATGCCCACGCTCTGGCAGGTGGAGCTCGGCGTGCTCCGCATGTGGCACCGCATCCTCTTCCGCTCCGACACCATCGGCACCTGCACCATCGACCCGGTGCGGCCCACGCTGCGCGCGCGGCTCTTCGCGTGGCGCCCGCTGCGCTTCTTCGGCCTCGTCCGCGAGCGCGCGATAACGCCCTGGGACCTCTCGGGCTTTTTGTCCTCGAAGGCGCAGATCCACCGGCACCTCCTCGGCGCCCACCACGACCGCACCCAGTGCGTGTACGATCTGCAGCTCCTCTCGCTGCACCCCGGCGGGCTGGCGGAGCTCCGCGAGAAGGTCGCCGCCGTGGTGTCGGGCGCCGACCCGCGCGCGGAGTGGCTCCGCGACCTCGTCGTGTTCGAGCGCTACCACGAGCGGCTCCTCGACGCCGCGGACCGCGTCCTGGCCGGCGCCGCCGAGCTCGACGAGGCCGACGCCGCCGACCCGGACATCTCGTTCCACGCCTGGCTGCGGTGGTGCGCGCGCCAGCCCGCGACCCCCGCCGACACCTGGCGCGCCCGCCGCGAGGGGCGGTTCACCGTACACCGAGGAATCGCGTGAGCCGCGAGCTGCTCACCCTGCTCCCGCTCGCGCCCGCGGCGCTCCAGGCGGCCATGGACCGCGGCGCCCGCGTGCCGGCCGACGCCCTCGCGGGCGCCTGGTACCGCGGCACGAGCCTCGGCCTCTGGTCGTGGGTGGAGCGCCTCTCGTGGAAGACCTTCGCCAAGGTGTTCCACCGCGACGGCGGTGCGCTCCGCGGCTGGAACGTGCGGCTCCACCAGGACGGGCTCGGCGCCCCGCCGCGGCCCCGGACGCGGGCCGGCCGGCCGATCGTGTTCGGGCACTACGCGGTCGTCGAGGATCCCGACGGCGTCGTGCTCGACTATGGGCGCGGCGCGAACCCGCGCCTGGATCCCACGCGGATGGTCCGGGACCCCCTCGTGGCCCTCGATCCCGACGGCGCCGTCCTGCTCGGGCGGACATGGCTCGTGGTGGGCGCCCGCCGCCTCCCGACGCCGAGCTTCTTCTTGCTGGAGCGGGCGGGGGCGATCCCGGGCGAGGTCGTGGAGGCGGGCCGGGTCGCGGCGCGCCATCCGGTCGTGGCGTGAGGCCGCCGATCGGGGGCACGTAAGCGCGCGGACGGTCGGCGCCCCGGGCCGGTCAGAACCACTCGGGGATCTCGACCTCGACCTCCCCGAGCACCTGGGCCTGGCAGGCGAGGCGGTCCCCGTGGGCGACGTGGTCGGCGCCGAGGGCCATCTCCTCCATCCCCTCGCGGCGGGAGAGGTTGCGCTGCCCCTTGACGATCACGACGCGGCAGGTGCCGCAGGAGCAGTTGCCGCCGCAGTAGTGGCGGAGGTCGAGGCGGGCGGCCTCGGCGGCCTCGAGCAGCGTCGTCCCGCGGGCCACGCGCACGGACGTGGCCCCGAAGCGCACCTCGACGGGCCCCGTGGAGGTGCGCGGCGCGGCGACGCCGACCGCGGGCGGGGCGAACGGCCCGACCTGGGCCTCGTTGCGCAGCATCCGGTCCACGACCGTCGCGCCTGCGCGGCTCGCGGCGCGGAGGCCACGCCGGAGCATGCGGAAGGGGAGACCGGGGTCGTCCGACATCGCGGACCACTGTGGGGCGCCGGGGGCACGGACGCAAGCGTCACCCCGCCGGGGCGTAGCCCGCGGCACAGGCGCGGGGCCGCCCTGCTATGCTCGACCCCGCCAGCGCCGTGAACTCAGACCGCCGATCGAGCCCCCGTCGTCGCCTCGGCAAGGAGGCGCGACGCCTCGTCCTGTACCTCCTGTGGTCGGGCTCGCTGCACGCGGCGCCGATCGCGGTGCTGCTCTCGAGCCCGCCGGGGGACGGCGAGATCCTCACGCGCGTCCGCGTGCTCGATCCCGCCGAGGAAGCGGCGCTGGACGAGCAGGAGCGCGCGGCGGAGCGGGAGCGGGCGGAGACGCCGGAGCGCGCGGCGGAGCGGGAGCGGGCGGAGCGGGCGGCACGGGAGGACAAGCCGGAGCCGGCGGTGCGGGCGCGGGCCGAGACGCCGGAGCGGGCGGCGGAGCGGGAGCGGGCCGAAGCGCGGGAGCCGAGGGAGGCCGAGCGGGGGGCCCCGAAGCGCGCGGAAGAGCCCGCGCGGACGGCGGAACGCGCGCGCGCGGCCGTCGCCGCCCGGCGGGATCGCGCGTCCGACGCGAAGGCGGAGGAGCGGACCGTGTCCCGGACGGACGCCGCGCAGAAGCCCGCCCCCGCTCCGAGGACCGCCCCGGCGTCCCGTTCCGCCGCCGCCCCTGCCGACCCCCCGGAGGCAGCCACGGCGTCCGCGTCGCGCAGCGCGTCCCGGAGCGCCGCCGTGACGAAGCGGCCGGAGCCGGACGCGCGGAGCGCCGGGGACGCGAGCGCCCCGCCAGGCACGTCCTCCGCGGGCCGCCGCGACGCTCCGCGGGCCGCCGCCCCGCCGGCGAGCCC
>CAYWGD010000258.1:0-3976 GCA_964457335.1 uncultured Enterobacteriaceae bacterium | reverse complement strand
GCAAAGCGATGTCATCGAACGCAGCGATTTCTACCCCCAGGTGCTGGATGCCTTGAAAAGCGCGACCCGCTAAAGCAGCTCCGGAGCCTTGGGCCTGCCCGGGACCGGCCATTCGGCCCCGGGCAGGCCATCCGCGGAGTGGCCCGCAGGCGCCGGGGGGCGGCCCCGCGCCCCGTCCGCCCGGCGGCCCGCCCCGCGTCCGCGGGCGGTCCCCCGAGCGGCCGGGGGCCCCCGCGGCGCCGCCGGACACGCCTGGATCCGGCGCGCGACCGTGAGCCCGGGCGCCCTCCGCGGCCAGGAGCCGCCTCGAACACGACAATCGTCCTGAGGAGCGGCACCGAGTACGACAACCGTCCGGTCCGGTAGGGGTCCCGGTCGCGTGCGCCTCCGAATTGCCGGCGTTCGTTCGTTCGCGCCCAGGTGGCCCGGGCGCGGACGAGCCGGAGTTGTCGTACTCGGTGCCGCTCCTGAGCCGCGCTGTCGTATTCGAGGCCGCTCCTCCCGCGTGAGGGGGGCCCCCGGGACGGGCCCCTCGGGCCGCGGAGGACCGCCCCGGCGACGCGCCGATCGGGGCACGCCCGCCCTACCGGCAGCGCTCCACGGCCTGCCGGGACAGGCGGAGCGCGTCCTGCAGCGCGGGCGCGAGCTCGGGCGCGAGGGCCTGCGCGTCGGGGGTGGTGGTGGCGACGCGCTCGGCGGCCGGCCCCATGTCGGGGAGGCCGGCGCGGACGGCGCGGGCGGCTTCGCGGGAGGCCCTGCGCAGCTCGTCGAAGGGCACGAGGCGCGGCCAGGCCTTGCCGAGGTCCTCCCAGGCCGACGCCGCGAGGCCCCGGGCGTCCCCGCAGCCCTCCGGCAGCGTGGGAGGGGCGGACGCCTGCTCGTCGGCGAGCGGGGCGCCGGCGAGCGGCTTGCCGTCGGGGCCCACGGCCTCCGCGGACTGCGCGCCCACCACGGGCGCCTCCGGGGCGGCCATCGAGGGGTCGACGGCCGGCCACCGGGTCGCGTCGCCGAGCTCGGCGCCGGTCCGCCGGACGCCGCCGCGCTCGCAGGTCGGGCGCGGGGAGCATCCCTCGACGAGCCCGAGGTCGCAGCGGGCCTTGTCGCGGTCGGCCTCGTCCACGTCGAGGCTCGCGAGCCAGGTCGCGGCGCGCTCCGTGTTCCCCGCGGCCCCGAGCTCCCGCGCGATCGCGAGGTGGAGCCCGGCTGCCCGCGGCGCCCGGTCGAGCGCCAGCGCCAGCCGACGATCCAGCTCCGCGGCGTCCGGGGGCGTGACCGCGACCTTCGGGTTTCGGAACACCCAGTTCTGGTCGCAGGCCGCGACCGGCTCCCAGCCGCCCGTGGCCAGCGCCGCGCGCCACCGGGTCCAGAGCCCCGCCGTGGTGCTGATGACCATCGCGCCCGCGCGCCCCTCGACGTAGTCGACCTGGTCCTTCCAGCTCTCGCCGTTGCGCCCGGCGATGACCTCGTCGGTGAGCCCCAGCATGTCGAGCACCGGCCCCTCCTGGACGAACCCGATCAGCCCGAGCTCCGAGTACGCGACCACGTCGTTCGGCCCGACGTTCACGAGCGCCCACGCCGTCGGGAAGGGCATCTGGTCGCGCGGGCCGCCCTCCCAGCGGCGGGAGCGCCACGGCGCCCAGAGCGGCGCGGACTTGCGCGGCACGACCTCGGGGCCGCCCCGGGCGTCGAGGCGGTCCACGGCGTCCACCCGGGACAGGCTCGCGAACAGCGCCACGCTCGCGACGCTCGCCGCGACCCCCGCGGCCCCGCGCGTCCGGCCCGCGGCCCACCGGCCCAATTCGTCGATCGCGAGCCCGAGCGCGGCGCACGCGGCGGGCCACACCGGCACGAGGAGCCGGAAGTTCGCGAAGAAGTCGCCGTTCTCCAGCACGGCGGCCACGAGGTAGGCGCAGAACAGGATCCCCGGCAACGCGCGGTCGTCCCGTCGGAGGGCCCGCGACACGCCCCACGCGCACGCGGCGAGCAGCATCGTCGCCACCCACGGGCTCGGGACGGTCAGGAAGCTCCGGAGGTAGTCGAGGCCGCGGTCGGGCGGGAAGTGGTCGACCTTCACGTGGAAGGTGTTCGGCAACACCTCGCCGTACCAGGCGAGCTTGAGGCCCACGAGCGCCGCCGCGGAGGCCGCGACGATCCCGGCCGACGACGCCGCCCGCCCGCGCGGGATCCCGCGCGTCCAGAGGTGCCAGGCCCCGACCAGGATGGCGAGCAGCGCCGCGTCCGGACGGAACCACGGGCCGAGCCCCAGGGCGGCGCCGGAGAGGAGCGGCCCCCGCGCGCCGTCGGCCTCCACCCGGTGGCGGGACCACGCGAGCGTGCACAAGAGCATCACGATGGGCGTCTCGAGCCCCTGCACCAGCCAGAACGCCGGCCAGGGCGCGAGCACGAGCCCCGCCAGGCAGGCCACCGTGGCGGCGAGCCCGAGCCCTTCGCGCCGGGCCCACGCGGCGAGCACCACGACGGTGGCGACGCCCGCCAGGAGCCCGCCGACCTGCGACACGAGCAGGAGGTCGCCCCCGGCGAACGGCGCCAGCACCAGCGCCCAGCCGAGGTTCGTGATGCCTTCGACCGCGGTGCCGGGGTTGAACACCATCCCGTCGCCGGCCGCGAAGTTCCGCGCGTAGCGGAAGGTGATGAAGGCGTCGTCGGTCCACGTCGTGCGCCAGTGGCCCACGTGGACGAGCAGCGTCAGGATCGCGAGCGGGGTCAGCGCGGCGCGGACGGGCGAAGACACAGGCGAGTCTACCGCGGTACATCGGAGCGCGATGGACTTCGGCGCCGTCTCCGACCCCACGGGCATCGACTTCTCCGTCCCCCCGCTCGACGCGCGGTGCGTCGCCCGCTGGCCGGCGCCCGCCGGGTTCGCGTTCCACACCGGCGCCCCCCTGTGGGGCGAGAAGGCGTGGGTGGGCCCCTTCTACCCGGAGGGGCTGCCCCAACGCGCGTGGCTCGCGACGTACGCCGAGCGGCTCGGCGCCGTGGAGCACAACGGCAGCTTCTACGCCGTGCCTACCCGCGCGCAGGTGGAGGCGTGGGCGGCGGCCACGCCCCCCGGCTTCCGCTTCTGCCCCAAGGTGCCGCGCACCGTCTCGCACGCCGGCGACTGGCGCGCCGACGCGCCTCGCTTCGGCGACGCCGTCCGCGCCTTCGGCGAGCGCCTCGGCCCCGTGCTCTTCCAGGTGCCGCCCGAGGTCGGCCCGGAGCACCTCCGCGAGATCGCCGACCGCGTGGACGCGCTCGGGCCCGACCTCCGGGTCGCCGTCGAGGTGCGGCACCCCGCCTTCTTCCCGGACGGGCGGCTGCCCGGGGCCCTGCTCGCCTGGATGGAGCGCACCGGCCGCATCGCGGTCGTGACCGACACACCGGGGGTCCGTCACGTCGCGCACGCCTCGCTCCCGACACCCACGCTCTACCTGCGCTTCCGCGCCACCGAGGGCCACCCCGTCGACGACGCCCGCGTGGCCGCCTGGGCCGACCGCATCGCCGCCTGGCGCGACGCCGGGCTGCGCGAGGCCTGGGTCTTCGTCCACCAGCACGACGTCGTGGGCCTGCTTCGGCGGCTCGAGCGCTTCCACGCCGCGCTTGGGCAGCGGCTCGGCGAGTCCCTCCCGACGCGCCTCCTGCGCCCGGCCTCGCCGCGGTTGTTCTGACGTTGGGCGTGCCCCCCCGGGCGGAGACCGCCCGGGGGGTCGGCCCCTTCCAGGCTCGGCCCGGGGGGCCTCGGTCCGGCGCCCGCCCGGCCTGCCGGCCGGCCGTGCGCCGGGACCGGCCGCGCGGGGCGCGGCCGCCTTCCAGGCGCCTCACGCGCGTATCGAGGGCCGTGTCGCCGCGCCGTGGGTCGATCCCCGACCGGGGACCACGGCTTCTCCTGTCACCGCGCCGTGGCTCCACCACCGCGGGGACGTTGCTCGCGAGCGGCGGCCACACCGCGAGCGTGCCGCCCACGGCCTCGAAGAGC
>CAYWGD010000257.1:0-4022 GCA_964457335.1 uncultured Enterobacteriaceae bacterium | reverse complement strand
CCGCGCCGCTCACCCCTCCGGGCGCGGCGCCGCCCGGGGCCATCCCTCCGGGGGCCGTGCCGCCCGGCGCGCCGCCGGGCGTGCCCGCGCCGGGGACGCCCGGCCCGCCGGCGCCCATGCGGTCCTGCGGGACGAACATCACCTCGCGCGTCGACGCCGCCGCGAAGCCGCCGTCCTCGAGCCCGACGAGCAGGACGGGGTCGCTGCCCTCCTCGAAGCGGAAGCCGCCCTGCCACGTGCGCTCGCCCGACCGCACCACGACGGAGCCGTGGTCGAGGGCGAGGCCCGCCGCGCGGGCCGTGTAGAGGCGGTCCCCCGCGATCGCGTCGGGCGTGACGCCGTCGTCGCGGCACACGAAGCGGAGCGGCTCCTGGCCGGGCTCGCCGAGCTCCACCGTCACCTCGCCGGCGACCACGCCCTTCATGTCGTGCACCTTCAGGTCGACATCCCGGGCGAGCGCGAGCGAGGCGAAGAGCAGCATGCGGATCCCTCGCGCGTTCGGGCCCTCGGCGCAACGGGGTCGACACCCGGCGTGAGAGGGGGGGCGTTGCGGGGGGCCCGCCCCCCGCCCCAAGAAGAGCTACGGCACCTTCCACCCCACGAGCCACTCCCCGCCGTCGTGGCCCTCCCCCACGGGCTCGCCGAGCTCGCGCGAGAGCCCCGTCCGGAGCTCGGCGCGCTCGAAGGGCTGGTAGAGGTCGGCGTGGAGCACCACCGAGCCGAGCCGCAGCTCGCGCAGGATCGGGAGCACCTCGCCGCCGCCCAGGACCGCGGCGTGCACCCGGTCCGTGGCCGCGAGGCGGGGGCTCGTGCGGATGTCGGTGTTCAGGCAGCGCTCGAGCACGGGCCGCCCGTGGAAGAGCTGGTAGTAGCAGGACAGGTTCTGCTGGTAGAACGCCATGTCCTCCTGGAGCCCGCCGACGCGCGGGTACAGGTCGAGGACGGCGCCCTCCGGGAGGAGCCCGTAGAGCGACGGCGTGGGCGTCGGGTGCGGGCGGAGCCGGGTGGCCGCGCCGGAGACGAGCACGACGTCGACCGCCGCGAGCCCCACCGCGAACCAGGCCCAGCGCGTGCGGCCGGCCACGCGCGCCGCGAGCGCGCCGAGCGCCAGGGCGGCGATCCACGCGAAGCGGACCGGGAAGCGGTACACCGAGAACGCCCCGAGCAGGTGGAGCGGCCAGAGCAGTGTCGGGACGCCGCCCTCGCGCGCGACGCCGGCCTCCAGGACGGGCCCGACGGCGAGCACGATGGCGAGGAGCCCGAGCGGGAGCCAGGGCCGCCACGGGATGCGGGCCGCCGGGGCGAGCAGCGCGAAGCAGAGCGGCATCACCCCGATCACCGGCGCGAGGGAGTGCCGGTTGAGGTCCATCCAGCCGTTCCACGACACGAGCGTGGCGAGGCTCGCCGAGCCGACGCGGAGGAGCGCCTCGAAGTCCTCGCCGCCGGCCGTGATCCCGGTCGCCGCCTCCCCGCCGACGTAGAGCGCCGCGTACGCCGCCCCGACGCCCCCGACGCCGGCGAGCAGCCGCGGCTGGAGCCGGCGCTGGTGCACGAGGATCGCGGCGAGCACGAGGAGCGCGTTCACGCCGAGGTACGCCGTGGTGAGGAGCGCGAGCGCGAAGCAGGCGATCGCCGGGCCGGCGCGGCGCTGCCAGGCGTAGAGCGCGAAGAGCGGCAGCCACGGGTCGAGGAGGTAGTACACGTGCCCCTCGAGCGCGGCCACGGTCGCGAGCGGGGCGAAGCCGAAGCAGATGCCGGCGATCAGCGAGGCCGGGCGCGGCACGTCGAGCGCCTCGCGGGCGAAACGTTCGGCCGCCCACGCGGAGAGCGGCGGGCCCAGGAGCACGAAGAGGTTCGTGACGAGGAGCCCGGGCAGCATCCCCTGGAGCACCAGCGCGAGCAGCAGGAACAGGAAGGAGTCGAGCCGGACGAGCGGCTGCCCGTCCGGCCACATCGCGAGCTCGGACACGCCGTCCACGAAGGTGGGCGCCGCGTGCACGAGCCAGGCCGCCGGGAGCTGGTCGAAGTGGAGCGAGACCGTCGTGGAGCCCGGCGCGAGCGCGAGCGGCCACGACCAGAGCACCGAGAGCGCGAGGAAGAACAGCGGCGCGAAGGCGGAATGCCGGAGCGCCACGGCCAGCGGGCCCCGCGAGGCCGCCGGCGCGTCCGTCGTGGTCCGAGGCGCCGCCGC
The DNA here is from genome assembly GCA_964457335.1 of uncultured Enterobacteriaceae bacterium. Classification (GTDB taxonomy): domain Bacteria; phylum Myxococcota_A; class UBA796; order UBA796; family SXON01; genus CAJBVW01. The sequence goes on along the minus strand of CAYWGD010000257.1, from coordinate 1,831 downwards.
GCCGCTCACGGCGCCGCGCCCCGGCGCGCGAGCCACGCCGCGTCGACCTCGATCCGCCCGATCGGCTCGACGGGCCCCTCGAGGTCGACCGAGCCGTCTTCGTGGACGACCACGCCGAGCACGCCGCCCTCCATCTCGACGCGCACCGGCGAGCGCGCCCAGCCCAGCGCCACGCCCACCGTCGCGACCGCGCACGCGCTCGACCCGCTCGACCGCGTGCGCCCGGCCCCGCGCTCCCACACCCGCGCGCGCAGCGTGTGCGCGTCCACGGGCTCCACGAACTGCACGTTCGTGCGCCCCGGCACCGCGTGCTCGATCAACGCGCCGCGGGCCTCCCAGTCGGCCGGGATCCCGCGCGCCACCGCGTGCGGGTTCCCCACGTCCACCCGGTGCACCTCGACGCCCGCGAGCACCTCCGCGCCGAGGAGCCGCGCGCGCCCCATCTGCACGCGCACCTGCTCGCCGACCTCGCACCGCACGATCCCGCCCGCGGTCCACACGGTGAAGGCGCGCGGGGCGCCGCGCGCGCGCACCAGCCAGTCGGCGTAGATGCGCAGCCCGTTCCCGCTCTTCTCCGCCTCGCTGCCGTCGGGGTTGTGGATGCGCAGGCCGTAGTCCGCCCCCACGCCGGGGACCGGCTCCAACACGCCGTCGCTCCCGACGCCCTCATGGCGGTCGCAGATCGCCCGGACGAGCGCCGGGGTGACCGAGCCCTCCTCGAGCACGAGGTAGTCGTTGCCGAGGCCGTGGCTCCGGAAGAGGCGCATGCGCCGGTCTATCGCACGCGACGGCCCCCGCCGCCCTCCGGCCCGCGCCCGGTGATACGCTCGACCGGTGATCCGCTTCGTCAACGAAGCGCCCCGGGCGCGCGCCCTCGACGCGGCGCTCGCCGGGCTGGCCGGGCCGGACGGGCTCTGCCTCGTGCTGGGCGGCGACGGGACGATGCTCCGGGCGATCCAGAAGCACGGCCCCGAGCCCGTGTACCTGGGCGTCAACTGCGGCCACCTCGGCTTCCTGATGAACGACTTCACGGGCGACACCGCCCAGGTGGCCGCCGCCGTGACCGCGCTCGTGCAGGAGCAGCGCTGGGTCGCCCACACCTTCCCGCGGCTGCGCATGACCGCCGAGTCGGCGCACGGCCAGTTCGAGGCCGCCGCGCTCAACGACGTGTACGTCGAGCGGCAGGGCCAGACGTGCCACCTGCGCGTGACGGTGGATGGCGTCGAGGTCGTCCGGCACATGGTCGCGGACGGCATCGTGGCCGCCACGCCGCTCGGCTCCACGGCCTACTCCTTCTCGGCGGGCGGCCCGGCCGCGCACCCGCTGGTGCGCGCCATCCACCTCACCGCCATCTGCCCGCACATCCCGCGGCTCGCGCCCATCCTGCTCCCGCCCACCTCCGTCATCCGCGTGGAGGTGCTCGACCCCGCCACGCGGCCGGCGCGCGCGGTGGCGGACGGCGTCCCCTTCGAGGACGTGCGCACCGTCGAGATCACGAGCAGCGGCGACGCCGTGCGTCTCGCCTACCGCGAGGGGCACGACTTCACCGCCACGATGATCCGGAAGATCCTGCACCCGTAGCCGGGCGGCCCGGCGGCGAGGCGCCGCCGTCGGCGCCCTCCAGGCTCGCGCTCCGCGCTCGGCTGCCGCCCGCCCCGCCTCCCGGCGGAGCGTGCGCCGAGCCGGGCGGCCCGAGGCCGCCCGCCTTCCGGTCGCCTGCCGCGCGTCGAGGTATCGCGCTGCACCCGCTGCACCCGTCACGGGAGGGTCCGCGTGGGGGGGGCGTTGCGGGGGGGGGGGGGGGGGCCCCCCCCCCCCCCCCCCCCCCCCC
>CAYWGD010000256.1:0-4163 GCA_964457335.1 uncultured Enterobacteriaceae bacterium | reverse complement strand
GGGGGGGGTTTTTGTGGGGGGGGGGGGGGGCCCCCCCCCCCCGCAACGCCCCCCCCCCGACGCGGGTGTTGGCACTCCCCTGACGGTCGGGCCCGAGCTCCGTGGTTAGAAGGCGCCGCTCCCCGGAGCTCCCATGCCGCGCCTCGCGCTTCTGTCCGTGTCCGACAAGCGGGGGCTCGTCCCCTTCGCCCAAGGGCTCGTCGCCCGCGGGTTCACGATCCTCTCGACGGGGGGCACCGCAAAGGCGCTGAAAGACGCGGGAATCGACGTGGTCAAGGTGTCCGACCACACGGGCGCGCCGGAGATCTTCGACGGGCGGGTGAAGACGCTGCACCCGAAGATCCACGGCGGCATCCTCGGGCGCCGTGGCGTGGACGACGCGGTGGCCGCGCAGAACGGCATCGGCTGGATCGACGTCGTGGCGGTGAACCTCTACCCGTTCGAGGCCACCGTCTCGAAGGGGGCCTCGCTCCCCGACGCCATCGAGCAGATCGACATCGGCGGCCCCGCGATGGTGCGCGCGTCGGCCAAGAACCACGCGAGCGTGTTCATCGTCGTCGACCCGGGCGACTACGACGCCGTCCTCGGCGCCATCACCCCCCAGGGCGACGCGCCGGACGCCCCCGCGCTCCGCGGGCGGCTCGCGGTCAAGGCGTTCCGGCACACGGCCACCTACGACGCGGTCGTGTCCACCTGGCTCGCGGAGCGGCTCGATCCGACCGAGCCCGCCGAGGCGGCCATCCCGCTCCGGCGCGTGCAGGACCTGCGCTACGGCGAGAACCCGCACCAGGAGGCGGCGTTCTACGCCACGCCGCTCGAAGGCGGCCGCTCGCTGGCCCGGGCCACGCAGCTCCAGGGCAAGGAGCTCTCCTTCAACAACCTCGCGGACCTCGACGCCACCCTCCGCGTGGCCTTCGAGTTCGACGAGCCGGCCGCCGTCGTCGTCAAGCACATGAACCCGTGCGGGGCGGCGGTTCACGCCGGCGGGCTCGTCCCCGCCTACGCGCTCGCGCTCTCGGCCGATCCCGTGAGCGCCTACGGCGGCATCCTCGCGTTCAACCGCCCCGTCGACGAGGCCGCCGCCCGCGCGGTGATCGACAGCAAGGTGTTCTACGAGGTGATCGCGGCGCCCGGCTTCGACGACGCCGCGAAGGCGCTCTTCGCGGCGCGCAAGAACCTCCGCGTGATGGAGCTCCCCGCCGACTGGGCCGCCTCGCGCCCGGCCGGCCAGGACGCGCGGCGCGTTCAGGGCGGCTGGCTCCTCCAGGACTGGGACGTGGGCCACGAGACGGCGTGGAAGGACGCGCTGCGGGCGCCCTCCGCGGACGAGGCGCGGGCCCTGCGCTTCGCGTGGGCGGTGTGCCGCAACGTGAAGTCGAACGCGATCGTGCTCGCCACCCTCGCGGACGGCGGCGTGGTGCTCAACGGCGTGGGCGCGGGGCAGATGAGCCGCGTCGACTCGGTGAAGCTCGCGGTCTCCAAGGCCGTGCGGCCCGCGGCCGGCTCGGTGCTCGCGTCGGACGCCTTCTTCCCGTTCGCGGACGGCGTGCAGGTGGCGGCCGCGGCCGGCGTGAGCGCGATCGTGCAGCCCGGCGGCTCGATCCGTGACGAAGAGGTCCTGGCCGCCGCGCGGGACGCCGGCATGGCGATGGCGCTCACGGGGGCGCGGCACTTCCGGCACTGACCGCCGTGAAAGCCGGGTATGCTGGCGCGCCCAACGGAGCGCCCATGCGACACGTTCCCTTGCTACTGCTGGCCGGCTGCATCCTGACCGAGAAGATGCGCGACGCGGAGGTGTGCTCCGAGGCGCCGGGCGACACCGTCGTGGCCATCGACGCGAGCTGCGTCGACACGACGCCCGGGTCGCTCGAGCTGACACGGCTGTGGAGCAGCAACGTCGTTGCGTGGCCGCGGCAGGTGCACGCGACGCGCAGCGTGGACGCGGACGGGGATGGGGACGTCGACGCGGGCGACGCGATGTCGATCTGGGTCGAGGACGACACGCGGGTGGTGATGCTCGACGGCGCGGGCACGTTCGTCGCCGACTACGCGACCATCGCGGACTGGGTGTTCAGCTACGCGGGCGAGCTCGACGCCGACGATCCCGGCGCCGAGCTCTTCGTCTCCTGGGCCGACCGAGGGAGCCCCACGGTCGGTGGCTCCGCCTTCGGCGAGGCGGGCGAGCGATGGAGCGTGGCCTATTCCGCGGAGAGCCCCACCTTCCCGACGATCACGGACCTCGAGGACGACGGCGTGGCCGAGGTCATCCTCGACGGCCGGGTGTTGTCCGGCGTCGACGGGTCGGTGCTCGCGACCCTCGACGGCACGAGCCTCGGGGACGCGCTGCGCGCCGTCGCCGTGGACCTGGACGGCGACGGCGAGCGCGAGATCCTCGGGGGCACCCAGCGCCAGAGCCGCGTGGGCCTCTACGCCGCGGACGGGACCCTCGAGGCGACGTGCGTACACGCCGGGTACAGCGAGAACGTGGCCTTCGCGGTGGGCAACCTGGACGCCGACACCGACGGCGAGTTCGTCGCGGCCGGGACCGGCTTCCTCGTCACGTGCGACACCGACGGGACGCTCATCGCGCGGGCCGAGGACGCCTCGTTCGACCAGCCGAACGTGGCCGGCCTGGGCGAGCTCGACGGCGACCCGGAGCCCGAGATCGTGGTCGGCGACGACACGCGGATCGCGGTGTTCGAGCACGACCTCACCCCGAAGTGGGAGTACGTCGACGGGGACAGCGACAGCTGGTACACCTTCGCGCTCGCCGACCTCGACATGGACGGGCGCCACGAGGTGCTCGTGCACCTCCACGACCACCTCCGCATCCTGGACGGCAGCGGCACGGAGATCGTCCGGGAGGAGATCGGCCTGGGCGACTACGACGCCTGGATGACCGCGCCGATCGTCGCGGACGTCGACGCGGACGGGCTCGCGGAGATCGTGGCCATCACCACGTCGCGGGTGCGCGTGTTCGAGAACGCGGCCGGCGGCTGGAACATCCCGGAGGCGCGCTACCCGTGGCCGGGCGCGGACCGCCACCCGCGCCAGCAGGATGTCGACGGCACCACGTTGCCGGCCACCGACTGGTGGAACGAGCCCGGATCCAATGTCTTCCAGGGCCTGCCGGCGGGCCCGGCCGACCTGCCCGACCTGTCCGTCTCCGTGGTGGAGGTCGACGCCGACTGCGGCGACGAGGCGTGCGTGACGCTCCTGGTGGGCAACGCCGGCCTCGGGGCCGTGCTGGGCACCGTCGACGTGGTCGTCACCTCCACGGCCGTCGGAGACGAGCTCGCGAGCGCCCGCGTCGTCACCCCGCTCGCGTCGGGTGTCGGCCGGTACGTCCGCGTCTCCGTGCCGTCGGACCGCCTCGTGGACGGGCTGACCGTGACGGTGGCCGCCGACGACCTCGTCCCCGAGTGCGGTCTCGCGGAGAACGTGGCGTACTGGGAGGACGTGTCGGTCTGCCCGTGATGGCGGGGCCCCGGTGACGCGCCGGCTCCGGGACCGACACGCCCCGGAGCGCCGCACCCGCGCAAGGGAGCGGACAGCACGCGCGCGTGCCGCCTGCGGTACCATCCCGGCCCATGCCGACCTCCCGAGACCTCCCGTGCGTCCGCTGCGGCCGTCCCGTCGCGGTGGCGTCCCCGGCCACCGCGCCCGCGCCGGCCCTCCCGACCTGCGCACGGTGCGCGGGGAACGCCGGGACCTGGGAGGTGCGGACCGGCGCCGAGCGCGTCCGCCTCGACACGGAGGGGATCCGGGCGCGGCTCCGCGCCGGGACGCTCGCCGGCACCGATCTCGTCGTGGAGGAGGGGGGCCCCGTCGCGCTCGCCGCCCACCCGGCCTTCCGGACCTGGTTCCTCCCGGGCCACCCGGAGGCCCTCGCCTTCGCGCCGCCGCCGGCGACTTCCCGCGGCTCCTCGGCGGCGCCGGCTCCGCCCCCCGCGTCCCCTGCGTCCCCCGCGTCCCCCGCGTCCCCCGCGCCCGCCGCGGCCTCCCGCCCGGCCCCCCGCTCGCGCGGCCGGCTCGTCGGCGTGGGCCTCCTCGCGGTCGTGGCGCTCGGCGCCGCGGCTTTCGCGCTCCGGCCGCGCTCGGGCCCGTCCGCCGACGCCCCCGTGCCCGTCGCTCCGGCGCCCGCCGCGACCGCCGGAGCGGCG
>CAYWGD010000255.1:0-4272 GCA_964457335.1 uncultured Enterobacteriaceae bacterium | reverse complement strand
CCGGCCCCGACCGCACCGCCCCCGGCCGCACCGGATGCAACCGCCATCACCGCCCCCGCGACACGCACGGGCGCCGCGGGCAGCCCCGCGACCGCGGCGCGCCGCGCCCCCGGGTCGCCCGAGAGCAGCCCGTCGAGGAGCGCGTCGGCCTCGGGGCCCACGCCGTGCGCGGACGCGGGGGCCCGGCGCTCGGAGGGCCAGTCGCCGGTGAGCGCGCGGTAGAGCGTCACGCCGAGCCCGTAGAGGTCGGCCTCCGGCGTGACCGCGCCCTCGGGCGCGCGGTGCCGCGGCGGGCGCGCCACGCTCTCCGCCCGCGGCACGCCCGTGGGCGCGAGGCGGAGCACGCCCTCCTCGTCGCGGACGATGTCCTCGGGGCCGAGCTCGCCGAGCCCGGCGCCGCCGGCCGCGAGCAGCGCCGGCGCGAGCCAGCCCGCGGCGGCGACGGCCTCCGCCGCGGTGAGCCGCGCGCCCCCGATCGAGCCCTGCGTGAGCGGCCGGACGCGCACCGGCACGCCCTCCACCACGTCGGTGGCGAGCGTCGGGAGCGCCGCCGGGTGCGCGGGGAGCTGGAGCCCGATGAAGGCCTCGCGGACGCGCGGGCGCAGGAGCGCGTGGCGCGCGGGCGTGATCGCCTCGGCGACGCGGTCGCCGTCGCGGACCTGGAAGCGGCGCACCTCGTCGTCGCCGCCCAGGTCGGCCTCGACGATCCAGCGTCCGGCGATGCGGGTGCCGGGCTTCATGGGCATCCTCGTGAGGTTCGGAGATCCGGCCTCCGGCCCAGAAAGGCGAAGGCTCCATCCACACGCCGCGCGAGGGGACCGGAGGGCGGCGCCGGCGCGGGGGACGTCCGGGCCGGCGGCCACGCCACGATCGACGGCCGGCGCCGGTCGGCCGGCCAGGGCCGGCCGACCGAGGGCGAACGCCCGAGCCCGCAGGGCACCGGCCCCGGCGTCTTCGCCGGGGTCGCGCCCGGATCCCCGCTCATTCGCACGCCTGCGTGATCCAGCACGTGACGCGGGCCTGGTACTCCTCGGGGGCGACCGTGGGCGTCTCGGCGTGGTCCGCGCCGGGGACGAGCCAGAGCTCCTTGGGGTCGTTCGCGGCGGCGTAGACGGCCTCGGCGTGGCCCGGTTGGATGAAGGTGTCCGCGTCGCCGTGGACGACGAGGTAGGGCACGTGCACGTTCGCGGCGGCGACGGTGTTGTCCCACTCCTGCTCGAGCATCCAGCCGTCGGGGAGGTCCATCCCCGAGCCGTCGTCGATGAGCATCTGCCCGCTGGCGAACATGTCCTCCGTGATGAGCACGGACGGCGGCTTCGTCACGGCGGTGTGCACGGCGACGGTGCCGCCGAGCGAGAGCCCCAGGTACGGGATCTGCTCCGAGGCGAGCCCCGTCACGTCGGACACGTAGTCGACGGCCGCGGCGCCGTCCTCGACGATGCCCGCGAGATCGGCCTCGCCCTCCGACTTGCCGAAGCCGCGGAAGTCGAAGATGAAGGTCTCGTAGCCCCACGACCAGTAGGTGCCGAGCTGGCCCATGTACTCGTCGATGTTGCGGGCGTTCCCGTGGAAGTACAGCAGGATGGGCGCGCCGCCGGGGTCGTCCTGGTGGGCCCACACGCCGTAGAGCGTGAGCTCCCCGCTCGGGAAGCTGACCTCTTCGAGGTTCTCCGCGGGGATCACGTCGGAGGCGAGGCTGTAGGCGGAGACCTTCTCCGGGTTGAAGAAGAAGTTGTCCATCGTCATGCAACCGGCGAGGAGAAGCATCACTTCGCACCTCCGACGGCCCGGAGGCCGAGCCCGACCTGGACCGAGATCGCGCCCATGTCGCCGGGCGCGTAGTAGTGGGGGGCCAGCCGCTCGCTCGAGGCGTAGGGCGCGATCCACTCGACCTGCGTGGTGACGTGGTGCGGGCCGAGCGCCCAGAGGTTGCCGACCGCGACGGTGCCGAGCGCGTGCGGGCCCGGGTACGGCTCGACGAAGGCGCCGAGCGCCGCGTAGACGGTGCTGCGGCGCTGCTTGCCCCAGTCCCAGGACGCGGTCACGGTCGGGCGCGCGAAGAAGCGGACGCCGCCTTCGGGATCCCCCTCGGCCACGTCGCCGCCGGCGCCGATGACGGTGAGATCGCCCATGAGGCGCGGGCGGGCGCCCTCGTCCGGGAGGAGCTGGGTGGAGGCCCCGACATCGGCCGCCACGACGCCGAAGAGCGCCAGACCGGTGGGGTGCACGGCGGCGTGGACGTTCGTGCGGTCGCTGACGCCCACCGTGGCGCCGACCGTCGTGAGCGGGAGCGGCACGGGCGCGCCGAAGAGCTCGGTCACGGGCCCGCCGAGCGAGGCGTCGATCTCCACGGCGCCCTTGCCCACGGGGCGCACGCCGTGGACGGTCGAGCAGGCCGTCAGCAGCAGGAGAATCACCAGGCGCACGTCTGCCTCCGGGCGCCCGCCTAGCGCAAGCGCCGGCGGCACGCTACACCAGCGCATGGCCACGGTGATCGCGCTGCTCGTCCGGCTGCTCGCGCGCACGTGGCGCGTGGACCGCCCGGCGTGGCCCGTGGACGGCGCGTGCGTGGTCGCGTTCCTGCACGGCGAGCAGCTGCCGATGGTCGCGCTGCACCGCGGGATGGGCATGGTCGGGATGGCGAGCCGCTCGCGCGACGGCGCGCTCCTCGCGGGGGTGCTGGAGCGGCTCGGGTACGGGGTGATCCGGGGGTCGACGTCGCGCGGCGGGGTGGAGGTGTTGCGCGCGGCGGAGCGCGTCCTCGCGGGCGGCGGGCGCCCGGCGATCGCGGTCGACGGGCCGAGGGGGCCGCGCGGGACCGTGCACCCGGGCGCGGAGGCGCTGGCGCGGCGCGCGGGCGTGCCGATCGTGTACGGGGTGGTCGACGCGGCGGGCGCGCGGCTGCGCAGCTGGGACCAGTTCCTCGTGCCGTGGCCGTTCGCGCGCGTGGTGGTGCGCTACGGCGTGTGGCGGCCGGGGGAGGGGACGCTCGCGGAGGCGCTCGGGGCGATGCGGGCGGGGGCGGGCTGAAGAGTCAGGCCTGCTTCCACCGCAGCGTGACGAGGAGCTGGCCGGACTCGGTCGTGCGCGCGATCGAGACGATGGAATTGGAGTCCACGCGCACGGCGAAGCTCACCTCCATCTCCGGCGCGCCCGGCGCCTTCGCGACGGAGCCGAGCTGATCGGCCATCGCCTTGATCATCTCGATGGCGCGCGGGACGATCTTGTCGGGGTGGCTCTGGACGGTGAGCGCGCCCTTGTCGATGCCGCCGACGCTCTCGGCGTCGATGATCAGCGTGGTGCGGTCGTTGAGGTTGGACTCGAGCAGCATGGCGATCTCCGGCGGCGGTCTATCGTGTCGGGTCCGCGTAAGCGTGGACGGCGCCGTTTCCGGTTAGCACCCACCGATGGCGAAACACGCGGCGGAGGCGCCCTGGTGGGCGTTGCGGTACGAGGCGATGGCGAGCGTCGATCCGGCGTTCGCGGGCGCGGTCGACTCGCACGCCGAGGCGCAGGTCGACTTCGTGGAGCGCCTGCTCGGCCTCGGCGAGGGCGATCGCGTCCTCGACGTGGGCTGCGGCGGCGGGCGGCACGCGATCCTGCTGCAGGAGCGCGGCTACGACGTCACGGGCGTGGACCTCTCGCCGCGGCTCTTGCGGCTCGCGCGCAGGGCCTGGGACGACCGCAACGGGTCCCGCCGCGGCCCCGTCTGGATGCCCGGCGACATGCGCTGGCTCCCCGCGACCGGGCCCTTCGACGCCGCGATCCTGATGGATCACGCCTTCGGCATCTTCGACGAGGACGCCGACCACCTCCGCACGCTCACCTCGGTCATCGACCAGCTGCGCACCGACGGGCGCGTGGTCTGCGAGCTCTTCAACCCCTACTACTGGGCGCACCACAACGTCACGCGGCACCACCCGCCCGGGGCGATCGGCGAGGAGGTCGACCTCGTGCGCACCTACCGCTTCGACGCGCTCCGCGGGCGCGTGGAGGACCGGGTGGTCGCGTTCGGCGCGGGCGGGCGCCTGGAGCTGCCCACCCAGTCGCTGCGCTGCTGGACGCCGGCGGAGCTCGTGTCGCTCTTCAAGGCGGCCGGCTTCCGGCACGTGGCCGTGCACGGCACCGAGGGCTGGGACGTGCCCGAGGAGCCCCTGCCCGTGCACCCCGAGGAGTCGGTGTTCCTCTGGGTGGTCGCGCAGGTCTGATGAGAGGCTGACCGGCAATCCCTCCCGTCGCCCGCTGGACGCCTCGGGCGCCCGCCGCGCCCCG
>CAYWGD010000254.1:0-4318 GCA_964457335.1 uncultured Enterobacteriaceae bacterium | reverse complement strand
CGCCCTCCTCCTCGGCCAACCCGCCGACCTCGACGATCCCCGCATCGCCTACGACGACACCGCCGAGCTCCTCCGCCTCCGCGACCTCCTCGCGAGTCGTTAGGAGCGTTTCCATGTGGCGCGCCCTCCTCCTGACCGCCCTCCTCGTTCCCACCCTCGCCACCGCGGCCCCTCAAGGAGCCTCCATGCCCCTCCCGCCCCTCACCACCCTGGCCGGCGCGCTCCTCCCCGAGGCCGAGCTCGCCGGCAAGGTCGTCCTGTTCGTGAACGTCGCGAGCCGCTGCGGCCTGACCCCGCAGTACGAGGGCCTCCAGGAGCTCTGGACCGAGCTGAAGGACCGCGGCTTCGTGATCGTGGGCGTGCCCTGCAACCAGTTCGCGGGGCAGGAGCCCGGCACCGCCGAGCAGATCCAGGGCTTCTGCAAGCTCGAGTACGGCGTGGACTTCCCGCTGCTCGAGAAGCAGGACGTGAACGGGGCGGGCCGGAGCGCGCTCTACCAGCGCCTCGTGTCCAGCCCGGCCGGCAGCGGCACGGACATCGTGTGGAACTTCGAGAAGTTCCTCGTCGGGCGGGACGGCGCGGTGCTCGCGCGCTTCCACCCCAAGACGGCGCCCGACAGCCCGGAGCTGCGCGCGGCGATCGAGGCGGCGCTCGCGGCGAAGTAGGCGGAGGGCGACGGTCCGCTACGACCGGCTCTCCATCGCCGCGAACACCCCGCCCGTCGGATCCCGGAACACGAGGAAGCGCCCGACGCCCGGGAGGTCGGTGGGGCCGTGCAGCACGGTGCCGCCGAACGCGGTGACCGCGCGGGCCTTCGCGTCGGCGTCCGCCACGTTGGCGTACAGGAGCCAATGCGGTGGCACGCCTTCCATCGCCGCGAGCATCCCCGCGTCGTGTTGGTCCCCGAGGAACGTGTAGGCGGCGTCGCGCGAAGCGTGGCTCCAGCCGAAGAGCGCCACGTAGAAGTCCAGCGCGTCGCGGGGATCGTCGGTGTGGAGCTCGGCCCAGGAGATCTCGTCGCGCCCCTTCACGAGCGGCGGTCGCGGCGCCTCGTTCTCGAGCTGGATGGTGGCGAAGACCGCGCCCTGGCGGTCCGCGAGCACGGCGAACTCCCCCACCCCGGGCGCCCTCTGGCGCATGTACAGCTTGCCGCCGATCTCCTCGGCGGTGTCGACGGTCTCGCCGATGGCGTCGGTGCTCACGTAGGGCACCCAGCACCCCGGGCCGAAGCTCGCGGGCCGCGCCGCGATGCCGCCACACGCGCGGCCCGCGACGTGGATCATCGCGTAGCTCGGGCCGTGGGCCTGGACGTCCCAGTCGAAGAGCCCGGCGTAGAACGCCCGCGCCGCCGCCACGTCGGGCGTCATGAGATCGAACCAGACGAACCTTCCAGTGCTCATGACGGTCCCCAACGTGGCGGGAGAGTGGGGGGCGTTGCGGGGGGCCCGCCCCCCGCCCCAAGAAGATCGGCGCGAACCCTACGACAGGCTCAAGCCCCGCGCCCGGCCGATCGTCGGGTCCGGATCGCGGAGCCGCGCGGCGGCGACGGGGTCCGCGGAGGCGAGCGCCCCCTTGGAGCCGTCGGTGCCGAGCAGCTGCGCGAGGCCGCGGCGGGAGCCGTAGTAGTTGCTCGCGTCGTGGTCGGCGTCGTTGATGCAGGCGCGCACGACCGACCGCGAGATGTCGGGCAGGCCGAGCGCGCGCAGCGCCTGGGCCCAGAGGGCGTCGATGTAGTTCTGGTCCGACGGGAACTCGAGGAGCCCGGCGAGGGTGAGCAGCACCATGCCGCGCTGGCCCTCCGCGGTGGCGAGGTGCCCCTCGGCCGGGAGGTAGCCGCCGTCGAGCGCGGCCCACACGGCCTCGGCGGCCACGAGCAGCCGCTTGAGCTCCATGCCGGTGTGCGCGAGCCAGGAGTGGAACATGACCTCGACGGTCAGGCCGGCCTGGGTCCCGGTGTTGGTGGCGTAGCGGCAGAGGGCGGGTTGGCGGCCGGGGTCGCCGAGGCTCGCGCGGGGCGGGAGGTCGGCCGGCGGCTCGTGGTGGCTGAAGAAGCCGGCGGGCGAGAAGGCGTAGAAGAGCTCGGCGCGGCCGGAGAGCCCGTCCCAGAGCTCGGAGTACTGCGTGACGCGGTTCATGCTGCCGGCGGCCCAGTTGAGCCCCCGCGCGGCGTCGCCGCCGATCTGCGAGGCGGACACGCCCGGGTCCCGCGGGCTCATCCCGGCGCGCACGTCCTCCGCGATGGCCTGGAGCTCGAAGTCGAGGAAGCCGTCGTAGAGGTCGGCCTTGCCGTCGTGGTTCACGTCCGTGTAGCGCGCGACCACGAGCGGGTGGCTCGGGCCGACGAACTGCACGAAGTCGGCCAGCTGCTGCTGCTCGTGGTACCACTGCGACCGCTTGATCCGCCGGGCGATGCCCGCGTGCTCCTCGCCCGCCGACATGCCCTGGAGCAGCGCCACGAAGCAGTCGACGGCCTCGGACGCGGTCACCTTCCCGCCGGTGCCGGTGCGGAAGTAGGTCGAGTCCCACGAGGAGTAGATGTCCGCCTCGGGGAAGATGCGCGCGATGGCGAAGCGCGTCGTGAGGCCGGCGCACTGGCCGTTCATCATGAGCTTGTAGCCGCGCTGCACCACCCGGGTGAGCGACGCGCGCATGTCGAAGGACCCGAGCTGCGCGTGCCGGTTCACCAGCATGCCGACGAAGGCGTCGGAGCCCATCTCCTCGTTCTCGTCGGAGGGGGTTGCCGAGCGCGCCCACACCTGGATGGGATCGCCGGCGGGCGTGCGGAACGGCGCCTCGAGCACGACGTACCGGCGCATCGGCATCCCCGCGACGGGCGAGGCGTCCTTCACCTCGGTGAAGCCGTGCCGATCCCGCAGCACCTCGCACTCGCCCTCGTGGAAGTCCCACGCCGAGCACATCGCGAAGCGCCAGGTGCCGGGGAGCGACTCGTAGGGCGGGGCGGCGCGCACGAGGCTGCGAACGAGCGCGGAGGCGCGGGCCTTGTCGGCGGCGCCCAGGTTGGGGGCGCGGAGCTGGAGGAGCTGGATGGCGTGGGCGCGCAGCGCGTCGCGCGCGGAGGGGCCGACCTCGCGGTCGACGGTCTCGAAGATCCAGGCCGCGGCCACGTCCGCGTGCGGGCGGAACGTGGGGTCGCGGCGCACGGTGGCGACGATGTGGGAGAGGATCGTGAGGCACGCGCTGCGGATCTGCGCGGCGCCGTTGGGCTCGCTCACGGCGGCGGGGCCGCCGACGGCCGCCGCGTCGAGCGCGACCCGCACCTGGCGGAGCATCCCGCGGGCCATCGCCTCGTCCACGCGCTCCTCGCGCACGGGCTCGCCGGGGTGGAAAGGGCTCACGGGGTACAGGCGCTCGAACGTGAGCGTGCGGCGGGTGGAGATCCAGCGGGCGGCGCGGACGAGCGCGGTCGCGGCGGAGAGCCCCTCGGGCGCGGGCCCCACCTCCTCGTCGCGGAACGCGCCGTCGCTCCCGAGCCAGAGGGGGGGCGCGCCGCGGCGGCCGGCGGTGAGGTCGTACAGCACGGGAACAGGCATCGAAAGCTCCGGGGGGCACCAAGGCTAACACAGGCTCGACCGGTGCTTCCTGCTTGTTTTGCGCCTCCGCGCCCGCGACGCCTCGATCGGCGCGCTCGGAGCGGCCGGCCGATCAGCGGGCGGCCTGCTGCTCCTTCTTCTTCTGCTTCTTCCCGCCCTTCCGTTGGGGCTGCTCGACCGTGTACGAGAGCACCATCGGCTGGCCGCGCCGGGTGATGCGGACCTGCAGCTCGGGCTCGGCGCGGAGCGCGAGGTAGGCCCCCACGGCCTGGAGCACGCTGTGGATGCGCCGGCCGTTGATGTCGTGCACCACGTCGCCGCTCCGGAGCCCGCCCTGCCGGAGCACGCTGCAACGCGCGAGGCCCACCTTGAAGCCGTCGAGCTTCCCGTCGGCGCCCTTGTGGGTCCACACCGCGCCGAGCTTCTTGAGCTCCACGAGGTTGGTCGCGTAGCGCTCGATCAGGTCGCGGTCGATGTACCAGTGGGCGACGGCCACGCGCGCGATGTCCTCGACGGGCGGCGGGCAGGGCGGGCGGCGCGGCGCGCGCTCGGTGCGCGGGCGGGCCCGGCGCATCGAGCGGACCTCCCGCGGGCGCTCGGCGAGCTCGTGGGCCTCGCCGTCGTCGTCGTCCACGGGGGCGGCGGCGTCGGCGGAGGCGTCGCCGCGCTCCATCTCGGCCAGGGCGGCGCGATCCGCCTCGGAGAGGACCGGCTCGGGCGGCGCCTCGGCCACCTCGGGCGCGGGCTCCGGCGCCGGCGGCTCCGGC
>CAYWGD010000253.1:0-4319 GCA_964457335.1 uncultured Enterobacteriaceae bacterium | reverse complement strand
CCGGGGGAACAGCCCCCGCCTGCGCGCGGGCGGCGGCCGCGCCGCCGGCCCACGGAGGGCCTCCGGCCCGACCCCGGAGGGGCCCGACCCCGGCCGCGCGACGGGCTCCTCCCCGGAGAGGACGCCCCGCGGCCGGGGGCGCGCCCGAGAGCCCCCGGAAACGCGGCCCGAGCGGAAGGCCCCGGCGCGTCGCACGTTAAGCAGGCAGTCCCGCCCCCGATCCCGCCCCCGCCCCTCCCGGACCTGCACGTGCGCCCCCACCTCCTCCTCGCCGGCTGTGTGCTCGCCCTCGCCCTCGTCGGCGCCTCGCTCCTCCCCGGCGCGTTGGCCCAGTCCGACCCGAAGGAGCCGACCGGCGCCGCCGCCGCCACCCCCGTGGCGCTCCCGACGTTCGCGGCCTCCCAGGTGCCCGCCGGGCCCTTCACCACGCTGGCGCCGACCGCGCTCACGCCCGCGCTCACCTACCCGCCCGCGCTCGCCACGGCCCTGGCACAACGCGACTGGGCCACGGCCCTGCCGCTGCTCCAGAAGGTCGACCGCGCCGCGCTCCCCGGCAACCTCGCCGGGGACCACGCCTTCGTGACCGCCTGGGTCCTCGAGCGGCTGGACCGCGCCCCGGAGGCCGTCACCCTGCTCGAGCCCGTCCGCGCCGCCGTGAACGCGCCGCCCGCCTACGTGAAGCTCGTCGAGGGCGAGCTGTTGCTGGCCGACGGCAAGCCCGTGGACGCGATCGCCGCGCTCCAGGCCCTGCCACCCGACGGGCCGATCCAGGTGCGCGCCGCGCTCGCGCTCGCCGAGGCCTACCGCAAGGCCCAGCGCACCGCCGACGCCCGCGCCGTGTACACCACGCTCGCCGCGCGGCCCGACCCGGCGCCGGGCTCGTCGATCGCGCTCTGGTCCCTCGCGCAGGCGGCCGGCCCCTCCTCCCCCGAGGGGCAGGGCTACCTGCGCCGCTTGTACCGGTCCTACCCGGGCAGCGCGGAGGACAAGGCGGCCGCCGGACTCCTGTCACCAAACCTGGAAGACCTCGCCTGGCGCGGCGACGCGCTCCAGGAGAAGGGCGACTACAGCGACGCCGTCGCGCTCCTCGCGCCCAGGCTCGGCGACGCGAAGACGAACGACGCCATCGGCTGCCGCTACCGCTACGCCTACGGTCGCGCCCAACACAAGCTGAACAACATCACGCTCGCCGCCGAGCTGCTCACGCCGCTGGGCGCCGGCTGCGTCGGCAAGGACGACGAGCGCGGCGCCAAGGCGCTCTACCTCGCCGGCAAGGCGCACGAGCGCAAGAAGGAGTGGGCCAGCGCCGCGGCCGCCTATTCCAGGATCCCCAAGCTCTACCCGACGCACTCGATGGCCGACGACGGCTACGCGCTCGGCGGCGTCGCGCTCCAGGAGTCCGGCGACCTCGCCGCGGCCCGCCGGCTCTGGGCCGAGGGCTACGAGGCCAACCCGACGGGCGACCTCGCGGCCGAGAGCGCCTGGCGCCTCGCGTTCGGCGCGTTCCTCGCCGGGGACACCGTGGAGGCCCTGCGCTGGGCGGACCGCGCCGCGGCCGAGCTCCCCCTCGCCGCGTCGCCGACCGACGTGCTCGCGGCCCGCTACTGGGGCGCGCGGTGGCGGGCCTGGCCGTCGCTCGCCGAGCCGAAACGCAAGACGACGGACGCCGCCGCCCTCGCCGCCGCGATCGACGGGCTCGAGCGCGTCGCCCGGGACGCTCCCTGGCACTACTACGGCATCCTCGCCGCGGGCCGGCTCCGCGAGCTCGCCCCCGAGCGCGCGGACGCGCTGACGCGCCCCGAGATGGACGCCTCGGACGCCCCCTGGCAGGTGCGCGACGCCTTCCGCGCGCGCCCCGCCGTCCAGAACGCCATGGGCCTCGCGCGGGTCGGGCTGCTCACCGACGCGCTGACCGAGCTGAACACGCTCGACGACGACGAGCTCACCGGCGCCGAGATGGCCATCCTCACGGGGCTGATGACCGACGCGGGCAACTTCTTGTACGCCCACGACCGGCTCCGCGCGTGGCTCAAGACCCACCCGCCCGAGGTGTTGGGACCCAACCCCTACAAGGTATTGCGCCAGGCCTACCCCAACCAGTATTGGGAGGAGGTCGCCGCCGCCGCGACCTACCCCTGGGACGCGCGGGTGTTCCACGCGCTCGTACGCGAAGAGTCGAACTTCAACCCGAAGATCAAGAGCCACGCCGGCGCGTGCGGCCTCTCCCAGCTCATGCCCGGCACCGCCAGCGGCTGCGCGAAGCGGATGGGCCTGCCCTACTCCAGCGGCAGGATCTGGGACGTGCCGACCAACCTCCAGATCGGCGCCTGGTACCTCGACACCCTGCACACCCGGTACAAGGGCAACACCGCGCTCGCGCTCGCGGGCTACAACGCGGGGGAGGGCAACGCCGATCGCTGGCTGTCCGCGCGTCCGGACGCGCCCACGGACCTGCTCGTGGAGACCATCTCCTTCCGGGAGACGCGGCACTACGTCAAGCGGGTCATGTCCACGTGGCAGACCTACCGGATGTTGTACGGTACGGGACCGCTCTACGCGGACGTGACCCCGTTCGTCCACGACGCGGTGCCGTGAGCCGCACGGCCGTGGTAGGGTGCGCCCCGTGAACATCGAGCTTCCCGAACCCATCCGCGCCTTCGACGACGCCCAGCGTCGCGCCATCGCGATGCTCCAGGACATCCGGGAGCGGCTCGAGGCGGGCATGTCGGAACGTGACATCGTCGAGCTCGCGGAGACGCGGCTCGAGACCCACGGCTTCGACCGTTGGTTCCACCCGCCCGAGGTGCGCGTCGGCCCCGACGCGGGCCGCAGCCGCATCGTGAAGCGCGCCTCCGCCGGGCGCAAGCTCGAGCCGGGCGGGCTCGTCGCCATCGACATCGGGCCCGCCACGGCCGACGCCTACGGGGACATCGGCTTCACGCTCTGCTTCGGCGGCGAGGAGCCCGCCGTGGTGGACGTCGCCCGCGAGTGCGTCCGCGCCTGCGTCGGCTACGCCTCGCGGTGGAAGACCGTCGGCGAGATCTGGATCTTCGCGCGCGCCTGGGCGGTGAACAACCGCATGGAGCTCGCAACCGAGGGCGCGGTGGGCCACCGCGTCCTGCCCAAGGAGGGCCTGCTCGCCGCGGGCTTCCCGCGCAGCGCCCACGCCGCCACGCACCTCCGCAGCAACCGCATCCACCGCCTGCACCCCGTGCGCATGAAGGGGATGTTCGCCATCCGCCCGGCCATCGCCGACGGCAAGGGCTACTCCGCGGCGTTCGAGGAGATGGTCTGGATCCAGGACGAGCACCGGAAGATCCTCGGGCGCGACTCCGCGGCGGAGATCGGGGCGTTCTGATCCGGCGGGGTCGCGGGGCCCTCCACGCCCTGGGCGCCCCCGGCCGCGCGGACGCGGCCGGTCGCCCCCCTGCGGGCTCGGCGCGAGGCGCCTCGGTCGGCGCGGCACGCCGTTCCCGCGCGCCTGCGCGCGGGGCGTCGCCGGGCGCCGGACCGCGGGCCCGCTGACGCGCGCCCGCGCCCTCCGGTCGGCTGGCGCGGGCGTGCGACGAGGCCGGGGCCCGCTGTTCGATCTCGTGACACGCCGGGTCCCGCCGCGGCGCGCACATCCGCGCGAGGAGACGACCATGGCCGAGGTGAAGGACACCGACTTCGTGCCGGGCAGCGCCGGCACCCCCGATCAGCCGCCCGCCGCCGAGGGGGTCGGCGAGCGACGGCCGGGCAGCGCCCGCGACGCCGGCACCCGCGGTGGTAGCGAGGCCGGCGGCGGGGGCGGCGAGGCCGCCGGGGCCCGCGCGCCCGCGACCGGGCTCGAGGGCGGCGTCGCGCAGGGGCAAGGGAAGCAACCCGAGCCCGTCGAGGGAGAGGCCGACCTCGGCGACCAGGGCCCGCGCGGCACGGGCGGGTCGGACCGGCACTGACGCCGGGAGCGCGGGCCGGCGCCCGGCGGAGGCGCGGATGCCATCCGGACCCTCCGTGACCGCCAGGCGGCCATCCAGGCGGGGTCATCCGGGATGACTGGCCTTCGGTGGCCGCATTGCGGCCATCCGGGCGGGATCATCCGGGATGACCTGCCCTCCGTGACCGCCAGGCGGCCATCCAGGCGGGATCATCCGGGATGACTGGCCTTCGGTGGCCGCATTGCGGCCATCCAGGCGGGATCATCCGGGATGACCTGCCCTCCATGACCGCCAGGCGGCCATCCAGGCGGGATCATCCGGGATGACCTGCCCTCCATGACCGCCAGGCGGCCATCCAGGCGGGATCATCCGGGATGACCTGCCCTCCATGACCGCCAGGCG
>CAYWGD010000252.1:0-4701 GCA_964457335.1 uncultured Enterobacteriaceae bacterium | reverse complement strand
CCCGAGCGGTGGATCGAGCAGCTTGGCCGGGAACTCGACTGGAGGGGAGGCGGTCAGCTCGTCGAGCAGCGGATGCTCACGGGACGGCCCGACCACCTCCGCCAACCGCACGGGAACGACACGCCCGGCCTGTCCCTCGACACGAAACCGCCCGAGCAACACCCCCGCCTCCCTCCCACACCAGCTGCTCTGGAGGAACCGCGGCGTCAGGATCGGCACGTAGAACGCGGCCGACCCCAGGAGGTCCTCGTACGTGCCGATCCAATCCGAGCCAGGCCGCTCGTGGCCGTGGCGGACCCGCACGTCCTCCCGCCCCGTCACCCGCCGCACCTCCTGCTCGAGCAACCGCGCGAAGCGCGAGATCCGCCCCCCCTCGTCGTCCTGCGAGGCGAACCCCAGGTACACGATCACGGGCTCGATCCGCTCCGTGCGCGGCGCGGGTGCCGTGGCCCCCCGCGCCTCCCCCAGGATGGCGCGCGTCCGCTCCGTCAACTTCGGCCACAGGCCTGCGAGCTGCACGATGGCCCGCAGCGCGACGACGCCCGCGACGGGTGCCGCGGCGCCCGTCGCGGGGTCCCGGCCCTCCTGCACGGCGATCACGAGCTCGTAGGGAATGACGTACCGGGCGGCCACCTCGGCGTCGAGCGCGCGGATCAGCTCCGCCAGCACGAGGGGCACGCGGTCCCGCGGCAGGAGCCCGAGCGCAGCCGCTCGCGCCTCCTCGTCCACGAAGCGCACGATCGCGGGCCACCCCGGCGTGTCGCGGACGAGCAGGCCCGACGCGAGCACCTGCGCCAGGTCGAGGGGGCCGACCGGCACGCCCGCGGCCGCCTCGCCCACCGCGAGCAGCAGGTCGGCGTCGAAGCGCCCCGGGATGGCGGCGGCCAGTCCGAGCAGCCGCCCCGCGGCCTGGCCCGCCCGGTCCGTGAGGCGGCGCACGCGCGCGGCCTGGTCCATGGTCCCCGCGGTCCCCGGGGCCGCCGAGGCGGCCGGCGCGACCTCGGGGGGCAGCCGAAGGAGCGGGAGCCCGCCCGAGCCGGCGCCGCGCGCCCACGGGACGAGCGCGGTGAGGCCGGCCCCGTCGAGCGTCGTGAGCGGCACGGTGCCGGCCGCGCGCTCGAGCCCGCGCACCGGCGTCCGCCACATCGCCTCCGACCCCCACGGGTGCACCCAGGCCACCCGCGCGGCCCGCAGCCGGTCGAGCAGCGCGTGGAGCCGGCCGTTCCGCGCGCCGGCGCCCACGCCGTCGCTCACCCACCACACCACCCAGCCCTCGGGGCCCGCCGCGTCCGGGACGTGCTCCACGACGTCCGGCGCGTCCGGGGGGCCGGCCGCCATGGTGTCGGGGGTGGGGCCGAGCCGCACGCGGCGGTGCTCGACGCGCAAGAAGCGCCCGGACGCACGCGCCACGTCGACCATGCGGGCGATCGACGCGCGCCAGGGATCCATCGTCCCCGCGGCATCCTCCAGCACGAGCAGCGGCGTGGTGGGGACCCTCGCGGGCCGCCACGCCAGCTGGCGCACCCGGCTCGCCGCCGACCGCCGCACCGCCTCGGCGAGATCGAGCTCCGGCCGGCCGAGCGCGTCCGCGCGCCCGAGCCGGTTGAGCGCCCGCATCATCGGGAGCGCCGGCTCCAGGCCCGCGCGGCGTCGCAGGCGCCCGCCCGCGCGTCGGCCCGCCGGGGCCGCCACGTCGCCCCGAGGGATCGTGTCCGGCACGACCATGCCGGCCTCCACGCTGGGCGGCGGCGGCGCGAGATCGACCGCCGGCGTCGGCGCGGTGTTCTCTTCCCGCGCGGTCGGCTCGGGAGCTTCCGCGCTCGGCACGCGCTCCGCGCGCGCCCCCAGCCAGAGCAGCTCCGCCAGCTCCAGCGACGAGGCGTCGACGCCGGCGGACCCGAGCCGGCGGGTGAGCGCGTCCAGCTTCATCCGGCGCGGTCGTCCTTCTGACGCGAGAGCCCGTCGCGCAGCGCGTCCACCGGCGCGTCGTGCCGCGCGCGGAGGTACAACGCCTGGAGCAGGACGTCGGTGGCGTCCTCGGGGAAGCCCTCGAGCACCTCCTGGAGGCCGGACTCGCCGCCCAGCCACCCCGCGAGCAGCTTCCGCAGCACGGCGGGGTCCTTCGGCCGCTCGAGGACGAGCTCCACGACGCGGCGCAGGAACGCCGGCGGGAACTCGCGCTCGTCGTTGCTCGTCACCACGACCACCGGGTGGTGGTGGGTTCGCACCCGCCCGTCCAGGATCTTCACCTTCGTGTTCGGAGCGTCCCAGGTGCCGACGCGCGCCTCCCGCACGTCGCGCGCGAGCTCCGGGATGACGAAGGCGCCCTCCTCGAAGGCGTGCAGGAGGTCGTTCGGAAGGTCGTAGCTGGACTTGTCGAGCTCGTCGACGAGCAGGACGCGGGGCGCCGCGGTGGGGAGGAGCGCGGTGCCGAGCGGCCCCAGCCGGACGAAGCGATCGATGCTCGCGCCGCTCTCCCGCAGGTGCCCGACGGCGTCGTAGCTGTAGAGCCCGTCCTGGAGGGTCGTGCGCGAGTTGATCTCCCATCGGAGCGGCGGGCCTAGGCCGAGCGCGAGCGCGATCCGACCGGCGAGCGCCGACTTGCCGACGCCCGGCGGGCCGCGGACCAGGAGTGGCCGGCGGAGCAGGAGCGCCATGTTCACGCGCTGGACCTCGGTTTCCCCTCCAGTCGTGACGTACTGGTTCGCGCGGGTCCTCGTCGCGGCGGGCCACTCGGGGGGGCCCAGCTCCGCCCGATCGTCGCGGGACGCCCACGGCTCGCCCGGGTCGCGCCAGGGCGGCGGGTCGGCGAGCCACCGATCCCGGGCCTCGTCGGACACGGCCCCCGTGGGCGGGTACAGGTTCCAGCTGCTCACGAGTCCTCCAACGGGTGCGTTTCGTCTTCCTCGACGGCCGAGGCCGCGTCTGTCCAGAGCACGTGCACGTCCTCGCCGGCCCGCTGCCCGTCCCCCACGAGCGCGAACAGATCGGGGAGCGGTCGGTCGGCCCCCCCGGGGAACAGGCGCGCGCGCACGCCCGTCTCGTCCGGCTCCGGGAGGAGCACGCTCAAGGCCGTGTCCTTGTGGGTCATCGCCGCGGGGCTCGGGCCCTGGTCCCACGCCGGGCGCGCGAACGCGGTCACGGCGTGGCCCGCGCGGGCGAGCCGCGTGGCGCGCGTGTCCTGTCGCGTCCCGAGCACGCACGCCGTCGCCGGGACCGGCGACGGCGTGGGCGCGCCCGTCACCGCGAGCCCCTGGAGCCGCGGCCACACGGCGACGACGTCGAAGAGGTCGGCGGCGCGCTCTCCGCTCGTGTTCTCCCAGGTGGCGGGCGAGCGATCGGCGAGCGGCCGCGTCGCCTGCTCGCCGGGTGCCACCAGTCGGAGCAGCGCCGGCACCCGCGCGCCCGCGTCGGTCCCCAGCGCCTGCGCCGCGTGCCGGCGGGCCGCTTCGAGCCCGTGATCGAGCTGATCGTTTCGGATCCGCACCGCGCTCCGCGTGCGACCCCGCCGGAAGTCGACGGTCCGCACCCGGTCCCCGTTGGCCCACACGTCGACGATCGGCGGCGCCCACAGCGCCGCGGCCTCGGAGGCGTACGGGCGGATGCGCTCCAGCGCCAGGCTCCCGCCGAAGGCGTGGACGAGGGCCGAGGCCAAAGGCTCGAACGCGCGCCGCGGATCGTCGCTGCAGGTGTCCGCCATCGTCACGAGCGCGTCGACGACGGCATCCCAGTAGGGTGGGGTGTCGCTCGCGAACGCGCGCGGGGCCGAGAAGGGCTGGCTGGCCAGCGCGGCCGCCACCGCCACGCGGAAGTGCGGGACTGCCCACCCCTCCATGAGCCCCGAGGCGACGTCGAACGCGACGCGGAGGCGCTCCTTCGCGTCGTCGCCCTGCAGCTCGTCACCGATGTCGTCGCCCCGCTCGGCGAGCAGCGCGCGCGCCTCGGCCGGCGTCTTCCCCGTCACCCGCGCCAGCGCCCGCCAGGCGCTCCGCGAGCCGCGGAGCGACGGTGGGACCTGCTTGAGATCCCGGGCGACCTGGTCGACCACCTTGCGGCAGCCCGCGTCGAGCTCGCCGGGCCCCTCGAAGCTCGCGAGCGGCCGCCCGCCCGCGTGCCGCACCTGGAGGTGGGCGAGCAGGTGGTTGTCGGCGACGTCGCACAGGAGCACCGGCACGATCGTGGCCCCCGCCGCCACCGCGCGCTCCCGCTCGATCGAGCACCAGCGCGAAGCGTAGTAGCGGCTGGAGAGGCAGGCGAGCACGACCTCGCTGCGGTCGATGGCGGCGTACAGCGCCTCCTCCCAGTCGTCTCCACCCGCGATCGAACGGACGTCGTGGAAGATCTCGTAGCCCGTGGCATGCAGCGCCGTGGCGAGCATGCGGCGGAGCTCCTCGACGAGGGCGCGGTCCTTCGTGCTGTACGACAGGAAGATCGTCGCCACGCCCGCCCGCCTCCGCGGGGGGTTCTACCACGTCCGCGTGCGTGCACGGCCAGCACGCTCGTGCCCGCAATCGCGCGCGGGAGCAACCGTCTTTCAGCGTTCCCGCCCGCCGGCGGCGGCGAGGCGGCGAGGCGGCGGCCGTCCAAGGTCGGGGGATGCGCGTACATCCTCCGACTTCGGACGGAAATACCGTCCAAGGTCGGGGGATGCGCGTCCATCCTCCGACTTCGGACGGAAATACCGTCCAAGGTCGGGGGATG
>CAYWGD010000251.1:0-4891 GCA_964457335.1 uncultured Enterobacteriaceae bacterium | reverse complement strand
ACATTTGCCTGGTCGGGGTGAGTCCCCCCAACGTACAAGGACACCCGACCCCGCCCGTCCGCGGGCGGGGGCGCGCCCGTCACCCTCCGATGCGGGCGACCAGGGCGGCCGCGAGGCTGTCCACGCTCGCCTCGCACGCGGCGTCGCGCGCGCCGGTGATCGCGGTCCCGCGGGCTTCCTGGCGGGATGTGCGGCCGTCCGCGCGGGTGAGCGTGTAGGAGACCGACGCCTCGCACGCGGTCGCCCCGTCGGCCGCCGGGCGCGTCGCGACCCGCACCCGGCCCTCGAGCCGGTCGGGGCCCGACCCGGTGCACGCCCCGGCGACCACGGGGTCGATGGGGGCCACGCCGTCGGCGCCGAGCCGCGTGAAGGCGTGGGCGCCCGCGTGGCGAAGGCAGTCCGCGAGCGCCGTCGGGACGCTGCCGGCGAGCGCGCCGGCGTCGAGGGCGGTCTCGAACGCCGCGAGGCCCCGCTGGGCGCCGCCCGCGTCGCTGCCGACGGTGGGAGCGCGCGGACCGCCGGCCTCCAGGGCCTTGGCGGCGATCGCGTTGGGGGCGCCGGGCGCGCGGGGCTGCGCGTCGACGTCCTCGTCCGCGACGGGGGCGGCCGGAGCGGGGAGCGCGGGCGCGGGGGGCGCCGGGCGCAGCGCCAGGGCCAGGGCGGTGCCGGTCGCGACGAGCGCCACGACCGCGAGCACGATGTTCAGCCTTCGGGCGTCCATCGGCGCGCGCTATCCGGCGGGGAGGCGGTCGCGCCACCACGGGACGAGCGCGGCGTCGGCTCCGTACGCGCGGACGCTCGCGGTGGCCGCTTCGAGGAGGCACGCGCGTCGCTCGGCGGCGTCCGGGGCGGCGTGGGCCGCGGCCACGAGGGCGGCGGCTTCGTCCCAGGCGGCCCGGTCCGTGGGGAGCGGGATGCCTTCGACCTGGCCCGCGGAGAGCTTGATGGCGCCGGCGGCGAGGGCGGTGGCGCCGTAGTTGGCGAGCGCCCAGGCGGAGGCGACCGGCCCGAGGAGCACGGCCGCGACGTGCCAGAGGGCGCCGTCCGCGGGGAGGACGGTGAGCGTCGGCGTGGTGGTGAGCCAGCGGCCGGCCGGATCGGCGACGGCCTCGAGCACGCGCGTCTGCGTCGCGACGAGGAGCTTGGGGACGCGGCGGGCGGCGGCCCAGGCGGCGAGGCGGCCCTCCGCGGTGAGCGCGGCGAGGTCCACGCGCGGGAACTGCCACGCGCGGCGGCCGAAGCGGACCGGGCGGGTGCCCCATGCGGCGTGCGCGGGGTCGACGTGCCCGGTGAGGATGAGCGGCGGGTGGAGGGCGTCGTCGGCCTCGGCGCGGTCGACGACGAAGGGGGCGAGCCCGTAGTACTCGTCCCGGAAGTCGCCGGTGGCGCGCGCGAGGTCCCCGAGGCGGCCGCCGGGGCGGAGCGCGAGGGCGGGCGCCCCGAGCGCGTCGGCGATGAGCGGCGTCCAGGTGTCCCCGCCGAGGAGGGCGGCATCGCAGACGAGCGGAGGGAGCGGTCGGAAGTCGGGGCCGTGCGCGCGGACGAGCGCGGCGACGGGATCGCCTGGCAGCGGGCGGCGGAGCCCGAGCGCCACGACGTACACGGACGCGCCGGGGAACACGTGGGCGCCGGCCCACCAGGCGTGGGTGGGGGGCGCGCGCTCGGCCAGCTCGTGGCGGACGGCGCGGGCGTCCTGCGCCGCGAGGACCGACTGCGGCGCGACCATGCCCAGCCGCCCGCCCGGTCGGAGCAGGCGGGCCCCCTGGAGGAGGAGGAGCGTGGCCGTGTCCGTGTACGCGCCCACGAGGCCGGCGAACCGCGCGCGGAGCAGGTTCGCGGCGGGGCGGGAGGCGACGGTGTCGCGCTCGAGCTGGTTGAGGAAGGGCGGGTTCCCGAGCACGACGTCGAAGCCGCCCAACGCGGCCACGTCCGGGAAGGCGAGGTCCCAGTGCAGGAAGCCGTGCTGGTCGGCGAGGGCGGCGACCAGGGCGGCGGTGGGGGCGGGCGTGGGAAGCGCGCGGGAGGGGAGCGCGGTGGGCGGGGGCACGTCGCCGCGGGGCCAGAAGAAGGCGGCGCACCAGGCGTCGGCGGCGGCCGCGGAGAGGGGGGTGATCGGGGGCGCGAAGAGGGCGGAGGTGGGCTCCGCCCGCGCCGCGCGGTTCCGGTCGCGCCAGGCGCGCAGCAGCGCGCGGTCGTCGCCCGGGCCCGGCGCGAACGCGAGGTCGGGGACTCCGGCGTCGACGAGCGCCGCGTCGGCCCCCAGCAGCGCGTCGCCCCGACGCACGGCGTCGACGAGGTGCGCGGCGAGCGCGGCCCGGTCGGGTCCGGCGGCGGGGAGCGCGTCGACCCAGAGGGCGAGGCGGCAGAGGAGCACCGCGAGGGGGTCGAGGTCCACGCCGCGGACGGCCCGCGCGGCGTCGGAGGCCGCGCGTCGGGGATCGCCCGAGGCCGCGAGGCGCTCCCGGAGGCGGCGCGCGGCCGCGAGGAGGAACGCGCCGGCCCCGCAGGCGGGGTCGCAGATGCGCAGGGCGCGCAGGGCCGCGGCCGGGTCGGGCTCACCGGCGGCGGCCGCCAGCGGGGGCTCGAGCGCGGCGTCGAGGAGCCAGTCCACCACGGGCGCGGGGGTGTAGAAGCTCCCCGACGCGCGGCGGCCCGCGCCCGGCGCGTCGAGCGAGAGCGCCGCTCCGACCCAGGCGGGGACGCAGGCGAGGAGCGCCTGGTGAACGTCCGCGAGCCCGAGCGGGTCCGGCGCGCCGGGGCCCGGCGGCGTGGGGAGCGCGGCGAGGAAGGCCGCGGCGGGCGGCGACGGGACGTCGAGCGCGAGGAGGCGCGCGGCGAGGCGGTCGGTGGTCGGAGCGGGGAGGGCGGGTGCGGCGTCGGCGGCGGGGGGGGTGCCGGCGATGCCGAGCGCGCCGAGGGGACCGACCTCCGACACGGCCTCGGCGATGGCGCGCCAGGTGCCGCGGTCGGGGGCCAGGCGCGCGACCCAGGGCGCGAGGTCCGGGCACCGCGCGGCGGCGGCATGCACGGCCACCACGCGGTAGCCGACCGCGAGGAGCGCCCGGAGCAGGTCCGGGGCGGCGAGGCCGGCGGGGAACGAGCGCTCCCCGGGGTCGGAGAGCGCGGGGATGGCCGCGGGCGTGGGGACGGCCGCGGGCGTGGGGGTCGTCCAGGCCGCGCCGAGCGCGGTGCCGACGGCCTCGACCGCGGGGCGGAGGCCCGCCGTGGGATCCGCCGGGGCCGTCCGGCGCCCCCGGCTCACGTCGGCGACTCGCAGGCCCCGACGCGGCGGAACGTGATCACGCGCTCGACGCGCAGCGCGAAGGGCCCGAGGGCGCCGATCGCGTCCAGCCGGTCGGAGACCGGCCATCCTTCGGCGTCCGTCTCGAGCGTGAGGTCCAGGCGGACGATGCGCCCTTCGCCCTTGCCGAGCGAGACCGGATCGTCGAGGCGCACGCGCCACGCCCGCGCGCGGAGGGTCGGCGCGTCGAGCGTCACCTCCACGAGGTTCTCGCGGCGCCCGAACAGCGTGCGGCGGCTGCTGAAGGAGCGGACGTACCGGAGCAGCGACGGCGCGTCGCGGACCGGCTCGACCGTCTCGAGCTCCACGTCCGTGCTGGCGGCGGCGAGCAGGTCGAGGAGCAGGCGCCGGGAGGCGGAGGCCATGCCGCCGTCGTCGGGCGCGTCCGCGGGCGCGGCGGGGGCGGTCGACGGCTCGCCGGCCCCGGGCGGGGCGGGGTTCACCGTCGCGGGGACGGTGGTCGTCGCGGGGGCGGCGGTCGTGGAGGGGGCGGCGGTCGTGGAGGGGGCGGCGGTCGTGGAGGGGGCGGCGGTTGTGGAGGGGGCGGCGGTCGTGGAGGGGGCGGCGGTTTCCGCGCCGGTCGTGGTCAGCATGGCCCCCAGCAGCGGCACGACGAACGGGTAGGTGGTCGCGCCGGCGCCGGTTCCCACGGAGATGCCGTTCCCGTCCCCTTCGACGCGCTTGCTCCGCCAGGGGCGCCAGCCGTCGGGGGTCAGCTCGCCGGACCAGGTGAAGGCCTCGGTGGTCGCCATCCCCGCGAAGTGGTTGGTCTGCCGCAGGTCCCCTTCGAAGCGCGCGCAGCCGGGGAACGTCGTCACGCCGCGCATCGCCGCGGCGGCCACGACCCCGATGTCGGGCGGCTCGGCCGCCGGGGCCGTCGCCGCGACGGGCGCGGTCGGCGCGGGTGTGGGGGGCTCGGCCGCGCGAGCGGCGGTCAGCACGGCGGCCAGGAGCAACATCCGGCCCCCGTATCCCCGCGGCGCGGGGCGCTGCTGTCGGGGGCGCTGCTGTCGGGGGGCGGAGTCGGGGGACGGAGTGGGGTGGGGGAGCGGGGGGCCGTGGGGTCGATGGTCGGAGGGTTCGGCGCGCGGGCTGGCGCCCGCTGCGGCTCCCGCGCGAGGGGGGACGGAGCGCGCCGTGGGCTCGACGGGGCCCAGCGGCCGGACCGTGCGAGCGGCCCACGGCGGTCGGCCGCCGCGCGGGCGGCCGACGACGGCCCTCCGGGCCGTCCGCGGAGGACAACCGACCCCGGCGTCTTCGCCGGGGGCGCGCCCCCCGGGGTGCGAGGCGGCGCGTTCCGGTGCTCCGGGGCTGACCGGGAGTCCCGGACCGAGCGTGCTGAGGCGCATCGGGATGCCCGCTGCGCTCCGGCCGAACGTCGCGCGGCACCGCCGAGCGGACACGAGGCGACGTGGGCGAAAGCGGGTCGGGCGTCGGTAGGCGACCGACGGGACGTACGGTGCGCAGGCCCGAGGCCTGGAATGGGGCGCGGCGGGCGCCCGCGGCGTCCAGCGGGCGAGGGGAGGGATCCCGGTCCGCCTCTCAGAAGGTGTTGTCGAAATAACGTCGCGATAGAGTTATGTGGCTTCC
>CAYWGD010000250.1:0-4940 GCA_964457335.1 uncultured Enterobacteriaceae bacterium | reverse complement strand
GTGTCGGTGTCGGCGTCGCCGGTCTCGGCGGTGTCGTCGGCGCCCGTGTCGGGGATGTCGCCGGAGCAAGCGGCGAAGAGCACGAAGAGGGCTGAACAGGAGGAGGTACGCATGCCAACAGGGCAAGCAAACGGCGTGCCCGTGGCGCTGTTCCCGCCCGTCAGAAGTACAGGTGCACCTTCATGTCGCCCCCCGGCTGGAAGCCGAACCAGAGGCGCGTGTACTCCTTCTCCGAGGGCTCCGACCGGCTGACCGACCAGGACAACAGCGTCGTCTCGAAGTCCGCGCCCACCGACACGCGGCGCGCCACCCAGTACTCGATCCCCACCCCGACGCCGGCGCTCGTCGTGTGGCCGAAGGCGGTGCTCCGGTCGCCGTGGTCCTCGTCGTCGAGCCACGCGCGGCTGTGCCCCGCCTTCACGATCCCGGCGAGGTCCGCGCGATCCGCCGCCGCGAGCCGCACGCGCGCGCCGAGCCCGATGCCGTACCCGTCCTCGCGGGCGGCCCCGACGCGGCTCGGCTCGGTGGAGAACGCCTCCCACGACTCGGCGGCCTCGTGGGACGCGCGCAGCGTGGGCTCGAGCGCCACGACCTCGCTCAGCCGCAGCCGCGCCGAGACGACGGTGCTCGCCCCCGACACGGACTCGAGATCGCCGTCGGCGCCCAGGAGGTTGTAGCTGTACCACCCCACCCCGCCGCCGAGCCCGAAGTGGAAGCCCTTCAACCGCTCGGGCGCCTCCTCCGCGCGCGCCAGCCCCACCACCACCAGCAACGACAACATCACGGCCTCCGGACGCGCCCATGGTAGCTGACGTCGTCGTGGTGACCACACGACGACGCACGTCGAAGGGTTCCCGTGGCGCGCGCTGTCACGGGGTGTAAACTTCCGCGCATGTTGCTCCTCGTCCCCCTGACCTACGCCTTCGACTCCGAGCCCGTGGACGTCCTCCTCCAGGACGAGGCCGAGCTGTTCACCAACGTGGAGTACTCCACCGGCGTGCTCCCCTCGGGGTCGCCGGTGGGCGTGCAGTTCCGCATCGAGGCGAACGGCGGCGCCGGCGTCGAGATGGAGGGGGAAGGCGCGCTCTGGTGGCCCGAGGCGCTCACGATCGGGTTCACCGGCGATCCGGGCAGCGGCATCTACCTGCTCGACGCGTCGCTGGGCGCGGTCGCCGAGATCGTGGTGGACTTCTCGGACTACGGCTACTCCGGCACCTTCGAGATCGACCGCCGCGACATCACGATGGACGGCGCGACGTTCTTCGACCCCTTCGTCATGGGCGGCGCCGACCAGGACCGCGTCGAGGTGATCGACACCGGCGCGGGCACCGAGCTCATCAACTACTCCTACCCGCTGTTCGAGATCATCCAGATCAACTTCACCGCGGACATGACGCCCACGTTCACCGCCGGCTTCCAGGGCGTGCAGTGGACCGTGAACGAGAACGTGATCATGGCCGAGGGCGCGCCCGCCGCGCTCATCCCCGAGCGCGCGGCCGACTTCCTGGTCGACGGCGTGTTCCGCGCCCTGTGGGACGCCCGCTTCGACCTCGTGTTCACCCCGACGATCAGCGTCTACGCGCCGTTCGTGGGCGACATCGAGATCGCCAGCTTCGACATCCCGGTGCAGATCGCCGCCGACGCCTTCGAGCAGGACTTCCCGCCCCAGGCCTACACCTTCCCGCTGCCGCTCATCGATCCCGGCCTCGACGCCGCCGACTTCGGCACCATCGAGCCCGGCGCGCTCGCGAACATCGAGGTGCCCATCGGCAACCTCGGCAACCTGCCCGTGTACGGCCAGGCGACCATCGAGGGCAACGGCGAGTTCAGCGTCTACCCGGACCAGTTCAACGCGCTCGCCGGCACGACCGACGGGCTCGTCGTGACCTTCTCGCCCACCGTCGAGGGCGCGCAGACGGCCAACCTCGTCCTCACGAGCAACGATCCGTCCTACCCGACCGTCACCATCCCCCTCACCGGCAACGCCGACGCGCCCGACGTGGACGACGGCGGCGACGACGTGGCGGGCGACGACCAGGTCGAGTCCAAGGAGATCGACGGCTGCGGCTGCCGGAGCACCACGGGCGCCACCCCCGTCCTGGCGGCGCTCGCCGCGGCGGCCCTCCTGATCCGGCGGCGCCGGGCGTGACCTTCGCGCCCACGCTCCCCTTCAGCGTGGGGGCGGCGTCGACGCGGAAGGGGAGCGGTCACGCCCAGAACGACGACCGTTTCCGGATCCTCGACGCCTCGCACCTGGGCGTGGCCGCGCTGCGCAGGGGCAGCCTGTACGCGGTGTGCGACGGCGTGAGCACGGTCCCGCGGGGCCGCTACGCCGCCGACCTCACCTGCTCGCGCATCGACGGCTTCTTCGACCGCTACCAGGCGCCGCGCGTCGAGTCGCTCGTCCAGCTGGTCAGCGAGACCGACTGGGAGCTCCGCGCCTACGGCCGCGGGCAGGCGGCGTGCACCCTGTCGCTGCTCTGGCTCGGCTACGGCACCGCCACGGTGCTGCACGTGGGCGACTCGCAGGTGTACCGGGTGCGCCACGGCACCGCGGAGCGCATCACCCAGAACCACCGCGGCGGCCGCGCCCTCGGCGCCTACGTCGGCATGGGGCCCGACGTCGCGGACGTGCTCCAGGTCTGGCAGGAGCCGCTGTTCGTGGGCGACCTGTTCCTGCTCGTGACCGACGGCGTCACCGAGGTGGTGGCCGTCGACGAGCTCCTCGACACGTGGTGGGCCTTCGGCGGCTCCCCGCAGCGCGCCGCCGCCGCCATCATCGGCGAGGTGGACCAGCGCGGCGGCAAGGACGACGCGACCGCCCTGGTGGTCGACGTGCTCGCCCTCGAGGCAGATCCCGAGGACGAGACGACGTTCTCGGGGCGCACCGAGTTCCGCCGCACGCGGGAGTAGCCGCCGGCGCGCCTTCTCCGACCCGGGCGACGGTCGCCACGGGAGGGGCGGAGCCGCGCCCGCGGGAGACATGGGCCCCGCGAACCGGACAGATCAAAGAATTCTCCGATGTCAAGCCCATGTGAGATCCGCGTAGGGTGCGTCGCGCGCCTGTGACATCGTTGGCACCGGCATTTTCCCCATTACCGACCATTACGCGAAATGTAAGCGTAACGTAAGTCGCCCTGTCACGGATTGTCGCGGTAAAGGGTCGGCGGCCGAACGGAGATGTGTTCTGTGTCGGCCGAAAAAGCCCGTGCCATCCCTGTAAGGAGCTGAAATGCGTCGTACCGCGCTCGTCCTAGCCCTCGCCGCCCCGTCGGCCGCGTTCGCCGGTGTCACCCCCGCCCTCTACGAGGCGGAGCTCGCGCCCGGCGACGTCGTGACGATCGAGAAGACCGTGACCCTCCCCGAGGACACGCCCAAGCTCGACTTCGTGCTGCTCGTCGACCTCTCCGGCAGCTACTACGACGATCTCTCGCAGATCAAGTCGCGCGCCGCCGGCATCGCCGCCGACATCCAGGCCGCCGTGCCCGACTCCCAGTTCGGCCTCGCCACCTTCGTCGACTTCCCCTTCGCGCCCTGGGGCATGTCGCCCGACTACGCCTACCGCCTCGACCAGGACCTCACGAGCGACGTGACGACGTGGCTCTCGGCGGTCAACGCGATGTCGATCTACTACGGCTACGACGCGCCCGAGAGCCAGTACGAGGGCCTCTACCAGGCCGCGTCCGGCGCCGGCCGCGACATCAACGGCGACGGCGACTACGCCGACCTCGGCGACGTCGAGCCGGGCCTGAACGCCAACTTCCGCGCCGACGCCACGAAGGTCATCGCCATCACGACCGACGCGCCCTTCCACGAGGGCGGCGACTACGGCTACTCCTTCCCCTACCCCGGCGCGACCGCGGCCGAGACGCTCGACGCGCTCGACGACGCCGGCATCAAGATCATCGCGATCAAGGCGCCCGGCGCGTCGACCGACATGGACGACCTCGCCAGCTACACCGGCGGCTCGGTCGTCTACACCACGAGCTCCAGCTCCAACATCTCGAGCGCCATCCTCTCCGGGCTCGAGACCCTCACCTACACCGTGAGCGCCTCCCCGAGCGCCGAGTGCGACCCGCTCGTCCTCTCCTACCTCCCCGACTCCTACGCGGGCGTCTCGGGCGGTGAGAGCGTGGTGTTCGAGGAGACCATCGAGGTCCCCACCGACATCTCCGACGCCGACCTCGACGCGGACGGCTACATCACCTGCACCGTCGACTTCCTCGCGGACGACACGGTCGTGGGCACCCAGACCATCGACCTCTACATCCCGCTGAACGAGCCGCCGGTCGCGCTCTGCCAGGACCTCGAGCTCGAGGCCGACGGCACCTGCACCGCCGACGGGGACGTGGACGCCGGCTCCTACGATCCCGACGGCGACGCGATCACCTACGAGTACTCCGCCGAGGGCCCCTTCGGCGTGGGCACCACGGCCGTCACGCTCACCGTCACCGATCCGAGCGGCGAGTCCGACTCCTGCGTCGGCTACGTCACGGTGTCCGACGTGACCGCCCCGACCGTCACCACCACCGCCGTCGAGTTCTGGCCGCCCAACCACAAGTACGTCGGCTTCGACCTCGCCGACTGCGTGGTCGAGGTGACCGACTCCTGCGACGGCGCCGTGGACATCGCCAACGTCGGCTACGTCACCGGGATCTACAGCGACGAGGTGGAGGACGCCACCGGCAACGGCGACGGCAACACCACGGCCGACATCGTCCTCACCGGCGACACGAGCTTCGACCTGCGCGCCGAGCGCCAGGGCGCGAGCAACGGCCGCGTCTACGGCGTCTCCTTCGAGGTGTCCGACGGCGCGGGCAACGCCACCACGGCGAGCTGCGAGTTCTCCGTGCCGCACAGCAACAACGGCACCCCCGCGGTGAACGACGGCGCTTCGGCCGGCTACACCGTCTACTAGGCGGTCTCCGGGCTCTTGGGGC
>CAYWGD010000249.1:0-5162 GCA_964457335.1 uncultured Enterobacteriaceae bacterium | reverse complement strand
GACACCGACACCGACACCGACACCGACACCGACACCGACACCGACACCGACACCGGCACCACCGACACGGACACCGGCACCACGGACACGGACACCGGCACCACGGACACCGACACCGGCACCACCGACACGGACACCGGCACCACCGACACGGACACCGGCGGTGACACCGGCGGCCCCAGCACGGACGCCACCTTCGAAGGCACCTTCGCGGTCGACTCGACCGTGCCCGCGGGCTCCGTCTGCCGCGTCTTCGCCTGGGACGGCACCGACCCGTCCACCTCCACGAGCTTCGGCAACCACGAGATCACCTGCCCGACCGACGCGAGCACCGCCGTGTCGTTCTCGGTGAGCTTCACCGTGGGCGCCGGGTCGACCGTGTACCTGTACGGCTCCGTGACCGACGGCACGAGCATCTACGAGAACGAGGCCGACGCCAACCCCTACTGGGCCTACGGCGGCGGCGTGTACGCGGGCGTGACGATCACGGTCGACCTGCCCTGATCGCGCCGCGCGGATCGAGGAAGGACCTCCCTCCTGACGGACCGTTCATTTTCCTCTGACGACGCAGTTGACGATCCTTCCGGTTCCCGCCTATTCGTCCGGGCGGAACCGGAGCTCCCGTGCGCGCCTTCTCGCTGCTCGTCCTCGCCCTCGCCGCTTGTGACGGCCCCTCCGACAAGCCGGCCGACGACTCCGCGCCGGCGGACACCGACGCAGACACGGATGCCGACACCGACGCGGACACCGACAGCGACACGGACACCGACACCGACTCGGACACCGACGCCGACACCGATGCCGACACGGACGCGGACACCGACGCCGACACGGACAGCGACACCGACGCCGACACGGACGCCGACACCGACACCGACCCGTCGTTCACGCTCACGCTCCTCGCCGACGACGTGTCCTTCCTCAGCTACGCCGAGATCGAGATCACGACCGTCGGCAGCGCCACCCTGACGGGCTCGGTCGGCGCCTGGACCGATCTCGCCGGCTCGGCCGTCGTCTACAGCGAGAACCTCACGACCGGGGCCGCGATCTGCGACTTCGACGTCGACCTGGTCGGGACCGCCTCGTCGGGGTCCTGCCCCAACTGCGAGTTCAACTTCGAGATGGACGCCACGCTCACCCGCGACGCGTCCACCGCCGACTGCGACTACCTGCCGTACCTCTCGTGGCTCGACACGGCCGACGCCTACGACACGTCGATGTACCTCATGAATTCCTACTACGTGCCCGAGACGAGCTGGACGGACCCGCGCACCGGCTACACCTACTACTACGGCGGCTACGACGTGCCCGAGCGCTTCGTGTCCACGTACATGCGCAGCTACTACGGCCGCCCCTACCAGTACACCACGCTCATCGCGGGCGGCTGGGGCGAGGACGAGGAGCCGGACTTCGACTCCGGCTTCGACACCGGCGGCTCCTGGGAAGGCAGCTCCGGGACCGTCGCGCTCGCCGACAACGCACTGTCCTGGGAGTACACCGCGACCGAGTGGTCCGAGTCGTACCAGTACATCGACCCCACCTGCCCCTACATGGAGTCCCGCGAGCGCGCCGCGATCGCCGGCGACGTGATCGAGACCGAGGACATCCCCTGCGACGACGCCACCGCGGACGTGTGGACCGTCGACCTCGTGGCCGGCCAGACCGTCACCGTGACCGTCGACACGACCGCGGCGGGCACGGCGTTCTACCCGGCCGCGTGGCTCAACGGCCCGGACGACTGCACGGACATGCTGGCGATGGAGAACTTCGCCTGCACCTACGGCTCCCGCATGCGCTGCGCCTCCTACGAGTACGTCGCGGACCAGGACGGCACATGGCAGATCGGCGTGGCCGCCGTCGAGTGCGCCTCCGGGACGGCGGAGTACTCGATCGAGGTCGGCGTCTACTGATCGCGGGCCCTGAGGGCCTCGACCACGAAGTCGCGGAACACCTCGAGCTTGCGCGCGATGTTCCGCCCGCTCGGGACCAGGAGCCAGATCGTGCCCGTGGGCATGCTCCAGCGCGGCAGCACGCGCACGAGCGTGCCGGCGCGGGCGTCCGCCTCCGCGAGCGGCGTCGGGAGCGCGCCGATCCCGGCGCCGTGCCGCAGCGCCGCGCGCAGGTAGAACATGTCGTCGCTCGTGATGCGCGGCCGCACGGCCACCGTCACCGGGGTGGGCTCCTCCAGCACGATCGACGTGGTGCCCGTCTGCGCCACGACGTCGTGGTCCGCGAGCTCCTCGGGCCGCCGCGGCGCCCCGCGCGCCGCGAGGTACGCGGGCGCCGCGTAGAGTTGGAGCCGCACGTCGCCCACCCGCCGGCTGATGAGCGCCGAATCGGGCAGCGGCGCGCGCGCCATGCGGAACGCCGCGTCGAAGCCCTCCTTCACGAGGTCGACCGCGCGCGGCGAGAGGTGCATGTCCACCGTGACGCGCGGGTAGCGCCGGCAGAACGCGGCGACGATCGGGGCGAGCACCTCCGCGCCGAAGTCGACCGCCGCCGTCACGCGCAGGGCCCCCGCCGGCTCCTCCTCGAGCTCGGGGAGGTCCGCCACCGCGTCGCTGAGCGCCTGGATGCGCGCGTGGGTCCGCTCGAACAGCGCGCGCCCGGCCGTCGTGAGCGTGACGTTGCGCGTCGTGCGGTGCAGGAGCCGCACGCCGAGCTCCGCTTCGAGCGCCGCCACGGCCCGACTGACCGTGGACTTCGGCGTCCCCAGCCGCCGCGCCGCCTCGGTGAAGCTCCCGGTCTCGGCCACCGCGGCGAACACGACGAGGTGGTTCAGATCGATTGTTCCCATTCCGGGACAACGTACCCTCGGATAGGGGGTCGGCCGCCCCGGAGCGCCCGATGTCCGCCCTCTTCCCTCTCGCGTGTGCCTGCGGGAGCGTCCGCGGCACGCTCGCCGACGCCGGGCCCGGCACCGGCAACCGGATGGTCTGCTACTGCGACGACTGCCGGGCCTACGCCCGCTTCCTCGGCCGCGACGACGTGCTGGACGGCTTCGGCGGCACCGACGTCTTCCAGACCGCGCCCGCCCGCGTACGCATCGACGCCGGCGCCGGGCACCTGCGCATCGTGCGCCTCTCCGAGAAGGGGCTCGTCCGGTGGTACGCCGGCTGTTGCCGGACGCCCGTCGGCAACATGCTCGCGTCCCCGCGATCGCCCTTCGTGGGGCTCGTCCACCGCTTCATGGACCACGCCGCCGACGGCCCCACCCGCGACGCCCGCCTCGGCCCGCCGCGCGGCTTCATCCAGGGCCGCTTCGCCCCGGGCGGCTGCCCGCCGCACGCGCACCCCACCGCGCCCGTCTCCGTCATCGCCCTGAGCGCCTGGCGCCTCCTCCTCGACGCCGCGGCCGGCCGCCACCGCCCGACCCCCTTCTTCGACGCCACCGGCCGCCTCACCGCCCCGACGCAGGTGCTCACCCCCGCCGAGCGCGCCGCGTTGGCCTGACCCGCGCGGACCTTCCGGGCGTGCCCCCGGCGAAGACGCCGGGGTCGGTCCCTTCCAGGCTCGGCCCGAAGGGCCTCGGTCCCGGGCCGCGCGGACGCGCCCCGGGACCGGCCGCGCAAGGCGCGGCCGCCTTCCAGGCACCTCACGCAGGTGCCCCGGGGCGCGTCGCCGGGAGGTGACGCGGAGTCCGACGGCACCTGGATCCCACGAGCGGGCCGCGCGCCGCTCATCCCCGCATCCTTGGGCGCCATTCCGGCCGAAGTCGGAGGATGTTGGATCATCCGCCGACCTTGGACGCCATTTTCCGTCCGAAGTTGAAGGGTGTTGGCTCATCCCCCGACCTCGGACGCCATTTCCGTCCGAAGTCGGAGGATGTTCGTGCATCCCTCGACTTTGGACGGCCGCCGCCTCGCCGCCGCCCCGCCTCCCTCTACGACCCCACCCCCCGGCGCCGTCACGCGCCCGCCACCCGTGCCGCCAGGGGGCCGGCCTCCGGGCGTGCCCAGAAACGCCCGAGGCCATCCCCGCGGGAAGGGTGTGGAAAGGTGTCAGGAATTGATCATTGACACCTACGGCTGCGCCGTAGGTGTCAATGATCAATTCCTGACACTTGTTTTAGACCAGCCAAAATCGCGCCGGGCGCCCCCTGCACCAGATCTGCACGCCCTCTCCACCAGCCGCCCGCGTCCGGCGGCGTAGGCTCCGGAGGTGGCGCCGCTCGCGAACCTCCTGCTGCTCGGGATCTGGCTCACCGCGCACGTCGACGCCGTGCGCTGGCTCGGCGACCACTACGTCCGCGCGGACCGCCGCCTCGAAGCCGCGCTGCTCGTCGCGGTGATCGCGCTGGCAGGGCGCCGCTTCGGCGGGCCCGCGGGCCTCCTCCGGCACCTCCGCGCCCCCCCGACGGCCGCGCCGGCCCCGCTCGTGGTGCTGGCCGCCTGCCTCGTCGGGGAGGTGCTCACCGCGCCGCTCGGCCTCCACCTCCTGCGCGCCACGCTCTTCGTCCTGGGGAGCCACGCGCTCCTCGGGCTCTGGGCGCCCGCGGCGGCGTGGCGGGCGTCACTCCCGTGGGCCGGCCTCGTGGCCGCCACGCTCCCCTTCGGCCCCTTCGCCGACGTGTACGTGGGCTTGCCCGCCCGCGTGCTCACCGCGGACATCGTCCGCCACGGCCTCGAAAGCCTCGGCGTCACCACGCTCACCCGCGATACCGTGCTCGTGCTCGACCGGCCCGGCGGCCCCGCCGCCATCGGCGTGGACGCGCCCTGCGCCGGCGTGCGGAGCCTCTGGGCGGGCGGCGTGTTCCTGCTCGCGGCCGCGGGCGTCGAGGGGCGCCGGCTCGACCGGTGGTTCGGCGCGGCCGTGGCGGGCACGGTCACGGCGATGCTCGCGGCCAACACCGCCCGCGTGGCCACGCTGGTCGGCGTGGGCGCGGTGCTCGGGCAGCCCCGGCTCGCGGCGGTGCTGCACGTGCCGCTCGGCCTCGTGGGCTTCGCCGGGGCGATCGCGCTCGGGTGGGCGCTGCTCCAGCGCGCGGGCCGCCTCGACTCCGACCTGGGCGACGACACCGCGCGCGACGACACCGCGCGCGACGACACCGCGCGCGACGACACCGCGGACGACGGCGCCGCGCGAGGCGACCGGAAGGCGGAGCGGGCGCGCCCTGCCCCCGGGCCGGAGGCCGCCCCGGCGCCCACCGCCCGCTCCGGTCG
>CAYWGD010000248.1:0-5345 GCA_964457335.1 uncultured Enterobacteriaceae bacterium | reverse complement strand
CCGGTCCCCCGGCCGGTCGGGGGCCCCCGCGGCGCCGCCCCGCGCCCTGGAGGTCCCCGCGCGCGCCGCGGCGCGCCACCCCGCGCCACGGGTCGCGCGCCGCGCGCAGGTTTGGAGAATTATCACCTTTTGCCCCGCTGCTCGGGACGCGACGCCGGTTCCCGCCGGGGAGGCGCCGCTCGTCGGCGGGGAGGAGAAACCCAAAAAGTCCAAGGTCGTTGAATCGCCCGCGGGGCACGCGCAAGCTCGTCGGCGGCGCGCACACCGCAGCGCGTCTCCCGGAGGGAAGCCATGAACGACCTCTTCGACGACCCGGTCCTCGTCGTGATCGGCGCCGCACGCGGCACCGCAACGGCCGTGGCGCGGCTCCTCCAGCTGCTCCCGCTCCCGGTGCCCGCGCCGGTGGTGGTCGCCATCCAGGGGGCTCGCGCCGCCGACGTGGCCGAGCTGCTCTCGCTCGCGCCCCCCGAGCTGCGGCTCCTGTCGGGCCCGCAGCCGCTCCTGCCCGGTGGGGTCTGGCTCGCGCCGCCCGGGCACGACGTGCTCGTGGACGGGGAGCTCCTGCTCCTGCACCCGCCCGGGGGCGGCGCCGACCGCCCCACGCTCGCCACGCTCTTCGCCTCCGCCGCCCGGCGGCGCGCCCTGGGCGTCCTCGTGGGGGACACGGGCAAGGACGGCGTCGCCGCCGCCGCGGCCTTCGCGGACGCGCCGCTCCTCCGCCTCGACCCCATGCGGGTGCCGGAGGCCAGCTACGGCGGCTGCGTCGACCGCCGGTAGGGCGGCCGACCGCGGATACGTTCCCCGCCGCGGGCGCGGCCCGTCCGTCCCCCCGCGCCCCCGAGGTCCCGCATGTTCACGCTCCTCCTGGTCGGCCATGCGCTCGCGGCGGAGGCGCGCCTCGCCTGGCGCGGGGACATCGGCCGGCTGGAGATCCAGGCCCCCGGCGAGCACGTGGCGCCCGACGCGCCCGTCGCGGTGCGCGTCGGCGCGTTCGAGGCGACGACGCGCGGCGACCTGGGCGCGCTGCGCTTCCCGGTGGTCGGCGGGCCCGTGGACGTGGAGCTCCGGCTCGCCCTGTGCGCGGACACGAGCACGTCCTGCCGCCCCGTGACGTTCCGCGGCGCGGGCACGGTGAGCGGGAAGCGGGGCACGGTCCGGCTCGCCGAGGCCGGCGCCGCTCCGGGCGCGGAGGCCCCCGCGGGGGGCCCGGTGGCGGAGGTGGCTTCGGCAGCCGTTGCGGCCCCGGCGCCCGCCCCGGCGCCCGCGCCGCCGGGGGCGGCCACGAGCGGCGTCGTGAAGGTCCTCGACTTCACCGCCGTGTGGTGCCCGCCGTGCAACCTCATGGGCGCCGAGGTGCTGCACGACCCCGCCGCCACCGCCGGCCTGCCCATCGAGCCCGTGGATGTCGACCGCGCGACCGCCTGGCCGCTCAAGGACCGCTATGCCGTCGGTGGCTACCCCACGCTCGTGGCCGTGACCGACAGCGGCCAGGAGGTCGACCGGCTCGTGGGCTACCCGGGGCCCGCGGAGACGCGCGCCTGGTTCGCGTCCCTCCGCGCCGCGGTCCCGCTGGAGACGCTCGCGGCCGGCGTCTCGACGGGCGAAGGCCCCTGGGGCGCGCTCGAGGGCCCCGAGGCGGCCGCCGCCGCCCGCCGCCTCGCCGAGGCCGGCCGCCGGGCGGAGGCCCTCCGCGCGCTCGGCCGCGCGGCCGACGGCGTGGACCTCCGCGTGGCGCGCCTGCTCGTCGAGCCGAGCGAGGCGGACGCGCGCTGGCTCTTCGAGCACGACGCGCCGCCCGGCGACTGGGTGTTCACCGCCCTCGACGCCGCCCCGGCGCTGTGGCCGCAGGCGGTCGCGCTCGCGCCCACCGTGCCGCCCGTGCGCGGCGCCGACTTCCTCTACGTCGCGGCGGAGCACGCGCCGCCCGAGGTGGCGCCGTCGCTGCGGCTGGCGTCGCTCGCGCTCCTGCGGTCGGCGCTGACCGGCGACCCCGACAAGGACCGCGGGCACGCCACGTTCCACGCCACGCTGCTGGTCGAGACCGGCGACCTCGACGCCGCCGTCGCGCTCCTCGACGCCCACGCCGCGCGCTGGCCCGACGAGTTCACGTTCGCCCACGCCGCGGCGCGGCACCTCCTCGACGCGAAGCGGCTCCCCGAGGCGGAGACGCGCGCCCGCGCGGCCCTGGCGCGCGCGTGGGGCGACCAGCGGCTGCGGGCCGCGGCGACGCTCGCGAAGGTGCTGGCCGCGCGCGGGCAGCGCCCCGAGGCGCTCCGGGTGCTCGACGACGCGCTGCGGGAGGTCCCGCCGCCCCCGCCCGACATCGAGGTCCGCACGACCCGCTACCGCAAGGAGCTCGAGGCGCTGCGCGCGGAGATCGGGAACTAGGGCCGGACGAGCCCCAGCGTCACCCGCTCCGGCCCGGCCTCCGGCCGCAACACGACCTGCTCCTCGGGCGCCCCCGCCGCCACCAGGGCCGCGAGGAGCGCGGCGGCCCGCGCCTCCGCGGCGTGCGGCGCGGCGACGCGCAGCTCCACCCGCGCGGTGGGGAAGCTCGCGAGCACGGCCGCGAGGAGCGCGATCCGGTCGCCCTCGGCGCGCACCGCCGCGCCGTCGCTCCAAAAGCGCACGTCCAGCGGTCCCAACAGCCGCGCGAGGACGGGCGGCACGGCGTCGGGCACCCCGTCCTCGTCCTCCCAGCCGTTGTAGGTCTCCGCCGCGCCCGGCGCCCCGTCCCAGCGGTCGGCCACCCCGTCGCCGTCGTTGTCGGGCTCGGGGCAGCCGTCGTCGTCCTGGAAGCCGTCGACGTCCTCGCGCACGTCGGCGCAGCGGTCGAGCTCGTCGCGGACGAGGTCGCGGTCGTTGTCGGGGTCGGGGCAGCCGTCGTGGTCCTCGAAGCCGTCGTGGTCCTCGCGCGCGTGGCGGCAGGCGTCGAGGGCGTCGAACACGCCGTCGTCGTCGTCGTCCATGTCGGGGCAGCCGTCCTTGTCGAGCACGCCGTCGCGGTCCTCGGCCACGTCGGCGCAGGCGTCGGCGAGGTCGATCACGCCGTCGGCGTCGTTGTCCGGGTCGGGACAGCCGTCGGCGTCGTCATGTCCGTCCCGGTCCTCGACGTCGCGCGGGCAGCGGTCGGCGCGGTCGGGCACGCCGTCGGCGTCCCCGTCGTAGACGCGGCGGGTGTGGACCATCGGGGAGATGGCGAAGAGCAGCGCGGAGGTGCCGCGGTCGTCGATCTCCAGGCGCCCGTCGGCGCGCAGGTCCAAGAACGGCGCCAGGACCACGTCGAAGCCGCCGCCCACGCTCACGAGCGCGCTCCGGTCGGCCTGCACGCCCACCCCCGCCGCCACGTGCCCCACGAGGTCGGCGCTCGGGTTGCCGAGGAAGCGCACGAGCGCGAGGTTCCCCGCGGGGCCCTCGGGCTGCGTGCCGAGCGTGAGCTCGACGCCCCACGCCTCGGTCCAGCGCGCGCGCGCCCGGCCGCCCCAGGCGAGGCCCGTCTTCGTGCTGGCCGCGTCCTGGGGCGCGTGTTGCCCGACCCAGGGGCCCACGGCCAGCTCCCAGCGACGGGCCGCGAAGGGGGGCGCCGCGCTCGTGGCGGGCGGGGGCGCCGCGCTCGTGGCGGGCGGGGGCGCCGCCGCCGTCGCCGGCTCGGTCGCTCCGGCCGACGCTCCGCCCCCCTCGCCGTCGGCGGCGAGCGCGAGGGGGAGGAGGGCGGCGATCACCGTCGACGCCGCCCGGCTACTTGGGGCAGGTCGGCTTCTTGGCGTCGAACTCGATCGTGCTGCCCGTCTCCGGCACGGTGATCGTGCACTTCAGGTCGATGTCGTCGTCCAGGCGGGTGAAGCGCACCTCGCGGCTGCCGGCCTTCACGCGCGCGGTCACGGGGGTCTCGCCC
Organism: uncultured Enterobacteriaceae bacterium; assembly: GCA_964457335.1. Taxonomy (GTDB): domain Bacteria; phylum Myxococcota_A; class UBA796; order UBA796; family SXON01; genus CAJBVW01. Next base: position 1,450 of record CAYWGD010000248.1, on the reverse strand, counting down.
GCGCGCTTGCCGTCCACGGTCACCGTGACGCCGCTCGACTTCGAGCCGACGCCGCGGATCTTGAGCGCCACCAGCCCGTCGCCGTCCGAGCTCGTCGTGGCGCTGGACGTGGTGCTCGCGGTCTTCGACGAGGTCGAGGAGGTCGACGAGATCGCCTTCGACGAGGTCGAGGAGCTCGACGAGGTCGAGGAGGTCGAGGAGGGGGACGACGTGCTGGTCGTGCTCGTCGGCTTCGTCGCGGTGGACGAGGTCGACGACGTGCTGGTCGTGCCCGAGGTGGTCTTCGGCGCGGTCGAGGCGCTCGTCGAGGACGACGTGCTCGTCGAGGACGTGCCCGTGCGGGACGTGGTCGAGGCGCTGCTCGTGGAGGTCGTCGGGCTCTTCGCGGCGGTGGTGCTCGACGTGGTCGCCGTCGTGCCGGAGGAGGTCGTGCCCGCCGTCGTGGTCGTCGTCGCCGGGGTCGTGGCGGACGCGCCGCTCGTCGAGGCGGTCGCGGTGGTGCCGGGGGTGGTCGTCCCGGCGGTCGTGGTGCCGGCGCCCGCGGCGTCGGTGCCGGTCGAGGCGGCGGCGGCGTCCACGGCGTCCGCCGCCTTCTCGGCTTCGGCCTCCGCCGCGGCCGCGAGCGCCTCGACGGCCTTCTCGGCGGCCTCGGCGTCGGCGTCCGCCTGCTCGGCCTGGGCCTCGATCTCGGCCAGCGCCGCTTCGAGCTCCTCCTCGCCGTCGTTCGAGCGGCTGTTGAGGAACCAGAGGCCGCCGCCCACGACGCCGCCGCAGACGACGAGCCCGCCGAAGAACGCCAGGGCCAGGACGCCCAGGATCAACCCGAGCTTCGACTTCTTCGGCTCCGTACCGTCCGCCATCGTCCACCTTCCTCGGAGCGGCGCGCGCAGGGCGCGCCAGGGGGGCGCCACCTTACTTCCGAGCCCGCAATTCCGCTACCCCGCGCCCGCCGAGAGGCCGGCGGGGACGTGCGCGTCGACCGCTCGCCCGCTCCGCCACGTCGGCACCGAGCGGACGTCGACGTTCAGGCGGCCTCGATCCACAAGAGGTCGGCCACGCCCGCGAGCGCCGCGGACAGCGCCGCGAAGCCGTCCCCCTCCACCTCGAGCCGGCTCGGGTCGGTCACCACCACCCGCGCCGGCGCGCGCACCCGCAGCGCCGCCAGCGCGATCTCCTCGGGGGTCCAGCGGCCGTCGCCCACGCGGAGGCCCGCGCCGTCGCCGAGGAAGAGGTCGGTCCGCTCGGGCGCGGAGGACCAGGGCCCGCGCGTGGCCGTGGTCGCCGGCGCGGGCCCCACGAGCGGCGGGACGCGCGGCGCGCGGCCGGACCCCGCCCACACGAGCGCGCCGAGCCCGGCCAGGGCCAGCGCCCCGACGCCCCAGCCGAGCCACATCCCCTCGGGGAGGCCCGCCCGCGTGGGCGCCTTCCGCGCGACCCCGGGGTCCGCCTC
>CAYWGD010000247.1:0-5442 GCA_964457335.1 uncultured Enterobacteriaceae bacterium | reverse complement strand
GACAATTGACACCTACGGCGCAGCCGTAGGTGTCAATTGTCAATTCCTGACACCCCCGGAACCCAGGGCCGGACCCCGACCCGCGCGCAATCGCTCACCCCCACGCCGCGCGAGGGGACCGGAGGGCGGCGCGGGCGGGGGGGACCGCGGGCCGGAGGCCGCGCGAACGCCCACGGCCCGCGCCGGTCGGGCGGCGCGCAGCCACCCGACCGAGCGGCTCTGCCGCGAGCCCGCAGGGCACCGACCCCCGCGTCTTCGCGGGGGGCGCGCCCGGATGGTGCCCGCCTACCGGATCTCGAAGCTCGACACGAACTCGGCGGCGCCGTCCACACCGCCGTCGCCGACGAGGCAGGGCGCGGCGACGACCTCGCCGTCGGGGCCGCGCACCCAGCCGAGCGGGGCGGCGCCGTCCTGGCCGGCGTGGACGGTCCACGCGAGGCCGGCGGGGAGCTGGATCACCAGCGTGAGGTCGCCGTTCTTCGCGAGAAAGCCGGCGCCCTCGGGCGTGAGCGTCCAGCCGGGGCCGAGCTGCCATGCCAGGCGCACAGCGTGCCGGCCGACGCGGGGCCGAACGGGGACGAGCCGGTCGGTGACGATGACGCGGGCCTGGTTGAGCAGCACGTCGCGCTCGTGCGTGAGCGGCACGCGGAGGCGGTGCCAGCCGGTGTGGTGGCCCTCGATGCGGGCCTTCTTGCCGTCGACGCGCGCCACGCCGAGCTCGGCGGGGACGGCCTCGGCGAGGGTGTGCCCGTCGAGCAGCAGCACGTTGTGCGCGCCCGGCGACCGGAGCCACTCGCCGCGGGGCGCGCCCTCGGACGGCCCGGGATCGGCGAGGACGGCGACGTCGCCCACGTCCCAGAGGAGGTGCAGCGGCGCGACGTGCGTGGCTGTGCTCACGACGTGCGGCGTGCCCATCTCCGCGACGACGCGCGACGGCCGGTTCTTGATGCGCATGTGCGCGACGGAGAGGCCGCTCTCGCGGAAGACCCACATGCCCCAGGTCTTGCCGGCCGCCTCGTGCGCGCCGTCGCCCGCCTCGGCGCCGAGCCAGGCGAGCCGCGGGTCGGTGGCGGCGTCCGGCGCGGCCGGGCCGTCGTCGAGGCCCCAGGCGCGCGCGAGGTTCCAGAGGCTCCACGGGAGCGGGGCGGGGCTCGCCAGGAGGTCGCCGAGGGGGGCCTCCCCGAGCGGCGGGAGGGCGCCCTGCTCGCCGGCCAACCGCTCGAGGCAGCGGGCGCCACGCACGTAGGCCGCGTCGGCCACCGCCGGGAAGGCGCCGCCGTTGGCACGGGTGATCGCGCGGGCGATGGCCGCGTACCAGAGCGACTCGGCGAGGCGGAGCGGCGCGTCGTCGCGCGGGCTCCCGTCCGTGTGCACGAGCGCCGGGAGGTCGTAGCGGAGCCCGGACAGGCCCTCGCTCCAGGCGGCGCGGGCGTCGGGGAGGTCGGGGAAGGTGAAGCCCCCGACCACGAGCCCGGCGTGGTGCGCCAGGCGGCGGCCCACGTGCGCGTCGCCCCGCGGCATCCGCTCGCGCAGGTGCTCGAGGTGCCAGCGCGCGCTGCCGGCGAGCCCGGCGCGGAGCCAGTCCGGGGCGCGCTCGCCGAGCCAGGCGAGCCCGACGTGCCAGTGCACGAGCCGCGCGGCGAGGTCGGAGGCGTGCGCCCAGCCGACGCCGGTGCCCGGGATGTCCTGGCGGAGCCAGCCGTCCATCGCCGCGACGACGGCGGCCTCGGCGGTGGAGTCGCCGCGCGCCGCGGCGAATGCGAGCGCGGGGAACCAGCCGTGCCGGTGCGCGATCCGGGCCTCCCGGAAGGCGCCGGGCGCGAGGTCGAGGCTCGGCCCCTCGGGGAGGGGCTCGCCGGTGGCGGGATCCTCGGTCCAGAGCGGGAGCGGCGGGGGGGCGACGGGCGCCGCGCCCCTCGCGCCGAAAGGAGACGCGCCGAGGCGCGAGGACGCGGGCTCGGCGGCGCGGGAGGCGACCCGCCCGTGGGAGGGCGAGACGGCGGCGCGCGCGCGCGCCAGGAGCCCGAGAAGCATGGTCTAGACAGTCTCCGGAACGTCGAACTCGAAGTCGATCTCCTCACCGAGCTCCTGCTGGAGGTAGGTCTTCAGCCGGCGCTTGATGCGGACCTCGATCTGGCGGATGCGCTCCTTGCTAACGTCGTAGCGCTCGCCGAGGTCGGAGAGACTCGCGGGCTCGTTCGCGACGAGACGCTCCACCCAGATGGCGCGCTCGCGCTCGTCCTCGAGCGTCTGCTCGAAGTTCTTGAGCTTCTCCTGCACCAACGCGCCGAGCTGCGACTCCGCCACCTTCTCCTCGGGACCCGAGGCGTCGTTGTCGGGGACGATCTCGGCGAGCGACCGGCCGTCCTCGCCGCCCACGGGGGCGTGCAGGGACATGGCGGGCGCGCGCATGTGCTGGTCGACCGCGATGACCTCGCTCTCGGGCACCTCGAGCCGCGCGGCGAGCTGCTGGGCGCTGGCCTGGACGCCCTCGCGCAACAGCCGCTCGCGCTCCTTCTGGAGCTGGAAGAAGAGCTTCCGGCCGTTCCGCGTGGACCCCAGCCGGACGAGCCGGAAGTTGTCCATGAGGAAGCGCAGGATCATCGCCCGGATCCAGTACTGGGCGTAGGAGGAGAAGCGGATGCCGCGGTAGGGGTCGTAGCGGGAGAGCGCCTCGACGAGGCCGACGTTCCCTTCCTGGATGAGGTCGAGCACGTTCGCCCACTGGCGGTGGTACTGGAACGCGATCTTGACGACGAGGCGGAGGTTGGCGGTCACGAGCCGCTCGGCGGCCGTCGCGTCGCCGGACTCGTAGTAGGCGAGCGCGACCTTGCGCTCCTCCTCGGGGTCGAGGAGCGCGTAGCGGCGCACTTCGGACAGGTAGTAGGCGAGGAGATCGCCGCCCCGGGCGGCCTCGCCGCGCGGCGCGAGCGCCGGCAGCTTCGGGATGGGGTTCCGCCGCGGGTTCCCCAGCGGATCGAGGACCTCGCCAGAGGCGTCGAGCAACTCCTCGCCGTCCCCCTCGCGCTCCTCCTCGTCCCCGCCCCCGGTGATCAAGTCATCCATGCCGTGCTCCTTTCGAAATCGGGGCCACCCGCCCCGGCGCCACCAGCTGCTCGACCGCCCCCGCCTCGCCCGCGACGAACGCCACCCCCGTGTCCCGGAACGGGTCGAGCGGCGCGCAGTCCGGAAGTCGGAGAGCCCGACCTCCAACGGCCTCTATCAGGGAAAGTCCGACCGCGGTATCCCAGATCGACCAGCCCGGGGCGACGATCGCCGCCAACGCGCTCCCGCGCGCCACGAGCGCGAGGTGCGCGGCGGTGCCGCCGAGGCAACGGGTCTTGCCGACGAAATCGACGCGGTAATGCCGGTGGAAGCCGGACGGCAGGTAGAGGACGCGCGAAGCGGAGCCCGGACGGAGCGGCGCGAGGGGCACGCCGTTGAACCATCCCCGGCCTTCTTCGTAATGAAAATGCTCGCCGAGCCGTGGGAGCCACAAGGCGCCGACCTCGACCCGCTCGCCCGTGGGGGTCGGGACGATCCGCGCGATGGTCGGCCCCCAGTGGGCCAGCCCCTCGGTGAAGGCGCTGGTGCCGTCGAGGGGGTCCACCACCCAGCGCGCGCCGCCCGTGCCGGGGATGCTGCCCCGCTCCTCGGAGTCGATCGCGTCCTCGGGCCAGTCCCGCCGCAGGGACTCGAGCAGGATGGCCTCGGCGGCGAGGTCCGCGTCGGTCACCCAGGTGCCGTCGGCCTTCTTGCGGGGCGAACCGTCCCCGAAGTGGCGGAGGGAGGCGGCCCCGGCATCCTGGAGGAGCGCGCGCAGGGAGCGGCCACGTGGCGGGAGGGGGAGGAGCCCGACGTCCATCGGTGGAGGAAGTAATCGCGGCGGGGGCGGGTCGCCCCCCGAGGGCCACGATCCGCTCCTCAGCGCGTGGCCGCCGTCACCATCGCGCCAGGGCCCGCGTTCTGAAGGGAGGTTCGCCCGCCACACGCCCGCGGTCGCGGCGCGCACGGAGGCGGGGAGGCGCCCGGGATGCGGCTCGCGGCGACGGCGTCGGCGGGGCGGCGAGGACAACTGTGGTATCTTGACGCGCTGGAGAGCGGGCCGGTGGCAAAGTCCACGCTGAAGCTGATCGGAATCTACGAGGCGTGGTCACGGAGCGTACGGCAGGGGCGGCTCGCCCGCGCCAACGGCACGGAAGGCCCGGTCCTCGTACGCGTCCACGACGACCAGGACGCCACGCCGGAGCGGCTCGCCCGCCTCCGCGAGGATGCCCGTCTCCTCGGCCGCCTGCAGCACGAGAGCGTGCTGCGGCTCGAGCACGTGAGCGCGGTCGGAGGGAAGGTCGGCGAGGTGTTCGAGGGCTTCGAGTGCGCGAGCGCCGCGCGGGTGCTGCGCGTGCTCCGGGCCCGGAACCAGGTCCTGCCCGCCCGGGCCGCCGTGGAGGCCGCCGCGGCCGTGGGCCTCGCGCTCGACGAGGCGCTCCGCATCGTCGACGGCGACCGTGCCGTCGTGCACCCCGGGCCCGTCCCCGAGGACGTGCTGATCGACGTCGCCGGCCGCGTGAAGCTCGCCGGCTTCCGCGTGACGCGGCCGCAGGATCCGCCCCTCGCGCCGCCGCGGGGCTACGCGGCGCCCGAGGGTGGCGCCGCGCCGACGGCCGCGACCTACCTGGTCGGCGCGCTGCTCGTGGAGCTGCTCAGCGGCGAGGCGCCGCCGGACGCCGCGGCGGAGCCGGAGCGCCACGAGGCGGCCGTGCGGCGGGCGCTGATCCGCGTGCTCGCGCGCCCTGGGGACACGCCCGGGGAGCCGGTGGTGCAGACGCTGCGCCAGGCCCTGGCGCACGAGCCGGCCGTGCGCGGGACGCCGGGCGCGCTCGGCCGGAAGCTCCGCGAGCTCGCGGTCGCGCTCGCGAGCCCGGGGCTGCGCACGTGGGCGCCGGGATCCATCCCCTCCATCCAGCGTTTCAGCCCGCAGGCCGCGGGGGCGGGCGTCCTGCCGCTCCCGCCGGACGACTCGCGCGTCGGCCCCACCGGCCAGACCAACCCGCCGCTCGGCTCCAACCAGACGATCGCGCCCGCGCCGCTCGGCGCGAACCAGACCATCGCGCCCGCGCTCGGCGGGAACCAGACGATCGCGCCGCTCGGCGAGCCGCCGCCGCGCGCCGCGCGGCAGCCGCTGCCGGAGGCGCCGAGCCGCACCTTCCCGCGGGGCCAGACCATCGTGCCCGCGGGCGAGCTCTCCGAGGAGATCCTCGCGTCGCTCCACACGCAGGCCCCGCAGGCCGGCGCCAAGGGGAAGCCCCCCGCCGGCCTCGGCCCCTCGGACGCCACGCCCACGCGGCCGGCCGCCGGCCCCGCGCCGGGCGGCGCCCCGCGCCCAGCCGCTCCGAGCGCGTCGACCGCGCAGGCTGGCCCTCCGCCGCGCCCGCCGCAGTCCGG
>CAYWGD010000246.1:0-5475 GCA_964457335.1 uncultured Enterobacteriaceae bacterium | reverse complement strand
GTGGCGGCCCGGGGCGACGACGGCGCGAAGGCCCGGGGCGGGGCCGGAGGCACCGCGGGCCGCGGCGCGGCCACCGGCGGCGCCCCCGCGACCTCCTCCCGCAGCGCCCGCGCGAGCGGGCACCCCGCCTCCACGTCCTCGCCCCGCCGATAGCGCTGGAGCACCGCGCGCGACCGCTCGGCCAGCTCGCGCCGCAGCTCGCGCCGCGCGCCCTTGATCGGCGCGACGGTCATGTCGTCGTACGCCGTGGTCTGGTGCCGCATCCACGCGATCACCGCCGCCTCCGCGCGACGCTCCACCGGGATGCGCTCCGTGCGGGCCACCGTCCCGCTCCCCACCGGGGTGGCGTGGGCGGTCACCCGCGCCGCGAATTCCGCCGCGACGGCCGCGTGCCGCGGGTGGAACCGCAAGAACTGGAGCACCTCGGCCTCGAACTCCCGGACGTAGTCGGCCTGCTCCTCCGCGCGGCGCCGCCGCCCCGCCTCGAGCCGGCGCTGGTACGCCGGGTCCGCGCGCTGGTCGTCCGCGCGCGCCCGCGCCTCGCGGATGTGCGCGGCCGGCGCCCAGATGCCGCGCGAGAACACCTTCCGGCCGCGCTTCTCCTCCACCGCCCAGGTGGGGCCCATCCCCTTCACCGCCCGGGTCACGCCGGCGTCCCCGGGCGGCAGGAGCTCCCAGCCGGGAGGGACCTCGTGGACCACGCCCTCCGCGTCGCGGACGGTCCGAGGGCTGGGGCCGGGCCGAAGGCCGGCGCGGGTGCTGTTCATCGGCGAGGGCTAACCGGGCCGGAGGGCGGGCCATGAAGAGGCGTCGCCTCCATGTCCGTTTCTCCAGGATAGAGGCCGACATGCCCCCACCGCTGGACGAGGCGCCCAGGTCGCTCCGCGACCGCCTCCACCAGGTCGTCTTCGAGGCGGACACGCCCGCCGGCCGCGCGTTCGACGTGGGGCTCCTGGTGGCGATCGTGCTCTCCGTCCTCACCGTCGTGCTGGAGAGCGTGGCCACCGTCAACGCCGTGATCGGGCCGGAGCTCCGGGCCGCGGAGTGGGCCTTCACGGCGCTCTTCACGCTGGAGTACCTCCTGCGCCTCGCGGTGGTGCGGCGCCCGCTGCGCTACGCGGTCAGCTTCTTCGGGGTCGTCGACCTCCTCGCGGCCCTGCCGAGCTGGCTCGAGCTCCTGGTGCCGGGCGCGCGCACGCTGCTCGTCGTCCGCGCGTTCCGGCTCTTGCGGGTGTTCCGGGTGCTCAAGATGGCGGGGTTGCTGGCCGAGGGGCGCGTCCTGCTGGCGGCGGTGCGCGCGAGCGGCCCGAAGATCTCGGTGTTCCTCGGCGCCGTGCTCACCATCGTCGTGATCGTCGGCACGCTCATGTACGTGGTCGAGGGGCCCCAGCACGGCTTCGTGAGCATCCCGGAGTCGATGTACTGGGCGATCGTGACGCTCTCGACCGTGGGCTACGGCGACATCGCCCCCGTCACTCCCCTCGGCAAGTTCCTCTCGTCGCTGCTCATGGTGCTCGGCTACGGCATCATCGCCGTGCCGACCGGCATCGTGACGGTCGAGCTCTCCAACGCCACGCGCGCGGGCATGATCTCCGCGCAGGCCTGCCCCGCGTGCGGGCGCAGCGGCCACGATCCGGACGCGCTGCACTGCAAGTACTGCGGGGCCCGGCTGTAGCCGCCCGACACCCTTGACAGCCGACGCCCGTCACCAGGTTGACGAGCGTCCGTCAGGGTGACGGACGTCCGTCAGCGTCCCGCTCGTCTTCTCGCGCACTTGCGTGCGGCACCCCGTCTGCAGGGCGGCGGCCCATGCTCGCCCTGCTGCTCACCGCCTGCGCTCCCTGCACGCCCTTCCACGCGATGGAGCTCGACGAGCCGGAGGCGCTCGGGCCGATCGTCGCGGACTTCGCGGCGTGGTCGGGGCGTGACGGGGTGTGCGTGCCGTCGGTGCTGGTGGTGCCGCTGATCGACGGGGAGCGCGTCATCGCCGGGCAGTACCAGGGCGCGGGCGCGCCGATCCTCCTGAAGGAGGCCCCGGACTACCGCGTGTCGCTCTTTCACGAGTTGTGCCACGCGCTCGACCAGGAGGAGGGCCTGAGCGAGGGCGACCCCGACCCCGGCGACGTGATCGACCCCATCGCCTACCCGAGCCCGGAGCTGCGGCGAAAGGAGGCGTTCGCGCAGGTGTGTGGGCGGGGCCCGGCGGCCGTGTCGTTCGAAGACGCGCTCGCCGCGCGGTGCGACCTCGTGGTCGACGAGGCGCTCGCACGGGTGCGCGCCGTCGCGTTCCCGGAGGCGCCGCCGGACCCGCGCGTGACCGTCGGGCCCGATCCGACCCGGGCCACGCTCGACGGCCTCGCGGAGGGTGATCTCCTCGCCGCCGCGGGCCGCCCCGACGGAGCGTGGCTGCGGCTCGGGCGGGGCGCGGAGCGTTGGGTGGAGTGGTGGTCCGCGGGCGAGGCGACCGGCGCCGCCGAGCCGGCCGTGGGCCCCACCGCCTGGGCCACCTCCGACGACACCGTGGTCGGCCCCCACGGCGCCGCGCTCTGGCTCTGGGACGCCCACGGCATCGCGGGCGCCGCGGTCGGCGACGACGAGGCCTACGCCATCACCACGGACTGCACGCTGTCGTCGGGCGGCGGGCTGCCCGCCTGGGTGGGCGACACACCGACGGTTTTCGTGGGCTACCCGGAGCGTGCCCGCTTCCATTGGTGACACACCCGCGCGAAGCCGGGGGGCGTTCCTACTTCGCGACGGCTTCCACCCGCCGGAGCACCTCCTTCGCGGGGATCACCTCCGCGAAGGGCACCACCGCGTCGGGGAGCTCGCCGGCGTCGCCCGCGAGGCGCTTGCTCACGGCCACCACGAGGTTGGTCGGGCCGTGGCGCGACAACAACGCGAGCCGACGTTGGATCGAGCCCTTGCGCCAGAAGCCGAGGATCTCGAGGTACGCGGTGCGGCCGTCCTTGCGGAGGCGGAAGTCGGGCACGACCACGCCTTCGCCGCCCTGGTGGAGCGGCAGGACCTCGCGGTCGAGCGTCCAGCCGCTGTCGAGCGCGCGGAAGCGCTCCTCGAACCACTCGGACTCGCGCGTCTCGTAGGCGCCCACGTCGCGGTAGTGCGACCGGAGCTTGCTCGCGGGCGTGAGCTTCATCGTCTTCTTGCCACGCCAGTCGACCACGGCCGTGGCGGTCCAGTCGCCGGGCTGCAGCAGCAGCGCGGGGAAGAACTTCGCGAGCGCGACGCCGTAGCGCGTGGTCTGCGAGAACAACGAGGCGGGGCCGTCGAGCACGAGCTCGTAGCCGTCGGGGAGCGGGCGCACGTCGAAGATGAGCTGGTGGAACTTCACCGCCCGCAAGAGTTGCCGGGCGCGCGCGGGCTCGGGCGAATGAAGCGTGATGCGCAGCTCCGAGGCCTTGAGCAGCACGGCCTGCACGAGCGCGACGTTGTAGCGGTCGAGCAGCCAGCGCGCCGACGGCACGTCCACCGCGGTGAGCACCTGCTGGTCGGCGTGGTCGGCGTAGAGCGCGCCTTCGAGGGCGGCGGGATCGACGCCGAGGGCCTCGCCGACGGCCTTGTAGATGTCGGCGGCGGTGGGGCGCCCCCCCTCCACGGCCAGGGCGGAGAGCGGCCCGGTGCGGGCGGCGGCGCGGAACACGGCCGCGCGGATCTCCGCGGGCGGGAGCGGCGCGGACACGTCGAACTCCGAGCGGTCCGTCAGCACCTTCACCAGCCCCTTCGTGAGCTTGTGGTCGGTGCCGTCGCCGACGATCGCGTCGACCTCCTCGTCGAGCTCCGCGCGGCGCCGGCCCACCCCCTCGCGGAACAGCGTCAAAAGCTCCTCGGCGCGCTCCAGGAGCCGCTCGGAGGCGGGGTCGACGAAGCTCGGGACGAGCTCGCCCTTCTGCGCCTTCACGCGGATGAGCTCACCGGTAAGCATCGTGCTCCCGGCGGCGCTCGGAGGTCCTCGTCTCGGCGGTGCCCTCGGTGACGAGCTCGTACAGCACCGCCTGCTTGTTTGCCGCGGGCCGGAGGATGCGGCCCAGCCGCTGCACGGACTCGCGCACCGTGCCCGTGCCGCTCACGACGATCGCCACCTCGGCGGCGGGCAGGTCCACGCCCTCGTTCAGCACCCGCGACGTGACGAGCACCGGGATCTCGCCGCTCCCGAAGGCGTCGAGCCACATGCGCCGCTCCTTCGTGTCGGTGTGGTGGGTGATGCAGGGCGCGAGCAGCCGCCGGGAGATGCGCCAGGCGGTGTCGTTGTCGTTGGTGAACACGATCGTGCGGCGGCCCCACTCGTCGGCCACGATCGCGTCGACCAACTCGAGCTTGCGCTCGGTGCCGTGCGCGATGCGCTTGCTGTCGAGGAACGCGCGGAAGGCCGCGCGGCCCTCCTTGCTGCGCGCGGAGAGCATGAGGAACTGGCGCCACCCGTCGGGGCTCCCCATGCGGATGCGGTTCATGTCGACGAAGTTGCGATACCGGGCGCGGAGTCCGTCGTAGCGGGCCTGCTCCTCGGCGGAGAGGCTGACGGTGACGACCTCGGTGCGGTACTCGGCGAGGAATTCCCCCGCGAGCTCCGTGATCTCCTTGCGGTAGCACACGGGCCCGACCAGCGTGTCGAGCCAGGCGTGCGAGCCGTCGGGGCGCTCCAGCGTGGCGGTCAGGCCGAGGCGCAAGGGCGCGATCGAGCCCTCCGCCGCGCGCGCGTACATGGGCGCGGGCAGGTGGTGCACCTCGTCGAACACGAGGAGCCCGAAGCGGTCGCCGTAGCGGTCCATGTACAGGGCGGCGCTGTCGTAGGTGGTGACGGTGATGGGCCGGAGCTCGTGGCTCCCGCCGCCCAACAACCCGATCTCGCAGCCGAACGCCGCCCGCAGCCCGCCGTACCATTGCGACAACAGGTCCAACGTCGGCACCACCACCAGCGTGGAGCGCCGCGCTTCCGCGATCACCCGCTCCGCGACGTAGCTCTTGCCCGCCCCGGTCGGCAGCACGACGACGCCGCGCCACCGCGCCGCGCGCCAGGCCGCCACCGCCTCCTCCTGGTAGTGCCGGGCCGTCCGCGTGCTCAGGTGCTTGATGTCGAGCTTCTCGTAGGCGCGGGCGCGGTCCTCCACGCCCTTGTCCCGGTGGGCCTCGACGAAGCGGCCGTAGGTGATGGCGGGCGCGCGCGCCCGGCGGATGCGCGGATCCCAGGCGAACCCGTCGGGGAGGGCGTCGGCCTCGGGACCGTCGAGCACGAGCGTGCCGCCGTCGAAGCGCAGGGACCAGGGCTCGGGGGCGGCCATCGGGAGCGGAGGGTAGTCGCCGGATCGGCCCGGGACAAGGCCGGATCGAGGCCCGGTGCCGCAATCGCGCGTGCCAGCAAAGCGAGGAGGAGCATTCCTCCCGGGGAACAAGCTCCGGAGACACGTGGGGGGGCGTTGCGGGGGGGGGCGCCCCCCCCCCCCCAAAAAAACCCCCCCCCCC
>CAYWGD010000245.1:0-5708 GCA_964457335.1 uncultured Enterobacteriaceae bacterium | reverse complement strand
CGCCGGGCGGGCGGGAGGCCCACGCGCGACGACGAGGCGCCGAGCGCGCTCGGTCCGGCCCCGACGGCCGGACCGGCATCGACGGGTGGGGCGGGAGCGGGCGCCGAGCGGGCGGGAGGCGCCGCGGTGGGCTGGCGGGGCGGCGGGGCGAACGCGGCACGCTGCGGGCGCGCGGGTGCGTCCTCCTCGTCCATCATCTTTCGCAGCTCGTCCTTCGAGAGCATCGAGGTCTTCGCCGGATCGAGGTCCTGGCGCGCGCGCGGCTGCTGGCGGATGACCCGCTGCATCATGTCGCGCAGGCCCACGCCTTCGACCGCGGGGTCGGAGAGCGCGGCGTTCACGGCGTCGAAGAAGTCGCCGCCGGACCCGAAGCGATCGCGGAAGTCGGGGCGCAGCGTGGTGGTCAGGAGCGCCCGGACCGACTCCGGCAGGAACTCCCGGAACTGGTGGATGCGCCGGCTCGTCTCCCCGCGCGCGGCCTTGGCGCGGATGTCGTTGACGAGCCCGTCGTACACGGGCTTCCCGCACATCACCTCGAACGCGATGAGGGCGAGGCCGAAGAGGTCCGACGAGAAGTTCTCGCGCCGGGCCTCCATGCGCTCGGGCGGGCAGTAGCGGAAGGCGTCCTCGCGGGGGATGCGGTCCGGCTGCTCGTGGAAGGTCAGGATCTCGACCTGCGGGAGCGCGTGCCCGATGATCTGGAGCCGACCCTCGGCGTCGAGCATCACGCGCCACGGCGTGAGGCCGCCGTGCGAGTACACCCCGGCGAGCTCGCCGGTCTCCGCCGCCTCGACGAGGACCTGGCCCGCCTGCGCCATGAGCTCCACGCCCGCGCGCACGCCGCCGACCTCGCCGAGGTCGGACAAGGTGCGGACCACCTCGGCGACCGACCACGTCTGCCCCGTGGGGTACACGAACGTGGAGTTGGTGAGGTCGTAGGCGCCGAGATCCGCGAGGCCCGTCACCATCGGCGACTCGAGGAAGGACAACACGACGCCGAGCGCGGCGTTGATCGCGTTGTGGCTGCGGTACTCGGGGTGGAACTCGATCGCGGTGTGCCGGGCGCCGTCGGGACCCTGCATCTCCACGAGGTCCGACCCCGGACCCTTCTGGATCCGGCCGGTGCGCGAGTAGCCGTCGAGCGAACGCATGCGGGGGGCGGGCCTCGGGCGCGAATCGTACCACCCCGCTCCCGCCTCCGGGGAGGGAAGCCGCGCGGGCGCGACCGGGCACGGGAACCGCCGACGTCCTCCCGGGCACCCACGCTGCCGCAACGCGGAGCGGTTGCCCCGATCCCCTCGCACCACCCGCCCCGGCTCGCCCGCGCGCCGCGTAGTACGCTCGGGCGGAATGGCGACCTCCTACCAGCGCCGCCCCGACGGCAAGGCGCCCGATCCGAAGGCGCTCGTCAAGCCCGACCCCAAGCTCGAGGCGCAGCTCGACAAGCTCGAGGCGCAGAAGCGCGCGCTCGAGCAGCGCGGCGAGAAGGTGGACGGCGGCATGGACGCCGAGCTCGCGGCGAAGCTCCAGCCGTCGATGGGGAACGCGGCGCTCGCGGGCCTCCTGAACCGTGCGACCGACACGGCCACGGCGGGCGCGGGCGACACGGCGCTGGAGGAGAAGCAGAAGGAGGAGGAGCAGGAGGAGGAGGGCGAGGAGAAGGAGGCCGGCGAGATCGAGCACGTGCTGCCGTCGTTCTCGACGGGCGGCGGCGGGGGGGGCGGCGGGCAGCCCCCCTGGGCGATGGCGCGCGAGCTCGGCGGCGACGACGACGGCGAGCTGGAGGCGCTCGCGGCGGACGGCCCGCGCTGGCGCCCGATGCCGGTGCTGCCGGACCCCGACGACGAGGACGCCGAGCTCGAGGAGGTCGACGGCGAGGACGATCCCGAGGATCCCGACGCGGTCGACCTGCGCGCGGCCGAGGCCGCCCTGGGCGACGCGCCCTGGCGCCCCACGCCGCTGAACCGGGGCCTGCGGCACGCCCGCTACCTGGCCCGCCGCGACTTCGGCCCCGAGGCGCTCGTGGACGCCGACGGCCTGGACCACGCGCTCGGCCGGGCGCGGGCGATGCTCCGCTTCGTCGCGCGGCACGGCGACGGCCTCGACGCGGTGCTCGTGGCGCGCGCCGCCGCCGCCGGCGAGCCGATGTTCGCCCCGGCCGCCGGCTTCGCGGGGGCCACGGCCCGGGCGCTCGCGCTCGTGGAGATCGTGCTCGCGAGCCTGCCGCCGCGCTGGCCGGCGCTGCTCGACGTCGTCGCGGACCCCCGCGCGCGGGCCCGGGTCGAGAACGTGTACGTGACGGTCGCGGAGTCGGGCGCGCTCGCCGCCACCGCGCTCTTCGAGGCCGTGCTCGGCGCGCGGGTCGCCCCCGTGGACGTGGAGCTCGCGCTCACCGCGCACCCGGCGGCCGTCGCGGCGCTCTCCACGGCGGCCCGCCTCGACCCGCTCCCGCTCGTGGACCTCTGGTCGCCGCCCGAACGCCCGGCCGGGGACGGCGCGCTCGCGTCGATCGACGCGGTGCTCGCGCGCTTCACGGCCCCGGAGTCCGGCGACGATCCGGCCGACGGCCTCGGCAGCCCCGAGCTGGGCGTGCTCTTCGCGAGCATGAACGGGCTCCTCGGCGCCGTCAGCGGCGCGCTGGTGGAGGTGGCCGCGGCCGGCGTGGCCGTGGCCCCGCACGTGCCCGTGTCCGCGATCGTCGGGGTGCTCGGGCCGACCGAGGCGGCGCTCCGGCGCGCGGCCCGGCGCCTCTACCTGTCCGGGCAGGCGCTGGAGGGGCTGGTCGGGACCGACGAGGTCGAGCAGGTGCGGGCGATCTCGGCGGAGGCGCTGGCCGTGCGCTCGACGGTGGAGCTCGTGCGGCAGGGCGCGATCGCGACGCTGGCGGGGCTCCTCATCGACACGGAGCCGGCCCCGCCGGAGCTGCCCGAGCTCTACGCGCGCGCCGAGGCCGAGGCCCTGGCCGGCCGCACCGCGACGGCGCGCGGGCTCCTCGACGCCGCGATCGTGTCCGCGCCGCCGGAGCTCGAGGGGCGCGTACTGTTCGCGTCCGGGGGGCTGCTCGTGCGGGTCGGGCTCCCCGAGAACGGCCAGCTCGCGGAGGCGGGCGCCCGGCTCGGCGACGGCGTGCTCGCGGTGGGGGCGCGGTCGCTCGCGGCGGGGCTCGCGCTCTCGCGGGAGGCCTGGGCGGTCGCGGAGGTCGAGGGCGTGGAGGGCGGGCGCATCGCGCGGCTCCACGGGCTCGTGTTCGGCGTCGCGGACGCGGCGTGCACGGTGGCGTCGGCGCGGGCGCGGCGGGGCGGCGACTGGCGCGGGCCGTTGCGCGAGGCCGCGGGCTGGCTCCGCGAGCGCGGGGAGGGCGGCGCCCTGAACCTGCTCAAGGCGCGCTGGGGCGAGATCGCCGCGTAGGCGGGAGCGCGCGGTGCGAGGGGCGGTCCCTTGCCCGGCGCGCGCCCGAAAATCGGCATACGCCCAGGACGCGACCCGGAGGCCCCCTTGCTGCTCTTCGTCCCGCTCGTCCTCGCCGCGCCGCCGTCCGCGCGCCTCGCCGGCTCGAAGGGAGCGCTCTCGTGGACGGTCACGCCCGCCGCGAGCGGGGTCACCATCGTGGGGCGCTCCCCGGAGTGGGTCGTGGAGCACGAGGCGGGCCCCGACCTCGCGCCGCGGCGGACCACGCGCAAGGACACCGACGGTTCGAGCTACACGATCGTGTACACCCCCGCCGGCGCCGATGTCACCGCGGACGGGAAGACGACCGCGGTGGCGGCGCCCGGCGCTTGGGACGGCGACACGCTCGACGTGCGCCTCGGCACGGCGGTCGCGGCCGGGCGGACGGACTTCCAGTTCGTCGCGGTCGACGGCGAGAGCGTCAAGGCCTACACCTTCCAGGTGTCCAAGGTGGGCGACGAACAGTGCGGCGCCCAACGTTGCGTGCACGAAAAGGTGACGCTCACCGGCGCGCTCAGGTGGGTCGGGCCGACCTGGGAGTTCTGGTACGCGCCCGACGGGCGGCTCCTGCGCTTCTCGGGCCCCATGGGGGACTTCGCGGCCGACGGCGCGCGCTGATCCGCCGGGTGCGCATAATCCGAGCGTGAACCGGAACGTCGCCCCGCCCCCCGGCGTGCCCTCGGCCGCGGGCCTCCCGGGTGCCGTCGTCGACGGTCACGTTCCGGGGGCGCCACGCACCGCGATCAGGGGGCCACGCCGATGGCGCCGGGGAGCGCGTCGAGGCCGCTCCCGAGGGAGAAGACGCCGAGGTCCTCCGCGTCGTCGCCCAGCCGCACGAGCCGCACGCCGCCGACCTCGCTGACCAGGACGAGCCCGTCGAGGGGCCCGCGGGTCACCGCCACCATGGCGCCCGGGAGCTGGCTCGACATCGCGCGGGTGGTGCTGCCGGCCTCCACGTCGAGCACGAAGAGCGCGTCGCCGTAGCCGCTCGCCACGAGCGCGCGGGCGCTCCCGTCGGGGAAGGGCACGATCGACATGGGGTCCTCGACCTCGACCGGGCCCTCCGCCACGAGCGTGTCGCCGAGCCGCACGCGCGCCACGCGCGTGGGCACGCCCGAGAACTCGCTGATGTCGCCGACGAGCGCCCAGTCCCCGACGATGGCCGCGTCGGACACGATGGCGTCGTCGTCGCCGAAGGCGTCGGCCCCGTCGCGGACGGCGGGGGCCGCGGCCGTGTCGGGCCAGTCGAGCCGCGCGAGGTCGTCGCCGGCCGCCGCGCCGGGGACCTCCCGCCCCACGAGGATTGCGCCGCCGTCGACCCACAGGAGGTCCGCGGGGAGCTTCGCCTCGAGCACGCGCTCCGCACCCGAGGGCGCGCCGGTCTCGCAGTCGAGCGCCACGCGGTAGAGCCCGCCGCCGTTGTTCGGCCAGTTCCCGTCGATCACCCACGCGGCCTCGCCGGAGGGGTCCGACACCACCTTCCCGGCGTAGAAGCCGCCGTCCCACGCGGCCTCCACGACGCGCTGGTCTGCCACGTCGTAGATCGCGAGGGCGCCGTCCTCGGTGGGGGCGAGCGCCAGCGATCCGTCGGGCGTGAACGCGACCTCCCCGGTGGCGAGGCGGCCCATCGTGACGCGCGTGCCGTCGTCGGAGAGCTCTCCATCGGCGGACAGCGTGAGGACGGCCCACACGTCGGCGGCGTTCGCGTCCTCGTCGTAGGGGAGCGCGAGGAGCACGGCGCGATCGCGGTCCGCGGGGGCGGGCGTCGCGCGGCAGCCCTCGGCCGGCGTGCCGGTGTCGTCGGGGTCGGTGTCGTCGGGGCCGGTGTCGTCGCCGGGTCGGCCGGTGCGCGTGGAGGGGTCGCGCGGGTCGTCGGGCGCGCAGGCCAGGGCGAGGAGGAGCAGCATGGCGCCGGAGCTAACGCGGGTGCCGACGGTGGGCGCGCCCCCGGCGGAGCCGGGGTCGGGGCCCTCCGGGCGCGCGCTCCGCGCTTGGCTGGCGCGCCCCGCCGCCTCCCGGCGGCGTGTCGCGCCGAGCCGGCCGGCCGGGGGCCGGCCGCCCGCCGGGCCCCTCGCGCGGGGGAGCCCGCGTGGTCGAGCTCGGAGGGGGCGTCGCGCGGGAACGCCCGCGTGGTCGTGGTGGGTGTCGTGGTGGGTGTCAGCGTAGGCGTAGGGGTGTCAGCGTAGGGGTGTCAGGAATTGGTGTGTTGGGACGGAGGGGGGTGGCGGGGGGGGGGTGGAGCCAATGGCGTGCACCCCCCG
>CAYWGD010000244.1:0-5790 GCA_964457335.1 uncultured Enterobacteriaceae bacterium | reverse complement strand
CGCGTGCGCGCGCGGCTCGGCGGGGAGCGTGCGGGCGGCCGCGAGGAGCGCCGCGCCGGTGCCGTCCCAGGCGGCGGGCAGGGCGGGCTCGGCGGGCGCGGGCGGGGCCACGAGGGGCCCGCCGCCCACGTCGAGCCGGACGAGGTGGCTCGCCCAGCGGCCGTCCGGGGTGCGCGCGACGACCTCCACGTCCGCCGCGGCGATCCAGGCCGGGAGCGTCACGTCGTAGCGCCCGGGCGCGCCCTCGATCACGGCGAGCGCGCGCGGGTCGCCCGCCACGAGGGGGGCCGCGCCGAGCCCGCCGCTCGACTGGCGCGAGCCCACGCCGTAGAGGTGGGAGGCGGAGGCGCCGCCGCCCGAGCCGTAGCCCGAGGTGCCGATCCCGCCGAGCGCCGCGACCTCCTCGGCCGGGCTGAAGCCGAAGTCCATCCGCTCGATGTCCGTGGCCTCGGCGAGGCGCTCCTCCTCGTCGAGGAGGCCCGCCGCGATGGTCTCCCCCACGCTCGGCGCGGGCTCCCACGGCGCCTGCGCGAGCGCGGGGGCCCCGTCGAGCGGCGCGGCGAGCCCCGCCGCCGCGGGCGGGGGCTCGTCGCCGGCGTCCCGGACGAAGGCCCAGACGCGCGACCCCGGCGGGAGGCCCGCGCCCACGTCGAGCGTGCTCGCCGCCGCGCGGCGGAGCGTCCCGTCGACGCGCAACGCCGGGCTCGCGGGGCCGGGCACCGGGACGGCCTCGCCCGTCGCCACGGTCACCCACGCGACGCGGGCGCCCGACGTGTCGGCCCCGGCGTCGACGCGGTCGCCGGCGCGCACGACGCGCGCGCTCCGGATGCCGTCGGCGGTCACCGTCCCGAGGGTCGGCGCGCCCGTCCACCGGCCCTCCGCGTCGACGCTCCCGGCGCCGTGGGCGGGGGCGCCGGGGGCCACGGCCAGGACCTCGCTCGCGGGGCCGCACTCGTCGCGCCACGCGCACACCTCCCACCGGCCGGGCTCGGGCAGCGAGAGGTCCTCGCCGGGCCGCGCCCAGCGCATGCGCCCGCCCTCCGTGGTCGCGCGCAGCCACGCGCCGGCGGGCGCGTCCACGCGGAAGGGCGCCCCGACCGCCACGACGCCGGGGACGGTCACCGGGGGCGCGACCCGCCCGTCGGGCGTGTCGGGCCCGACGACGCCGCGCGTGCTCCAAGCGCGGCCGTCGGGCAGACGCAGCGTCACGGAGACGACGTCCCCGCGCTCGGCGGCGGTCAGCGGGATCGTGTACGTCGCGCCGTCCGGGCCCAGCACGACGGCCTCCGAGCGCGTCGACCACGGCGTCGTCACGGTGACCTCGCCCGCGAGCCCGCCGGGGCCGGCCGGCTCCACGAGCACGATCCGCGCGGTGACCTGCTCGCCGACCCGCGGCGAGGCGGGCTCCAGCGTGAGCGCCACGGGGCGGCGCTCGGCGGGGGCGCGCAGGCTCGCGCGCGCGACCACCCGCTCGCCCTGGACGAGCTCGAGCGCGCCCCCGCCCTGGGCGAACACGCGCGCGCGGGCGGCGCCGCTCGCGACGGCCGCCGGCACCTCCGCGATCACGTCCCCGCGCGGGCTCCGGCTCACGAGGCGGACGGGGCCGGTCGCGTCGCCGCCCGGGCGGGTCCCGAACACGGTCACGTCGACGTCCGCGCCGTCGGCGGGCACCGCGCGGTCCCACACGACGAGCGCCCACGTGTCGGTCGCGGCGGGCGCGCCGGGAGCCGCGTCGGCGGTGGCGAACCCGAGCGCGCGCCCGCGGCGCGCCAGGACCCGCACCGCGCCGGGCACGTCGCGCAGGATGACCACGCCGGCGGCGTCGGTGCGGGCGCGGCGGAAGGCGCCGGCGCCGTCCTGCAAGAGGAGCTCCGCGGCGACCGGCGCGCCCTCGCGCAGGACCGCGATCGCGGCGTCCGTCCCGGCGCGGAGCACCGACACGTCGAGGGGCTCGGCCACGACGAGGGCCGTGGCGCGCTGGTCGCCGGCGCGCACGGTGAGCGCGGCGAGCGGCGCGCCGGTGCGCGGCGCGAGCGCGGCGGCGCGCACCACGCCCTCGTCGAGCGGGGCCGTCCAGGCGCGGTCCGGCTCCAGGAGGAAGGCGTCGAGCGTCGCGTCGAGGGGGTTGCCCGTCGTCTGCCGGAAGAGCGCCTCGGCGTCGACGCGGTGCTCGCGCACGTCGAGCGCCTTGGTGCTCGTCGCGAGCACGCCGAGCGAGCCGGCGCCGGGCGTGAGGTGGAGCGTCGGGACCTCGGCCGCCTGGGCCTGGAGGGCGGCCTCGGCGGGGCCGGAGGCCTCCGGGCAGCGCTCCACGAAGCGGCCGACCTCGCTGCCGTCCGCGCCGTCGCGGACGAGCCGCTCGGCGAGCGCGGCGCACGCCGGCGCGCTCGGGTAGCCCTCGACCAGCGTCCAGAGCGCGGCCTCGCTCCCGTCCCCCTCGAAGGCGAGCCAGCGGATCTCCGCGGCCACCTCGCCCGTGAGGCGGCCGTCGCGCACGCCCCGCTCCAGGAGCTCGAGCCCCTCTCGGCGCTCGGCGCCCGGCGGGCGGCTCCGCACCTCCTCCAGGAGCGCGAGATCGGCCTCCCGCTGGGCGGCGTCGGCGCGCGCCGTCCCGCGCACGGCGTCGGCGAGCGCCAGCCAGCGCTCCCGCCGGGCCAGCGGCGTGCGCGCGGCCCGCGCCCGCGCCTCCTGGGCGTCGAGCCCGACGACCGGGTGGCGGGCGAGCTCCGCGAGCACGCGGTCGCCGAGCGCCTCGTCGCGGCTCGCCACCTGGCGGGCGTGCACGAGCCGGAGGCGCGCGAGCTCCTCGTCGCGGGGGTGCCGCTCCGCCAGCGACGCGAGCGCGTCGATCACGGCGGGATCCGGCGCTTCGACGGCCAGCAGCGCGCGGGCCGCCAGGAGGACGGGGACGTCATCCGCGGCCGCGTCCGAGCCGGCCGCGTCCGAGCCGGCCGCGTCCGAGCCGGGTGCGTCCGGGCCGCGTGCCTCGCCGGCGGCCGCGAGCCACCCGACCGCGGCGAGGGGCCGCGACCGCGCGCGCGCGAGCCCGACGTAGAAGCGCGCCGCGGCCGCGTCCGGGTCCGCGTGGAAGCGGCGGATCGCCGCGGCGCGGAGGTCGGCGTGGTCCAGGCCGTCCGGCGGGAGCGTGAACAGCGCGTCCTCGATGCGCTCGCGCCAGGGCCGGTGCGGCCCGTACTGGCCCGGGCGCTGCTCCGGCGCGAGCCCGAGCGCCACTTGGAGGAAGAGGCGCGCGTTGACCGGGTCCCGCGCCTCGCGCTCGCGCGCCCAGTCGAGCAGGGACCGGATCAGCGCGACGCGGTGGCTGCCCGCGAGCGCGGCGTCCATCTGCCCCAGTGCGCGCTCCGCCGCCCACGCGAGGTCGCCCCGGGCGGCGGCGGCGTCGATGGCGCCCCAGGCGTCGCGCGGCTCGCCGTCGGCCTCGAAGTACGTGGCGGCGCGCGGGTCGCCCGCGACGAGCGCGTGCCGGCCGGCCAACCAGCGGAGCCGCGGGTCGTCCGCGCGCGCGAGGAGCCGCACCGCGTCGGTGCTCCGCCCCTCGAGCGCAGCCCGCAGGGCCTCCTCCTCGACGGTGGGGGCGGCCTGGAGCGGGAGGACGAGGGCGAGCGCGAGGGAGAGCATGGCCGTACGGACTCCGGGCGGCGGCGTCGGTGCCGCCGGGGGCGGGAGCTTGACACAGGGTTTGCTTCGGCGCTCCTGCGCGCCGCTCGTGCCGCACGAAGCGCGGGCGACGGGGCCCCCGCCTGATTTCGGGCGCGGCCCTGCGCGCCTTGTCCAGGAGCCCGACCAAGGACGCGCCATCGAGGCGCGTCCGACTCGGGCGACCCGACGGTGCCGCAGGAAGCGCGGGCGACGGGGCCCCGCCTGATTTCGGGCGCGGCTCTGCGCGCCCGAAATCAGGTGGGGTCAAGGAGCCCGGGGGGGCGTTGCGGGGGGCTCGCCCCCCGCCCCAAGAAGAACTACCGCCCGACCCGCACGCTGACGCCGGCCCAGGCGCTGTAGAGCGGCAGCGGCTCGAAGGTGGGGTCGCCCTCGTCGCGGGGGCGGTCCACGGGGACGCCGTACACGCCGGCGACGAAGGCCTCGATGGGCTTCACGATCGGCACGCGCGCGCGGCCGCCGACGCCGACGTACCAGGGGAAGTAGGGGCCGACCGTCATCTGCAGCCAGGGGAGGCCGGCGGCGACGTGGGGGTAGAGGAACACGCTGGTGTCGGTGTCGCCGGTGGGCAGCGAGTGGAACTCGCCGACGGTGAGCTGGCCGTCGACGCCGAGGCCGACCGACCACCACTTCGTCTCGAGCGACGCGGCGAGCGAGGCCGCGGGCGTGCCGGCGTTGACGGTGTACTTGTCGCGGACGGCGCCGTCGTCGAGGTTCTGGAGGTAGAAGTCGCCCGTGGACATCCAGCCGCCGCCGAGCGTGGCGCGGCCGACGAGCCGAGGGCGCGCCTCGTCGTCGGGCGGGCGGAGCTTCACGCGGGTGGCGACCCCGCCGTCCACGCGCAACAGGTGCGTGCGCTCGCCGTTCGGGCTCGCGATGTAGACGGGCTCGCCGAGGCCCTGGATGGGGACCTGCGCAGCGAGCGGCAGGCTCCACCCGTCGGAGCCCGACCCGACCAGGCCTCGGAGCTCCGCGAGCTCGGTGGGGCCGAAGGGCGCGCTCACGATCGCGTCCGCGCCGGCCTTGATGCGCACGTCCTCCGCGAGGAGCAGCGTGTCGCCCACGGCGACGTGGAAGAGGTGGCGGCCCGGGATGACGCGCACGCGCACGCCGGGCCCGCCCTCGATCTTCACGCCGTCGATGCGGAGCTCGGCGCCCTGGGCCATGGCGCCGACGATGAAGGTCGCGCTCGGCATGGCCTGGCAGTGGGCCTGGGCGTCGTCGAAGGCGAGGCGCTCGGCCTGCTCCGGGAGGTCCTCGTCGGCGAAATTCGTCGGCGAGGCGAGGAGCGCGCAGGCGTCGAGCCAGGCGGTCACCCGGGCGTCCGCGCCGGTGCCGGTGCGGTAGGGGGCGGCGCCCGCCTCCGTGCCGAGCTTGTCCTGGAAGTAGCGGTGCACCGCGAAGCCCTGGAACAGGAGCGCGCGGCGGAGGAGGTTCCGCTCCTCGGGGCTGCGGAGGACGTGCACGTCCTCGGTCGCCTTCGACAGCCGCGCCATGATCTGCAGCTCGCCGTCGAAGACCTCGGCCAGCGGCCGCACCTCGGCGAGCTCGGTCCGGAGCGCGTCGATGGCGTCGCCCTGGATGGCGGGCACGCCGCCGGTGACCAGGGAGTCGAGCGGCGCGGAGGTCGAGCCCGGCAGCGTGCGGGCGACGGTGGCGCTGCTCGCGGGGTCGGGGGGCGTGACCCAGAGGACGCGGTCCGCGAGCGCGGTGGAGGCGAGGAGCAGGATCAGCGACATGCGAGCGAGCCTCCGTCGACCGTGCAGGCCACGCCGCGCGGCGCGTCGAGGCGGACGCGCGCGGACTGGCCCGCGGCCGTCACGACGCACTCGCCCGCGGGGAAGTCCCGCAGCAGCGTGCTCGTGGTGCCCGAGCCCGAGACGTCGCCGCAGCGGACCTGGATGCCCTCGGCGCCGGCCAGCGTGAACTTGGCGGCGCGCAGGCGGAGGCCGGCCGCGGGCGCGTCGGCGGTCGCTTCCGCGGGGGCGGTCGGGGCCGTGGCGGTCGTCGCGGCGGTGGGGGGCGTGGCCGTGGCGCCGGGTGGGCGCGCGACCTTGGCGGCCTTGGCGTTCGGCTTCCCGGCGGGCGCGGCGGCGGTCGAGCCGGCCGGGG
>CAYWGD010000243.1:0-5868 GCA_964457335.1 uncultured Enterobacteriaceae bacterium | reverse complement strand
CCGCAGGGCCGCCGCGAGCCGTCGCCGGCCCGGGCTCCGGTTTCTCCACAGGCTCCCTTCTGGGGGATTTCTTCACAGGCTCGTTTCGGGGGGCCCTCCCCCCGCCCCAGGAGCACCTGCTCCACGAACTCGACGATGGCCTGGCTGCCGAGGTCCTGGACCTCCACGCGGCCCTCCCGCCAGGCGTCGAGGAGCTGCACGTTCACGCGCCCGTCGAGCACGATCGCGCGGCCGAGGCGACGGTGGGGCACCGGGAGGTCGACGGGCTCGCGCAGGACGCGCAAAGCGAGCGGCGCGCGCCCGCCTAGACGCACCGCCAACGCCTCTCCCTCCTCCGGCCCCAGCCGCCCCCACCACTCGTCCGCGATCGCGGCCGGCAACGACAACGCGACCGCGTAGGCGTCCTCGGGGTCGGGGAGCTCCGGCGCCCCTTCCTCGGCGAGGCGGAGCCAGGCGGTGAGCGGGTCGGGGTCGATGCGGGCCAGGGCGCGCTCGTGGCGGATCAGGCCGAGCAGGAGGTCGCCGGCGACGGGGCGCTCCTTGGCGCCGAGGCTCCGCGCGGCGCGCAGGCCCTGCGCGACGATGGGCCCGGCGTGTGTGGGCCGGGCGCGCATCTCCGCCAGGATGGGCGCGACCGCGCGCAGGATGCGCGGGCTCGGCACGGGCGGACGCGGGAGGGCGATGGACCAGAGCGGCACGACGCTGGCTAACGCGGACGACACCCCCCACGACGGCCCGCACCACCGCCCGACGACGTCGGCGCGACCGACCCCGACACCCGGTCGGATCGGCCACGAACGCGCGGACGCCGCGACGGACCCGGTTAGGAGCGCGCCGTGAAAGACGCCCTCATCATCTCGGCCCTCTCCGTCGTCCCGAAGAACCACGCCGCCCGCGTCATGGGCGCGTTCGCGCGCACGCGCCTGCCCGCCGCCGCCCAGCGCGCGCTCCTCCGCTGGTACGTCGCGAAGTACAAGGTGAACCTCGACGAGTGCGAGGGCACGCTCGAGGACTACGGGAGCCTCGTCGACTTCTTCACCCGCGCGCTCAAGCCGGGCGTCCGCCCCGTCGACGAGTCCCCGCGCGCCGTCGTCTCCCCGGCCGACGCCGTCGCCTACGCGGTCGGGCGCATCGAGGGCGGGAAGATCCCCCAGTCCGACGGCCGCACCTACGACGTGTCCGAGCTCCTCGGCGGCGACGACCGCTACGACGGGGGCGACTTCGCGGTGCTCTACCTCTCGCCGCGCGACTACCACCGCGTGCACGTGCCGCGCGAGGGCACGGTGCGCCGCTACTGCTACCTCCCGGGCGCGCTCTGGCCGGTGTTCCCGGCGGCCACCCGGAAGATCGAGGCGCTGTTCGCCCGCAACGAGCGGCTCACCACCTGGTTCGAGTCGGACCTCGGCGAGTACGCGCTGGTGATGGTCGGGGCCTTCGGCGTCGGGCGCATGCGCGTCGTCTACGACCCGCTGATCACGAACGAGGGCCGTCCGCGCTGCGACGTGACCATGGAACCCGCGCCCACCTTCGCGCGTGGCGCCGAGCTCGGCCGCTTCGAGATGGGCTCCACCGTCATCCTCGTGTTCCCGCCGAACACGGTGGCGTGGTCGATCGCGCCGGGTGATCCGGTGCGCGTGGGGAGTCGCATCGGCGAGTGGCGCCAGAACTGACTTCCTGGCCAGTTTTCGCGAACTTGGCAAGCGGTCGCGCCCCTGCTATCTGGCGGGCGCAGGAGATCGCCATGCTGCGCGCCAGCCCCGAGTCGCCCCGCATGTTCGAGAGCGACTTCATCGACTTCTTCTCGCGCGTGCCCTGGTATGTCGTGCCGATCGTGTTCGTGCCGATCATCGCGGGGCTGTTCGCGTGGGGGGTCTTCGGGCTCGGCATCGGCTTCTTCGCCGCGCTCGGCATGGCGGCCGCCGGCGCGTTCGTGTGGACGCTCGCGGAGTACTGGCTCCACCGCACGCTCTTCCACTGGAAGCCGAACACGTCCTGGGGCCCGCGCTTCCACTTCATCCTGCACGGCGTGCACCACGACTGGGTGAACGACAAGTACCGCCTGGTCATGCCCCCCGCGGCGAGCCTCGGCCTCGGCGTCCTGTTCTTCGGGATGTGGTGGCTCGTGCTCGGGCCGGTGTGGGTGTTCCCCTTCTTCGCCGGGCACGTCGCGGGCTACCTGGCCTACGACATGACGCACTACGCGGTGCACCACTTCCGCATGCAGTCCAAGGTCATGAAGCGGCTCAAGGCCCACCACATGAACCACCACCACAACAAGGACGGGCGGAAGTACGGGGTCAGCACCACGTTGTGGGATCACGTCTTCCGGACGTACTGAATGGTGCTCGCCGCGCTGATGGGCGTGGCCCTCGCCGGGGTGCGTTTCGAGCGCCCGCCGGCCAAGGTGGAGGAGGGCGCGCTCGACGCCGCTCCGCTCACCACCAGCACCGCCGAGCACCGCGCGTGGCGCGAGCGGATGTCCACGCGCGGCGGCTACGCGGTCATGGACGCCGTCCTCCGCTGGCGCGCCGACGACATCGACGCCTGCGTGCGCACGGGCGGCGCCACGGCCGACCTCACGGCGCGCGTGGACGTGGCGGTGTCGACCGACGGCACCACGACGGTGAAGGCCAAGGACGGCGACCTGACCCTCGCCGGGTGCGTGGCCAGCGTGGTCGGCGGGCTCACGTCGGCGCCGCTCCGTCGCGACGTGAAGGGCACCTACACCGTGTCCTGGACGGCCGCCGCGGACGCCGCGCCCACCACGCCCGCCGCGGACCCCCTCGCGTTCGCCCCGAAGGTCGACGACGAGGGCGGCTTCGGCGCGATCCCCTTCGGCGCGCCCGCCTCCGTCGACGAGTCGATGATGGCCGTCGGCTCGCAGAAGTCCACGACCTTCTACCAGCGGCAGGCCGACTACCTCGTGAAGTGGTTCGGCGCGTCGCTGTTCGGCGCCAGCTACGCGTTCGGGGAGGACGGCTTCTACGCCGTCACCGTCGGCGTCGTGGGCACCACCACCGCCTGGCGCCTGCGCGAGGCCCTCACCGCCCGCTACGGCCCGCCCCGCTGGGACAACCGCTTCGGCGCCTACTACTGGCGCGGCGAGCGGCTCCTCCTGCAGTACCGGCCGGTCCCCGCCTCGGAGGAGGTCACGATCACCCTGCTCGACATCGGCCGCGCGCGCACGAGCGGGCTCGCGGAGTCCCTCCCGGGCGACCCCGTCGATCCCCTCGAGACCGACGCCGACCGCCGGCTCCCGCGGATCTTCCAGGACAAGTAGTCAGCGCGACGGCGCGCAGTCGCTGCCCGGGAGCCCCTCGTCGTCGCCCTGCTCGGTCCACCACGTCTCGGGCTGCGAGTATTCGCCGGCGTAGGGGTCGGTCGTGACGCCGTCGGCGTCCTGCAGCTCGAAGTGCAGGTGCGGCATCGACGAGTAGCCGCTCGACCCCACGAGCCCGAGCGGATCGCCGCAGCGCACCTCGTCCCCCGGCGTCACGACGAGGCTCTCCTTCATCATGTGCCAGTACATCGTGCGCCAGCCGCCCTCGTGCTCGACGATGACGTAGTTGGGCTCCATCGGGTAGCCGTCGCAGTCGACGCCCTCGACGGTCGCGGAGCAGCGATCGTAGTTGCCGTCGGCCGTCTCGACGACCACCCCGTCGGCCGCGGCCACGATCACGGCGCTGCCGGCGTCCATCGTGTCGAAGCCGCCGACGAGAAGGTAGTCGCTGCCGTCGTGCTCGTCGTAGCACCAGGGGAAGCCGCGCCCGTCGTAGTTGGTGCAGTGGATGCCGTCGGCGCCTTCGCCGTAGACGACGGGATCGTGGTCCACGCCGACCGTCTGCTCGAAGAGCGCGCGCTCCTCCAGCGGGAAGCGGAACGCGAGTGCGCCGCGCGCGAGCGCCTCCATACCGGCGGGGGGCGCCAGGGAGGCGGGCACGGGGGAATCCTGGACCGCGCAGGCGACGAGCCACCACATGCCGAGCTATGTAGCTTCCCCGTGCCATTCTGGCTCCTAGCTTGCGCTTTCCATGTTCCTTCCCCGATTTCCGGCGCGCCGGAGGCCCTCCCGATCGTGGCCCCGGAGGCCGACGCCGGGCGCCCGTACACCCTCGTCGACGACCGGCTCTGGTTCGTGGACACCGGCGCGTCCCGCACCACCTGCGACGACGACTTCGTGGCGTCCCTCGGGGTGAAGGCGCGCCCCACGCTGCTCCGCGCCCACGGCGAGGTCGGGAGCGTGCCCATCCGCCTCGCGGTGCTCCGCGACGTGACCATCGGCGGCTGGACCTTCCGCCGCCTGCCCTGCGCCGTGCGTGACCTCGCCACCACGAGCTCGCTGCCCGACGACCCCGACGAGCCCGTCGCCGGCATCCTCGGCGCCAACCTCTTCCGCGCCTTCGTCGTGGACCTCGACTTCGCCCGCGGCCGCCTGCACCTCCGCGAGGACGTGCCCACGGGCTTCGCGGACGGCGTCGTGTTGCGGCGGGAGCGCACCGTGGGGCCCCGGCTCCTCGCCCCGCTCGAGGTGGACGGGGAGCGCGTCGACGTGGTGATCGACACCGGCGCGGACCGCACCTACCTGCCGCTCGAGTCCGGCGAGGAGGTCGCGCGATACGCGGCCGAGCGCCAGGGCACCGGCCCCGGCGGCGCCACCGCGGTGGAGGTGGTCATCCGCGCCGTCGACCACGCGCGCATCGCGGGGCGGCCGGTCCCGTTGCGCCGCTACGTGTACCGGCGCGGCCGGCCCGGGCTCCTCGGCATGGACGCGCTCGGCGTGTCCCGGGTGGTGCTCGACGCGCGCGCGCGGCGGCTCGCCTGGGAGGACGGCCCGACCCCCAGCTTCCCGCCGCCGGACGAGGCGCGTCGGACCGCGAGCGGGTCGGAGATCGAGCGGGCCGGGGGCGAGTAGTCCGGGGGCGAGCCGGTCTGGGCGCCCCCGGGGCCGCGGACGGCCCCGGTCGGTCCCCTCCAGGCGCGCGGCTGCGCCGCTTGGTCGGCGGGGCGCCGCTCCGCGTCGCGGCCGCCGGACCGGCCGGGCCCGCCCGGCCGCCTTCCGGGCACCTGGCGCGGCGTCGCCGTCGGGTGGGCTACTCGCGCAGCAGCGCGTCGACGGTCTGCTGGTCCGCGCCGGGGAAGCGGTAGCGGCCGAAGTCCTCGGGCTTCACCCAGGCGAGGTCGTGCACGCGGGTCTTGGTCGGCTCGCCGAGCACGGCGCAGCGGTACACGACCATGTCGAGGGTGTAGCCCTCGTAGGCGTGCGTGACGTGGAGCACCCGGTGGCCGATCTGGACCTGCACGCCGAGGCGGTCGTTGATCGTGCGGCGGAGCGCGTCGCCGTCGCTCTCGGCGTCCAGCACGCGGCCGCCGGGGAACTCCCAGAGCAGCGGCAGGGCCGCCTCGGGGCGGCGCTGGGTGATGAGGAACGCCCCGTCGCGCTCGATCTCGGCGGCGACGACGCGGATGTGGGGCACGGGCATTGCACCCTCGGGGGCCGGGGAGGATAGCAGCGGCGCCCTCCCGGGGCAACGGGGGCCGGGCGCGCTCCATCCTGCCGAAACGGCAGGGTTGGGCTACGGGCGGGGGCGCGGGGACGCTGGTACGATGGGCCCGTCGCAGAGGTACACGTGATCCGCTCCACCCTGAAGTCCGGCATCAAGAAGGTCCTGGGCATCGCGAAGCCCGAGGCCGCGCCCCCTCCGGCCGCTCCCGCCTGGCGCGCCGAGGCCGACAGCCGGGCCGTGCCCTACCCCAGGCAGGAGGCCGCGCCCCCGGCGGCGCAGCCGGCCGAGGCGCCCGTCGAGGCGGCGCCCGCGGCCGAGGTCGCGTCGGCGGCCGAGCCCGCCCCCGCCGTCGAGCTGGCGCCGG
>CAYWGD010000242.1:650-6018 GCA_964457335.1 uncultured Enterobacteriaceae bacterium | reverse complement strand
GGGCGGACGCGGCGGGGCGGGTGCGGGCGTCGGGGACGCGGCTCGCGTCGGCACCGGGGCCCGCTCGCCGGTCGGCGGCCGGTAGTCCGCGAGCACCGGCGGCAGCGCGGGGGCGGGCGCGAGCGCCGCGAGCGCCGCGAGCGTCGGCGTGGCGGCAGCCACGGCGGGCACGCCGACGGAGGCCGGGAGGGGGGCGGCAGGCAACACGATCGGCTCCGCGTGCGCGGGGAAGGTGAGGATGTGGCCCGTGAGCGCGGGCGGCGCGTCGACCGGCACGGGCGCGCCGTGGCCGGCGAGCACCACGCGGGCGCTCCCGCCGCCGAGGCTGCGCGTGACGACGGACACGCGCCGCGCGCCCTCGACCGGCGGGAGCGGGGCCCCGCCGGGGAGCGTCCCGTGCGCCACGGCGAGCACGCCGGCGGCCACGTCGAGGAGGCCCGCGGCCGCGTGGGCGCTGCCCAACGCCCGTGGGGTCGCGACCGTGGGGCCGACGGGCGGCGCCAACGGCGGCGCGCCCGCGCCGACCGCCTCGACCGTGTCGATCAACGCCCAGATGTGGTGGCCGTTGCGGATCGCCTCGTCCTCGGACTCGAGCACGAGCACGACGGCGCCGTCGCCGGGGGTGACGCCCGGCGCGAGCGCGGCCAGGGCCGCGGCGTGGCGGGGATCACACGCGAGGTCGACGGCGCCGACCAGCGCGACGTCGAGGGTGCCGGACGAAACGGCGTCCACCGCGGTCGCGAGCGCGTGTACGCCCGAGAGCTCCTCGGCGGACACGGTGAAGCCCGGCCCGCCGGCGTCGAGCTGCACGTTCACGCGGTTGGCGGGGATGTTCGGCATCGTGCCGACGACGTTCTCGGCCCGCAGCGCCGGGATGACCGCGTCGCGGAGCTCGTCGAGCGCCTTGCCGGTCGCGCCGGTGCGGGCGCCGATGCGCCAGCGGAGGCCGTAGCCGGACACGGCCACGTCCGCGCCCATGCCGACGAAGATGCCGGTGCCCTCGCGCGGGAGCGGGACCTTGGCCTCCGCGACGGCGTCGAGCGCGACGCGCAGCAGCAGCGTCTGCTGGGGCAGCGAGAGCCCGAGGTCCTTCGGCGGGAAGCGCAGCCCGGCGAGGGCCAGCTCGACCTTCTCGCGGCGCGCGGTGCCGGTGCCCGCGAACACGTCGCGGGCGAAGGCGGCCCGGTCGTCCCCGGCGCCCGCGGCCACGGCGATGCCGACCACGGCGACGGGCTTCCTGCGCCGGAACGCGACCGGGACGGGCGCGCCCGGGACGTGCTCCTCGACGACGAGGTGCGCGTTGTTCCCGCCGAAGCCGAAGGCGCTCACGGCCGCGCGGCGGACGCGCGCGTCCCAGGGCTCGGGCTGCGCGAGGAGCCGGAAGGGCACGTCCGCGAACGCGGGGATGGGGTCGTCGGCGTGGAGCGTGGGCGGCATCGTCTGCCGCGCGAAGCCGGCGAGCACCTTCTGGAGCCCGGCGACGCCCGCAGCGGTGATCAGGTGCCCGACCATCGACTTCAGCGAGCCGATGGGCAGCGGGTGGTTCCCGAAGACCTCGGCGAGCGTGGCGATCTCGGTGCGGTCGCCGGTGGGCGTGCCGGTGGCGTGGCACTCGACGAGCTGGATCTCGCGCGGGTCGATCCGCGCGCCTTCGTAGGCGGCGCGGAGCGCGCGCACCTGGCCCTCGTCGGAGGGCGCGAGGAGGTTGCGGGCGCGGGCGTCGTTCGAGAGCCCGACGCCGCGGATCACGCCGAGGACGCGGTCGCCGTCGCGCACGGCGTCGTCGAGGCGCTTGAGCACCACGAACGCGGCGCCCTCGGCGGGCACGAGCCCGTCGGCCTCGCGGTGGAACGGCCGGCTCTTGCCCAGGTGGCTCATCGCGCCGAGCGCGCAGAAGCCGATGTGCAGGAACAGGCTGTCGGCGCGCTGGACCGCGCCGGCGAGCATCAGGTCCGCCCGCCCGCCCGCGAGCGCGTCACACGCGAGGCGGATGGCGTAGAGCGACGACGCGCAGGCGGCGTCGATCGCGAAGCTCGCGGCGCCGAGCCCGAGGCCCTTGGCGAGGAGATCCGCGGGGAGGCCCGACATGAAGCGGTCGCGCGGGTCGGCGGTGACGCTGCCGCGCCCGTTCGCCTCGAGCACCACCTTCTCGCCCCAGCGCGCCATCCCCTCCGACGGGAAGGAGAGGTTCCCGAAGATCGCGCCGCAGCGGCCGAGCGCGCGGTGCCCGACCTCGAGCCCGGCGTCGCGGAGCGCCGCGCGACCCACGTGCAGGAGCCAGTGGACGAGGGGATCGAGGCCCGCGAGGTCGCCGGCCGGCAGGCGGAAGCCCGCGGGGTCCCACACGCGCTCGAAGCCCGTGACGTAGCCCCCGGCGGAGGACCAGGCGCGATCCCGCCCCTCGCCGAGGACGTCGGCGTGGGGCAGGCCCCAGCGGCCCTCGGGCGCGTCGGTGACGAGGTCGCGGCCGGCGAACACGTTGTCCGCGAACGTCGCGACGTCGAGCGCGCCGGGCAGCACGCAGGCCTGCCCGACGATTGCGATCGGGGTCATCGGGGGCTCCTGGCGAGCGGGCGGACCATCGGGGTGGGTGTCGCCCCTACGCTTCGGCGCGGGCGGCGGTCGGGAACGTGCCGCTCGGCAGCGCGTGCGTCTCGACGCCCTTGAGCTCCGCGAACACGGTGCCCCTGGCGTCGACGAAGGCGAGATCGGACACGACGGCGCGGCCGTTCGTCTTGCGGCCGGTGAGGACGCAGCGGACCGGGCCGGGCGCGGGCGCGCCGTAGGAGAGCCACGCGGCGATGCCGGTCGGGAGCGACGCGGCGTCGGTGTGCAGGCGGTTCCAGAGGAGCGCGAGCTGCAGCCCGCCGTCGAAGGCGGCGAGGT
Source organism: uncultured Enterobacteriaceae bacterium (assembly GCA_964457335.1). Lineage (GTDB taxonomy): Bacteria > Myxococcota_A > UBA796 > UBA796 > SXON01 > CAJBVW01. The sequence goes on along the minus strand of CAYWGD010000242.1, from coordinate 3,132 downwards.
CGGTCTTCCAGCCGTTGGTCGGCCAGTTCATGTCGTGCGTGCCGGTGAGCATCGCCTCCATGCCGTTCTCGTCCGCGCCGGTGACGGTGCGGATGACCTGGAAGCCCGGCCCGTGGAACAGGAAGCGGCCGTACACCTCGGCGAGCGCGTGCTCGTACGCGGGGAGGTCCGCCGGGGTGGGCGCCGTCGGGCCCTTCGGGGCACGCGCGGCGAGCTCGACGGCGGCCCGGTAGTGGATCGGCCCGCCGGGCGTGCGGATCTCCATCGCGAGCGTGCCCGGGGTGGTCTCCTCGGCGCGCACCTCGAAGCGGTCGCCGTCGCCGTCGAAGGAGGGGAGCGTGATGCCCTTGAGCACCTTCAGGTCGCGCACCGCCACCGCGGTGAGCCCGGGGCGCAGCTCCTGCGCGATCTGCACGAACCACTCGAGCGCGAGCACCACCGGGAACACCGGCGCGCCCGCGATCGCGTGGTCGCGGAGGAAGGGGTACGCCCGGGCGTGCACCACCCTGGTGGTGGGCCCCGCCTTGGCCTGCGGCGCGGCCGACGCGGCCGCCGGCGGGTGCGCGAAGCTCGTGGGCTTCGCGCCGCTGCCCTTGCTGTCGCGGATCATGCCGCCCACGACGACCTCGACGGCCCCGGGGTTGGCGAGCTCGGCGACGAACATCTGCGCGCCCACGTCGATGGGCAAGAGCGGCACGCCCATCGCCGCGAACTGCTTCGCGAGCGCCGGGGTGACCATGCCGCCGGCCCAGGGGCCCCAGCCGATCGACTTCACCACGCAGCCGGCCCCGCCGACGTTCCGCGCCTTCGCCTCGGCGGCCGCGACGCGGTTGAGCGTCTCGTTCGCCATCGCGTAGTCGCACTGGCCGACGTTGCCGCCTCGCGCCGCCACCGACGAGAAGAGGCAGATGGCGCGCAGCGGGTCGCGGCCCGTGGCCGCCAAGAGCGCGAACAGGCCGGCGATCTTCGTGTCGTAGACGGCGTCGAACGACGCGTCCGACTTCTCGGCGATGCGCTTGTCCTGGATGACGCCGGCCCCGTGCACGAGCCCGGTGATCGGGCCCAGCTCGGCGCGCACCTGGGCGAAGGCGGCCTCCAGCGCCGCGCCGTCCTGCACGTCGACCGCGAGGTAGCGGACGACCGAGCCGGCGGCCTCGAGCGCTGCGATGTTCGCCCGGGCCTCGCGCGCCGCGAGGATCGCGGCGGCGCGCTTGCCGAGCTGCGCGGGCGTGAGGCCCTTCTCGGTGGTGAAGAGCGCCTTCTTGATGCCCGCCTCGTCCTTGGCGGCCGCGACCGCGGGGGCCTCGGCCTCGTCGATCCGGGAGCGGCCGAGCAGCACGTACCTGGGGCGGCACGCCTTCGCGAGCGTGAGGAGGCAGGCCGCGGTCACGCCGCGCGCGCCGCCGCTCACCACGATCACGTCGGAGGGCCCGAGCGCCGGCGGCACCTGCGGGATCGCCGTGTCCACGGCCTCGAGCGTCACGCGCCCGGCAGCCGTCACGCCCACCTCGACCGGCCCGGCCTGGCCGAGCTCCGCGTCGATCCACGCGGCGAGCGTGGCCGGATCGGCGCCGTCCTCGAGCCGCGGGAGGTCGATGGCGCGGACGAACGCGCCCGGGTGCTCGAGCGCCGCGGTCTTCGTGAAGCCCGCGAGCCCCGCGAGCACGGCGTGCGCGCGGTCGGCGCCGCGGAGGCCGAAGTCCCCGCCGGTGGCGGTGACGGTGACCCACGCGGTGTTCAGCGCGGCCTTCTTCGCGGCGCGGAACGCCTCCTTCGAGACGGCCACCGCGGCGGCCACGTCGGGCACGGCGGAGAGCGCGGCGAGGTAGACCACGCCGCGCGTCCCGTCGAGCTCGTGCAGGCCCCGCACCACGGCGTCGACGCCGCGCGCGGTCAGCCGCGCGGCGAGCGCGGCCGCGACCCCGCGGTCGTCGGGGACGATCGCGAGGGGACCCACCGGGACCGCCGTGCCGGCGCCGATCGGGGTCACGGTGATCTCCTGGCGCAATTCGGGGGGGAGCGAGAGCACGGCGCGCGCCCCCCCACCATCAAAAGGGAGGGAAGCTCCCTCCGCCTTCACGGTCTTCGGCGCGGCGATCCCGGCCTCGCCGAGGAACGCGACGATCTGGCCGAGCGTCTTGAGCTGGGCCATGCGGTCGGCGTCGACCTCCGGGGTCTCGGGCGCCTTCTCGCGGAGCGCGGAGAGGATCTCGACCCGCTTGATGGAGTCGATGCCGAGGTCGGCCTCGAGGTTCATCTCGAGGTTCAGCATCTCGACGGGGTAGCCGGTCTTCTCGCCGACCACCTCGAGGAGGAGCTTCGTCGGGTCCTCGCCGCCGCCCGCCGGAGCCGCGGCGATCGGCGCGGCGGCCGGGGCGGCGGCACCGGTGGCCTCGCCGAGGAACGCCACGATCTGGCCGAGCGTCCTGAGCTGGGCCATGCGGTCGGCGTCGACCTCCGGGGTCTCGGGCGCCTTCTCGCG
>CAYWGD010000242.1:0-550 GCA_964457335.1 uncultured Enterobacteriaceae bacterium | reverse complement strand
GGTCGGCCTCGAGGTTCATCTCGAGGTTCAGCATCTCGACGGGGTAGCCGGTCTTGTCGGCCACCACCTCGAGCAGCACCTGCGTCAGGTTCGCGCCGGCCTTCGGAGCGGCCTTCGGAGCCGCGGCGGTCGGCGCGGCGGCCGGGGCCGCGGCACCCGTGGCCTCGCCGAGGAACGCGACGATCTGGCCCAGCGTCTTGAGCTGGGCCATGCGGTCGGCGTCGACCTCCGGGGTCTCGGGCGCCTTCTCGCGGAGCGCGGAGAGGATCTCGACCCGCTTGATGGAGTCGATGCCGAGGTCGGCCTCGAGGTTCATCTCGAGGTTCAGCATCTCGACGGGGTAGCCGGTCTTGTCGGCCACCACCTCGAGCAGCACCTGCGTCAGGTTCGCGCCGGCCTTCGGAGCGGCCTTCGGAGCCGCGGCGGTCGGCGCGGCGGCCGGGGCCGCGGCACCCGTGGCCTCGCCGAGGAACGCGACGATCTGGCCCAGCGTCTTGAGCTGGGCCATGCGGTCGGCGTCGACCTCCGGGGTCTCGGGCGCCTTCTCGCG
>CAYWGD010000241.1:0-6279 GCA_964457335.1 uncultured Enterobacteriaceae bacterium | reverse complement strand
TCGAGTTCACGTTGTCGGTGAGGTCCTTCCAGGTGCCGGCCACGCCGGGCACGCGCGCCTGGCCGCCGAGCTTGCCCTCGGTGCCGACCTCGCGCGCGACGCGCGTCACCTCGCTGGCGAAACCGTTGAGCTGATCGACCATCGTGTTGATCGTGTTCTTGAGCTCGAGGATCTCGCCCTGTACGTCCACGGTGATCTTCTTGGAGAGGTCGCCCGTCGCCACCGCCGTGGTCACCTCGGCGATGTTGCGCACCTGGGAGGTGAGGTTCGCCGCCATCGAGTTCACGTTGTCGGTGAGGTCCTTCCACGTGCCGGCGACGCCGGCCACGCGGGCCTGCCCGCCGAGCTTGCCCTCGGTGCCGACCTCGCGCGCGACGCGTGTCACCTCGCTGGCGAACCCGTTCAGCTGGTCCACCATCGTGTTGATGGTCACCTTCAGCTGGAGGATCTCCCCCTTCGCGTCGACGGTGATCTTCTTGGAGAGGTCGCCCGTCGCCACCGCCGTGGTCACCTCGGCGATGTTGCGCACCTGGGAGGTGAGGTTCGCCGCCATCGAGTTCACGTTGTCGGTGAGGTCCTTCCACGTGCCGGCCACGCCGCGCACCTGGGCCTGGCCGCCGAGCTTGCCCTCGGTGCCGACCTCGCGGGCCACGCGGGTCACCTCGGACGCGAACGAGCCGAGCTGATCCACCATCGTGTTGATGGTGTCCTTGAGCTGGAGAATCTCGCCCTTCGCGTCGACGGTGATCTTCTTGGAGAGGTCCCCGTTGGCCACGGCGGTGGTCACCTCGGCGATGTTGCGCACCTGGGAGGTCAGGTTCGCCGCCATCGAGTTCACGTTGTCGGTCAGGTCCTCCCAGGTGCCCGCCACGCCGGGCACGCGGGCCTGACCGCCGAGCTTGCCCTCGGTCCCGACCTCGCGGGCCACGCGGGTCACCTCGCTCGCGAAGGCGCCGAGCTGGTCCACCATCGTGTTCACGAGCTTGCCGGTGCGCCGGAACTCGCCCTTGAGCGGCCGCCCGTTCACCTCCATGTCCATGCGCTGCGAGAGGTCGCCCTTCGCGACGGCGCCGATCACGCGGGCCATGTCGGCGGTCGGCTGCGCGAGGTCGCCGATGAGGTCGTTCACCGACTGCACCGTGCGCTCCCAGGAGCCGCGGGCGCCGGCGAGCTGCACGCGCTCGTGCGTGCGCCCCTCCTTGCCGACCTCCTTGCTCACGCGCCGCATCTCCGCGACGAGCCGCTCGTTCATCTCGAGCACGTCGTTGAGCGCCTCGGCGATCTCCCCGTCGATCCCGAGGTGATCCGACGGGAGGCGGACCCCGAAGTCGCCGCGGCGGAACGCGCGGAGGGTGCGGAGGAGCACGACCGGATCGAGCGTCCGGGTCGCGGCGGCGCTGCCGTGGGGGAGATTTTCCATGCCCTTCGCGGATACCAGAGCCGGCGCGCGTCGATCAAGGCGCTGCAACTATTTGGGTTTTTCGGACCGGACCGCGGACCGACCACCCCGACGGTCCCGACCCGCCGCGAATGCGCGCGCGCAGCCATCCGCCGGGGGAAAAACGCGAATTCTCCAAGCCGTCGTGCGTTCGGACCGCGCGTGAACACGGAGGTCCGGCCCGTGGTGCGTTCGGCGCGCCGTGCGCACGTTCGGACATGCCCGATCCGACCCGCACCCCGCCGCACGATCCCACCCGAGACCCGCGCCCGCCGCACACCCCGGAGGGGCCGTTCCGCGAGCCCGGCGCCGCGCCGCCGCAAGAGCAGCCCCCGCGCCAGCCGCCCCTCCCGCGCGAGGAGCCCCCCGGCCCCGACGAGCCGCGTCGCGAGCCGCCGGAGCGTCGCCCGCCGCTGCGCGTGCGATACGCTCCCGCGCGATGTCCGAGCCCGCCTCCGCGCCCGCGCCCGCCTCCGAGCACGCGCCCGCCTCCGAGCCCGCCCGCCGCCCGCGCCTCCCGCCGTCCTGGCTCGCCCCGCTCGAGCGCGAGTTCGAGCAGCCGTACATGCGCGAACTCCGGGCCTTCCTGGTGGAGGAGAAGCGCCAGCACCGCGTCTTCCCGCCCGGCGACGAGATCTTCGCGGCCTTCGAGCACACCCCCTTCGACCGCGTGCGCGTCGTGGTGCTCGGCCAGGACCCCTACCACGGCCCCGGCCAGGCGCACGGGCTTTGCTTCTCCGTGCGCCGCGGCGTGCCCGTGCCGCCCTCGCTCGACAACATCTACAAGGAGCTCCGCGCCGACCTCGGCCTGACGCCGCCCCGCCACGGCGACCTCACCGCCTGGGCCGACCGCGGCGTGCTGCTGCTCAACGCGACGCTGACCGTGCGCGAGCACGCCGCCAACTCGCACCGCGGGCGCGGCTGGGAGACCTTCACCGACCGCGTCGTCGAGGCGCTCGACCAGGGGCGCGACGGGCTCGTCTTCCTGCTCTGGGGCCGCTCGGCCGCGCAGAAGGCGGCCCGCATCGACCGGCGCCGCCACCACGTGTTGTCCGCGCCGCACCCCTCGCCGCTCTCGGCCCATGCGGGCTTCTTCGGGAGCCGGCCTTTCTCGAAGATCAACGCCTGGCTGACGGAGCGGGGCGAGCCTCCGATCGACTGGTCGCTCCCGACGTGACGCGGGCCCGCCCGGAGCGCATCCGCGACGAAACGTGACACACGCCGCCGCGAGGGTGCCTGATACGCGCCCCGGTACCACGGCCCCGACGGCCACTGCCCCCGCGGAGACCCCATGCGCCTCTTCCTGCTCCTCCCGCTCCTCGCCGCTTGCGCCGAGGACGTCGCGAAGGACAAGACCGCCGCCGTCGTCACCGAAGCGCCCAAGGCCGCCGAGGCCGCCCCGCCCGTCGCCGCCGGCAAGGAGCTCGCCGTCGACAAGGCGAAGTCGAAGATCGGCGCCGTCGGCGCCAAGGTCACCGGCAAGCACGAGGTCGCGTTCCCGGAGTTCACGGGCAGCGTCCGCGTCGACGGCGACAACGTCACCGGCTTCGACTTCACCGTGCAGGTCGGCGCGCTCGTGGCCGACGCCGAGAAGCTCACCGCCCACCTCAAGAGCGACGACTTCTTCTCCACCGAGCAGCACCCCACCGCCACGTTCAAGTCCGCCGAGGTCAAGGCCGCGAGCGCGCCCGACGGCTCGACGCACGAGGTCTCGGGCGATCTCACGCTCCGCGGCGTCACCAAGCGCGTGACCTTCCCCGCGAAGATCGCCGTCACGCCCACCGATGTCACCGGCCGCACGGAGTTCGCGATCAACCGGAAGGACTTCGGGATCGTCTACCCCGGCAAGCCGGACGACCTCATCCAGGACAACGTCGTGCTCACCGTCGAGCTCAGCGCGCCCCGGAGCTGATCAGAAACGGGGGATCACGGCTCCGCGTGACACGCCGGCTCCCCCTCGGGGGCCGGCTGCGCGCGCGTCCCGATCGACCACAAGCCCGCGCCGAACACCGCCCCGGCGATCGCCACGCGGGCCCACGGGCGGGCCGTGGCCAACAGCCGCAGCCCGCGCGCCGCGCCCGCGAGGAGCGGCACCGTGCCGAGCCAGAAGGCGCCCATCGCCGCGGCGCCGGCCAGGGCGCTCCCCGCGGCGGCCGCCACCGCGAGCGCGCTCCAGAGGAGCCCGCAGGGCAGGAGCGCCGACAGCGCCCCGAAGCCGAGCCGCGCCACTAGCCCGCGCCGCGCGAGCAGCGCCGACGCCGCGCGGGTGGGGAAGGCGAGCTTCACCGGCAGCGCGGGCGCCACGCCGGCGAGCCGCAGGCTGAACCACAGGAGCAGGGCCGCCGCGATCCCCGCGCTCACCGGCCCCGACACCGGCAGGGCCGCGCCGGCCGCGCCCGCCGCCGCGCCGAGCGTCGCGTACGCGCCGAGGCGGCCGACCTGCCAGGCGGCGCCCTCGGCGAGGCGGTCGGCGCTCGCAGTCGCGAACGCCCCGCACATGCCCACGCAGTGCGGGCTGCCGATCAGCCCCGCCGTGAGCGCCCCGCCGAGGAGCCCGATCACCGCTCGAACTCCGCGCTCGTGATGCGCAGCGCGCCCGTCGAGGGCTGCAGCACCACCTCGAGCCCCGGGTGGCCGCACGCGGCGAGCCGCGCCTTCAGGAGCCGGCCGATCTGCTCCTGCGGCATCGCCTCCGGCACGGCCACGTTCACCGCCGCCATGCGACCCGAGCGGGAGCGCGCGAGCACGAGCGCGCTCGTCACGAGCTCTTCCACCTGCTGGATCCACGGGACCGCCATGCGACCTCCGGGCGGAACCGTGTGCAAACCCCATGCCGTGCGGATCTGCGCCTCTTGTGCTGCTACGGCCGCGCAGGATGTGTTATCTGGCACACCCACCGTGCGAGGCCCAACATGTCCGAGACCGTGATCGTGTGCGACGACGAGGAGCTCATCCGCTGGTCGCTCTGCGAGCACCTGGAGCAGGAGGGCTACCGCACGGTCGCCGTCACGAACGGCAAGGAGTGCCTCGACGCCATCCGCGAGCACGCGCCGAACATCGTGCTCATGGACCTCAAGATGCCCGTCATGGACGGGCTCACCGCGCTCCGCACCCTGCGGGAGACCGACCAGGAGCTGCCCGTCATCGTCATCACCGCCCACGGCGGGGTGGAGAGCGCGATCGAGGCCACCCGCCTCGGCGCCAGCGGCTACCTGTCGAAGCCCTTCGACCTCCGGGAGGCGAGCCTCGCCGTCCGCCGCGCGCTCGACGAGCACCGGCTCAAGCGCGAGGTGCACTACCTCCGCGCCCGCGAGCGAAGCGGCTACGCCGAGATCGTCGGCGAGTCCCCGGCCATGCAGCGGCTCTTCGAGACGCTGCGCCGCCTCGAGAAGATCGACGCGCCCACCGTCCTCATCCAGGGCGAGAGCGGCACGGGCAAGGACCTCGTGGCCCGCGCGATCCACGGCCGTGGCCCGCGGCGCGCGGCCAACTACATGGAGATCGACTGCACGGCGCTGCCCGAGCAGCTCATGGAGAGCGAGCTCTTCGGGCACGAGCGCGGCGCGTTCACCGACGCGCGCCAGACCAAGCGCGGCCTGTTCGAGGTCGCCGCCGGCGGCGTCATCTTCCTCGACGAGATCGGCGAGCTGCCCATGGGCATGCAGGCCAAGCTGTTGCGCGCGCTCGAGAACCGCAAGTTCCGGCGCGTCGGCGGCGTGGCCGACATCCCGCTCGACGCCGCGATCGTGGCCGCCACGAACCGCTCGCTCCGCGAGGAGGTCAAGGCGGGCCGCTTCCGCGAGGACCTCTTCTTCCGCCTCCACGTCGTGCCCATCGAGGTCCCGGCGCTGCGCGAGCGCCGCGAGGACATCCCGCTGCTCGTCCAGCACTTCGTCGAGAAGCTCAACCGCGCCTTCAGCCGCAGCGTGAAGGGCACCGCCGGCCGCGCGATGGAGCTGCTCCAGCGCTACCGCTGGCCCGGCAACGTGCGCGAGCTCCGCAACGTGGTCGAGCGCACCGTCATCCTCCTGCAGGGCGACGTCATCCAGCCCGGCGACCTCCCGCCCGAGATCCGGCTCGCCGCCGGCAACGGCGCCGGCACCAACGGCTGCCCCTTCATCCTGCCTGAGGAAGGCGTCGATTTGGAGGCCGTCGAGCGCGGGCTGCTCGACCAGGCCCTCGCCCGCACCGGCGGCAACCAGTCCGCCGCCGCCCGCCTCCTGGGCATCACCCGCTACGCGCTGCGCTACCGCATGGAGAAGTTCGGCGTGGACGGCGAGGCGCAGAAGTAGGGGAGGGGGATCCGGGCGCGCCCCCCGGCGAAGACGCCGGGGGTCGGGCCCCTCCAGGCCGTACGATGTCCCGCTCGGCTCGCGCACGAGCGGGCCCTCTCGCCGCCGCCTTCGGCGGAGCGGCCCGGGGGGCCTCGGTCCCCGGGCCGCGGCGGCCCGGGGACCGGCCGCGCGGGGCGCGGCCGCCTTGCGGGCCCCTCGCGCGGCGTGTCCGGTGGCGTCGCCGCCGCCGGTGAGCCCCACCCCGGCCCAGCAGTCACCCCGAATACGACAATCATCCTGAGGAGCGGCACCGAGTACGACAACTCGCTCCCCTCCCGCCTGCCTTCGCCGACCCGCCATGGAAAGTATCGGCGTTCGTCCGTTCCGCGCGACCCCCCCCCCCGCCCCGGCCCCCCCCCCGCCGGCGGGTTTGTCGTACTCGGTGCCGCTCCTGCCGGCGCTTGTCGTATTCGACCCGACTCCTCCCTCCGCGGCCCCTGAGCGTGACGTAGCGAGGGAGATGGCGGGCGCTCTGGGGAGCTACCCCACGCTCGCGGCTGCGCGGCC
>CAYWGD010000240.1:0-6427 GCA_964457335.1 uncultured Enterobacteriaceae bacterium | reverse complement strand
ATGCCGCCGACGAGATCACCATCGTCAGGAGGCCGTTCTCGAATCAAACCTGCAGAGCGTCATCCTTCGGTACGAGCTCAATCCTGTTCGAATCCGGATGCCCCGACCACACAGAATGGCGGCGGTTCCGGTCATCGGAATCGCCGCCTTCTTCATTTTTGGCGCTGCCCGCTTCGGCAAGTACATCGAAGGGTTTACTCCAGGTCACGGTGAGCCGGCCCTCGGCCAGAACCGAGTTCGATAAGAGCACATCCAGCAAGCGGCGCTGTTCGCGCGGCTCCCGCGAGATCATCAGTTCGTAGGCCCGGTTCGCGAGTTCGAACACCTGAATCGCCTGATCGAGGCTCTTGGCGCTGGCCCGGGTGGGCCGCTGGAGCTCCTCCGCGGCCTCGGCGCGCTGGCCCTCCCACTCGGCCCGCTTCGCGTTGAAGAAGCCGTCGTCGATGCGGCCCTCGAGCTTGTCCTCGTAGGCGGCGTTGATGAGCCGGCTCACGCGCTCCAGCCGCGCCTGCGCGGCCGTGATGCGGGCGCGGGCGTTGACCTCCACGTCGCGGCGGCTGTCCTTCAGCGAGGCGATGAAGGCCTCGCGCACGTCCTCCGGGAGCTTGAGGGGCCGGACGGCGGCGGCGAACATCTCCGGCAGCTTGGCCTCATCCGCGTGGTGCGCTTCCCGCGGAGGGTCGACGTCGTGGCACGCGCGGCCGCCGAGCTCGGGGTAGCGGTGGAGGCGCTGGTCGGTGCGTTCAGGAAGCAGGCGGGGACGCCCTGGACGAAGGAGCACCGCCTTGCCGCCGCGTCGGCGCTGCCCGTGCTCGCCGGGTTGGTGCCGGGCGGGCTGGTGCTCGGGTAGGCGATCCGCGCTCAGCGTCTGCCACCCCACCTCTGCGACATCACCGTGACTCCCGAGGCCCCGACGTTCCCGGCGGCATCGTAAACCTGCACGGAGAGGTCGAAGCGGGTCCCGCTTTCGATCGGGGGCACGGTCCAATTGCAGCCGTAGGGGGCGCTCGTATCGCTGCACAGCAGCTGCGAGCCGACGTAGAAATCGACGTTGGTGACCCCCACGTCATCCGAAGCAGTGGCCGTCAACTGCACATTGGAACCCGGCATGAGGATCCTGGGAGCGCTGATCAGGACGTCCGGCGGCTGCGTGTCGGGAGGAGGCTCCACGGGGGCTGGTTCCGTACGATCGAAGCCGGGTGACGTCGGCGAGCTGCAGGCCGAGGCCACCTCCGTGGACCAGTAGCTGGGAAGCTCATCCCAGGGGTTTGGCAGGTTGTCGGACGTGACGTAGATGTAGCCGGCGTTTCGCTGACCAGCGAGGCTCGTGGCTTGCTCCAGCGCGGTGCCATCCGGCGCGTTGTAGACCAGATGCCAGAACCTGGTGGACGGGTAGTTCGACGCCCAGCTCGGAACCGTCGCGTTCAGATAGAGCGAGTAATCGTCCTCGAAGGCGACAACGACGTCACCGACATTCATGTAGCCTTCGTCCGGATACACCCCCGGATTGAGGACGACCAGGCCCCCCTGGGTGGACCGGATGTGATTCGCGACATCCTGGTAGTAGGGCACCAGGCCCGCCTGGTCGGACACCTCGTCGAGAAAGATGCCATCCACCTGGTACCAGCTCTTGTACGTCTCGATGTCCGCCTTCACCTCGGCGGCACCGCGTTCTCCATAGCTGGTGTAGACGTACCCGATCACTTGCACCCCGGCAGCCCTGGCGTTTGTCACGGCGGTGACATACTCGGGGTCTACCGTCGCCCCTGGGCCGCTGTCGGGGTTGACGATGAGGATTCCTACGTTTGGAGCCCCGGAGATGGCCTGATCCCAGAGTGGTCCGGGGTAGAAGTAGGATGGGATCGCGATCTGTGAGCAAGCGGCGATGGGCGGCACAGGCCCATCGTCTCCACCGATGCCCGTCGTCCACACCTCGTTCGAGGCGAAGCCGCCGCAGGTCCTCGCCGGATCGCCCGTGCAGGTCATGTCACAGTTCGTGGCGGCGCCGTACTTGCCGTAGCTGTCGCCACACAGGCACGACTGTCCCCATTGGACGCCGGCATAGGCGAAGCCGAGGCCGAGGCATGTCTGGATGCAGGCCTCCGGCGTGTTGGTGTTCGTGAACTCGAGGTACCCGTCCAGGTCGCGATCGCTGGTGTCCTTGAAGCAGCCGATGTAGACCCCGGCGCCCGTGCCGTCGGAGGCGCGGACGGAGGTGACGCACGCCAACCACAGAAACGACGTCAGGGTGGCGACGCCGAGCGGCGTTCGCCGAGCGAGCCTGGGCGCATGCACCTTTGCCTCCTCCGAGCCTGGCATTCTCGCGACACCCTCGGTGTAGGCACGCTCCACGGAACGAGCAGTGTCTGCGCGTGTCACTTCGAGGATGGGCACGGGGAGCGCGTGGGAGGGGTCGCGGGGGCGGGGGGCGCGACGCGAGCGCCCCGGGAGCACGGGCCCGCCGGGCGGCCCGCCCGATCTCGACGGCGCCGACACGAGGTGATCGGACCCGCTCGCCGACCTGGCTACTCTCCGATACCGCGCTCGCCGACGCCGGAGGTGTTTCGTTCACGTTGCCTGCCCCCCGATGATGCTCCTGGTGCTCGCTCTCGGAGCCGGGTGCGGCTCCAACGCCGGGCCCGGACGGGGCGACAACACGGGCGCCCTCCAGCCGCTCGCGCGTCTCGCCCCCAATGCGGGCGAGCTCGTCACGGTCGTCGCCGAAGATCCGGCGAAGACGCCGCGGACCGGCGGCCGAGATGGCCCGCGGTAGATGGCGCGCCGAAGACGGCGCCCGCGGAGGCCGCCTGCGCACGTCGGATGCCGTCTTCGCGTTCTTCGACAGAGCGGCATCCTTCGGAGGAGCGCTCTGCTGCACGTCGGGCGAGCTACAACTCCCAGGGTGGTGACATGATAGACACCGCTCCAGCCTGCCTACTGGCGGCGACGCGTCGGTTGTCCTGCGGGACAGGCATTCGCCGTGACGTAGACGGGCCGCGGCTTCGGCGCGCCTCTGTCCGTCAGGACCTCGGCGCCATTGAGATCCGTGAACCACGCACCTCCGGCGGCGTCCGAAAATCCAGACTCCGGACTTACGACCTCGAAGGTCATGGATTCGTCGTCAACCCGACAAGAAACCACGCCCCGGAAGCCATGATCCGGAACGCGCAGGAACCGGAGCGCTCGGCTTGGACCAGGAGGACGGCGGCACAGCCCTCTGGGGCACCAGGAACCCGGGCTGAGTGAGTGTCTACGGTCGCTTCGGGCTCGAGGCGAGTCGGAGCCCCCGGGTCCGGCGCACTTCGCGGTTCGGCGCACGGGTCGCCGTGCTTCTGGCAACCTGCAAGCGTGAGGGCAACCAGAACGGGGATCCCGGGCGTCATCCTGGTTCTTTATTCGATGATTCGCAGATCGGCATCCAGCTGCCCGAGTCTGAACTGGCGGGCGCCCTCACCGGGGACGACTCGGTCGACACCCACACCGTGGACGGCTCGGTCGACTCCGTAGGGCGGCGAGGTGGACACCGACGTGCTCATCCACACTGAGCACGCCGCGGACGGTTCGTCGACACCGCGCTCGCCGGGGCGGCTCGATCGGCATCCACGCGCTCATCAACGTCGACCACACGTGCTCATCGACTCGCCGGGGCCCGTTCGGTCGACTCCCGCGTGCTCATCGAGACCGCGCTCGCCGTGGACGGTTCGATCGGCATTCACGTGCGCGTCGCCACCGCGCCAGCCGTTCGGCGCGAACCGACCCGGAACCCCGCGCTGATTCCGCTGTCAACAAGGGCATGCTGCTCACCCTGCTTGCTGCCGGCGGCCTCGCGGCCACCCCCGCGCCCACGCCCCCGCCAACCCACGCGGCCTCCGTCGAGCGGCTCTATCGGGTCGAGCCGCTGGGGGCGGCGCTGCTCGTGGCCGACCTGGACCACCTCGTGCGCTGGGACCTGGCCACCGGGCGCGTCGTCCGCTACGACACCGGCGAGGAGCCCGTGCGCAGGTTTGCGGTGTCCCCCGACGGCGCACGCCTGGCGATCGCTGCCCGGGGCGTGTCGGTGTGGGAGGCCGCCACCGGCCGGCTGCTGGCAGCGTGGGACGTCGGCACCGAGGTGCGGGACCTGGGCTGGTCGGGCGCAGACCTCCTGACCGTCACCGCCGTGGGCGCGCCCCGGTGGGACGCGCGGCTGCGCCCCGTCCCGGGGGACCCGGGCGGCCTTCGCCGCTGGGACCCGCTCACGGGCGCGGAGCGCGGCGGGCCCACACCCGGCGTCACCTGGATCGACACCGGCCCCGAGGGCCTCGTCGTGGAGCACGGCGACGGCCGCGCGCGGCTCACCCGCGACGGTGCCCTCCTCGACACCGTCGACGACGGCACCGTCACCTGGGGCGCCGCCGGCCGCCGCTTCGCCGTCCAGCACGGCGCCACGATCGCAACCTTCCACGACATCGATTCCGGGGCGCACCGCGGGTACGCCTTGGCCGATGAGCTCGCCGTGGTCGGTCTCTTCGACGGGGACCGCGCAGCCCTGGTGGTGAAGGAGGAGGACGGGGCGCTGTCCCTGGTCGTCCACGACACCTCGGACGGCGCCGTTGTGGCCGAGCGCGCGTTCCCCGGCGAGCCGGCACTGGAGCGCCTGTTCGGTCGCTACGAGCGCGGTTCCGACTGGGTGCGGGATCGCGGGTTCGGACCGCCGGCCGCGTTCAGCGCCGCCGCGGGCGCGGTGGCGTTCGCGCGCTCGACCGGGACGTTCGCTATCGTGGATCTCCCCCGTTTCACCCTGCGTGAACTGGGAGGGACCGGCGACGCGCCGATCCGCTCCGTGGCGTTCGACGATGCCGGTGAGCGGGTGGCCGCCCAGACCGCGGACGGGACGGTGCGGGTCTGGCGGGTGGGCGACGGCAAGCTCCTCCATACCCTCGCCACCGGCCTGCCCGAGGCCGTCCTCCGCCTCACGCCCACAGCCCTCACGCTGCAGTCGGGAGAAGATCCGGGCGCCACAATTCACGCCTGGTCGTTCTCGACCGGACGTTGGGGCGCCACCTTGCGGTCCGCGCCGCCAGGGTGAGCCCCCCCCGCGGCGGAGCCCCCGGAGGCGGTGGCGCACCGTCGGGAGGGCGAGGGGGGCGGTCCGACTGGCTCGGATCGAGTCCGCCTGCGCTGGCGGCGACCGGTGGGCTTGCCAGCGAATCGCCGACCACGTCGAGCACGTCCCCGGCGAGACTCCCGCCCCGAACGGCCTGGCCGAGGAGACGCTTCTCGGAAGTGGTGCGTCCCCAGGCTTTCCTCTGGGCGCTGCGCCTGGCGTTTGTGCTGTACGCGTTAAGGTCACGAGCAAGGCAAAGATCAAGTGGATCTTCCCCCTTGGACTGCGATCGTCGCTTCCTTCCAGCCGTCCGGGAGGCGTTGTTGTCGGCTTGGCCGCTCACGCCATCGTCCACAGGCGACGCCCAATACGATCAACGTCGGGTTTTCGTCGGTCCCGAGCGGGTTCTCCTGGTCCCCTGAACGAGGATGCCATGCTGCGCCCGGCCACGCTCGCGCGCGCGGACGTCGACCACGGGCGATCACCGATTTGGAACCAAGCAGGGCCTCCTCGCCGCGGGCGAGACCTTGCGCTGGTAGTGGTAGTAACGAGTTCATGGACACAACGCGGATGTGCACACATCTCCATGTACTCGCGGGAGTGCCGCTCGTCGCTCCCGTGGCCTGGGCACTCTCCGGCGGGTGGTCGGTGGTGGCATCCGGAACGTGCCGGTGGAGTTTCCCAATCGCCGTCGAGGTTATCGATGACACTTCCTATGATAGTCGTTTGTGGTGCTATCAACGCGCCCCGGACCCGGGGAAAGACCGAGTCGAGTGTTCCGCCAACCGACCGCAGGGACACAGGAAGTTCACCTCCGCACTGACAGCGGGCTCCCCTCCCCTCCTCTACAGCACGTCCCTGTTCGGTCGACTGGGACGCCCCGGTCGACCTCCACGCCTCGTCAGCAGCAGGCGCTCGCCGGGGACGGCTCAGTCGACATCCACGAGGTCGTCAACATCGCGCTCGCCGGGGACGGCGCGTCCGACATCTACGTGCTGGGCGAGCCCGTGATCGTGGGCCCTCTCGCCCGAAGGACGCCGCTCCGTCGAAGAACTGGCCGTCATGCCGCTCGGTCCTGGCGAAGACGCCAGGCCCGGCCCGGGCGCACGGGGAGTTTAGCCTGGTCGAAAGGCCTGTCGAGTGCGCCCGGGACATGCGCTCCCCGGCGAAGACGCCGGGGACCGGCGGCCAAGATGGCCCGCGGTAGATGGCGCGGCGAAGACGCCGCCCGCGGAGGCCGCCTGCGCACGTCGGCAGCCGTCTTCGCGTTATCGGACAGAGGGCCGCAGCCGCGATCCGTGATGGCACAGGCAACACCCATCGTGCCGCTTACCCGCCAAT
>CAYWGD010000239.1:0-6570 GCA_964457335.1 uncultured Enterobacteriaceae bacterium | reverse complement strand
GGGGGGGGGGGGGGGGGGGGGGGGGGGGGCCCCCCCCCCCCCCGCCCCAAGAGCAAGATCCCCCCGATCCACGCCCAGGTGGCCCGGAGCGCCCTCGCTCAGACCCACATCCCGAGGCTCGCGGCCGCGCCCGCGAACACGAACAGCACGATGCCCGCCCCGCAGCCGAGGCAGCCCGAGCGCGCCGGCGTGGCCGACGCGGACGGCGCCAGCTCGGCGTCCGCGGACCGCGTCACCTTGATCGGGTTGTTCTTGAGCGAGGCGGCCTCCTCGGCCTCCTCGAGCGTGTAGGCCTCCTGCTGGGCGCTCCTCGCTCGCGCGGCCTCCTCGGCGGCGATGCGGGCGCGCTCGGCCTCCTCGCGCTGGCGCTCGGCCTCGATGCGGGCACGCTCGGCCTCGACGCGGGCGCGCTCGGCCTCCGCGGCGAGGCGGGCCTTCTCCGCCGCCTCGGCCTCCGCGAGGCGCTTCCGCTCCTCCTCGGCGGCGATGCGCGCGTTCTCGGCCTCGGCCTCGGCCAGCCGTCGCGCCGCCTCGGCCTCCTCGAGCTCGCGCTCGACCTGCGCCCGCACGTCCGCGAGCGCCCGCGCCAGCAGCACCTCCGCCACGAGCGAGACGCCCAGGCAGCGGTACGCGGCGAGCGCGTCCACGCCGGTGGCGGCCACGCCGGTGACCTTGTCCGCCGTGCCGAGCACGCCCGGCAGCGACTCCCGGGCGTAGGCGGAGAGCGGCGCCGCGAACGTGGCGGCCTGCCCGGCGAAGGTCTTGAAGGTGCCGCCGAGGCGCTCCAGCATGCCCGCGGCCTGCTCGACCTCGGGGCCCGCGATGGCCGCGAGGCGCGTCACGTGGGCGGCCGCCTGCTTGTCGATGAGCTCGGTCACGAGCTCGGTGCCGCCGGTGACGAAGTTGTCGGCGAAGGGGAGCACCACGTCGGACGCGACGTACCAGGTGAGGATCGCGCGGCCGGCCTCGGTGCCGAGCAACGCGCGGGCGCGGTCGTCGAGCGGGCCGTCGAAGAGCTTGTACGCGGCGTAGGAGAGGCCGGCGGCCTTCAGCGCGGCGTCGGCGGCCTGCTGGGGGTCGGTCTCGAGCGCGGCGGCCGCGCCCTCGCCGCGGGCGGCCTTCACAGCGCCGCGGAGGCCCGAGAACAGCGCGATGCCGGCGTCGCCCTTGTCGAGGAACTCGAAGGCGGCGAGGGCGCCCTGGGGGCCGGGCTCGCGGGACAGCGCCTCGGCGCGCGCGGCCACCCGGGGGGCGAGGGCCGGATCGAGGCGCGCGGCGGCCTCCTCGAGCGTGCCGGGGAAGCGCCAGCCGGGCGCGAACGGCAGCACGGAGAAGAAGCCGTTGACGACGCGGACGGTCACGTCCCCGGGCTCGTGGGCGGCGAGCGCCTCGGTGAGGGAGCGGCTCATCGCGCGGCCTCCTGGAGGACGACCTCGGCGGCGAGCCGCGCGCCGAGCAGGCGGTAGACCGGCATCGCGTCCGCCGCGGTCGCGACGGCGCCCGCGACGGTGCCGGCGGTGGCGACGGCGGGCGGCAGCCACTGGCGCGCCGCGGCCGCGATCTGTTGGGTGTGTGCGGAGAGCGACCGGACGAGGTTGTCCACGGGGCCGACCATGGCGCCGAGGACGCCGTGCGCCGCGGCCTCGGCGCCCGCGCCCGCCGCCCCGTCGAGGCGGCCCTGGTTCGTGGCCGCGTAGCGGTCGAGGAGGCGGGAGAGCAGGCTGCCGGTGCCCGACACCGCGTCGTCCGCGAAGGGCAGGGCGAGCTCGATCGCCGCGTAGTAGGTCAGGAGCGCCTCGCCGCTCGGGAGCGCGCGGAGCCGCTTGATCTTGTCGGGCACGGAGCCCGGCACGAGCGTGTTGATCATCCACGCGATGGCGACGGCCTTGAGCGCCGCGTCGGCGCCCTGCTGCGCGTCGGTCTCGAGCGCCTTCGACCGGTCGCCGAAGAAGAACGTCAGCGCGCTGCGGACCCCGGTGAGGACGGTGATGCCGACGTCGCCCGTGTCGATCGCGTCGGCCACGTCCAGCGCGCGCGTCACGTCCGGCGAGGCCGCGAGGGCGCGCGCGCGCTCCAGGGCGGCGTCGTCGAGCTCGGGGAACGCGAGCATCCGCGCCTCGTCGAGCGAGCGGTAGAACGACACCGGCGGCGCGCCGGGGATCGCGCCGAACAACGCCCAGAGCAGGCGGACGGTCGCGTCGTCCTCGGAGAAGCCGGCGAGGACGGACTCGATGGTGCGAGGGGGGGCGGAAGCGTGCATTCGGGCTCCGCCGTGGAGTCTACCGGTCGCGGCGCTCCGCGTCGATCTGGCCCTCTTCCTTGAGCTTGTCGTACAGGTCGCGCTTGGGGGCGGAGAACTTGTTCGGCGCGTCCGAGGAGGTGTCGGCGAGGTTCGAGACCAGCCGCTCCCCGTAGTTCTTCAGCAGCTTGTCCTTGACGCCCTTCAGCAAGCTTCGCGCGATGCCCATGGGAGCCTCCTGGTGGGACCGTAGTTTGGGGTGGCAGCCTTCGCAAGCGCACCGCCCGGACACCTGCGTGTGCGATAAGCTGGCGTACGGAGGCACGTGGCGATGGCCGTTTCGGGGGCAGCTGCCGGCGAGCAGAAGTTCCGGGTCTGGATCCGGAGACGGAACGAGCCGCAGGGCCCGTATGCGATCCGGTTCGAGGCGAGCGACGGGAAGGGCATCCTCCGCGTGGCCCGCCCCGGCGTGCTCGTCGATCCGCCGGCCCGGCCCGGCGGCATCGAGGAGCGCCTCACCGCGTCCCAGGTGCGCGCGAGCCGGTTCCTGCACGTGTGGGACGGCGGCCGCTACCGGCAGGGCCACCTCCTCGCGCGCCTCGACGAGGCGGGCCTCGAGGGGCTCCCCGCGGACCGCTGGATCCAGCTCGTGCGCGCCGCGGAGGGCACGACCGCGCTGCTGCTTCTGCCCGAGGAGATCGGGCCCGACTCGGGCGTCGTGGACGACGAGCCGACCTGGCCGCGGCGCGAGATGCTCGCGGGGCTGCAGCGCGAGCTGCGGGAGCTGGGCGGCGGGTCCGAGCCCGACGAGTTCGCCACCGAGGTGCGCCGGATCCCCGACGAGGCCCGCGCCACCGCCCCGGTGTCGCGCCCGAGCGGCGTGAGCCGCGCCGAGCCGGTGGAGATCCCGCGCTCCCCGCCGCCGCGCCCGCCCCCGGCCGCCGCCCCCAGCCTCGACGACTGGCTCGGGGCACACGCCGGCGACGTCGGCGCGGACGACGACCGCACCGTGCTCATGAGCGGCGCCGCGCTCGCGGCCCTCGGCAACGCCCCCCCGCCGCTGCCCGATCTCGCGGTCCCGCGCTCGGTGCTCGCCCCGCGGCCGGAGATCCCGCCCGACCCGATCGACGACCTCACGACCATCGAGACCCTCGAGACGATCGAGACCTTCGAGACGATCGAGGCCGTCGAGGCGCTCGAGCCCGAGGCGGTGGAGTCGCTCGAGGCCGGCGCCGATCCCGAGGCCGAAGAGGCGCTCGAGGCGATGGAGGCGAGCGAGCACACCTACGACCCCGGGCCGCCCGGCGAGGCGCTCGAGGCCTACCCGGCCGAGGAGGAGGAGGGCGAGGAGCGGGAGGAGCGCGAGGTCACGGACTTCGGGCGCCGCGCCCCCGAAACGCGCCCCCGCGGCGTGCTCACCGAGGCGGTCACGGTCATGCCCGTCGGCGCCCAGGAGCTCGCCGCCGACGCCGCCAGCAGCGCGCACGAGGAGGAGCCGGCGGCGGTGGTGCCTTCGCCGCCCACCCGCGCGCCCGCGCCGATCGAGCGTCCCGCGCCACGCGCCGCCGCGCGGCCGGCCGCGGGGCAGTCGCCCGTGGCGCAATCGTCGGAGCTGGTGGAGGAGTCGGTGGCGGAGCCCTCCGTCCCGCTCGGGTCTCGCTCCGCCGCGGCCGACGAGCCGGCGGACGCCCCCGACGCGGCGGCGAGCCTCCACCTCCGGAGCACCACGCTGGTCCGGCACCTGCGGCGGCGCATCGCCGCGGACGGCGCCCAGATCGCTGCCGACCGCGCGCGCATCGCGGTCCTCGAGCAGCGCGTCTCGGAGCTCGAAGCCGAGCTCGCGCGCCGGTCGAGCGTGTAGGGCGCGTCCGGGAAGCGGCTCCGGTCGCGCGTCGGCGCTCGACGCCGATCGCGTCGTCGGCGGTCATACGCGGTCCGCGCGGCTGTCCGGCACGCGGCCGCCGCGTTAGTGCCGCGGCTTTCCGAAGAAGGGAGGGTGTGCGGATGTCCAGCCGGCGCGCGGAGCGCATCGCCTCGGTGATCCACGCGGAGCTCGCGCGACTGCTGCGCGAGGAGGTCAAGGACCCCCGCGTCGGGACCATCAGCATCACCGAGGTGTCGTTGAAGCCCGACCTCAGCATCGCGCGGGTGCGGTACATGCCCCTGGCCGGCGCCGGGGATCGCGCGCAGGTGCAGGCCGGGCTGGAGGCCGCGGCGCGGTTCCTCCGGGGGCCGCTCGGCCGCGCGCTCGGCATCCGCCACGCGCCCGAGCTCCGCTTCGAGCTCGATCCCAACGTGGAGTACGCGGCGCACATGGACCAGCTCCTGCGCAACCTGCCCGCGCCCGTCGCGGGGGAGGGGGAGGAATGAGCCAGGACGGCTTCCTCGTCGTCGACAAGCCGCCGGGCGTCACGTCGCACGACGTCGTCGCGGTGGTGCGGGCGGTGACCGGCCTGAAGAAGGTCGGCCACACCGGCACGCTCGACCCCTTCGCCACCGGCGTGCTCCCGCTCGCGCTCGGCGGCGCCACCCGGCTCATCCAGTACCTCGACGAGAACCAGAAGGTGTACGACGCGGTCGTGCGCCTGGGCATGGCCACGGACACCGGCGACCCGACGGGCGCGGTGGTGGCCGAAGCGCCGGTGCCGGCCCTCGCGAAGAAGGACGTGCTCGCCGTGCTCGCGACCTTCGTCGGGCAGCGGATGCAGACGCCGCCGCGCTACTCCGCGGTCAAGGTCGCGGGGCGGCCGCTCTACGACTACGCGCGCAAGGGCGTCGAGGTCGAGGTCAAGGCGCGGCCGGTGCGCATCGACGCGATGGAGCTCGTCTCGCTCGAGCCGCCGCGCCTCCGCGTCGTGATCCGCTGCAGCCGCGGCACCTACGCCCGCGTGCTCGCCGAGGAGATCGGCGTCGCGCTCGGCACCGTGGGGCACCTCGAGGAGCTCCGGCGCCTCGGCAGCGGTCCCTTCCACATCGACAACGCGGTGTCCTTCTCGCGCATCTCGGAGATCGTGGCCGGCGACCCCGCGTGGGATCGCGTCCTGCGCCCCGCCCGCGGCGAGGAGCGCGTGCCCTGGCGCAGCCGCGACGAGGTGTTCGCCGGGCTCGCGCCCTGGGTCACCTCGCCCCGGGAGGCGCTGAAGCACCTGCCCGCGCTCACGCTCTCGCCGATCGAGGCGCGCCGCTTCCAGCAGACCGGCGCCGTCCCGCCGCCCCCGCCCGGGTGTGCCGGGCCGTACGTGCTGCTCTCCGGCGACGAGATCCTCGGCGTCGGCACCCCGGGCGCCACCAGCGCGCTGCCTCTGGACGCTCCCAAGGGCCGCGATCGCGGCCCCGGCGGAGATCGACGTCAACGCCGCCGTTGACGCGCCAACCCAATCCCGATAACTTCGCCCGGCTTTAGAGTGTATCCCCCATGAACGTCATCCAGCAGTTCGAGTCCGAAGTCACCCAGGGGAAGGCGCCCGCCTTCATCGTCGGGGACGACGTCCGCGTCCACGTGAAGATCAAGGACGGCGACAAGGTTCGCATCCAGGTCTTCGAGGGCACCGTCATCGCCATCAAGGGCGGCGGCGCCACGGCCACGTTCACCGTGCGCAAGACCAGCTTCGGCGTCGGCGTCGAGCGCATCTTCCCGGTGTACTCGCCCTCGCTCGACAAGGTCGAGGTCAAGGTGCGCCACAGCGTGCGCCGCGCCAAGCTGTACTACCTGCGTGAGCGCTCGGGCAAGTCCGCGCGCCTCAAGGACATCAGCCAGCACTAGTCGCGGGCTCCTGTGGCCGAAGGGCCGGGTCCCCACGCGATGCCACCCCGATCCGTCGCCTCTCGCAGAGAGGCGCTGGACCGGGGTGCTCGTGCTGAGGCGCTCGTCGCGGAGCGGCTCGTGTCGCGCGGCTGGACGTTGTTGGCCGCGAACTGGCGGGGCGGGGGAGGGGAGCTCGATCTCGTCGTCGCCCACGACGGGAAGGTGCGCTTCGTCGAGGTGAAGGTGCGCGACCCCGCGGACCCCCTCGCGGACGACGCCGTGTCCCCGCACAAGCGGCGCCGCCTGCGCAGCGCCGGCGAGGCCTGGCTCGCGCAGCAGCCCGGCGAGCCCGCGGAGGTCTGCTTCCTCGTGGCCTACGTGGACACGAGCCAGGACCCGTGGGCGGTGCGGTGGGTGGACGACGCGTTCTGACGTTCGCTGCCGGGGGGGCGGACCCGGGCGCGTCCCCCGGCGCGAGGGGCGTCGGCGTGGTCGGGGGAGCTGGCGGCGCGCCCGGGGGTCGGTGTCCTCCGGGCGCGGCGCGGAGCGCCTTGGTCGGCCGGCCGCGCGCCGGCCGACCGGGGCG
>CAYWGD010000238.1:0-6619 GCA_964457335.1 uncultured Enterobacteriaceae bacterium | reverse complement strand
CTTGGAGTTCAGGGCCGTCGGGCGTAGGGTTGTGAAGTTAGGTGAGGTTCGACGGTAGATGGCGTCCTGTCGAATAACGCGAAGACGACTGCTGACGTGCGAGGCGGCCTCCGCGCGTCCCCGCGCGGGCTATCTTGGCCGCCGTCCCCCCGGCGTCTTCGACGGGGGGCGCATGTCCCGGGCGCACTCGACGAGGCCGACACCTACGGCTATGCCTCGTGCGCCCGGGCCAGTTCGGGCGTCTTCGCCCGAACTGAGCAGCACGTCGGCCAGTTATTCGACGGGACGCCGTCTCCCGGGCGTCGAGGGTCCACAATCACGCGTCGCGAACCGCCACGTTCCGGTTTGCATTGCCAACCGGGCAACCAGCAAATTAGCACGACGGGGCCCGGAAACCACGCTTTGCGCTGGTCGTTCCCCACGCCGCGGGTTGATGACTAACGCGCATCGCGTTGCTACGGCGGAAGAAGCGTGAGCGACCCCGACAACATGTCGATCACGACATGGGCGAGCGCGAGGGGCAGGAGACGGCCGGTGCGGAGATAGAACGGCACGGCGATGAGCGCGATCGGAAGGGACGAACAAAACCGGTAGCCCGCGAACGCCGGGTCGAGGTACGCGGGGAGCGCCATGTGCTGGGCAGCCCACCCGATGGATATGAGAATGAGCGCCGACCTGCGTCCCCACAGCGACGCCACGCGCGGTGCGGCGTATCCGTTGTACGTCGCTTCCTCCGTGAACCCCCACACCAGAGGCCAGACGAGCGTACTGTACAACCCCGCCCAGAGGGGGAGGTGCCCGAATGGCGGGGGCGGGGTGGGAGTGCCATAGAACAGAAGCCCGGCGAGAGCGCCTCCCGCGAACCCGACGACGCCGAGAACGACGAGCAGACCAAAGGCGAGCGGAACGTCCCCCCAGCGAGCCGGAGCCGCGCGGTACAGGTCCACGAGCGTGTAACCTTCCCGCTTGAGCAGGAGGGCGAGCACGGCCAGGGTTCCGAGATCGACCGCGGTTCCCCACACGGTCATCCACTTCCCCGCCTCTGCCCACGCGGACGGGACGCCTGCGTTATGCATTCCCGCTGCCGTCAGGGCATGGGCGGCGAGTGCGAGGACGAGGCGGAGGAAGCAGACCGCGACGAGCATCGTCGGCGGAACACGGGACAGGCGGAGGCGAAACGCCGGGATCGCAGGGGGCGTTGGTGAGCGGGCACCCCCGGTCGGGGGCTGCTTGCGAACGAGGTCACTGGACATGGCCGAATGTGTCACCGACGGGTTGAACCCGCAACCATTCGTCGTAACGCAGCGCGGTGATAATCGAGACTCTCGAAGCTTTGGGTCATCATAAGCCGAAGCGGCCCCATGCGCCTGGTGCCGGTCTGGCGGCGGTTAGCCCCACGAACCCTGACTCTGTTGCAGACGGCTAACGCTCCCGCCGTCGTGTATGTTCCTCCGGGTTTATGTCCTATCATGGGTCCCTCTTGCTCGCACGCGAAGCGCAGTGGGCGCGCCGCCTCTCGCTCGCGCGGGCGGCGGGTTAGCCCCGGGCTGCATCGCGGCCACGGTGGCACGCGACAACCGAGGCCTGTGCACCGATGGACCATCACGAGTTGACCGCGACCGCCGCTGCCGGGATCCTCACGATAGTGGCGGTGTTCCAAGGCTGCCTGGCGGCAGGTGCCCCGGCGGGCGCCGCTGCCTGGGGCGGGCGATACCGCGTCCTGCCGCCCAAATTGCGAGTCGGGAGCTTGGCGGCCGCCGTGGTGCTCTGCTTCGCGGGTTGGCTCATTCTCGCCCGCGCGGCGCTGGTGGCGCCGGGACCTGCCACCGGCATCCGGGTGGCCACGTGGGCTTTCGCAGGAGTGTTCGCGCTCAACACCCTCGGCAACCTGGGATCCCAGAGCCGTATGGAGCGAATGCTGATGACGCCGATCACGGTGTTCCTGACCGCAAGCTTTGGCCTGTTGGCGATGCGGTAAGCGGGAGCACGGGAGGCTCACGTCACACGTCAGGCGCGGCCACGCTTTTGTGGAGCCTCGGCGCGCGCGAAACGCCGCTCCGTCAAATAACTTGGCCACGCCCGACGCGGTCGACATCTGGATCGACGACGCCCGCGTGGCGTCGCACTCCCGGGCGATCGACGAACCTGCCTGCCGCGCGTCGTGCCGCAGCAGCAGCCCTCGACGGTCGAGGACTGGCTGCCCGAGGTGAAGCGGCTGGTCCCCGCGAACCCACAGCCCACGCCGCGGTTCGCCCGTCCCACCAGCCAGTTGCTGGCCGTCCCTCGCGCGGGGAGGGGCCGTTCCTCGATGAGCCGCTCCGCCACTGCGAGGTGCTCGGCGAGTCGGGCGTTGTTCGCCTCCGTCGGAGGATGGAGTTCATACACGGACAGGTCGCCAACTCCGCAACCTCTCGAGTTCGAGGGGAGATGGCGCCCTGTCGAAGAGCGTGAAGCCGGCTGCCGACGTGCGCAGGCGGTCTCCATGGGTGTCGCCTTCGGCGCCGCGGGCCATCTTGGCCGCCCGCCCGCGCGTCTCGGGCGATCGCGTCATATGGGGGCGCGCATGATCTCCGGCCCCCCCGCCCCCCGCCTGCCCGCGCTGCTCTTCGACCTCGACGGCACCCTGATCGACTCGATGGAGCTGATCCTCGGCTCGGCGAGGTTTGCCTTCCTCGACTTCGCGGCGGGCCGCGTGCCGACCGACGACGAATGGCGGGCGGGGATCGGTCGGCCGCTGCGCGCGATGTTCCGGGACTACACTGCCGACGAGACGGAAGTGGAGCGGCTGGTGGCTCGGTATCGCGAGTTTCAATCGGTTCATCACGATCAGCTGGTCACGGCCTACCAGGGCGTGGTCGAAGCGATTCGGGCGTTCGCTCGCGATAACCACGCGATGGCGCTCGTAACCAGCAAGGGCGAGCTCATGGCCGTCCGCGCGCTGGAACTGGTGGGGCTCGCCGACGAAATCCACGTGATCGTAGGCATGGATAGCTGCGAGCGCCACAAGCCGCACCCCGAGCCAGTTCAACGGGCGCTGGCCCTCCTCGGCGCTGCCCCAGAGAACGCACTGTTCGTTGGGGACTCCTCGCACGACGTCGAGTCTGGCCGCGCGGCGGGAGTGTACACGGTCGGTGTGACGTGGGGAGCACTCCGCCCGGAAGAGATGGAGCGGTGCGGTGCGGATACGGTGATCCATGACATCACCGAGCTCCAGGCGGTGGTGCTTGGCTTCCGTTCGCGGATGAGAGCCTACGCGGACTGACCGAGGCTGCCACAAACTGGCCGCCGTGCCGCTGAGGCGGATCAACAGAGCGGGCCGCGCGCCGGAGCACGAGAAGGCTCTTGGTCACGCCCGGGATGTGCGGCCCCGCCGAAAGGCGTGGTCCAACGAAACCACTGGGCGAGCTTCGGGTGAACGGTATCGTCAACCGACGGAGATCTTGAGAATGGGTGAACTTACTCGCGAACAGGCCAAGGAGTTGCTTCATGTTCCACTCCGGCGCTCACAGGGAGGTTCACGTCCTAGATGGAAGAAGCGGGTTTCTTGGCATGCTGCGCCCGTACGGCGGGTTACGACAGTGGGCGTTCGACGAGGTGATGGCGTGTGCACGAATCCTCGCGCCCTCCCTCTCCGTGAGTCTGTCGACAGGGAGGTGGTTGACATTCTGGAGCATCTGCCACCTCGCGCGGGCTTGGGGCGTGAATCCTGAAGGCATGCTCCGCCGAAACGGGCTCGCCTCGGACCAGGAGATAAAGGTCCTCGTCGTGGATCGCGCAGATTTCCTACATGATGTTCTGCATCCTTGAAGGCAACGCTGAAGAAGGATTTGCTACTTATGACCGTGAGAGATCGCTGTTGCCCGGAGTCGGATAGCTGCCACAAACGTCACGAGTTCGGCGGGAGATGGCGCCCTGTCGAATAACGCGAAGACGACTGCTGACGTGCGCAGGCGGCCTCCCGCGCGTCTTCGCGCGGGGCCATCTTGGCCGCCGGTCCCGGGCGTCTTCGCCCGGGAGCGCATGTCCCGGGCGCTCCTCGACGAGGCCGAGAACTACGGCTATGCTCCGAGCGCCCGGGCCAGTTCGGGCGTCTTCGCCCGAACTGAGCAGCACGTCGGCCAGTTATTCGACGGGGCGCCGTCTCCCGGGCGTCGAGGGTCCACGATCACGCGTCACGACGGCGATACCTGACTCCTCTCCGCCGGGCGAGGAGGAGCCCGGCGAGGCCGGCGGAAAGCCAGAGCGCCGTGGGTCCCTCGGCTGCGCACCCGCATCCACCCCCGTCCGCGGCGGGTGCCCCGTCGCCCGTGTCGTTGTCGTCGGGCCCGTCCGTGTCGCCGTCCGTGTCGTCGCCCGCGGCCTGTGTCACCACGACGGCCACTTGTGTCTCCGCCGCGCAGCCGCCCGGCGAGGTCACCTCGACGGTCACGACGTAGTCGCCGGGGTCGTCCCACCGCACCACGAGGGCGCCGCCGTCCTCGTCCACCACGGTGCCGCCGGGAGCCGACCAGGCCGCCGTCTCGCCGTCGACGAGCGCCACCTGGAACGTGGCCGCGACCTCGGCGACCACCGCGTCCGGGCCGTCGATGACCGGCGCCGGCGCGGCCCACACGTTCACCGTCGCCTCGTCGCTGTCGTCCCAGGCGCCCGCGTCCGCGCGCACCGCCACCGCCCGCGCGCCGGGCGTGTCCGTCGCGAGCACGAGCGTCTCCCCCGTCCCCGCCGCGACGCCGTCGACTGTCCACGACACGCGCTCCGCGCCCGAGGTCGCCGCGGTCAGGGTCAGCGTGTCGCCCACGCACGCGTCGGTCGGCCCGTCGATGGCCACGGTGGGCGCGTCCACGCCCCAGTAGGTGTCCACCCACGCCTCGTGCACGATGGTGTACCCCTGGCTCGTCGGGTGGATGCAGTCGGACATGTACGCGGAGGGGCTCGGCAGGTACACGTTGGGCGCGCCCGCCACGCCGCCCGCCTCCTGGAGCGCGCCCCACACGGTGTCCGTGTAGGTGAAGTTCGGGTAGTCCGTCGCGATGTTCGCGAGAGTGCCGCCGATCTGGTCGAGGAAGTACTGGTTCACCACGCCCGTGGTGATCGATGTGCCGAAGTACGTCCACGCCGTGAGGATGCACTCCTCGGACTGCTCGAAGTTGACGAAGTCGTAGCCGAAGGAGACCACCTTCACGTCCGGGTGCGCGGCGAACAGGGCGTCGAGCATCACGCGGAGGTGCGCGTTTAGGTCCGCGGCATTGTTGGCGCCGTTGCCCGCGAGGTAGTGCGCGAACAGGTCGTTGCCGCCGATCGACAGCCACACCCAGCGGGCGTCCGGGTTGGCGCTGACGGCGTCGGGGAGCGCGGTCGGCGCGCCCGCCCAGTACTCCGCCGTCGTGCCGCCGACGCCCCGGGGATCCACGTCGAGGTCGCGGTAGCCGCGATCGTGTAGCACGTCTTCGAGCTCGTCCGCGGCGCCCTCCGCCCACGAGTCACCGAACACGACCACCTCCGCGCCGAACGCGGGACCGAAGAAGAGCATGCGGCCTCCGGGTGGAAGGGTACACCACTCGGCGCCCAGGTTCGGAGCTCGAATGACGCAGGACACGGCACGGCGCGGTCAGCAAGCGCGGTGCCACCCGATTCAGTCGGTTGTTCCATCGCGGGGCGGGAGAAGCGTCGGAGTCGGACCTCCGTCAGGCCGCGCGCGGGCGTTCGTCGGGCGCGCAGTGAACCCCGGGCCCCGCCGCGTTGCCGGCGCGATAGGCACCGCCCTACGGATCACCTGCATCCGCCCGCCAGCAGACCGTTGATTCCATCCCCAGGGGGTGAGCCGCCGCTCCGGCGCAGAACTGCACGACGTGCTGCTCAGTTCCCGCCGACACGCGGAAAAATGTCGGCCCGCGCGCACGAAGCAAGGCCGCGGTTCTCAGCGGTGTCGCGTGCGCTCGGTGGACACGCGTCCCCCGTCGATGACGCCGGGGCGCCCATTCGTTCGGCGCGTTATCCTCCGTTGTGCCCTCGGACCCCCTGATGAGATTCGCCCTCCTACACCGCGTCTTACGGCCGGCACTCCTCCCCGGCGCCCTGTTGGCGGTGATCGCCTCGGGGGCGCTCTTCTATTGGTGGCGCCAGGGTACGGTCGTCGCCTCGGCAACGTTCGACCCTGGGATTGCCCCGTTCGACGTGAAGGTCACCCGCGTGCCGGTTCCCGTGACCCGGTCCGACCATTTCATTGTCGAGCTTCGGCGAGGGCAGTACGTCGTGACCGCTCAACGGTACTTCTGGCCCGACTACACGCCCAGCCACGTCACGGTCCAGTGGCCCTGCATCGACGAATTCACTGTGAGCTTCGACGACGCCTACGTGGCGACGTGTAATTGGCGCTGGGGCCGGAGTGCCACGTGGACGCTCTCGGCTGTGACCTCCTCAGCGCCAGTGCCCGCGAAAGCACACCCGCCGGGGCTCTCGCCGTATTTCTTCACGCCAAGGAAGCCCATTCCCGCGGCGTGCCAGACGGAGCTGTAGCCGAGCTCAGAAATTGCGCCGCCCGTGTCGTTGATCTACGCGATCGTGCCCTCCCGCCTCGTGCCAACAACCACGTGGAGGCTCGACGGGAGATGGCGTCCTG
>CAYWGD010000237.1:0-6896 GCA_964457335.1 uncultured Enterobacteriaceae bacterium | reverse complement strand
TCCTGGATGAGGTCCAGGAACTGCAGGCCGCGGTTGGTGTACTTCTTGGCGATCGAGACGACGAGGCGGAGGTTCGCCTCGATGAGCTCGGCCTTCGCCTGCTCGGCCATCGCCTCGCCGCGCTTGAGCTCGCGCGCGAGCTGCTTGAGCTCCTCGCGATCGACGTTGAGGTCCTCCTCGACCTTGCGGATCTTCCGCAGCTCGCGGCGCACCCGGCTGTCGAACTCCGCCCAGCGGTTCTCGTCGATGCCGGTCTCCTCGACCAGCTCGCTGCCGCCGCGCTCGGGCGTGCGGCGGACGCGGCGGATGGAGCGCCGGAGCTCCCGGACGGGCAGCCCGGCCTCGCGCGCGACGCGCTCGATCTCGCGCTCGCAGACGCCGACCACGCCCCAGCCTTCGTGGATCTGCTTCGAGATGTCGGTCGTGTGGCGCTTCTCGAGCTCGAGCGTGTCGAGCAGCGCGAGGATGCCGTCCTCGACCTCGGTGAGCGCGGTCTGGACCGGCTCGACCTTCTCCGAGCCCTTGAGCCGCTCGACCTCCTTGCGGAGCGCGCGGCGCTGCTCGTGGAAGGTCTCCATGTCGGCGAGCACCTGGTCGAGCGTCTGCCCGGCCTTGGTCTTCGTCTTGCGCGGCTTCTTGCCCGAGCGGATCGCCTTCTGCATGCGATCCTCGTCCTCGGCCACGAGCGCCTTCACGATGCCGATCGCGAGCGGGGAGGTGAGCGTCAGGCGCTTCACCAGGATCTCCCCCTCCTCGATGCGCTTCGCGATCTCGATCTCGCCTTCGCGCGAGAGCAGGCTCACCGATCCCATCTTGCGCAGGTACATCCGCACGGGGTCGTTGCTGCGGCCGGTCGGCGTCGTCTCGCTGACCTTCTTCTCCTCGACCTGGGCCCCGCGGCGCTCGGCCTCCGCGCGCTTCTTGGCCTGGTTGACGACCTCGATGTCCATCTCCGAGAACATGATCATCACGTCGTCGAAGTTGTCGGAGGAGATGAGGTGCATCGGGAGGAAGTTGCTGACCTCCTCGTAGGTGACGTACCCGCGCTTCTTCCCCATGTCGATGAGCGCCTGGACCTCCTTGAGATCCTTGTCCTTCAGCATCATGTGGGAATTTCCTCTCGGCGGGAGTCGGGGATTAGGACGGACCCGGCCCGCGGGGTGCGCGGCCGGCCACGATTGCATTCAGGGCGGTCTGCCGCTGCTTGAGCTGGATGACCTCTTGCGCGAGCGAGCGGTAACTTGACTTGTCTCCGCTTGTCAGGCAAGCGGCTATCCGTGCGTTGATCGTGATGATCCGCGCCTCGATGCGAGCGCTCTCCAACTTCGCCAGAAGTTGGCGCGTGGCAGATTCTGCGCGTTCTTCCGTGTATTCGGCCGGTCGGGCCGCGATGGTGCGGAGGGCGCGCGCGAGGTCTGCGTCCCGACCCGAATCGGCGACCTCGGCGAGCGACGCGCCACCGGCCAGGGCCACGATCGCCTCCAGGACCGACCGCCGGTCCGTGAGGAGCTCGGGGTCCGCGTCGGCGAGAACGGGCGCAACCTGGGCCGGAAAGTGCAGGAGCAGCCAGAGCAGGTGCGCGAGCTCTCGCGACGGCACCCAGCGCGGCGGGGCGGCCGACACCGACGGCACGGCGGTCGGCGCGTCCTCGATCGCGCCCACGCGCTCGTGCAGCTCGGCCACGCTCACGCCCAACAGCTGCGCCGCGAGGCCCTCTGCCTGGCTCCGCACGGAGCGGGACAGGCGCCGGAAGATCGGGACCACCGACTCGAGCGCCCGCGCGCGCCCCGACGCCGTCGACCCCTCGCGCAGGATCGTGCGTTGGAGCACGAGCTCGAGCAGCGGCACGCTGTGCGAGAGCGCGGTCTCGAAGGCCTCGGCGCCGTTCTTCTGGATGAACTCGTCCGGATCCTTGGCGGCGCCGAGCTCGAGCCGCCGCGCCTCCACGCCCGCGTCGAGGAACAGCTCCATCGACTTCGTGGCCGCCTTCAGGCCCGCCTCGTCGCCGTCGAACAACGCCACCACCTTCCGGGTGAGCCGCGACACGACCTCGAGGTGCGCCGGCGTGAGCGCGGTGCCGCACGTCGCGACCGCCTCCTCGAAGCCCGCCTGCCAGAGCGACACCGCGTCGAAGTAACCCTCGACCAGGATGAGCCGGTCCTTGCGTTGCACCGCGAGGCGCGCCCACGACAGCCCGTACAGCGTCCGGGACTTGTTGTAGACGTCGGACTCGGGCGAGTTCAGGTACTTGGGCCCGTCACCGCCGCCCGGGAGGAGCCGGCCGCCGAACGCCACCACGCGCCCGCGGTCGTCCAGGATGGGGAAGATCACGCGGTTCCGGAACAGGTCGTACACGCGGTCCGAGCGGTCCGACTTGCCGAGGACGCGCGCGGAGACGGCGAGCTGGGCAGGGATGCGGTTCTTGTGCAGGTGGGTGGCGAGCCGGTCCCAACTGTCCGGCGCGAAGCCCAGCCGGTACTTCTGCTGCGTCTCCAGCGAGATCCCGCGGGACGCGAGGTACTCCCGCCCCGGCTGGCCCTCCGGCCGCGCCAGCAGCGTGTCGGAGAAGAAGCGCGCCGCAAGCTCGGTGACGTCGTAGAGGTCGGCTCGCCGCTGGAGGCGCTGCCGCTCCTCGTTCGAGAGCTCCCGCTCCTCCACGACCACGCCCGCGGCGTCCCCGAGCTCCTTCACGGCCTCGAAGAAGCTCACGCCGCGCGTCTTCATGAGGAACGCGAAGACGTCGCCACCCTCGCCGCACCCGAAGCAGTGGAAGATCCCCTTGTCCGGCACCACGTTGAACGAGGGCGTCTTCTCGTTGTGGAAGGGGCAGAGGCCGCTGTAATTGCGTCCGGCACGCCGAAGCGTGACCGTACGACCGACCACTTCCGCGATGTCGGTGCGCGAGCGGACCTCGTCCACGATGTGGCGGGGGATGGCCATTCGCGCGATCCTCTACGGCGCGGCCCGTCGCAGGGCCAGGGGCACGAGCACGCGTGCCCGGAGCGCGCGGACGCAGGTTTCCGACCTGCGGGCGTCCTACCTCGTGAAGCTCAGTAATATTTCTCCACGTGGATTCGCTTCCGGTCGAGCCCGCGCTCCTTCAGCAGGGCTCGCGTCTCCTCGATCATCGCGCCGTTGCCGCAGAGGTAGAAGTGGTCCGCGGGCCTGGGATAGTCGCGCGCGAGCGCGGCCGTGACGCGCCCGGTGAAGCCCTTCCAGCCGGGCTCGGGGCGCGAGAGGCACACCGTGTACGCGAAGTCGGGGAGCGCCGCCGCGTAGCGCTCGAGATCCTCGAGCGCGAAGAGGTCCTCCTGGGAGCGCACCCCGAAGTAGACGCGGAAGGGGCGCGGATCACGCGCGTCCGCCGCCACCTCCAGCATGCTCCGGAAGGGCGCGAGCCCCGTCGCGGTCGCGACGAACACCACCGAGTCGACGTCGGGCTTGAGCGTGAAGATGCCGAAGGGCCCGCGCACGTCCATCGCGTCCCCGAGCTGCGACACGCGCAGGTACTCGCTCGCCGCGCCGCCCTCGAAGAGCTTGATGCACAGGTCGAGGAAGGAGGGGTCCAGCGGGCTCGACCACACGCTGTAGCTGCGCTCCCCGCGCGGCTTCGCGTCGGGAACCGCCAGGTTCACGAACTGCCCGGCCTGGAAGGGCAGGGGCTGGTCGAGCTGGAGTCGGTACACGAACGTGTCCCGCGCGACGTTGCGCGCGGACGTGAGCACTGCGGTCCGAGGCTCGGGACGCCGGGTTTCCATGAGCAGCAGTCTAACC
This sequence comes from uncultured Enterobacteriaceae bacterium, assembly GCA_964457335.1. Classification (GTDB taxonomy): domain Bacteria; phylum Myxococcota_A; class UBA796; order UBA796; family SXON01; genus CAJBVW01. The sequence continues at coordinate 3,122 of CAYWGD010000237.1, read as the reverse complement.
CGAGCGGGGCCGTGGACGCGGAGACGTGACCGTAGGTGTCAATCCGCAATTCCTGACACCCATGCCTAACCCGAGCGGGGCCGTGGACGCGGAGACGTGACCGTAGGTGTCAATCCGCAATTCCTGACACCCATGCTCCTGGCACCGCTGACCACGCAGGTGTCAATCCGCAATTCCTGACACCCTCTGATGCCTCCGGGCGCGTCCCGCCGAAGACGGCGGGCCGGACCCTTCCAGGCTCGCGGCGCGGCCGCTCGGTCCGCCCGGGGACGGGCGGACCGGCCGCCTCCGGCGGCCGCCTTCCAGGCTCCTCGCGCGGGGCGTTCCGCGCGCTCCGCGCCGGGGGGCGCGGGGGGCCGAGGCCCCCCGCCGGGGGCGTTACGGGGGGGCTGCGCCCCCCTGTCCCAAGAAGAAGACCCCGGACCGCTACCCGGCCGCCGCCTGGGAGGCGGGGCGACCCTCGCCGGCGCGGCGCACGACGGCGCCGAGGGCGCCGAGCTTCTCCTCGAGGCGCTCGTAGCCGCGATCGAGGTGGTAGAGGCGCAGGACCTCGGTGGTGCCGCGCGCGGCGAGGCCGGCGATGACGAGCGACGCGGAGGCGCGCAGGTCCGTGGCCATGACGGTGGCGCCGGAGAGGTGGTCCGCGCCGTGCACGGTGGCGAGGTTGCCGTCGATGTCGATGTGCGCGCCGAGGCGGAGGAGCTCCGCGGCGTGCATGAAGCGGTTCTCGAAGATGGTCTCGCGGATGCGCGAGCTGCCCTGCGCGAGGCAGAGGAGCGCCATGAACTGCGCCTGCATGTCGGTCGGGAAGCCGGGGTGCGGGCGCGTCTCGATGTCGATGGCGCCGATGGGGCCGTTGCGCCAGGCGCGCACGAAGCCGTCGCCGCGCTCGACGCCGCAGCCGGCGGCCTCCAGCGCGGACAGCACCGGGGCGAGGTCGGTGGCGTCGGCACCCTCGCAGCGCACGTCGCCGCCGGTGATCGCGCCCGCGACGAGGTAGGTGCCGGCCTCGATGCGGTCGGGGAGGATGCGGTAGGGGCGCACCGCCGGCCGCAGGGTGGGCACGCCGGAGATCGTGATGCGGTCGGTGCCGGCGCCCTCGATCTTCGCGCCCATGCCGTTCAGGAAGCGCGCGAGGTCCTCGACCTCCGGCTCGGCCGCGGCGTTCTCGAGCACGGTGTCGCCCTCGGCGAGCACGGCGGCCATCAGCACGTTCTCGGTGCCGGTGACGGTGGTCACGTCGAAGCGGAAGTGCGCGCCGCGCAGGCGGTCGACGCGGCCGTGCACGTAGCCGCCTTCGAGCTCGAAGCGGCAGCCGAGCGCCTCGAGCGCCTTGAGGTGCTGGTCGATCGGGCGCACGCCGATGGCGCAGCCGCCGGGCAGCGAGACGTGGGCTTCGCCGCAACGCGCCAGGAGCGGGCCGAGGGCGAGCACGGACGCGCGCATCTTGCGGACGAGGTCGTAGGGGGCCTCGTTGAAGGTCACGCGGGAGGTGTCGATGCGGACGACGGGGCCCACGAGCGACGGGCAGCCGACGCGGCCGAGCAGCGAGAGCATCGAGGAGACGTCGACGAGGTCGGGGACGTTCGCGAGGCGGTGCTCGCCCGGCGCCACGATGGTGGAGATGAGGATGGGGAGCGCGGCGTTCTTGGCGCCGGAGACGGGGACGACGCCCGAGAGGGGGTGGCCACCGGAGATGACGAGCTTGTCCATGGGGAAGACCGGGGAGGAAGGGGAGTCGAGGCGGGAAGAGGAGCGGGCGGAGGCGCCTGACTATACGCCGCCCGCCATCGAATCCAGTGCAGGAAGCGTGCCGCGCGGCGGCGCAGGTGGGGCCGCCTGCGCTACGATGCGCGCGTGGCGCTCCGATCCCCCCGAACGAGCCTCCGCGGCGCGGACCTGCGCGACGTGTCGCTGGCGGAGCTGCCTCTCGCGGGGGCCGATCTGCGGGGCGCGAATCTACGAGGTGTGGATCTCGCGCGACGAGATCTGCGCGAGGCCGACCTTCGGGGGGCGGACCTGTCGGAGGCGCGGCTCGCGGGCGCGGACCTCCGCGACGCGGAGCTCGACGGCGCGCGGCTCGTCGGCGCGGACCTCCGCGACGCGGACCTGCGTCGCACGCGCGCGTACGCGGTGGACGCCGGAGGGCTGAAGGCGGGCGGCGCGCGCCTCGAGGGCGCGGAGTGGCGCGAGGCGCGGCTCGAGGGGGCGGAGCTCCCCGGGGTGCGCGGCGCGGGCGCGCGGCTGGATCGGGCGCGGCTCGGCGGGGCGACCCTGCGGGGGGCGTCGCTCGAGCGGGCGGTCCTCGACGACGCGGACCTCGACGGTGCCGACCTCGGTGGGGCGCGGCTCCTGGAGGCGGCGCTGGTCGGCGCGACGGGGACCCCCCGGCTCGCGGACGCGGACCTGCGGCGGGCGGACCTGCGCGGGGTGGCGATCGGCGCCTGGCTGCCGGAGGCTGTGGCGCTCCGGGGGGCCCGGGTGTCCGCGGAGGCGGCGCGGGCGCACCGGGAGCGGCTGACGGCGCTGGGGTGGGAGCCGGGGAGCGCGGCGCGGCTCGTGCTCGCGAGCGAAGCCGGCGCGCGCGTCGTGACGGGCGCGATGGGGCGGGTCGCGGCGCGGGTGCGTGCGGAGCGGGACGGCGCGCGGCGGGATGGGGGAGGCCCCGGGGGGCGCGGCGGGGGGCTCGAAGAGACGGGCGCGCTCGCGCGGACGGACGGGGCGGAGGGGCCCGGGGAGCGCGCGGGCGAGCGGGACGGGGCTACGGGCGTCGCGGAGCGGGTGGTCGCCGGAGGCGGGGAGGTCACCGGGGCGACGCCGCGGGGCGACGAGGCGGACGGGCGGGATCGTGCGGGGGAGGGGCTGGTCGGGGGCGTCGTCGCGTGGGCGCGGGCCGCCGGGCGCGTGGTGGCCGGGCAGCCGAGCGAGCCCGCGGCGGTGCCGCCCGTGGAGGACGGGCTCGACTTCCAGCTCGACGCGGCGGCCCGGGACCGGCTCCTGCAGCGCGCGGCCGCGACGCGGGACGACCTCGCGCGCATGGCGGCCTTGCGGGACCGCGCCGCGCGGCGGAACGACCGCGAGCGGGCCGAGCTGGCGGCGCGCCGGCTCGCGGAAGCCGAGGC
>CAYWGD010000236.1:0-6976 GCA_964457335.1 uncultured Enterobacteriaceae bacterium | reverse complement strand
CGAGACCGGCGAGACCGGCGAGACCGGCGAGACCGGCGAGACCGGCGAGACCGGCGAGACCGGCGAGACCGGCGAGACCGGCACCAGCGCGACGCCGTGGGCCGGCACCTGGGAGGGCGACTTCAACGCCTCGCTCGAGGAGGGCGGCTTCATCCCGCTGTCCGGCACCTGCGCGGCGGGCACGCTCACGGTCGAGCTCCCGGAGGACAACACGACCGCCCCGATGGGCACCGCCTCGATCATCTGCGCAGCGTCGGGCATGAGCACGTCCACCTGGACGTTCGAGGGCGACACGCTCGACGCGACCGCCTGGTCCGGCAGCGTCCTCATCGACGTGACCGCCGCGGGCGTGTCCGGCACGACGACCTTCTCGGCGAGCATCTCCGGCGACACGATGAACCTTCGGGTGCCCGCCGGCAGCTTCACCTCCGGCGGCGAGTGGTACTACGCCTGGTCGGACGTGACGGTCGACCTCACCCGCGTGGAGTAGCGCCCGCGCGGTAGACAGCGTTCCAGGCGGGCCGGCCGCGCGATAACCGCCGGCATGGCCCGCCCGCCCTGGCTCACCCGGAACGTGCTCGCGCTCGGGCTGGTGAGCCTGCTCAACGACGCGGCGTCGGAGATGATCGCGCCGCTCTTCCCGATCTTCCTGACCGTGACCCTGGGTGGCGCCCCCGCGGTCCTCGGGCTCGTGGAGGGCGCGGCCGACGCGACCGGGAGCGTGCTCAAGCTCGTGTCGGGCCGGCTCTCCGACCGCTTCGGGCACCGCGTGGGGATGGTGTTCGGCGGCTACGCCGTCGCCGCGGCCACGCGCCCGGTGCTGGCGCTCGCGACGGGGCCCGGGATGGTGCTCGTGGCGCGCATCGTGGACCGCATCGGCAAGGGCCTGCGCACGAGCCCCCGCGACGCGCTCCTCGCCCGGAGCGCCCCCGCGGACCGCCTCGGGTCGGTCTTCGGTTTCCACCGGGCGCTCGACCACACCGGCGCGGTGATCGGCGCGCTCGCCGCGTCACTGCTCCTCGCCGCGGGCGTCGAGGACCTGCGGACGATCTTCTCGTGGAGTGTCGTGCCCTCGCTCGTGGGGCTCGTCGTCATCGCCCTGGTCGTGCGCGACCCCGACGCCGGGCCGGTCGCCACGCCCCCCGACCCGAGCCCCACGCGCCGCCCGGTCCTCCCCGACGCGCCGCCCGCCGGCCGCCTCCGCGCCTTCCTCGCCGCGGTCGGCCTCTTCGGCCTCGGCCACGCGACCGACGGCTTCCTCCTCCTGCAGGCCGGCACCCGCGGCGTCCCGACCGCGCTCCTGCCCGCGCTCTGGATGGCGCTGCACGTCGTGAAGGCGATCGCGTCGGCAGGGGCGGGCCCGCTCGCCGATCGGCTCGGCCGGCGGCGCGTGATCGGCGCGGGGTGGGTGGTCGCGGCGACGATCTACGCGGCCTTCGCCTTCGCGGAGTCGACGCCCGCCTTCGTCGCGCTGTTCGTCGTCTACGGGCTCTACCACGGGCTCACGGAGGGGGCGGAGCGCGCCGTGGCCGCCGAGCTCTCCGAGGGCGCCACCGGGACCGCGCTCGGCTGGTACAACCTCGTCACCGGGCTCGTCGCGCTGCCGGCCGGGCTCCTGTTCGGCGGCATCTGGACCGTTTCGGGCCCGGAAGCCGCGTTCGCGTACGGGGCGCTGCTCGCGCTCCTGGCCCTGGGCCCCCTGACGTGGTCGGCGCGGGCCCGGCAGGCCTGATCGGCCCGCTCGGCACATCCTCACCGCGGCGCCGCCAGGACCGCGTCCAGGTCGCGGCCCCAGACGCCCTCGACGCGCGCGACGAGCTCCGCGGCCGGGGCCTCGAGCTCCTCGATCGACCAGAAGCGCACGGTGTCGTCCCACGCGCCCGTCGCGATCCGCCGGCCGTCCGGGGAGAACGCCACCGCCGACACCCGCGCGGCGTGGCCCTCCAGCCGGGCGAGCGGCGCGTCGCCGTCGGCCGCCCAGATCGTGGCCGTGCCGTCGAGGTGCCCCATCGCGATCAGGCGGCGGTCCGGCGACACCGCGAGGTCGATCACGCCGTTCGGGATGGGGATCTCGCGGCGGATGGCCCCCGACGGGTCGAACCGCACGAGGGTGGTGCGGGTGCCGACCAGGACGTCGTCGCCGAGCGGCGCGACGGCGTTCGCCCGGGGGTAGTGCGCCAGGGGCCGGAGCGCCGGACGCGGGCCGCCCGACACGCGGTACACGCCGTCCTCGAGGTCGATGGCGGCGCCCTCGTCGCCGTCGACCTCCAGCTCGACGACCTGCCGGGCGGCGATCGTCTCGGCCTCGCCCTGCCCGGGGGTGGGCCAGAAGCGGAAGTCGTAGGTGTAGGTCGCGACGAGGAGCCCGGCAGGCGTCCAGGACACGCGACGCGCCGTCACGTCGCGCATCTCCGCCACCACCCGCCCGCTCGGCACCTCCAGCACCCGCAGCGCGTCGCCCCCCGCCGTCGCGACCGCGAGCCGCCGCCCGTCGGGGCTCCAGGCCACGTCCTTGGCCACCTGCTCCTGCCACCGCCACGTCTGCTCCACCCGCGTGGCAGGCACGTCCACGACGTGCACCGAGCCGTCGCCGACGGCCACGGCGAGCCGCTCGCCCGTCGGATCGAACGCGATGCCCGCCACGCCCGCCCGCACCTGGACGACGTGGGAGCTCGGCCCCTCGGGGACCTGGCGGTCCTCGGCCCGGTCGGTCACCACGCGCACGAGCCCGTCGGCCAGCCAGGCGAGCTCGGCCGAAGGGGCGTTCAGGCGGGCGAGGAGCTCGTCGCGGGCGGGCTCCCAGACGTGCACGGTCCCGTCCTGCGCCGCGATCGCCACGCGATCGCCGTGGGCCCGCAGCCGCCGCGCCGCGTCGGCCCCGAGGCGGCGCGCCCCCCGCCGCTCGCCGTCCGGCCCGAGCGCGATCACCCAGCCGCGCGCGGTCGCGACGAGCAGCCCGTCGCCGTACGGCTCGACCTCGAGCGGCGGCCCCTCCTCGGCCGACAGCTCCGCGATGAGGGTGCCGGTCTCCCCCGGCACCGCCCGGACGACGCGGCGGTCGTCGCAGGCGACGAGCAGGGTGCCGTCCGCCCGCATCGCGACCGCGACGCTCACGTTGCCGAGCCCGCACGCGCGCGCCTTGACGAAGGTGCCGGCGGCGAGGTCCAAGACGATGTCGGAGCTGCCCTGCGCCGCCACGATCCGCCCCGGCGCCAGGGAGGTCCCGAACCCCGGGCGGGGCACCTCCAGCCCGGGGACGAGGCGCGGCGCCGCGGGGGGCGTCCAGTCCCAGCCGGCGCCCGCGGCGTCGGTCAGGAGCACCCGGTCGAGCGCGGCGAAGCCCGCGTAGTTGAACGTCCCGGTCGCGCGGCCGAGCTCCGCCGCGGTGGTGGGGTCGAGGAGGAGGGCGTGCGCGTCGGTCAGGCAGACGAGCCGCGAGCCGTCGGCGCTCAGCGCGCGGGAGCGGCACGCCGGGAGCGGGGCGCCGGACCGGATCCGGGCGAAGCGGGGCGTGCGCGCGAAGCGGGCGAGCACGCCGCGGGCCTCGGGCGACTCCATGCGGAGGAGCGCGTTCGCCGCGAGCACCTCGGCCTCCATCGCGCGCCCGTCCGCGGCCGCGACGCGCGCCTGGGCGACCAGCGCCCGCCCCAGCGCCTCCGCCTCCGCCCGCCGCGCCGTGACGGCCTCGGCCTCCGACGCCACGGCGCGGTCCTGCTCCACGGCCGTCCGCCACCAACCGACACCCACGGCCAGGGCCAGCGCCGACACGCCCACCGTCGCGACGATCAGCGGCACCCGCCACGCCGCGGCGAGGAGCGCGACCAGCTCCCGGACCGTGTAGGCGTGCGCGGAGACGCGGCGCCCTTCGTACCAGGCGAGGAGGTCGTCGGCGAAGGCGCGCGCGGAGGGGTACCGGTCCGCGGCGTCGGCCTGGAGCGCGCGGTCGGCGATGGCCGCGAGCGCCGGCGGAGCGTCGGGCGCGCGGGTCCGCACCGGGGGGATGGCCTCGGGCGGCGGCGGCTCCCCCACGAGGAGCTCGTAGAGCGCGGCGCCGAGCCCGTACACGTCGGTGCGGCCGTCGAGCGGCGCGCCCTTCGCCTGCTCGGGGCTCATGTACCCGGGCGTGCCGGCGCCCCCGGCGCGGGGCTGGGCCGCCTCCGCGAGCGTGCACGCGAGCCCCCAGTCGGCCACCACCGTCTCGCCGAACGCGCCCACCATCACGTTCGCGGGCTTCAGATCCCGGTGGAGCACGCCGCGGCCGTGCGCGTACGCGATGGCCTCGGCGGCGTCGACGAGGTGGCGCACGAGGCGGAGGCGCTCCGGCCCGGGCGGGTTCTCCCGGAGCACGTCGGCGAGCGAGCGCCCGGGGAGCAGCCGCATCGTGTAGTACGGGAGCCCCTCGGCGTCGGTGCCCGCGTCGTAGACGGGCATGATGCTCGGGTGCTCGAGCCGCGCGGTCATGGCGGCCTCGCGGGCCAGCCGCGCCAGGTCGGGCGCCTCGGGGCGCGCCGTCTTCATCGCGACGTCGCGGCCGAGGCGCGTGTCGCGGGCCACCCGCACCTCGCCCATCCCGCCCCGGCCGAGGAGCCCGCCCAGGTCGTACCGCTCCCCCTCCGGGTGCTGCGGCGGGCGCGCGTCGTCGGACAGCGTGTCCGCGACCTGCTCGCCGCTGACCGGGTCGAACGTGCGCCGGGAGACCCCCGACACTCAGGTACGGTCCTCCACGCGGTCGTTCGCGTAGAGCAGGAGCTCCACGGTGCCCGCGCCGTCTGACCGCACGAGGTCGGCGCGGAAGCCCGCCGCGCGCACGCGGCGCCGCACCCGCGAGAGCAGCGTGTCGAGCCGCCCGCGCCGGATGTACACCTCCCGCTCGTCCGGCCAGAGCTCCTCCGAGAGCGCGGTCCAGCTGATCGGCCCGCCGCACGCCACGAGCTCCGACACGAGGCGCGCCTGCAGGCCGCAGAGCACGAGCGGCGGCGCCCCGTCGCGGTGCAGGTGCACGGTGTCGAACTGCGCCACGATGCGCACCGGCGCCTCGAGGTCGCCGTGGCGGCGCGTGGTGCGCGGGCCCGCGTCCCGGAGCGGGATCGCCACGAAGCGGAGCGGGTGCCCGCCGACCTCGATCTCGTCGCCGGCCACGAGCGGCCGCGCCCCGCCGGCGTCGCGCGCCATCCACCGGTCGCCCGTCGTCCAGATGCGGAGCGGGGCGTCCTCCCGCCAGCCGCGGGCCACGCGCGGCCCCGCGTTCGGGTGCCCGGGCGGCACCGGATCGAGGAGGATCGAGCACACGCCGGGCAGCACCTGGCGCGGCAGGTCGGGCCCCTCCACGCCGAGCACGTCGGGCGGGAGGTGCACCTCCACCACCTCCAGCGCGATGCCGCGCGCGAGGTGCACCTGCTCGCCGGGGCGGAGCGGCACCTGGCTCAGCGGCTTGCCGTCCACGGCGAGCGCGCCCCGGAGCGCGATCAGGTGGAGCTGTCCCTCGCGGAGGCTCACCATCGCGTGGGCCTCGCTCACGCGCCCGTCGTCCACCTGGAGCGCGGCGGACCACACGCGCCCCACGAGGTCACCGGGCACGAGCTCGTGCTCGCGCCCGTCCGGGTCTCGAAGGAGCACGTGGGCGTGCATCGGGGGCTCCGTCGCGGAGGGTAGCCTGCGGGAGGCGGTCCTACCCGGCGGCCCGCCCGCCGGAATCTGTCCGATGTCTGACACGGGGCCGTGCGGCTCACCCGCCGGCGAGGACGTTCACCCCGTAGGGCGGCGAGGCGTTCACGAGCCAGCCGGCCCGGCACCACATCTTGCGCTCGTCGAAGGACACGCCGTCCTTGTGCGCGCGCAGGGTGTACCGGCCCGGCGGCACGTTCAGGAACAGCACCCCGCCGTCCTCGGTGGTCTCGGCGAGCGCCGGGTCCGGCCAGATGATGCCGTTCGTGCTGTTCCGGTAGAAGTAGACGGGGCCGTGCTCCGCCGGGAGCGGCGGGTCGATCGTGACGGTGGCGCCGGGCTCGCCGTGGAACGCGCCGTGCCACATGTCGCAGCCGGCGCAGGTGACCGTGGTGGCGATCTGGCAGGCCGCGGGGTCGGGCTCGACCCCCGAGAAGGCCGCCATCAGCTCGTACATCTCGTCGTCCGGCACCTGGAAGGTGACGCCGTCGATGCCCTCGGTGGGGACGTCCAACGTGCCGGTCTGGATGGGCGGCACGCCGGGGTTGGTCAGCACGAACGTCGCCTCCCCGCCCGCGGGCGCGTCGAGCGCGAAGGTGCCGTCCTCGCCGGTCAGCCCCGTCGCGGTGGGGACCTCCAGCGTCGCGACCGACGCGCCCACGAGCACGCCGCCCTCGAGCGCGAAGTTCACCGCGACGCCGCGCGCCGTGGCGAGCGGCCCGTCCCAGGGGACGACCACGCCGGTGTCGTCGGCCCCGCCCGTGTCGACGGGGGCCGAGGTGTCGGGCTCGGAGGTGGCGCAGGCGAGCAGGAGCAGCATGCGCGACGCCTAATCCGGCCGGGGGTCGTCCACGTCGCCCACGGCGCCGATGGTCTCCGGTTCGAGCCGGCGCGCCCCGCCAGCACCTCCAGGAGCCGACGCTCCTGGTCGGACAGCGTGAGCGCGCGGTCCCCCCGCGTCACGACGCCGCCGGCGAGATCGAGCGCGCCGTCGGAGAGCAGGATCGCGGCGGGTCGCTCCCGTGGCATGGGTCGCCAACCCAGCACGGGCGGAGCTGGGCGTGCCCCCCGGGCAGGGCCCGGGGGTCGGCCCCTTCCGGGCGCGCGGCAGAGCCGCTTGGTCCCGGCCGGGGGCCGGGACCGGCCGCGCGGAGCGCGGCCGCCCTCCAGGCGCCTCACGCGCGACCGGTGCCCACACGAGCGCTCCACCACCGCGGGACGTTGCTCGCGAGCGGCGGCCCCGCCACGTATCGGGGGGAACGGGTGTCAGGAATTGCGGATTGACACCTGCGGCTTCCGCCGCAGGTGTCAA
>CAYWGD010000235.1:0-6978 GCA_964457335.1 uncultured Enterobacteriaceae bacterium | reverse complement strand
GGGGGGGGGGGGGGGGGGGGGGGGGGGGGCCCCCCCCCCCCCCCCCCGCCCCAAGCAGATCAGAAGCAGTAGACGTCGGTCCAGTCATCCGAGTTGTTGTCTTCGACACACTCGCTGACGGTGTCCGCCGCGTCCACGGTAGCGGAGAACCCGTACTCCCCGATGTCAGCCGGGGCGAGGTCGAACTGGACGCCCTCGAGCACCGCGCCCGCCAGGATCTCGGGCAGGGTGTACGTGGCGATCTCGCGCGGCCCGGCGCCGTCCTGGGCGTACAGCGTGAGGATGGCGTCACCGGCGGACACGTCGGAGCCGCCCTCGTTGCGCACCTGCACGCTGACGGCCACGGGGCCGTAGTCGCAGTCCGCCACGCAAACGTCGGTGATGTCGACGGCGAGGTCGGGCGTGGAGGGGTCGTCCGCCGCGACGCGCGCGCGGTACACGTTGTACTTGTTCCAGCTCGCCTCGGGGTTCCGGGGCACGGAGCCGTCGGGGTTGATGTTGGTGATGGCGAAGTCGTGCACGGCCCAAGTGCTGCCCGCGGCGGGCCAGCCGTCGCCGTCGTGCTCGTACGCCGTCACCGCGAAGCCCGACCCGTAGTGAGCCACGACGATCTCGGCGTGCCCGTCCGCGTCGAGGTCGGCGACGGTCGGGTACTCGAAGATGGTCGGCGAGGCGTGGTTCGTGTCGACGTAGAGCTCCGCGCCGGTGGCGCCGTCGAAGATCGTGAACGACGACTGGTCCGCGAAGAGGATCTCGAGCGCGCCGTCGTTGTTGAGGTCGTAGCCGGAGCAGCCGGCGAGGCCCGAGGTGTCGTCCATCGGGACCGACCACATCTGCGTGCCGTCGAGCTCGTAGGCGACGAAGTTCTGGTACGCGGGCCACGCCACCTCGGCGGTGCCGTCGCCGTCGAAGTCGCCGGCGCAGGGCGGACCGGGCTGGGCGGTCGTGTTGTAGCGCTCGCTGTAGATCTGGGTGCCGTCGTGATCCCAGAGCGTCCAGTTCTGGCCGACGAAACCGATCTCGGCCTCGGGGTCGGAGTCGGCCTGGATCATGATGGGCCAGAAGCCGTAGGTGCCGACCTCGCCGGTGTCCCAGAGGAGCGAGCCGTCGCTGTCGTAGAGCGCGCCCTCGATCGCGACCTCCTGGTCGCCGTCGAGGTCGACGTCGCCGACCGCCGGGAGGCGGTAGATCTGCCCGCCGCCGTTGGTGACGCTCATGTCGAAGAGCGTGGAGCCGTCCATGCCGGAGAGGACGGTGTTGTCGTGGAGCACCTCGGGCTCGCCGTCCTCGTCGAGGTCCGCGACGGTGTGGAGCATGTAGTTGAGCGACATGAGCATGTCGTTCGCGGTCCACTTGAGCGTGCCGTCGCCCTCGAGCGCGATCGTCTTGCCCGAGCTGTTGGCGGTGATGACGTCGGGGTGCCCGTCGTCGTCCACGTCGGCGATGGTCGTCCCCGCCATGCTGTTGGCGGAGTAGCTCCACTTCATGGTGCCGGTCGCGCCGTCGAGCGCGACCACCTGGTTGTCGGCGCTGATGACGACCTCCGGGGAGTCGTCCTCGTCGATGACGCCGTCGCCGTTGTCGTCGTCGAGGTTGCCGATCACCGGCGTCATCCAGGAGTTCTGGTGCCCGCGGTAGGTCCACTTGGTGCGGACCGCCCAGGGGTCGGTCACCTCGACGCCGCCCGTGCCGCCGCCGGTCGTGCCCTGGCACTCCTCGTTGATGCTGACGGCCCCCGCGTCGCCCACGTCGAGCGCCGGGCAGGTCGTGTCGAGGCAGTCGACGCGGCCGTTGCCGTCGAGGTCCTCGAAGTCCTCGTCCGCGAGCCCGTCGCCGTCGTCGTCGCGGCCGTTGCACTCCTCGGCGGGGGGCGGGTCGGTGTCGTCGGTGTCGACCGGCACGTCGGCGGTGTCGCCGGGGTCGAAGGTGCCGCCGTTGTCGTCCTTGGGGTTGAGCCCGCTGTCGATCTCGCAGGCGACGAGGAGGAGGAGGGGAAACAGGCGCATGGGCATCCGTGGCTCGCGGGGGAGGATACCCGGAGCCCGCGCGGATGGTGTGACGATTTCTTGACCGGGGGGGCGGAGGCGCCGGCCGCCCGGTCCGTTCAGGCCGTCGGCGCGGCGTTCGCGGCAGGCATCGGGAAGGGGCGGAGGCGCTCCTCGAAGAGGGCGAGGACGTCCGCCTCCGTGCGCTCCGGCGCGCCGGGAAGGCGCACGAAGCGGCGCGCGAGCGCCTCGCGCCGTCCGAGCATGAGGAAGAACCACACCTGGAAGAAGTCGATGCCGTCGAAGACGATCGCGTCGCGACGGCCGTACTCGGCGCGCATCTTCTCGAACTCGGAGGGGTACGCGGTCCAGTGCGTGCGCGGCTTCACGTGGTGCATCGTGTGGTAGCCGTCGTTGAAGCAGCGGACGTTGTACCGGGTGTTGATGCAGGTGATGCTGCTGCGGTACTGGTCGGCCGGGTCGAGCGGATCGATGAAGGCGTGCTGGCCCCAGTTCCCGGCCATCATGAGGAGCCGCACCACGAGGACCGGCGCGACGAAGACCACGAAGGTGGCGCGCGCGTCGACGAGGAAGAGCGCCGCGACCACGGTCCAGAAGGTCCCCTCGCCGATGATCAGCCGCCAGAACATGTGCCGGCTGCGGCGCCGCCAGTGGTACGCCGCGAGCCGGGGGAGGCCGGAGGTGAGGAAGGAGCCCACGTAGTGCAGCCAACCAAGGATGCTGTCACGACGGTAGCGCATCGTGCTCGACAGGTCCCCGGCGAGGTTGTCCTCGATGTGGTGCATGCCGATGTGGTGCACGAAGTAGCTCTGCGGCGTCTGCCCGAAGAACGGCCCGATCCCCCATGGGATGATGTGCTTCATCCAGGATTTCTTGAAGAGCGGCCGGTGGGACGTGCAGTGGAGCATCAGGATGAAGCGGTCGAGGAAGCCGAGCCCCCACACCGCCCACCACGCCACGGCCAGCGGCCAGAACAGCGCGCCCTCGACGAAGAAGAGCCCGATCCCGAGCAGCGACACGGCAAAGCAACCGAGGATCAAGTAGAGGAACGGGAGGTCGCGCGGATCGTTGATCAGCCCCACCAGCATGCGGTCCGCGCGTGATCCTTCCATCCGTCTCCCACGAAGGCGGGCAGGGTACCACCTCGCGACGCCACGCAGGGTGACCTCACAGGGGGTTTGCACATGTGGCTGTAGGCGCGCCGTGGGCGGGAGCAAGGTTGTCCGCGCGCGTCCGGGTCGCTAGGTCGGGGGGATGTCGCTCCCGCTCTCCGTCCCCGGCGTGTGCACCGTCCAGGTGGTGCGTGGCGCCACCGCCGACCCCGCGCGCGCGCCCGATCTCGCCATCGAGCTCCCCCACGGCGCCACGCGCACAACCGATTACCGCGCCCTCCGCGCCCGCCTGCGCGGCGCGTACGACGACGACCTCGTGGACTTCTTCCACGTGAACACCGACGTGGGCTCGCCCGAGGTCGCCCTCGCGGTCGCCGAGGCGCTCGTCGCCGCCGCCCCCACGCGGTCGGTCGCGCTCCTGCGGAGCGCCATCCCGCGCACCTTCGTGGACTGCAACCGCGTCATCGACGCCGCCCCCGAGGACTTCCGCGCCGGGAAGGTCACGCCCGGCGTTCCCCCCTGGGTGCGCGAGGGCGACGATCTCGCGTTGCTCCGCGAGCTGCACGCCGCCTATGTCGACGCCGGCCGCGCCCTGGTCGACACCGTGTGCGGCGCCGGCGGCGTGGCGCTCCTGCTCCACACCTACGCGCCCCGCAGCGTGGACGTCGAGGTGGACGAGCGCATCGTCGCCAACCTGCACGCCGCGTACCTGCCCGAGAACGTGGAGCGCTGGCCGCTGCGGCCCGAGGTCGACGTGATCGGGCGCTCGCTGGCCGGCGAGCTGCTCCTCGACGCCGAGGTCCTCGCCGACCTCGTCGCCGGCTACGCCGAGCTCGGCGTGGCGGTGGCGGACGGGCGCACCTACCCGCTCCACCCGAGCACCTGGGGCTTCCACCACGCGCAGAAGTGGCCCGGACGCGCGCTGTGCGTCGAGATCCGCCGCGATCTCGTGGCCGACCCCTGGGACCCCTTCGTGGAGATGCACATCTCCCCCGCGCGCGCGGCGCGCCTGGCGGGGCCGCTGGCCGCCGCGATCGGTCGGTGGCTGGGACGGTGACAGTCGCCCGCATGTCGGCCATGCTGCCGGCATGTTGTTCCTCGGCAACTCCTACACCTTCCAGAACGAGCTCGACGTGGTGGTGGCCGCCGTGTTCGCGGCCGCCGGCGCCGACCTCGACACCACCCGCCTCGCCGAGCCCGGCTGGCGCTTCGTCGACCACGTGGCCGCCGTCGAGACCGCGGGCAGCGCGCATGCCACGGCCTTCGGTGCCGCGCACGACTGGGTGATCCTGCAGGAGCAGAGCCAGATCCCCGGCTTTCCTGAGGGGCAGGCCGACCTCGAGGCGAGCCGCGAGGCCGCCGTGACGCTCGACGGGCTCGCCGCGGGGACCGGCGCCGGGACGATGTTCCTGATGACCTGGGGCCGCCGCGAGGGCGACCGCGACAACGCCGCGCTCTACCCTGACTACGGCACCATGCAGGCGCTGCTCGAGGAGGGCTACACCGCGTACGTCGAGCTCGCCTCGGCCGACGGCACGCCCGCCTGGATCGCGCCCGCGGGCCTCGCATGGGCGCGCGTGTACGACGACGTGGTCGCCGCCGGCGGGGACCCGCTCGCGCCCGGCACCGCGTTCTACGAGCTCTACGTCGCCGACGGGAGCCACCCGTCGCCGCGCGGCACGTTCCTCGCGGCCTGCGTCGTCTACGCGAGCATCACCGGGGAGTCGCCGGAGGGCCTCGACGCGCCCGACGACATCGCGGACGCCGCCTACCTGCAGTCCGTCGCCGCGGCGGTGGTGCTCGCGGGGGAGGGGATCACCTACCCGTGGTCCGGCGGGGACACGGGCGACTCGGGCGCGGGGGATGGCGAGGACACCGGCGACGCCAGCGGGGACGGTGCGGTGGACACCGCGGACGACATCGCCGCGGACGGCGGCTGCGGGTGCGCGTCCGGCGGGGCCTCGGTGGGGTGGTTCGGCGTGGTCGTGGCGTTGGTCGCGGCGCGCCGCCGCAAGACCCCCAGCACCGAGACCAACCACATCCCCGGAGCCGCACCGCCCGCGCCGTCACACCCGCACCCGAGCCCGTCCAGCCGCTCCAGGCGCCCGGGGGCCGGGACGGCCTCCCCCGGGGGCGCGTCGGTGTCCCCGGGCGCGTCGGTGTCCGCGGGGCCCGTGTCTCCGCCCGGCGTTCCCTCCGGGACACACGCGCCGTCCGCGCACACGAGGCCCGACGCGGCGCAGTCGGCCTGGGAGAACGCCCCCATCGTGCAGCTCGACGCCAGGTCCCCGTCGCACCAGGCGTGGTTGCCGTCGCCACCGCAGCGGTAGTCGACGCAGTACGCGGTGCCGGAGGACTCCTCGCAGGTGGCGCCGTAGTACGCGCAGTCGCCCGAGCCCTCGACCACGCCGTCGGTGCACTTCCCGATGACGGTGGCGTCGACACAGTAGTAGTCCTGCCCGCCGTTCCGGCAGGTGGGATCGACGCAGTAGGCGAAGTCCCCGTCCTCCTCGCAGGTGAGGCCGAAGTACCCGCAGTCGCCCTCGCTGTAGACGCCGCCTTCACACGTCGCCACCCGCGTGGCGTCGAGGCAGTACTTGCCGTTCGGCAACGACGTGCAGCCGCTGTCCGTCGACGTGCTCACCATCACCGCGAGGTGGTTGGACACCGTGCGCGGGTAGCCGTCGGAGGGCTCGTTCACCGTGGTGCCCGCGACCCAGAGCGTGCTCGAGCCGCCGCCGTCGAGCATCATCGCGTCGTGGGCGCCGAGTGACAGGAGGAGCTCGCCCATGCCGTTGAAGGTCTCGCCGATGGCGGAGGAGCTCCGCCCGTCCACGACCACGAGGTAGAGCGTGTTGCCGTCGGCCGAGAGCCCGACCGCCGAGCGGGGGTGGCGGTCGGAGGAGTAGAACGAGTCGGCGTTCACCTGCGCCACGCCGTCGATGACGAGCCGCACGTCGTTGCCGCCGATGGCGTTGAACACCCGCGGGCTCCACGCCTGCGCGGTGCCCGGCGCGTCGAACCAACACTCCTTCGTGACGTTGCAGGAGAACGCGCCCCAGGTGTCGATGTCGGGCCGGTCCGTCCAGCCCCACCCCCGGCCGACCGCGATGCCCACGGGGAAGTAGTCGGTGTACGAGAACCAGTCCCCGTTGATGGCGACCGTCGCGCCGACCGAGGACGCGAACGCCGGCACCGTCTGCTGCCGATCCCACTCCTGCGTCACGCGCAGCCAGATCTCCGGGCGCGTGAGGTCGACCGTGACGACGTGCACCTCGTTGGGATCCGACGTGGTGCGGTACAGCCGGTCGATCCCGGGGACAACGGAGGTCCAGGTGTCCGCGGCGAGCGCGAGCGGGGCGATGAGCAGCACGCCGAGAGCGTGTCACAGCCGGCGCGGGGGATCCAGCCCGGCCGGCGGCCCCGGCCTACCCCCCTTCGACCCAGCCCTTCCCGTCCCAGCGGTACTTCTGCGAGTAGGCCTCGTCGTCGTTCGGCGCCACCTCGCGGGTGACCGTCCCGTCGGCGAAGGTGAACTTCTCGTCCCACTTGTCGTCGCGGTCGAGGTCGGCCTTGGCGCGGTTGGCGGTGGGCTTGCCCGCGTCCTGGTACACGTTCACCTTGAACGGCTTGCCCTTGGTCACGTCCTTGAGCTTGTCGCTCCCGATGCTCTTGCCCACGTAGGAGAGCACGACGCTGTCGACCTCGCGGGCGGTGGCCGGGGCCGTCGCGCCCGTGGGGGCGGCCGCGGTCGCGGGGGGCGCGGTCGCGCTCGGATGGGTCGCGGGAGGCTCGGTCGCGGGGGCGAGCGGCACGGGCGTGATCGGCCCCGTGACGCGGACGTCGGAGACGTGCACCGG
>CAYWGD010000234.1:0-7108 GCA_964457335.1 uncultured Enterobacteriaceae bacterium | reverse complement strand
ATCGCGACGGCAAACTATCACTTCCTTTAACCCGTAACTTCCAACCCATGAAACTCGCATCCCTAAAGTCCGCCTCGTGGCTCATGGTTGCTGCAGCCCTCGCTGCGGTCACCCCCGCGAAGGCTGTTTCGTTCAACTACTCGAGCTCAACCGGCGCCACGATCAACTTCCTTGGCGGCGGTGCGTTCGATTTCTCGTCGGTTCCTAACTTCGATGTCACGTCGGGCTCGGCCATCGGCACGGCCAATGGCAGCATCACCGCTCCCTTGGGCGGATGGGTCATCGGACCTGGTGCGGTTACCGCTGCTGTGACCGGCGTGGGCTCTATCTCAATCAGCGATGGCAGTTTCACGCTCACGGCTGATCTCGCTTGGAATTCCATCTCTCAGCTCGGCGCGGGTGGTACCCTCAACTATCTCGCGTCGTTGAATATGACGAATATCGTCTATGGTGGCACGAACGCTGACCTTCTGGCTCTCTACAACGATGCGGGCGGCATCAATACGCTGTCGTTCCAGTTCTCGTCGGTGAAGACCCTTGATGATCTGCGTGCGGGTGGCATCTCGAACTCCTTCTCGGGAACGATCACCTCCCAGCGCGTGGCAGACGGTGGCATGACGGCGGTTCTCCTTGGCCTTGGCCTCGTGAGCGTCGGCTTCTTCGCCCGCCGCCGCCTCAGCTAAGGTCCGGTCAAACAACCTGTCATTCGATTCTTCGAAAGGCCGGTCGCCTCGTGCGACCGGCCTTTTTTATTTCTCTCAGGGCGACGCGCCTCAGACCCGTTCGCAATCGGAGTCATCCGTGCAATCGGGGATTCCCATTCCGAATGCGGGAGTTAATTGTTTCGAGCGTTCAAGACGATGAAGCCCCTGTTTAAGCTCCCATGACGTTTTACGTCGCTGTTGCCTATCTCGGTAGCGTGTTGGCGTGTGCGATGTCCGTCGCAGTTCTCCTCGGCAATGACCGGAGGATGGTGCGGTCGGCCTTTGCGGTCGGCATGCTGATATTCGCGGCAGAAGCTGTATTTTCAGGGCTGGCCCAGAGCATGCCGGGTCCTGCGGAGCTCATTCGCTGGCAGGAGTGGCGTCTGGTCGCGTTGTCATTCCTGTCTGCTCCATGGATCTACTTCAGCATGACCTTTGCGCGTGGCAGCGAGCGCAAGCGTCACTTCGCCAAGACGATTGTTCTCTGGCTGCTATGTCTTGTGCCTCCGGTCATCACGCTGACCGCGCTCTGGGAGTCGGTCGCCGCAGAGAGCGACGCCGCGACCGCCTGGGGCGCCGTCCTCACCGTGCTCCTGCGCGACCCCGCCTACGTGAGCGACTGATGCCGAGCCGCCGCGACCTCCTCCGCCTCCTGCCGCTGCCGGTGCTCCTGCCGCTCCTCTCCCCGCGGGTGGGGCGCGCCGCGATCACGCCGGACAGCCGGAAGTTCCTCTTCCTGTTCTGCCACGGCGGCTGGGATCCGACCTACTGCTTCGCCCCGGTGTACGGCTCCGACGCCGTCGACATCGAGTCCGACTCGGAGGTCGCGACCATCGGCGGGATCCGCTTCGTGGACCACGGGGACCGCCCGACCGTCCGCTCGTTCTTCGAGCAGCACCACGACCGCACCTGCATCCTGAACGGCTTCGAGGTCCCCTCGATCACCCACGACCGGTGCATGCGGCTGCTCATGACCGGGCGGAACACCGAGAACACGGACGACTGGGGCTCGATCATCGCCGGGAACGCGCTCACCGACCTCCCGCTCCCGTACCTCGTCATGTCCGGGCCCTCCTACACGGCGCGCTACACGAGCTCCGTCGTGCGCGTGGGCAGCACCGGGCAGCTCGCCCAGCTCCTTGACGGGCGGGCCATCACGACGGCGTCGATGCCCGTCACGCTCCCGCCGCCCGGCGTCGACGGCAAGATCGACGCCTTCGTGCGCGACCGGGTCACGGCGTGGCAGGCGGAGGCGCGGAGCGCGCGGCAGGCGCGGGTGGCCGAGCGCTACGGCGCCTCGCTCGACAAGATCGAGGCGATCGCCGCCTACTCGTCGAGCTTCGAGACGGTCGGCTCGGGCGACGCGCGCTGGGGCGCCTTCGAGACGGCCGTGAGCAGCCTCGCCGCGGGGCTCTCGCGCTGCGCCGTCATCGAGTACGACGGGCTCTGGTCGCAGACCTTCGACACGCACTCGAACAACGCGCTCCAGTCCGCGCACTTCGAGGAGCTCTTCCAGTTCCTCGAGGACCTCGTGAGCCTGCTCGACCGCACCACCGGCCCGAGCGGCGGCCCGCTCTCCGACGAGGTCACCATCGTGGTCTGCTCGGAGATGGGGCGCGGCCCGAAGCTGAACTCCTGGCTCGGGAAGGACCACTACACCATCACCTCCGCGATGCTCGTGGGTGGCGGCGTCCAGGGCGACCGCGTCGTCGGCGAGTACGACGCGAACCTGCTCGGGAAGCCGATCGACCTCGCCACCGGCGAGCTCGACGACGGCGGGGTGGCGCTCGTGGCCGCGAACTTCGGCGCCACGCTCCTGGCCGCGGGCGACGTCGACCCCGCCGAGCACCTCGACGCCGAGCCGATCCAGGGGATCTTCTGAGCGCGCTCGCCCTGGCCCTGCTCCTCGCGCTCCCCGCCTCCGCCGCCGAGGCGCAGCGCGTGGTCGTGCACGCCGCGTTCGTCGACCTCGTCCCCGAGCGCGTCGTCGCCACGGTCGCGCAGGCCGGCGCCACCCGCGAGATCGTGCTGCTCGACGACGGCTCCACCGTGGACGACACCCCCGGCGACCGCGTCTGGACCGGGTCCGTAACCGGCGATCCCGCGCAGTACCTGCACGTCCAGCTCGCGGTCACCGCCGACGGGCTCACCCGCGACGTGTACAGCGGCGGCGTGCGCGTCGGGAACGCGCGCACCGTCGAGGTCGCCCTGGAGGTGACCACGCGGCAGGGCGGCGAGCTCGTCGGCGCCCGGCGCACCAGCGCGAGCCCCGGCCGCGTGACGCACGCGATCGAGGCCGTGCCCGTGCTCTCCGCCATCTTCTGGGCCGTGCTCGTGCTGGTGCTCGGGGCCATCGCGCTCCAGGCGCGCGCGGCGGAGGGCGCTCGACGCGGCGACGCGGCTCGGCGGGACGATCCGGGGCGGAGCCCCGGGGACGCCGCGTGACCGAGCGCGTCGGCGCGCGCTCGCTGCTCTTCTTCCTCGCGGTCGCCGTGGTGTGGAGCTGGCCGCTCGTGCTCGACCCGCTGGGCACGACCGTCTCGCGCCACTTCGACCAGTACCCGGCCGCGTGGCTCGTACACGCCGCCGCCAGCTACGTGCCCGACGGCGTGAGCGAGTGGAGCGCCTGGCCCGGCGGCGAGCCCGTGGTGCGGCTCGACTCCTTCCTGTTCGCGCTGCTCGCGGTGGCGCTCCAGGGCGTCGTGCCGGGGCTCCTCGTCACCAACCTCTTCGTGCTGCTCGGGCCCGCCGTGAGCGCCTGGGCCGCGGAGCGCTTCGCCCGCGAGGCCCTCGGCGCGACCTTCCCCGGGTCGCTCCTCGCCGGGCTCGCGTTCGGCTTCTGCCCGCTCGCGCTGGTGGGGGTGCTCGAGGGGCACGTCTACTACCTGCTCAACCCGTGGCTCCCGCTGCTCGCGCTGCACACCTGGCGCGGCGAGAGCTACCGCGCGGCGCTCCACTGGACGCTCTGCCTGCTCACGACGGCCTACATGGGCGTCGACGGGCTCGTCGTCATCGGCGCGATCCTGCTGTATCGGCGCCGCCTCGACCTGCGGCTGCTCCTGCCCGTGGCGCTCGTCGGCGCGGTGTACGCGGCGTCGTTTTTGGGAGGGCAGGGGGCCACCACCCGCGACGCGCACGACGCCCTCGCGCGCCTCGGCGCGGCGTCGCTCCTCACGCTCGTGTCGTGGAACCCCTGGTGGGATCTCACGCGGCACTCGCTCGCGCCGGCCATCGCGGTGTTGCCGCTCTGCCTCTCGCTGCTCGCCCCGATCGCGGGGGCGCCGCACCGGCGCTTCCTGCTCGCGCTGGGGCTGGGCTGCGCGGTGCTCGCGGTCGGGCCTTCGCTCGAGTACGGCATCGGCCCCGGCGAGCGGCTCCCCACGCTGCTCCACCCGCTCTTCGAGGCCGGGCTCTTCGACGTGTTCCGCTTCCCCATCCGCTTCGCCTGGGTGACCGCGCTCGCGCTCGGCGGGCTCGCCGCAGTGGTCGTGAGCGGCGTGTCCCCGCGCTGGCGGCTCGTGTTCGTGGGGCTCGGCGTCGTCGACGCGCTCGTGCTCTCGGGGGCGGTGTTCCGCGTCGCCGCGCACCCCGCGCCCGTGCCGTCCATCTACGCGACGCTGCCCGACGGTGCGGTGCTCGACCTCTACCCCGAGGTGGGCGGCGACCAGGAGGACATCGGCTTCTACCAGCAGAACCTGTCCTGCTGGTACCAGACCGCGCACCGCCGCCCCGTCCTGGAGCGTTGTCTCAACACCGACCTCACGCGCTCGCCGCGGCGCACGGTCGGAAAGGCGCTCCACGCCGCGCTCCTCGGGGAGGGTGACCCGCGCCCGATCCTCGCGGACGCGGACGTGGCGAGCCTGGTGATACATCTCGACTTGTATCAGCCGCACGAGCGCGCGGTGGTCGTAGACGGCCTCGCGCGCGCGCTCGGGCCCGCGTCGGCCGAGACGCGCGACGGCGGCGAGTGGCTCATGAGCTGGAGGGTCCCGTGATGCTGCTCCTGGTCGCGGCCGCGGCCGCGCACGAGGTCGAGCTCGTCCTCGAGGACGTGTCGGCCGCCGAGACGGGGCCCCTCGCCGTGGAGCTCGTCGGGCCGGGCGGCCGCGCCGCGTTGTCTGCGACCGACGACGGCGTCGCCCCCGACGCCACGGCCGGCGACCACCACTTCACCGCGCACGGCACCGTCCCCGCCGACAACGGCCAGCTCGTCGCGCGGGGCGCCACGCGCACCTGGCAGGGCGGCTTCTCCATCACGCCGGCAGAGGGCCGCGTCCCGCTCGCCGTGCGGCTGCAGGCCGACGGGCTCGCCGCGATGGGCGGCGGCGCGATGCCCGGGGGCGCGCCGGCGACCGTGCCTCCCGGGGTCCCGGGAGGCGCGATGCCCGGGGGCGCGGTGCCGGGTGGGGCGGTGCCGGGGGGCGCGGTGCCGGGGGGCACGGTGCCGGGCGGCACGCCGCCCGAGGCGGTGGGCGCGGCGCTGGAGCGCAACCCGGCGCCGGGGGCCACCGCGCCGCCGGAGCCGGAGCGCGGGCTCCCGCCGGGCATGTGGGCGGGCTGGTTGTTCGCGGCTGCGTCGCTGGCGCTGCTCGGCTGGCTCGCGTGGCTCGGGGGGCGCGCGGCGGCGCGTTGAGGCGCCGCGGAACCGCCGTCAGCGCGTCGGCACGCCCCGTGCGCGCGCCTCGGCGTCCGCGAACGCGAGCGCGTTGTTGAGCCCGGCCCCGGCGAGCTGGCCGCTGGCCGCCGCGTTGAGCAGGGACGGCGGCATCGTGCCCATGTCGCCCGCGACGAACAGGAACGGCACGGTCGTCTGCTGCTGCCGGTCGACGATCGGCATGCCGTCGGGCCCGGACGCGGCGCCGAGCTGCTCCGGCACCCGCGAGCGCGGCGTGGTCGGGGGCTTGAAGAGGAGCCCCCGGCACGGCAGGCGCGTCCCGTCGTCGAAGCGGAGGGCCCGCAGGCCGTCGTCGTCGCCCTCCAGGGCGGCCACGCGCCCCTCCCGCACGCGGATGTCGTTCCGCGCGAGCTTCGTGCGCGCGTCGGCGTCGAGCGCGAGCGGGCCGTCGGGCACGAGCACGACGTCGTCCGTCCACGCCTTCAGCAGGTAGACCATGTGCGTCGCGTAGGCGTCCTGGCCGTAGACCGCGAGGGTCTCGCCGCGCAGCTCCCAGCCGTGGCAGTACGGGCAGAAGAACACGCCCGTCCCCCACATCTCCGCGAAGCCGGGCGTGTCCGGGAGGTGGTCGCGCACGCCGGCGGCGACGACGATTCCGCGCGCCCGCACGGAGGAGCCGTCCGCGAGCCGCGCCACGAAGCCGTCCGGCGCGGCCTCGGCGCCGGTCACCTCGGCGGTCCGGAGCTCCACGCCCGGGTAGGCCGCGAGGTCGGCGCGTCCCTTCGCGATCAGCTCCGACGGGGGCGCGCCGTCGCGGGTGAGGAAGCCGTGGGAGTGGTGGGCGGGCGCGTTCCGCGGCGGCCCCGCGTCACAGAGGAGCACGCGCCGGCGGGCGCGGCCCAGCATGAGGGCGGCGGCCAGGCCCGCGGGCCCCCCGCCGATGATCAAGGCGTCGTAGTGCATGGGTCCTTCCAGGTGGTCCCAGATTATGAGGATGTCCTCACATCGGACACTCGCGTTCCGACAGGTGTGGAGGAGTGGCATGGCATCGGCACGAACGACCGGATCCAAGCTGCATCGCCTTGCGACGGCTTCAGCTTCGCCGCGCCGCACCCCGACGCAGGCCCGCTCCCGCCAGACGGTCGAGGTCCTCCTCGACGCCGCCGCCGAGGTCTTCGACGAGCACGGTTTCGAGGCCACGACCGAGCGCATCGTCGAGCGCGCCGGGGTCTCGGTGGGCTCGCTGTACCAGTACTTCCCCAACAAGGACGCGCTGATCGCGGCGCTCGCGGAGCGTTATTGTACTGAGACCGCCGCGTCGCAGCGCGCCTGGCTCGCGTGGCTCGCCTCGGCCGAGCCGTCGCTCGACGACGGCCTGCGCTCCTTCGTGGACTGGCTGGTCGAGCAGCACACCGGGCGTCCGCGGCTGCGCTGCCTCCTGTTCGAGGCCCGGCCCGCACCGCACGCGCTCGCGAGCCGCATGGTGGAGGTCCACGCCGCCACCGTCGCCGGCCTGGCCGCGTGGCTCGTGGGGCGTGTCCACGAGCCGCGCGTCGCGGCCGTGATGCTGCACGCCGCCGTGCCCGGGCTCGTCCACCGCTTCGTCCTCCACCCGCACGACGACCTTCCGGTCGAGCGGGCGCGCGCGGAGGTGTTCAGGATGGCGCGGGCGTACCTCGCGGGGGTGGAACGGGGCTGAGGCCCGATCGAGCCGGGCGCGCCCCCGCCGCGGACGGCGGGGTCGGGTGTCCTTGTACGTTGGGGGGACTCACCCCGACCAGGCAAATGT
>CAYWGD010000233.1:0-7115 GCA_964457335.1 uncultured Enterobacteriaceae bacterium | reverse complement strand
TCCCAGTCGTCGTCGTCGTCCCAGTCGTCGTCGTCATCCCAGTCGTCGTCGTCGTCCCAGTCGTCGTCGTCATCCCAGTCGTCGTCGTCGTCCCAGTCGTCGTCGTCGTCCCAGTCGTCGTCGTCGTCCCAGTCGTGGTGATGATCCCAGTCGTCGTCGTCGTCCCACCCGTGGTGGTCGTCGCCCCAGTCGTTCGCGCGGGCGATCGCGGGCACGGCCGTGGCCGCGAGGAGCAGGGATCCGAGCAGGGCAAGGCAGAAGCGCTTCACGTCAACCTCCGACGCCACGGCGCGTCCGCTGGCCGCGGCTACGAACTAGCTGCTCACGCTCGCGCGAACGGCTGGGCGTTTTCGCGCACGAGCCGCGCTCCGGGCGGCCGCCCTTGTGCTTCCAGTCGTTATCCGGTGCTTGTGGGGCGGCTGGACCGGGCTCCTGCGCGCGTTCGCCGGCACGGCCGCCGCGGCCGCCGCGAGCTGAGCTACAGCCCGCAGTCCAGGAACGCCTCGAGCAGGGCCCGGTCGTCGGCCGGGACCTCGCCCACCGGCGGCATGGTGTCCTGCTCGAGGACGGTGCGGCGGATGGACTCCGCGTAGGTGCGCGCGTCGTCGATCGTGTCGAAGTTGATGGAGGACGGGGCGCCGGCGCGGTCGGCCGCGTCCACGGAGTGGCACGAGCGGCACCACTCGCCGAAGAAGGCGTCGCCGAAGCCGGACCAGGTCACCTCGGCGCGGCCCGCGCACGGGTCGGCGGCGGTCTCGCCGGTCTCCTCCGGCGCGCCGGCGCACGCGAGGAGGCAGGGGAGCGCGCCGAGGCGCCACGGGCGGTGCATGCGGCCAGAATAGCACCGGCTCACGACGCGGACGTGCTCAGAGCGTCGTGGCCACCGAGAGGACGGCGTCCAGGCTCCCTTCCGCGCGGAGGAGCAGCTCGTGGACGGGTCCCCACGGCATGTCGAGGCGCCGCGCGGCGACGGTGTGCCCGGCCCGTTCGCCGCCCGGGTGCGCCCGCGCGACGAGCCAGTCGAGCGCCATGCGGAGCACGGCGGCGCGGGGCCGACCCTGCACGAGCCCGCGCTGCCCGAACAGGCGCTGGCGGAAGGCGTCGGCCCAGAGCTGGCGGGTCGCGGGGTCCTCGGGGGGGAGCGGCGCGCCCTCCACGGCTGCGTCGGCGACGCGCGCGAGGGCCCCGGCGATCTCGGCGGTGAAGGGGGGCGCGGGCCGACCACGCATCAGCGGCTCGGCGAAGACCTGCGCGAGCGCGCCCGCGAGGGCGGCGAGGGAGGCCCGGGCCTCGGCGGTCGGAGCGGCGGCGGGGAGCTCGTACCAGCGCTCCGCGGGCGTGTCGCGCAGCGGGGCGAGCGCGCGCGCGGGGCCGTCGACCGCGATCGGGCAGCGCCGGAGCGCGGTCGTCGCGGCGTCGAGGAGCCGCGCGACGGCCCGGAGGCTCTCGCCCGGGTGGACGGGCCGCACCACGTCCACGAGCAGGTCCTGCGCGGGGAGCCACCAGGTGAGGTCGCAGGGCGCGCCGGGGCCGAGCTGCACGAGCGGCTGCGGCACGACCGCGGCGGGGACGAGGTCGCGCAGGGCGGCGTACTGCGCGGCGAGCGGCTCGCCGTCGCGCGCGCTCGCGGGGAAGCTGACGCACTCGCCGCCGTCGTACACGCGCACCCCGAGCGCCGTGGGCCACGCGACGAGCGGGAAGAGCTGGCAGAAGCCGGGCTTGGACGCGCCGCCGTAGCGCGCGTGGAGACCGCAGCGGGCGCCCTCCTCGAGGAAGACGCAGGCGCCGTCGGTCGTGGTGCGCAGGTAGCGGTCGGCGCGGCCGTCGGGCCGCGGCCGGGACTCGAAGAAGGCGCCGTCGAGGCCGAAGGCGGAGAGGTCGAGCGCGGAGACCCGCGCCACGTCGGCGTCGGTGAGCGGGCCGAAGATGTAGTTCCGGCAGCACCCGCCGCTCCCCTGGCAGGAGAAGCGCGCCCCCGGCAGCGACGACACGGGGAGGGGCTCATCGCCGGAGACGTGCCGGGCGAGGCGGGCGCGCACGTCCGCGCCGGCGTCCTCGAGCAGGTGCAGGAGCAGGAGCGTGCGGACGATCGCGGCGGCGCGCGGGTCGTCCCCGATCACCTCGTCGGCGGGGCGCCCGTCGAAGCGCGCGAGCACGTCGGAGATCGGCCCGAGATCGAGCCGGCGCCGGAGGAGGGGATCGGTGACGACGACGGCGTCGCCGGCCTCGACGAGGAGGTCGGCGCGCAGCCGGGGGCGGAGCTCGGACACCGCGGCATCCTACCGCGGACGGGCCGGGCCGGGCGGAGCGACCCGCGTGCCCCCTACGCCATCGCCATCGCGGGCACCTTGCCGAGCGCCTGCTGGCAGGCGCGCTCGCACGCGCGGCAGGTCTCGGCGCAGATGCGGCAGTGCGCGTGCATCTTCGCGTGGCGCTCGCACTCCTCCGCGCAGGCCGAGCAGGCGGCGATGCAGGCCTGCAGCTGGGCGCGGATGACGCGCCAGTCGGGGTCGGCCGCCC
The DNA here is from genome assembly GCA_964457335.1 of uncultured Enterobacteriaceae bacterium. Lineage (GTDB taxonomy): Bacteria > Myxococcota_A > UBA796 > UBA796 > SXON01 > CAJBVW01. The sequence goes on along the minus strand of CAYWGD010000233.1, from coordinate 4,595 downwards.
GCGTGAGCAGGCACGCCGTGGCGGAGCACACCTCGGCGCAGTCCATGTTCAGCCGCATGCAGCGCACGAGCGTCTGCACGTTGGACTCCGCGCCGCAGGCGTCCGCGCAGATCGCGCAGCTCGTGGCGCAGTCCATGAGCACGGTGAGGAACGTGCCGAGGTCGCCCAGGTTCTGGGCCTTCGCGCGGTTGGGGTGGGCGTCGAACATCGACTGGACGTGGTTCACGGGGGACTCCTTGGAGCCCGCGAACAGTAGGCGCCCAACCGAGAAAGGGAAGGTCCACGCCTATCATCCGCCGTCGAGCGGGACCTCGAAGGTGCGGAAGGGCGCGTGCCCGGGGAAGGTCCTGCGAAGGAGCGGCATCGCAACGTTGTAGACCGGCGTGCCGCCCCGGGTGCGCCCCTCCGGGGTGCCGTGGTGACAGTGCCCGTGGACCGTCAGGGCCGCGCCGTAGCGCTCGATCGGCTCCTCGAGCCGGCTCGACCCGAGGAACGGGTAGATCTCCGGCGACTCGCCGACGACGGTGTCCGCCACGGGCGCGTAGTGGAGGAGCACGACGCGCGGCTCGCGCGAGAGCCGCGCCATGGCGCGCTCGAGCTTCATGGCCTCGTCGACGGCCTCCTGCACGAAGTGCTTGATGGCGTCCTCGCCCCAGGGGCCCAGCGCCCGCCGGCCGAAGCCGCCGCCGAAGCCCTTCACCCCGACGAACCCGATCTCGCCCACGACGCAGCTCTCGCCGTCGAGCACCTTGGCGCCCACCCGGCGCAGGCTGTCCGCGACCACGTCGGGCTTGCCCGACTCGAAGTCGTGGTTCCCCAGCACGGCGACCACCGGCACGCCGAGCGCCTGGATGTCCTCGGCGAGGAGCTCGGCCTCCTCGGGGAGCCCGTGGTCGGTGAGATCGCCGCAGAGCAGCAGGATGTCCGCGCGCTCCCGCACCTCGCCGAAGAGGCGGCGTGCCGAGCCTCGGCTCGCCACGGTGTAGTGCAGGTCACCCGCGGCGGCGAGGCGTACGTTCGCCATGCGTCGACACCGAGGTTGGAAGTTCGTCGGGAGCGACGTAGCCGAGCTCGTCGAGATCGTGGACGTACTGGCGGGACAGGAGCGGCCCGCGACACACCCGCTGCCGCGGCGGTGGCGTGGTCAGCTCCGAGCTCATGCGCCGCGAGAGCTCCGCGTGCACCCAGTCGGGAACGCCCGACCGCTCCCCCGGGTACACGTAGCCGAACAACACGAGGTGCCCGTACAACACGCGCCAGTGCGAGCCGAAGCGCTCGAGCAGGCGATGCCAGTCGAGCCTGGCACCGCAGGCGCGCAGGAGGTGCGCCACGTCCGCGCCGTCGTAGCGCTCGCGCTCCATGATCCAGGCCTTCGACCAGATCGTCTCCTCCACGGGGCAGAAGAGCACGGCCTGGTCGAGCACGTGGCCGTGCACGGCGTGCTCGAACCAAACGTCGTCCACCGTCGCGATCCCGTTGCCCGAGCTGAAGATGATGTCGACGAAGAGCTCGTCGTACCACGCCTTCCCCAGCCACGTCGCGGAGAGCACCTCGGTCCGGAACCCGACCTCGTCGAGCGTGGCGAGGACCTCGTCGAGGTCCCTCGGCCGGACGAACAGGTCGATGTCCTTGGTGTACCGTCGGATGCCCGCGAGCCGGGCCATCGCCCAGGCGCCGCCGACCAGGAACGGCACCCCGGCGTCCGACAACGCCCGCAGCGCCCGCCCGTACACCATCGCGCCATCGGGCGAGATGGAGATCGGTTCGTGCAGAACTCGAGTTGGTTGCCCCATCTCGCCGAGCCTCGTGCGAGTACAAGGCGCTGCGGCGCGCCGCGATTCCCGCGACGGGTCCGACGCCGACCCCGTGCGTGTCCTGGCGGCGCCGGACGATGGGCTCGAGAGCGGGACGGCTCAGCGCGTGACGGTGAACGCCTGGGTGGCCGCGGCCCGCCCGATGTTGAAGGCGATCGTCACCTCGTAGCTCTCGGGGCTCAGCCGGCCCCAGTAGTTGCCCTCGGAGATGGAGCCGCCCGCGGGCACCGTCCACGTGGTGATCACCGGCAGGCAGGCGATGCCCGTGCCCATGCCCGTCCCGGTGGAGTCGACGACGCTCACGCTGCCGACGAGGCAAGAGTCGGACGTGTCGAAGCTCACGTCGGTGGAGCAGGGGTTGCTGATGACACCCACCATGTCGAGGTCGTCGCTCGACGTCCAGCTGGTGCCCGCGGTGCCGCCCATGTCCCGGACCTCGGCGCTGAAGACGAGGTCGGCCTCCGTGCAGGCGGACGTGCCGGTCTCCGTGCCGCTGTCACCCGTGTCGACGGCGGTGTCGCCCGTGTCCGTGTCCACGGTGTCGCTCGTGTCGACGGTGTCGCCGGTGTCACCGGTGTCCGTGTCGACGGTGTCGCTCGTGTCGACGGTGTCGCCGGTGTCACCCGTGTCCGTGTCGCTGGTGTCGCCGGTGTCCGTGTCGGAGGTGTCGGCGGTGTCGGTGTCGGTGTCGGTGTCCGTGTCGGTGTCCGTGTCGGTGTCCGTATCCGTGTCCGTGTCCGTGTCCGCGTCGGCCGCGGTGTCGGGCTTGGGGCCGTCGTCGTTGGGGGGGCAGCCGAGCAGGGCGAGGGGGAGGGCGGCCAACAGAAGCGTGCGAGTCATCGGATCCTCGGGGAAGGGAAGGGGATGGGCAAGAAGCATGCCACGTAGGGGCAACGTCGCCAAACGCGCGGCCCCCCGCGGGACCGCGACCGTCGGATCACGCCGCGCCGCTCTCCTTCAGGCGTGCCAGGACGGACGCCGGGAGCGGCACGAGCTGCTTCTCCCGGTTCACGCACACCAGCTGCACGAGCCCCTCGACCAGCGCCGACCGGCCGCCGGGGCGCCACACCTGCTGAACGAACACCGCGCGGTACTCGCTCTCGGCCCGCACCGTCGTGCGGATCTCGAGCGTGTCGCCGAAGACCGCGCCCTCCTTGTAGGTGAGCTCGGCCTTGTAGACCACGAACCCGATCCCGGTGTCGCGGTAGAGCTTCACGAGCTCGTCCACCCCGAGCAGGTGCTCGCGGGCGCGCTCGAAGTACTTCAGGTAGTTCGCGTGGTAGACGACACCCGAGAAGTCGGTGTCCTCGTAGTAGATCTGGACGGGGTGCACGTGGGGCATGGCCGCCGGTCTAACCCGCCTCCGGTCGTCCCCCCGCCGGTCCTCGCATCCCGCCGAAGCCCCTCGCGCGGGCCCCGGCGCAGCCCCGACGCGGCCACGGGCGCGCGGCCGCGGGATAATCGGCGGCATGCCCGTCCGTACCTCCTTCCCGCTCCACCACGCCTGCACGGCCTGCGGCGGCGGCTGCCACGGCGTGCGCGTCCGGCTCCTCCCGGAGGAGGAGGAGGGCGTCCGCGCGCGTGCGGCCGAGCTCGGCGTGCCCGACGCCGTCGAGGACGGCCGCCTCCGCCTGGTCGACGGGCGCTGCGCGCTCCTCGACGGGAACCTCTGCGCGATCCACGCGCGCTTCGGGGCCGCCGCGAAGCCCTCGGTGTGCCGCCAGTACCCGCTGGTCGTGCTCCAGACCGAGTCCGAGCGGCGCGTCGGGGTCGATCCCGGCTGCTACACCGCGTGGTCCACCCGGGACGCGGCCCCGCTCTCCACCGACGGCGCGCTCACCAACCGCGTGACGGTCGACGCCGCGGCCGCCCGCCAGGAGCTCGCGCTCCTCGCGCTCCTCGCCACCCCCGGGCTCGGGGTCCTCGACGCGCTCGCCGCCGTCGGCGTGGGGCCGGGCTTCGAGGCCCGGTGGTTCGCCGCCCTCCGGGCCGCCCCGCTCGAGGCCCTGCTCGCCCGGTCCGACACCGGGAGCGCCGTCCGCGCCGCGCTCACCGGGCCGGTCGCCGCGCTGCGCGCCCTCGACGCCCCGCCGCCCCTCGCGCTCGCCCCCGCCGAGGAGGCCTGGGCCGTCGACGTGGCAAGCCGCATGGTCGCGCTGCGGCTCTGCGCGAGCTTCCCGTTCGTGCCCGGCGTGGCGCTCCTCGCGCTCGGCGGGGCGCTCCTCTGCGCGTGGGCCGACCCCCGCCCCGCGCCCTTCGGCACCGCGCTGGCGGGCTGGTCCCGCGCGATGCGGGCGCCCATCTGGTGGAGCTCGATCGTGCCCGGGCCGGACGCGATGCTGGGGCTCTTCGGGCGCCCTTCGGCCCGCGTGTAGGCCGCCCCACGCGCACGTCGTCGAATGGCCGGGCCCGGGCGGGCGTCCACGGGTAAGGTACAGACCGCAGTGCGCCGCCTCCCCTACACCACCCTGCTCGCCAGCGTCGCCCTCCACGCGGCGATCCTGGCCCCGGTGCTCCTCGACCGGGAGCCCCGGCCCCCGGAGCACGAGGACGAGCCCGTGGAGCTCGAGGCCGTGTTGGGCGACCGCGACGAGGAGGGTGAGCTCCCCATCGAGGAGCTCGAGAACGCGCCGTTCCGCGTCACGCTCTACGCCGAGCCGCCGCCGCCCCCGGTGGCCACGCGCGTCGAGCCGGCCCCGGCCGCCGAGCCCGCCGTCGAGGCCGCGGCCGTCGACGCCGTGCCGGTCGCGCCCACGGCCGCGCCGCCCGAGCCCGCCGAGG
>CAYWGD010000232.1:5239-7133 GCA_964457335.1 uncultured Enterobacteriaceae bacterium | reverse complement strand
GGCCTGGTCGCGGCGCCGTCCTACCTGGACCGGCGCCCCGCGCCCGAGCGCGTCGACCAGCTCCTCTCCCACGAGCTGCTACGTGGACACAACTCCCGAAACCAGCCGCGAACCTGGTGGCCGCTCTTGTCCGGGGGCCGCGTGCGCGTCGACGGGCGCTTCGTGACCAACGACCACACCTTGCTGCGCGCCGCCGCGATCCAGGGCCAGGGGATCGCGCTCATGAGCGACGTCAACTGCGAACGGGCGATCGCCGACGGCCGCCTCGTGCGGGTGCTGGAGCGCGAGGTGGGGAACGAGGCGGTCGTGTGGGTGATCGTGCCGCAACGGTCACCGTTGCCGACGCGGGTGCGGGTGTTCATCGACGCCGTGTTCGAACACTTCCGCCCGCGGCCCGGGGTGCTCGAGCCGGATTGATAGACATCGTCATGCTCTTCCCTTCCCGTCCCCTCGCCCCCGAGGTGCTCGCCGAGGATCCCGCCCCCGGCGTGCCCCGCGGGCTCCGGCGCGTGCGCGCGGTGGTCGTCCAGCACCTCGTGGCGGTCCTGCTCGCCCCGGTCGGGCTCCTGCTCTGGCCGCTCTACCTGCTCCTCCGCCTCTTCCTCCCCCGCCCGCCGCTCCTGGCGCCGCCGGCCCGCTTCGCCCACATCGCCCGGCTCCTCCTCACCGAGCCCGTGCCGCCGCCGGGCCTCGACGCCCTCGACCGCTGGCGGCTCCTGCTCGACCTCGGCCTCACCGCCGCGCTCGCCCCGGTCCAGGGGCTCGCGTGGATGCTCGACGAGCTCCTCTACCGCCGCGAGCTCGCCGCGAACCCGGTGAAGGCCCCGCTCTTCGAGATCAGCGCGTGGCGGAGCGGCAGCACGCGCCTCGGGCACCTCCTCCACGACGACCCCGGCCTCGCCGCGCCCGCGATGCTCCAGATGGTCGTCCCCTACCTGTGGCTCTGGCGTCTCGCGCGCGCACTGCTGCGCGGCCGAATCGATCCCGAGGGCGTCACCCGCCGCATGCGCGCGTCGCTCCCGCCCGCCTTCGTGGAGCGCCACGAGGTCGATCCCTGGCGCACCGACACCTACGAGGTGCTCTTCTACCGCCACCAGCTCGTGCCCTACGCCATGATGCTCGGCCCGGCCGCCGGGCTGGCCGAGTTCTCCCACCGCGGCGTCACCCCCTCCACCCGCGCGATGTGGGAGGACGACTTCGTCCGGATGCTCGACGGGCTCGGCCGCCGCACCCTCGCCTTCGCCGGCCCCGCGCCCGACGGCCGCCCCCGCCGCTTCTTCCTCAAGGGCCACTTCCTCGCCGCGGGCCCCGCGCTCGCGGCCCGCTGGCCCGACGCGGTGTTCGTCACCGTCATTCGCAGCCCGGCGGCCCGCCTCCGGAGCACGCTCAACTACCTGCGCCTGAGCCCGGACTTCTTCGGGCTCGGGCCCATGCCCTGGCCGTGGATCGCCGCGACGACCTCCGCCGAGATCGCCTACAACCGGGCCGAGATGGCGTGGTTCTCGCGCGAGGACGGCGTGCGCCGCTGCGTCGCCCGCTTCGACGAGCTCGTGCGCGACCTCCCGGGCGCGCTGCGTCGCATCTACGGTGCGCTCGGTGCCGACGGGCCGCCCCCCGAGGTGCGCCGGGAGCACGCCCCCGCCCACCACCGCGGCGCCTACACGGTGGACCACTCGCTCGAGGCGCTCGGCATCGACGTGGCGGCGCTCGAAGCGGAGCTCGCGGACTACCGGGCGTGGTGCCGGTGGGAGCCCGGGGCCTGATCCGGTTGGGCGCCCCGGGGGCCGAAGACGGCCCCCGTCGGGGCCCCCCCCGGGGCCGCCCCCGCCCCCCCGGGCCCCCCCGGAAAGGCGGGGCCGCCCCCCCCCCGCGCGCGGGCCCCCCCCCCCGGCCC
>CAYWGD010000232.1:0-5229 GCA_964457335.1 uncultured Enterobacteriaceae bacterium | reverse complement strand
GGCGCCCGGGGGGCCGAAGACGGCCCCCGTGGGCGCCCTCGGGGCTGGGGGCGACGCCGCTCGGTCCGCCCGAAGCCGGGCGGCCCGGCCGCCCGCGGACGGGCGGCCGCCCTCCGGTCGCCTGGCGCGCTACACTCCCGGCCCTCGTCCCCGGGCGCCCGGGACGACGGGATCTGGTACATCTCGCCGGGGGAGGGCATGGAGGTGTTGGTCACCACGGAACTCGGCCCCACGCGGGAGGCGTGATGGATCCCTGGCGCCTGGACGGCCGCGTAGCCCTCGTGACCGGCGCCTCCCGCGGCATCGGCGCGGCCGTGGCCGCCGAGCTCGCCGATCGCGGCGCGGCCGTGATCCTCGCGGCGCGCTCCGACGAGCTCGACGAGCGGGTCGCGGCGCTGGTCGCGGCCGGGCACGACGCGCGCGGGGTGCGCGCGGACGTGGCCACGCCCGAGGGGCGCGCGGACGTGCTCGCCGCGGTGGGCGCCGTCGGGCGGCTCGACGTGCTGGTGAACAACGTGGGCCTCAACATCCGGAAGCCGACGTTGGATGCCACGCTCGCCGATTGGCAGGCGCTCGTGGGCGTGAACGTCACGTCCGCGTGGGAGCTCGCCCGCAGCTGTCACCCCTGGCTCGTGCGCTCCCCCGCGGCGAGCGTCGTGAACATGAGCTCGGTCGCCGCGTTCCGCTCGATCCGCACCTCCACGGCCATCTACGCGATGACGAAGGGCGCGCTCGAGGGGATGACCCGCTTCCTCGCGACCGAGTGGGGCCCGGCCGGCATCCGCGTGAACAGCGTGGCGCCCTGGTACGTCGCCACGCCGCTCGCGGCCGCGGTCCTCGACGACCCCGAGAAGCGGGCCGCGCTGCTCGCCCGCACGCCGCTCGCGCGGCTCGGCGAGCCCGCCGACGTGGCGCGAGCGGTGGCGTTCCTCGCCATGCCCGCGTCGGGGTGGATCACGGGCGTGTCGCTGCCGGTCGACGGGGGCTTCCTGGCGCTGGGCTCCTGAAGATAGGAGCGCGCATGAAGCTCCCCGTCTCGATCCTCGACCTGGCCCCGGTGCCCCTCGGCTCGACCCCCGCCGACGCGCTCCGGAGCTCGCTCGACCTCGCCCGGCACGCCGAGCGCTGGGGGTACCGCCGCTTCTGGCTCGCCGAGCACCACAACATGCCGGGGATCGCCAGCGCCGCGACCGCCCTCGTCATCGGGCACGTGGCCGCCGGGACGCGCACCATCCGCGTGGGCGCGGGCGGCATCATGCTGCCGAACCACGCGCCGCTCGTCGTGGCCGAGCAGTTCGGCACCCTGGAGTCCCTCTACCCGGGCCGCATCGACCTCGGCCTCGGCCGCGCGCCCGGCACCGACGCGCTCACCCTGCAGGCGCTGCGGCGCGACCCGTCCACCGCCGACCGCTTCCCGCAGGACGTGATGGAGCTCCAGGGCTGGTTCGAGCCGGTCCGTGAAGGCCAGCGGGTCCGGGCCGTGCCGGGCGCCGGCCTGCGCGTCCCGCTCTGGATCCTCGGCTCGAGCCTCTTCGGCGCCCAGCTCGCCGGAATGCTCGGCCTCCCCTACGCCTTCGCCTCCCACTTCGCCCCGGGCGCGCTCCTGCCCGCGCTCGCGGCCTACCGCGCGCGCTTCGAGCCCTCGCGCCAGCAGGACCGCCCCTACGCCATGGCGGGCGTGAACGTCGTCGCCGCCGACACGGACGCCGAGGCCAGGCGGCTGTTCACGTCGCTGCAGCAGCAGTTCGCCGCCCTGGTGCGCGGCAACCCCGGGCAGCTGCCCCCGCCCGTGGACGACATCGAGCGCGTCTGGACGCCGGTGGAGAAGGCCCAGGCGTCGTCCATGCTCACCTACACGTTCGTCGGGGGCCCCGACACCGTCCGCGCCGCGATGGAGCGCTTCGTCGCGCAGACCGGCGTCGACGAGGTGATGGTGAGCACGATGGTCTACGACCACGCCGCGCGGCTGCGTTCGTACGAGCTCCTCGCGGAGGTCATGGGCGGCTGAGGCACGCTTACGCCGCCTACGCGCGCGGCGCCCGGGAGCTTGACGCGCCCGCATCGGACGGTGACGCTGCCGACGGAGCGGACCGGCATGGCGCAGGATGCGCGTTGGATCGAGGTCGTGGTCCTCTGGGACGGCTGGAGCCGCCGGGCGACCCTCGACGCCGAGCTCGTCGTCGGCCGCGCCCCGTCGTGCGACGTCGTGGTCCCCGACGGCACCGTCTCGCGGCGGCACGCGCTGCTCTGGCGCCAGGGCGAGGCCGTGATGATCGAGGACCTGGGCAGCAACGCGGGCACGTGGGTGGACGGCCGGCGCCTCGAAGCCGCCCAGGAGCTCGTCCCCGGCACCGTGGTGACGATCGGCCCCGCGCGCCTCTCGGTGTTCGCCACCACGACGCCGCCGCTCCTGTCGGGCGACGTGGCGCGCGACCGCCGGAACCTCGACCTCCTCCTCGCGGCGGTCGCCGACCTGCAGGTGAACGCCGCGCTCGACGGGGTGAGCCGCGCGGCGGTCGACGGCGCGGTCGCGCTCGCGAACGGCGACCGGGGCGCGCTCCTGCTCGACGCCGGCTCCCAGCTCGCGGCCGCTCGCGACCGGACGGGCGACGCGGACGGCGCCTGGACGCGGAGCCTCCCCCGGAGGGCGCTGGAGACGCGCCGCCCGGTGCTCGTCGCCGACACCGAGCTCGCCGCGTCCGCGCGCGACGCGCAGCCCCGCGCCGTGCTCTGCGTGCCCGTCCCGGGGGCGGAGGCGCCCGTGGGCGTGCTCTGCGTGGACTGCCGCACCGCGGTCGCGGCGCTCGGCGTGGGCGAGATCGCCCTGATGAACGCGCTCGCCGCCCAGGTCGCCCTCGCCCTCGAGCGGGTCCGCCGCGCCTGAAGCGGCTCAGCGCGCGAGGAGCCAGGTGCGGAAGGCGTGCTGGGCGTGCGGCTCGCCGTGGTGGAGCGCCACCCGGCGCACCTCCGGGATCGCCACCAGCCAGTCGCGCAGCTCGCCGCGGTCGGCGTGGGCCGAGAGCCCCGGCAGGTACTCGACCGACGCGCGCACGTCGACCTCCTCCCCTTCGAGGCGCACCGTCGGGACGCCGCCCCGCTCCTCGCGCTCGCGCCCGGCGTCGAGGATGGCGCGGCCGGGCGTGCCCGGAGCCTGGAAGCCCACGAAGAGCACGCACGTCTCCTCGCGGGGCAGGAGCTCGCGGAGGTGCCCGACCACGCGGCCGCCCGTGCACATCCCGGACGCGGCGATCACGATGCTCGGCCCGGGGAGGTCGCGCAGCCGCTCGGAGTCGCGCGCCGGGCCGACCGCGTAGAGCCCCTCGAAGTCGAGCGGGTCGTCGCCCGCCTCCAGCCGGCCGCGGGCGTCGGCGTCGTAGAGCTCCCGGGAGCGCGTGTACACCTCGGTCACGGCGAGGCCCATGGGCGAGTCCACCACCACCGGCACGTGGAGCCGGCCCGACTCGACCAGCGCGTTGAGGTGGTAGAGCAGGATCTGGGTGCGCCCGATCGCGAACGCGGGCACGATCACGTGGCCGCCGCGCTCGATCGCCCGGTCGAGGATACCTGCGAGCGCCGCTTGGATGGCCGCGTGGTCGGCGGCGTGGTCGCGGTCGCCGTAGGTGGTCTCCAGCACCACGAGGTCGACGGGGCCGGGGTCCCAGCGGCGGTTGTACGTGCGGAGGATGGGCGTGTCGGGGCGCCCGAGGTCCCCGGACAGGATCACGCGGCTCCGGTCCGTGCGCAGCTCCACGCTCGCGGAGCCGAGGATGTGCCCCGCCTCGCGGAACGCCAGCGCGACGCCCCCGCCGAGGGGCACGGGCGTGTCGTACGCGACCGGCCGGCACATCCGCGCGAAGCGCCGCACGAAGGCGTCGGCCTCGTCGTTGCTGGCACCGTCGAGCGCGAGGGCGTCGCGCAGCACGAGCCCGGCCACCGCGCGGGTGGCGCTGGTCGTGTAGATCGGCCCCTCGAAGCCCCTCTCCAGGAGCGCGGGCACGCTCCCGACGTGGTCGAGGTGCCCGTGGGTGAGCACCAGCGCGTCGACGTCCCGCGCGGCGTCGGGAAAGCGCCAGCCGCGCGCCTCCCGCCCCTGCGCCACGCCGCAGTCCACGAGCAGGCGCACGCCGCCGGCCTCCAAGCGCGTCATCGCGCCGGTGACGCTCGCGACGGCGCCGAGCAGGCGCAGCTCCCCGTCGGGGAGCGGGTGGGCGGCGGTCGTGGCGACGATGTCCATGGGGGCAATGTAGCGACGACCGGCGTCTCGATCGGCAGGGACGTCCGGGCGTGCCCCCGGGCGTCCGCCCGGGGTCGGTCCCTTCCAGGCGCGCGGCTGCGCCGCTTGGTCCGCCGGGGCGGCGTCGCGTCCGCGCCGCCGTCCCGGCGGGACCGGCCGCTGCGCGGCCGCCTTCCAGGCACCTCACGCAGCGTGGTGGTGGGCGCCCATCCTGCGCGCCGCGTCGGGCCCCACCCCCAGCGCGTGGGCGACCTCCGCGAGGTGCAGCCCCGCCGCCGCGGCGAGCTGCACCGACGCGGCGCGGGAACCGCGGGCTTCTCGTGTCATCGCGCCGCGGGTCGCTCCGGCGAGCGCGGGGCGGCGGCGACCGCGAGCGCGTTGCCCACGGCCTCGGCGAGCCTCGCCGCGCCGGCCGCGCGCCCCACGTCGAGCGACACGGGGCGCGGCAGGAGCCCGTCGTCAGAACGGGGTGCTCCGACAGGCCGTGGTGCTGCGGCTGCGGCAGGACGTAGCCGGCGAGCCACTCCAGGTGGCTCCGGTCGCGCACCGGGCGCACGTGCGCGGCCTCGATCTCCGCCGACGCCACGGGGCGCAGCGCGAGCAGGGTCGCCCGCGCCAGCCGCCCGACGCGCTCCTCCTCGCAGGAGAGCACCACGTGCACGTGGTCGTCTACGATCGCGAACAGCACGACCCACGCGCCCGCGACGCGCCCCAGGGTGCGCACCGCGGCGCGGCGCGCCCCTCGCCCGGGACGGGTGGCGGCACACCGCGGCAAACGTGAGGTGGTACGAGCGCATGGCGGCCGCGCACCGCGTTCGCACCGACCGGGCGCTGGTCAAGGGGCTGCGTACCCTCAGTCCGAACTCGTGGGATGTCCGTTCATCCCACGACCTTGGACGGTATTTCCGTCCGAAGTCGGAGGGTGTCCGATCATCCCCCGACCTTGGACGGTATTTCCGTCCGAAGTCGGAGGATGTAGGTGCATCCCCCGACCT
>CAYWGD010000231.1:0-7259 GCA_964457335.1 uncultured Enterobacteriaceae bacterium | reverse complement strand
CGCCAAGGCCAAGAACAAGGCGGCGCCGAAGGATCTGGATCTTGGGGCGGGGGGGCGAGCCCCCCCGCAACGCCCCCCCGAACCCGTGGCGGAGCCCGCGGCGGCCGAGGAGCCTCCCCCCGCCGAAGAGCCCGAGCCCGTCGTCGCCGAGGGAGAGCCCGAGGAGGAGGAGGACGACGCCCCGGTCCGCTACCGGCCGCGCACCGAGATCGACCTCGACGACCTCGAGGTGACCGGCGAGCTCGTGAAGGCGGCCGCCGGGCTCGTCCTGGAGCGGAAGCCGGCAACCCGCGCGCCCGCACCGGCACCAGCGGCGCCGCCGCCCCCTCCCCGCCGGGGCGCCGCCGCGGCGAAGCCCGCCCAGACCCCGCCGACCATCCAGGCCCGGCCCATCTCGGCGACCACCCCGACGACCGGCCGCGCCGCGCTCGACGTGAAGGCCGCGCCCCTCACCCTCGCGATGCCGCTCGGCGGCGTCGTGGTGCGCTCGACCGCCGCGTTGTTGCCCGCCGGCGCCACCCCCACCCTGACCGTCCCCTACCGCACGACCCGCTGACCGGAGCCGCCCGATGCTCGTCTTCCTCCTCTCCCTGGCCCTCGCGGCCCCGACGCTGAACTCGCCGAACGGCCAGGTCACGCTCCCCTGGAACGACTTCCAGTCGCTCTACCAGAAGGGGCTCGCGCCCGAGACGCCGCCCGAGAAGGCGCCGCGCGACTTCACGATCGACCGCGCGTCCTACGCCGGCCGGCTCGTCGGCCAGGGCGACGACGCCTACGCGATCTTCAAGCTCACGCTCAAGGGGGCGGTGCACAAGGACAAGGGCTGGGTGACCATCCCGCTCCTCTCCACGAACACCGCACTCCGGTCCGCCAAGATCGACGGGAAGGACGCCGCCATCTACCTGGAGGGCGGCAACTACACGCTGGTCACCGAGCGCCGCGGGGCCTTCACCGTGGACCTGGAGTTCTCCGCCTCGCTGTTCTCCGCCGACGGCGAGACCGGCCTCTCCTTCCCGCTCGTGCCGAGCGGCGCCACGGAGGTGAGCTTCACCGCCGAGGACGACGACGCGCTCGACTTCACCGTCGCCGGCGCGAAGGGGGTCGTGGAGGCGAGCAACGGGAAGGCGCGCACCGTCACGGGGGCGATCACCGGCTGGGGCTCGCTCGCGGTGTCGTGGCAGCGCGCGCTCCCCGAGGTGGAGCAGGAGGCCGCCAAGGCCGCGCGCGTGTACGCCGAGACCAACGTGCTCGTGGGCGTGAGCGAGGGCATCACCCAGGCCACGGCGCGCGTCGCGTACACCGTGCTGCACAAGGGTGTCGACACGCTGCGCGTGCAGCTCCCCACCGACGTGACGGTGCTCGACGTGACGGGCCCCGGCCTCCGCGACTGGACCCAGGCCCCCGACGGCACGATCACCGCGAAGCTCAACTACGAGGCGCTCGGCTCCTACCTCCTGTCGATCAGCTACGAGCGGGCGCTGACCGCCACGACCACGCTCCCCATGCCGCGGGTGCTCGACGTCACCCGCGAGAAGAGCTGGATCGGCGTCGACGCCCGGAGCGCGCTCGAGCTCGTGGCCGGCAAGGCCACCGGGGCCACGCCGGTGGACGTGCGCGAGCTCCCCGCCTCGCTCGTCGGGCAGACCGACTACCCCGTGCTCCTCGCGTGGAAGGCGCGCGGCGGCGAGGTCGTCATCCCGCTCGAGGTGCGCGCCCACCCCGACGTGGACATGCTCGTCACCCTGGTCGACAGCGCCGTGGCGGACACGCTCGTGACCGCGGACGGCCGCCGCATGACGCGCGTGCGCTACGGCGTGCGCAACAACCGCCGCCAGTTCCTCCGGCTCGCGCTGCCGGAGGGCGCCGAGGTCTGGAGCGCGTCGGTGGCGGGCCGCGGCGTGAAGGTGGCGGCCGGCGAGGGCGGCGTGCTCGTGCCGCTCGTGCGCTCGGACGCCGCGGGCGGCGCGATGACCGGCTTTCTCGTCGAGGTCATCTACGTGGAGGAGGGCGCCCCGCTCGCGGACGGCAAGGGCGAGCTGCGCGTGGAGCTCCCGCGCGCGGACGCGCCCACGAGCCAGCTCTTGTGGTCGGTGTACTTCCCCGAGGCGGCGAAGATCGCGAAGAAGGGCCACGCGGGCACGGTGCGGAAGGTCGAGTACTTCTCGAGCGCGCCACAGCTCCCGAGCGACGCCACGGTGAGCGCACAGGTCCAGGGCAACGTGGGCCGCGCGGTCCAGAACCAGGACGAGGCCGGCGCGCTCGGGCAGGGCGTCGAGCCCGTGCGTGTCGAGCTCCCGCTCACCGGGCAGGTGCTGGCCTTCGAGAAGATGCTGGTGCTGGACGAGCCGCTCTGGGTGAGCTTCCGGTACGTCCACCGGGATCGGTAGGAACCGCCTGGGCCTCTCGCGCGTTAGAAGCGGTTCCCCCGAGAGGTGCCCGTGCGTGTCCGTTCCCTGCTCGCCGGCGTGTTGCTGGCGGGCGCCCTCCCCATCGGGATCGCGGCGTCGAGCCCGGCCGTCGCGGCCGATGTCGCCCCCGACCTCCCCGTGGAGCGCTACACCCTCCCCAACGGGCTCGAGGTCCTCTTGTCCCGTGACACGCGGGTGCCGCTCGTGGCGGTGAACCTCTGGTACCACGTGGGCGCCAAGAACGAGGTCGCGGGCCGCTCCGGCTTCGCGCACCTCTTCGAGCACATCATGTTCCAGGGGAGCCGGAACGTCGCCGAGGACACGTTCTTCCAGTACCTCGAGGGCGCCGGCGCCCCGATGGTGAACGGGACGACCGACTTCGACCGCACCAACTACTTCGAGACCGTGCCCTCCAACCAGCTCGAGCTCGCGCTCTGGCTGGAGAGCGACCGCATGGGCTGGCTCTTGGACACGCTCACCCAGGAGCGGCTCGACAACCAGAAGGCGGTCGTGCGCAAGGAGCGCCAGCAGAGCACGGAGAACGTGCCCTACGGCGTGGCGGAGGAGCGCTACTTCCAGCTGCTCTTCCCGGCGCCGCACCCCTACAACGGCGTGGTCATCGGGTCCCACCAGGATCTCGAGGCCGCCACGCTCGACGACGTGAAGGGCTTCTTCTCGACCTTCTACGTGCCCAACAACGCCACGCTCGCGATCGTCGGGGACTACGACCCCGCCACGATCAAGCCGCTCGTGGAGAAGTACTTCGGCTCGGTGCCCGGCGGGGCCGAGCCGCCGGCGCTGCAGGTGAAGACCGAGCCCATCACGGCGGAGCGCCGCGTCGCGCTCACCGACGAGGTGGAGCTCCCGAAGGTGTACATGGGGTGGATCACCCCCTCCGCGTTCGCGCCGGGCGACGCCGACCTGCAGCTCGCCGCGTCCGTGCTGGCCGAGGGCAAGTCGAGCCGGCTCTACGCCGAGCTCGTCCAGAAGCAGCAGATCGCGCAGTCGGTCAACGCCTACCAGTACCCGCTCACGCTCGGGTCGGTGTTCGGCGTCGAGATCCTCGGCAAGCCCGGCCAGTCGCCCGAGGCGCTGGAGAAGGCGGCGTGGTCGGTCATCGAGGGCCTGCGCGCGGCGCCGCCCACGGCGGAGGAGGTCGCGCGCGCGCACCGCTCCTGGCAGGCCCAGATGTTGCGCGGGCTCGAGAGCCTGGGCGGCTTCGGCGGCAAGGCCGACGTTCTCAACTACTACAACCACCACGTGGGCGACCCCGACCATCTCGCGAAGGACTTCGCCCGCTTCTCCGCCGTGACGCCCGCGTCGATCCACGCGGCGTTCTCCGAGCAGATCAAGGCCGACAACCGCGTGGTGGTGCACGTCACGCCCGCGGCCGGAGGTGCCAAGTGAAGCGGCTTCTGACCCTGGCGCTCCTCGTGAGCCTCGCGACCCCCGCGCTCGCCGCGCCCCGCAAGACCAAGAAGAAGGAGGAGCCCGCGCCCGCCGTGGTCGAGCCGCCTCCGCCCGCGCCCGACCCCGAGGCCTGGCGCGCCGCCGCGCCGCCCCCCGGCCCCGAGCGGGCCTGGACGCCGCCCGCCGCCGCGTCGTTCACGCTGTCGAACGGCATCCCGGTGTACCTCGTGGAGAACCCGGGCCTGCCGCTCGTGAGCGTGAACGTGCTCATGCTCGTCGGGCGCGAGGCCAACCCTGCGGGCAAGGCCGGCCTCGCCGCGCTCACCGCGAACCTGCTCGACGAGGGCACCACCACGAAGACCGGCGCGCAGCTCGCGGCCGACGCCGCCATGCTCGGCGCGTCCTTGTCCACGGGCCAGGGCGAAGAGGTGGCGTGGGTGTCCGTCGACGCGCTCACGGGCGAGACGCTCGCCCCGAGCCTCGACCTGCTCGCCGACGTGGCGCAGCGGCCCAAGTTCGAGGATGCGCAGTTCACGCGCGTGAAGGCGGAGACCCTCACCTCCATCCAGAGCCAGCGCGCCGAGCCGCGCGACGTGGTGGCGCGCGCCTTCGCGGAGCAGCTCTTCGGGAGCGCGCACCCCTACGGTACGCCCAGCATCGGCAGCGAGGCGTCGGTGGGCGCGATCACGTCCAAGGACGTGAAGAAGTTCTACTCCACCTGGTGGCACGCCAAGAACGCCGCGATCATCGTGGCGGGCGCGGTGAAGCAGGCCGACGTCCAGCCCCTGCTCGAGGCGCGCTTCGGCACGTGGAAGGCGGGCAAGTCCACCCGGTTGTCGACCGCGGCGCCCTCGCCGATGGCGAAGACGCGGGTGGTGTTCGTCGAGCAGCCCGGCGCGGTGCAGTCCGTCATCCGGATCGGCACCACCGGCGTTCCGCGCACCTCCCCCGACTACCAGGCGGCCAACGTCGCGGGCACGCTCGTCGCGGGCATGTTCTCGTCGCGGGTGAACATGAACCTGCGCGAGGAGAAGGGCTGGAGCTACGGCGCCTACGGCGGCTTCTCCGAGGCGCGCGACCACGGCGTGTTCTCGGTCCGCACCTCCGTGCAGGCCGACAAGACCGCGCCGGCCGTCACCGAGCTCCTCGGGGAGCTCACCGCCGCCGCGGGCCGCACCCCGACCGATGCCGAGCTCAAGATGACGCGGGACTACCTGCTCAAGTCGCTGCCCGGCAACTTCGAGACCAACTCGTCCACGGCCACGTCCTTCGTGGGCGCGGCGGTGTACGGGCTCGGCCCCGAGGTGTGGCGCACGTACGTCGCGGACCTCGGCGCGGTCAGCGCGGAGCAGGCCGCCCTGAGCGCGAAGCGGCACTTCGACGCGTCGCGGCAGCTCGTGGTCGTGGCCGGGCCGCGCACCATCGAGGTGCCGGGCGAGGGTGGCGCCCCCACCAAGGTGGACGTCGTCGCCGAGCTCAAGGCGCTCGGGTACGAGTTCGTCGAGGTGCCCGCCACCGCGGTGGCGGGCGGGAAGTAGCGGGTGCCCCTCCCGACCGATGCCGCCGACCTCCTGGTGACCTGGTTCGGGTCGACCGATCCGCGTGCCGACGCCCCGCAGGAGCTGCGGCAGCGCTGGTTCGGCGGGGGGCCGGTGTTCGACGCGGAGCTCGCCCGACGCTTCGGGCGCCTCCTCGACGCGCCGGACGCGGTCGACGCCTGGTGCACCTCCCTCGCGGGCCGCGTCGCCGCCGTGGTCCTCCTCGACCAGGTCTCCCGCAACGTCTTCCGCGGAACGGCGCGCGCCTTCGCGCAGGACGCCCGGGCGCGCCGCGTCGCCGAGGCGACGATCGAGGCGGGGCTCGATCACGAGGCCGGCCTCTACCAGCGGGTGTTCCTCTACCTGCCCTTCGAGCACGCGGAGGACCTCGCGAGCCAGGAGCGGAGCGTCGCGCTGTTCACGTCGCTGGCGGAGGCGTACGACGCGGGGAAGGGGTTCCTCCCCTACGCGCTTTCGCACCGCGAAACGATCGCCCGCTTCGGCCGGTTCCCGGGGCGGAACGCCGCGCTCGGCCGCCCGAGCACCCCCGCGGAGGCGGCGTGGCTCGCCGCGGGCGGAGAGACCTGGGGACAGTAGCCGCGAGGAGCGCCGGGGCGCGTCCTCACCCTCACCCGGAGGCGCGCCCCGAACGCCACGCCCGCGCGCGGCGCACGCTCCACCCGATGGCGAGGAGCGCCGACGCGGTGCCGAGCTCGCCGAGGTAGACCGGGAGCGCGCGCGGCGCGAACATGTTGGCGAGGAAGCCCGCCTGGTCGATGTGGAACGCCCCGAACCACGGGGTGGGATCGATCCCTTTCGCGTCGCTGAACGGCCACGCCCAGGGCACGCCGTAGCGGACGGCCGCGCCGGGATCGCCGGTGCTCCAGTCGAAGGGGACGTGCAGCACGGCGGCGAGGACCACCGTCGCCCAGGCGGCCCGCCCGGACACGCGGCCCGCGGCGGCGCACGCGGCCCCGACGAGCGCCGCGCCGACCAGGGAGTGCGACGGGCCGCGGTGCCACGCGAGGCCCGCCGGGTGCACCGCGGCGAGGAGGATGTCGAGGTCCGGCGCGATGCTCGCGAACGCCGCGACGCCGGCCACGCGCGCCGAGGGGCGCGCGTCCGTCGGGGCGAGCGCGAGCGCCACGGCGAGGGCGGCCCCGACGTGGGCGACCGGAGAGGGCATGGGGCGGCGTAGCACGCACGGGCGCGCGCGGGTACACGCCGCTGCGTAACGAGCGTTGCGTACGGTTTGTCGCGCGTCGCACGGATGGCGCTTGTGAGGCGTGGGCACATCCCGCGGGGTGTGTGGCGACGGACGCCCGGGCGTCGGGACCGGCGGGTGCACGGAACGTAAGCGTCGTGACACCCCATCCTGAATCCGGGGCGCCGAACGGCGCGATACGGGCGCTGGACCATCGCGCGGGCCGCCGGTCCGGCGTCCGTCCGGCGCCTGCCCGGCGTCCGCCCGGCGGTTTCGTCACCGCCGTGTCATCGCGTCCGCCGGGACCAGCGCGGTGGCATTCGCACGATTTGTCACGAAAAACGAGAAGGGGGATCACCTCGTCGGTGATCCCCCGTTCGGACGCGCGCGGCGATCAGGCCGGGAGCGCGTCGCCCAGGAGGCGGATGCTCTGGATCACCCAGGCATCGTCGCGGCCGGTGAGGCGCTCGAACGCATCACGCGCCGCCTCGACCGCGTTGCCCGCGACCACGCCGAAGACCCGCTTCTCACCGGCCTTGGACGCGACCACGCGGTACACGAAGCCGGCCCCGGCGCGAGCCGCGACGCGCGCGGCGGCAGGGGGAGCCGGCGCCTCTGCGGCCACCGGCGCGGGCGCCGACCCCGGCGCGGGGGCCGACCCCCGCGCGGGCGCCGACACCGGCGCGACGGCCACCGGCG
>CAYWGD010000230.1:0-7508 GCA_964457335.1 uncultured Enterobacteriaceae bacterium | reverse complement strand
CTAGACCAGCGCCCGGTCGGTGCGACCACTTCGGGCCGCCATGCGCTCGTGCCACCTGGCGTTTGCCGCGGTGGGCGGTCACCCGCTCTTCCCGGGCGAGGCGGCCCGCCGCGCCGCCGTGCGCGCTCTGGGCGACAGGAGAAGCAGCGGTCCTGGCTCAGCGGATCGACCCACGGCGCGCGGCCGCGCCCGACGGGATGCCCGGGCGCACGGCGCCATCGCCCGTGAACCACGCCGCGTGAGGCCCCTGCAAGGCGGCCGCGCCCCGCGCGGCCGGTCCCGGCCCGACGCCGCCCGCGCAAGCGGCGGCGGCGGGCCGGACCGAGGCGCTCGCGCCGAGCCTGGAAGGGGCCGACCCCCGGGCGCCCGGGATCGCCGCCCCCGGCCGCCGAGGCCGAGGCGCCCGGGGGGCACGCCCCCTACCCCAACCGCCCCACGATCTCCGCCACCCGCTCCTCCACCCCCACGGCCTCGACGGCGACGGTCTCGGGCGCGTGCCGCCGCAACAACCCCTCGAGCAACAGTTGGAGGTGCAACTGCGTCCAGGGGTTCGGGGTGCGCACGCCGTCGGCGACGAGCGGGATCCGGCCCCAGGGCAGGAGGAACACGGCGTCGTAGCGGCCGGGCGCGAGCGTCTCCTCGAAGAGGAGCCGCGTCTCCGCGTCGTCGGCGGCGAAGTGGTAGTAGAGCCAGAACGCGGCGAAGTCGTAGCTGGAGCGGTCGGCGACGAAGCCGCCCGAAAGCGCCTCGGCCTCCTTGCGCTCCTCCCAGAGCCGCAGGACCAGCGCGCGGACCCCCTCGTGGCCCAGGGCGTGGAGATCGGTGCCGGTGCGCTCGAGGTACTCGCGCATCCCCTCGCCGATGTAGGGCACCCCGAGCGCGGCCGCGAGACGGCGCGCGAGCGTGGACTTCCCGACTCCGGCCGAGCCGGAGACCGCGATACGTGGCGCCATCGCGGACCGGTTATCCCGGAGCGCGGGCAGGAGCGGGCATCATGCAGAGGCTCTCGGACATCATCTCCCGGATCTTCTCGACGGACCAGACCCAGGGTCTGTCGGGCGGGGCGGAGGTGGTCATCGACCGCGACCCGGCGAGCGCCTTCTACGCCTCCCGCCTGCGGAAACACCGGAGCGACGAGGACCTGGTCGAGACGCCCACCTGGATCTGGGCCACCGTCTCCTACAACGGCCGCAAGGGCGGGCTCCGCAGCCACGTGCACGCCGAGCGCGGCGAGGGCGTGGCCTCGTTCACGGACGTGCTGATCGTGCTCAACCAGGCCGACGCGCGCCGCGCCGCACAGCTCGACGGCGAGCCCTGGACCGAGCGCGCCGCCCGCGCCATCAGCGAGCGCTTCGCCCAGTACTGCCAGAAGGAACGCTTCGAGCTCCTCTACGGCACCCGCCCGCTCCGCTTCTGGTTCGTGGCCGACGGCGGGCAGGACATGCTCGGCCACAGCTTCGGCCTCGGACCTGGGGAGTTCATCACCGGGCTCCTCCCGAACCTCTACGTCGGGCCGGCGCCCCGGTCGCGGCCGGTGCTCGCGGTACACCTGAACCTGCCGGGCGCGTGGGAGGGCTACCGCGAGGTCGGCCGCCTCTACAGCGACCAGATCCTCTACACGCTCGGCCGCCACTGGCTCGACAACTTCCACCACCCGAAGCTGCGCGAGCCCGGGCTCTACCGCCTCCAGCAGTTCCCCGACGGGTCGCTGGTGCACGTCATCAGCCCCGAGCTCCAGGACCGCTACTTCGTGCGCAGCGACGCGCTCGAGGGCGGCGCGTCCGTGCTCACGATCGCCGAGCGGAACGGCAACCCCGTGGCCTACCTCGTGCTCGCGGTGGTCGAGACGCCCGCGGTGGTCGAGCCCGGGATGACCGTGGGCGTGCCACTCGCCGCGCTCCGCAGCGCCGGACTCGACGGCCCCACCGAGGTGAGCGTCGAGCCCGACGCCGACGCGACCACGCCCGGCGCGCCCCTGGCCATGGCGACCGGCCCGGTGATGACCGACTCGAGCGCGCTCCGGCGCGACCTGCTCCAGCGCACGATCATCCCCGACGCGATCGACACGCGCATGCTCACGCTGCACGAGCGCGGGGCGCTGCTCCAGCGCGTGCACTTCGCGAACTTCATGGACGGCTACGACGTGTACGTCGGGCCGGGCGGCCGCATCGCGACGCAGATGACGGACCCGCGGGCCACCCTCCAGGTGCGCGCGGGGAAGGTGAGCCTCTACGTCGCGCAGGAGGGCGTGCGGGTGGACCGTCGCCCCGTCGCGACGGGCACGACCGTGCCGCTCTCCGGCACGGTGGAGATCGAGGTCGACGGGCACACGCTCCAGTACCGGGACCTCACGGACGTGCGGATCGACGGCTGGCCCTACCTCGCGGAGCTGCGCCGCCCAGGCGCGGGCACCTACCTCGACTTCGGCGGCAGCTTCCGCGTCGGGCGCGACCGGCGCTGCCAGGTGCGCCTCCCCGACGAGCCGCACAACGACAACATCGCGTGGCTCCCGAGCGTCGGCACCGGCACGACCATCCGCTCGCGCACCGGCGACATCCCGAAGAGCCGCTTCTACACCGACTCCATCATGGTCGCGTCGGAGCACGCGGAGCTCGACCTCACGGGCGAGCCCGTGCTCCGCTCGCTGGCGCGGCACTGCTACACCTTCGTGCGGCGCGACGGGCAGATCATCGCGCTGGCGCCCCGCGAGGCGGGCGACGGCCGGCACGACCTCGACCTGCGCCCGAACGACGAGCTGCTCGTCGGGAACTGCCTCTTCCAGGTGTCGTACCCGCCGGTCGCCGGGCAACCCTCGCCCACGGTGATGCCGCCCGCGCCGGAGATCCCACGGCCGCCCTCCGCCCAGGAGCTCGCGGCGCTCGTGGACGGGCGCGCCCCCGTGATCCCTCCCCTGCCGCCCGCGCCGCAGATCCGCCGCTTCGACACGCTCGACGTTGCCGTGGCCGCGGGCCTCGGCGAGGCCGGCCCGGCCCCGCGCCCGCCGCGGCTGGAGGGCGCGCGCCTCGACGGGCCGCCCCCGGGCATGCGCGACGCGAGTCTCCGCGGCACGCCGCTCGGCGACGCCGACCTGACCGAGCCTCCCACCGAGGCCGCGACGAGACCCCCGAGCCGCATCCGGGACCTCACGAGCCTGCCCGACCCGACCGAGGCGCCGCCGCCCCTGCCGGGCCCCGCGCGCTTCGGCATCGCCGGCTCCCCCGCCGCGCTGGGCGCGGGCCTCTCCCTGGGCTCCCTGGGCGCGTCCATCCCCGGCGACCCCGCGCCGTTCGCGCGCCCGGCCGCCGACACGCCCCCGCGGGAGCCGGCCCCGCCCCGCGAGCCCGCGTTCGACCCGGCGCGCCCGCCGCCCCCGATGCTCCTGGACGACGAGCTCGTCGTGGAGGAGGTGCGCCCGGCCGGGGCCAAGGCGGACGACGCCCGCGCGGAGGCCGACCTGCCGCTCTTCGAGGAGGTCGAGGGCTTCGACGAGGGCGAGCCCGTGCTCGCCGTCGAGGAGGCCCGCTGGAAGCTCGAGCTGGCGCGGCCCGCCCGGCTCGTGCAGGTGGGCTGGATGATCAGCGGCGAGGCCGTGATCGGCAACCATGGCGGCTGCCAGGTGGTCGTGCCGGAGGTCCGCGCCTTCAAGGAGCAGGCCTTCCTCACGCTCGACTACTTCAAGGTGTCCGTGCGCGGCCGCAAGGGGAAGGTGGAGCTCCTCCAGGAGGGCGAGGCCGGCCTGCAGGTGGGCGGCGCCGGGGTCGGCAAGACCGACGACCTGCCGAACGCCACGCTCACGATCGTGCGCCGGGACGCCAACCTCGAGCCCGACTTCGACGTGACCCTGCGCATCGTCCGCGACGAGGCGCTACCCGACCCGCGCGCCCAGCTCGTGGCCATCGACACGACCGAGCGGCTCGTCGCCGCGCTGTTCACGCTCGGCTTCCCGCTCCGGGCCGACCGCCGCCTGCGCGTGGGGCGCGTCGTCGCCACCTTCCGCTGGGACGGCGCGCGGCTGCGCGTGTCCGACTACCTGTCCACCTACCGCACGGAGACCGGTTTCCTGCCCTTCTTCCTGCGCCAGGGCGACCGCCCCTGGCAGACCTTCCCCGAGGACGGCGCGCGCGTCGAGCTGGCCCCGGGCGACGGGCTCATCGTCGGCAACGCCGTGTACCGGTTCGCGGCGGGATGAGCGGCGCCCGCCCCAACGCCGGGCGCTACGCGCTCGGGCTCGTGTGCTCCCTCGGCGTCGGCGAGAGCCGCGGCGGCCGCGCGCGCAACGAGGACAACTACCTGGTGTGCCGCGACGGCCGCATGCGCTGGCGCGACGGCGAGGACGAGGCGATGGCCGACGCCCCCGTCTCCTCCGCCGTCCTGATCGCGGTGGCCGACGGCATGGGCGGCCACGACGACGGCGACGTCGCCTCCTCCGCCGCCGTCCAGGCGCTCTCGCGGCTCTACCTGCGCCCGCCCCCGCCCGACCCGGAGGGCACCCTCCGCGAGTTCCTCCTCGACGCCCACAAACGCCTCCGCGCGCGCGTGGAGGTCGGGGGCAAGGTGAAGATGGGGACCACGCTCACCGTGGCGTGGATCATCGGCGGGCGGCTCTACTGGGCCCACGTGGGCGACAGCCGCCTCTACCACTGGCGCGACGGGCGCATCGCCCAGGTGAGCCGCGACCAGACGCGGGGCGAGTTCGCGCGGCGCGACCGGCGCGTCCCGCCGCAACACGCCGAGCACCTCGCCCAGAACTTCATCTACGGCTCGCGCGGCCTCGGCGACGACACGGCGCTCCGCATCGACAAGGGCGTGGACACGGGGAGCTTCCTGTTGCGTCCCGGCGACCGCGTGCTCCTCTGCACGGACGGCCTGTCCGGGCGCGTCGAGGACGCCTGGATCGCCGACCTCGTGCGCAACGTCCCCGAGCCCACGGCCTGCGCCGTCACGCTCATGGAGCGCGCGATCGCCTCGGAGAGCGACGACAACATCACCGCGCTGGTCCTGCGGGTGGACGGCGTCGACGGCGCCGACTCCGTGGACCCGAACCCGGACGACTGGATGGACGAGACTACGATCGTCCCGATCTGACCTACAACTCGTCGACCTCCACCGTCATCTGCTTCGCGAGGGCGTAGGTCGCGACGGGGTCGAGGTCCGCGACGGAGTGGGTCCCGGAGTCCTCGTCGGCGCCGACGTACAGGTCCTTCATCTGCCCGAGCGCCTCGGTGTGCCCGAGCACGCGGCCGTAGGCCATGAAGTCCCGCCCCGCCGCCATCTTCGGCAACGCCGCGGCGACGCTCACGATCTCGTAGCTATCGCGGATCGCCTCGTCCGACGCGAGCCCGGGCAGGTGCGTGAGCCCCACCAGCAGCACGCCGCTCTCCGGCGCCTCCGTGAGCGCCTTGGCCATCCCGACGTTCCGGATCGCGATCTTCCGCTCCATCATCTTCGCCTTCCACTCGTCCTTGCCCACCTCCGGCTCCGGCCCGAGCTGGTCCTGCGCCTTCTCGTCGGCGATCTCCTTGAAGATGTCCACGCCCTGGATCTCGGCCCCCTGCCCGTAGAGGGCCCGGAAGAAGTGCTGCTTGTGCCCGAACTCGTCCTTCGCGTCCGACTTCGGCTCCTGCTTCCGGTACGGCTCCACGTGCTCCTTCACCTTCTCGGGCGTGGACTCGACGTAGAGCTTGCCGACCGCCAGCCGCTGGATCGCCCCCACGAGGATGGTCAGCATCACGCGGCCGTAGGGGTCGTCGTGCTGCTCGCCGACGATGACGAGGAGCTTCTTCCCCGACTTCGTCGCGCGGCTCCGGGCCTCCTCGATGAGGCCGCCCACGATGGGGGCGTGCACCTCCACCGCCTTGCGGATGATCGACTCGAAGTCCGGCTCCTCGACCACGTCCTCCTCGATCACCTCCTCCTGGGTGGGCAGCTCTTCGAGGAGCTCGAGCATCACCCGCGCGACCTCCGCGGCGCCGCTGTCGAGCACGGCCCGGAGCTTCCCGACGATGCCCTGGTCGCTCTGCGCGGCCATGTAGAGCGCCTGGACCTGCGACCGCGTCACGTCCTGCAGGCTCTCGATCGCCTCGATCTCGTCGGCGAGGTCCGCGTTGTCGGCCTCGCGCGCCAGGTCGAGCAGGACCTCGATCATCGACGCCGCCCCCATGAACATCGCCTGCACGACCGGCCGCGAGGGGGGCGGCGCGGCGGTCGACCGGGCGGGGCCGGGCCGGACCAGCGGATCGGCCAGCGCGCCGTCGTCGTGCAGCGGGTCGACGAGCGGGTCGTCCGCCCGTGCCTCGGGCGCGCGGGCCTCGCTGGCCGCGGGTCGAGCGGTACGCATGGCTGCTCCGTGCCCCGCTACCGTAGCGCCCCTGTGGCGTCGTGAGCAACCGCGCGTCGGACCGCGGCTCCCTGGCATGCGCCCTGCGCTATCGTCGCTCTCGCAGGTGCAGCGCGCTCCCGGTCTGCACGACCCACGGTGACCGACGCGCTCGTGGACGCGGGCCTCCTGCCGCCGCCCCCGGAGGCCCTGCCCCCGAGCGGGTCCACGGGGACGAGACCGCCCTCGTCCCGGTTTGATCCAGCGGGCGACAGCGCGGCGACAGCCGCGGGCGCTTGGCGGTGCGGTCGGCGCTACGCTATGGGAGGGGCATGGCATCGGTCTCGGCGCTGCTCGGAGCGGCCTCGCGGCTCGCGGGCGCGGGGCGCCAGGGCCCGCTCTCCGCCTCGGTCGACGTGAGTCGGGGCGCCGAGGGCATCCCGGCCGAGACCACGATGATCGTCGGCGGCACCGACCCCGCCATCGGGCAGGACCCGGTGCTGGCCGGCTGGTTCGCGCGCATCGTCGGGGCCGTCTCCACCGACACGCTCGACATCGCCGCGGCCGCGCGGCTCGGGAACGTGCGCGTGTGGCCGATCCTCGCCGAGGGGCACGGCGTGCTCGACGTGTCGCTCCTCGTCGGCGCCATCCCCGCCACGAGCGCCTGGGTCGTGGCGCTCCGGCCCGAGCGCTTCTTCACCCAGGCCGCCGTCCGGCTCGAGGCCCGCGGCGACGCGCGCGGCGCCGACTGGGCCGCCCGCCTGCGCGCGCCCAAGGGCAACCTCGCGCTCCTCGGGAAGCTCGTCCGCACCGCCGCCATCGCGCTCGAGGTCGGCGACGGCGCGTCCGCCTCGCTCCGCCTGCGCCTCACCTGCCCGAACGACGCCGCCGCCACCCAGGCCGTCTTCGCCCTGCACGGCTGGCGCGTGCGCCGCGGCCTCGCCGACGGCCCCGAGGGCGCCGTCTTCCGCGCCTCCGACCTCGTCCGCGACGGCGCTCGCGTGGAGCTCCTCCTCCCGGGCGACGTGGGGACGCTGACGGGGTTGTTCGGGCGTCGGTAGGTCCGGGGCGCGGTTTTCGGGGGGATGTTCTTGGGGCGGGGGGGGGGCCCCCCGCAACGCCCCCCGGCGGGGGCGGCGCGGCCCCCCCCCCCCCCCGGCCGCCCCCGGCCCCCCCCCCCCACCCGGGTCGG
>CAYWGD010000229.1:0-7687 GCA_964457335.1 uncultured Enterobacteriaceae bacterium | reverse complement strand
TTAAGAAGGAGCTGGTTGTGACAAACAGAGTACTGCAAGACATCCGCCTGATGAGGGCCCGGGCCCATCGGCGCGCCGGAGCTCGCGCCGGCGCGGTGCGCGGCGGCGCCCGTCGCGGCGGCGCCCGTCTGGGACGCGGGTGGGCCGTCCGGCTCGGCGCAGGCCAGGAGGGCGAGGAGGAGCGGCGGCATCGGCGGGATCCTACTACCCCCGGACGCAGCGGCCGGGGTCGGCCGTCGCCGGCCTTCCCGTGCGGAGCCCCTCCCGGGCGGACCGCCCGCCCGTAGGTGTCAATCGTCAATTCCTGACACCCACCGGTTCGGGCGGACCGCCCGCCCGTAGGTGTCAATCGTCAATTCATGACACCCACCGGTCTTCCCTGCGCGAGATCGCCCCCCTCGCGCCCTTGCGCGAGGGGACCGGAGGGCAGCGCGGGCGCGGGAGGGCGGCGGGCCGCAGGCCACGGGCCGTCGGACGGGCCCGCGCTGGTCGGCCCGCGCGCGGCGGGCCGACGGAGGGCCCTCGGCCCGACCCCGCAGGGGCCCGACCCCCGGCCGCGCGGCACCACCATCCCGACGTCGCGACGGCCCGGCGGCCGGGGGACGCGCCCGGGGCCCGCCGCTCCCCGGCGCGGCCTCCCCGGCGTGCGCGCGCGGCCGCGCCCGACATACGATGCGCGCGATGAGGACCCCGGCGGCACCTGCGCGACCCGGACGGCCCGGGCGCTGGCTCGGCGTCGCGGTCGTGGGGCTCGTGGCGTGCCGAGACCCGAGCTCGACCGCGCCGCGTCCGGAGCGGGTCCCCGAGCGGACGCCGATCCTCTGGATCTCGATGGACACGGTGCGCGCGGACCGGCTCGCGGTGTACGGCGGCCCCGCGGCGACGCCCACGCTGGACGGGCTGGCGCGCGACGCGGTGGTCTACGAGCGCGCGTACAGCCACTTCCCGGAGACGGGGCTGTCGCACTGGAGCATGCTGACCGGCGTGCTGCCCGAGGTGCACGGGAACGTGCCCGCGACGGGCGACTCGGCGTGGCGCGGGCCGACGGCGGCGGAGCTCGCGAAGGCCGACGGCTACGCGACGGGGGCGTTCATCGGGGGGGTGACGATGACCGCGGCGTCGACGGGGCTCGACCGGGGCTTCGACGTGTACGACGACGACTTCGTGGTCGACCCGCGCGACATGAAGCGGCCGGCCGCCGACGTGGTGGCGCGCGCGGTCGAGTGGATCGGGGGGCGCGAGGAGGGGTGGTTCGCGTTCGTGCACCTGTTCGACGCGCACTTCCCCTACACGCCGGCCGACCCGCGCCGCTACGACGCCGACTACGCCGGCGCGATCGACGGGTCCGACGCCGCGCTCGGGCCCTACCGGGACGGCGCTCCGCTGGCGGAGCGGGACGTCGCGCGCGTCCGCGCCCTCTACGACGCCGAGCTGACCGAGCTCGACGCGGCGATCGCGCCGCTCCTCGCGGCGGCGCCGGGGGCGATCGTCGTGGTCACCGCCGACCACGGGGAGAGCTTCGAGCACGGCTACCTCTTCAACCACCGGGGATCACTCGCGGACGGCGTGCTCCACGTGCCGTGGCTCCTGCGGGCGCCGGGGCTGGCGCCGGGGCGCGCCGCGGAGCCGGTGGGCCTCGTGGACGTGCTCCCGACGGTCGCGACGCTCGTGGGGTGGCGCGTCGACGCGCCGATCGACGGCCGGCCCGCGCTCCCGCCGGTGGAGGCCCGCGCGGAGCACTGGGCCCGCACGGACCCGTGGCTCGCGGGGCGCGTGGCGGGCGAGGCGCCGGGGCCGCTGCTCGCCTTGCGCACGCCCGCGTGGAAGGTGGTGTGGGCGGCCGACGGGTCGGCGCGCGCCTGGGACCTCGCGGCCGACCCCGCCGAGGAGCGCCCGAAGGCCGTTCCGGCCGAGCTCGCGGGGGCGCGGGGCCGCTACGGCGCGCGCCTGGAGGGGCGAGGGGAGTGGGTGCGGCCCGTGCAGGGCGCGCGGGGGATCGACGCGGGGGAGCGCGGGATGCTCGAGGCGTTGGGGTACCTCGCGCCGGGTTCGCCGGGTTCGCCGGGTTCGGCGAACCCCGTGGGCAGCCCCGCGCCGGGGCCGGGCGCCCCGAGCACGAACCCGGCCGGCGGACCACACGGCGGATCGCCTGGCGGCCTCGTCGGTCCCGTCGGCCCCCCGCCGCCCCCCGGCGGCTCGGTGCCGCCCCCGCCCGGAGTTGCGGCCCCCGGGCGCTCGCCCTCAGGCGCCTCGACCCCGGGCGCCACGACCCCGGGCGCCGCCGCCCCGGGCGCCGCCGCTCCCGGCCCCGCCGCTCCCGGCCCCGCCGCCCCGGGCGCCGCCGCGCGCCCCCCCACCCCCCGACCCGCCGGCGCCCCCCGATGACCTCGCCACCCGCCCGCTGGGTCCGCGTGCTCGGCGCGCTCGTCGGCGCCGCCATCGGCTGGGGCGCGTGGGAGGCGGCGGCGCGCTCGCTCCCGGAGGCCGACGGCGACTGGATCCTGCGCGGCGCCTCGGTCCCCCTGGAAGCGCCGACCTCCAGCGGCCCGCTCCGCTCCGACCCCGCCGCACTCGACCTCTGGGCCTACCGCGGCGCCTCGCCGCGCCTGCCCCCCTTCGCCGACGGGACCGTCACGCTCCGCGCGCGCGTCCCCGACGACGGCCAGCTGCTCGTCCGCTTCGGCGCCGAGACGACCGCCGGGCCCGAGCAGCCCGTCCGCATCGAGCTCGACCGCGCGGCCGGCCGCGGCCCTGCCCTGCCGCCGCCCAAGCCCGCCGGCGCTGGCGTGCAGCGCCCCCCGGAGCAGGGCGCCACGCTGATCGTCGACCGGAGCGCCCGCGCCGCCATCTTCGGCCGCAACCTGACCTGCGACCCCGCACCCGCGCCCCCCGAGCGCTTCCAGCTCGGCGTCGAGGCCCGCGGCGGCACGCTCACCGTGTCCGTGGACGGCCGGCCCGTCACCCGCTGCCGCGGCGCCTGGGGGCCCGGCGCGCTCGTGCTCGGCGCGGGGGTGCGGCGCGTGCAGGTCGACGACGTCGCCGTCACCGCGGGCGGCGCGACCCTGGTCGAGGACTTCGGCGGCCCCGCGCGCGCCCCGTTCGCCGGCGCGTTGCTCGCGCTCGTCGGCGCGCTCCTCGGGACGCGGCTCCGTCGCGGATACGCCCTCGCGCTCCTGCCCACGCTGCTGCTGCCCCTGCTCGGGCGGCTGGACGTGCGAGGGCTGCTCGACACGCTGCGGCTCCTCGAGGTGCCGGACGCCCTCGGCCCGCCGCTGCTCGTCGGCGTGCCGGCCGTGACCGCGGCGGTCCTCGTCGCGGGGGCCCGCGCCAGCTCCCTCCAGGGCGCCGCCGTGCGGGGGCTCCTCGGCCTCGCGCCCGCCGCCGTGGCCGCCGCGCTCGCCCCCCCGGACGCCGCCGGATGGCTGCTGCTCGGCGCCCTCGGCGTCCTCGTCGCCGCCCTCGGCTGGGTCAACACGCACCCGTTCGCGCGCCGCGTGCCCGCGTCCTGGGCGCTCGTCGCGCTGCTCGTCCTGGGCGCGGAAGGCGCGGTCCGGCTCACCGCGCTGAACACGAGCTGGACCCGCACGGCCGGCTGGCGCCGCGCCAGCGAGGAATTCGCCGAGCTCGTGGAGCTCCGGCGCTGGCGCACCTACCCGGACGAGGGCTTCCCCGTGCGCCCGCCCGAGCCCGACCCCGCCCGCCAGCGCATCGTCGCGCTCGGGGGCTCCAGCACCGGCGGCGCCTGGCAGATGGACGACATCGCCCAGTTCTGGCCGAAGCGCCTCGAGGAGCGGCTCCCCGCGGGCTGGGAGGTCGTGAACCAGGGGGTCGGCGGCTGGAACACGCTGCACGTGCGGCTCTACCTGGAGAGCCAGATCGAGCGGCTCGCGCCGGACATCCTCGTCCTCTACGTCGGCCACAACGACATCCTCTCGACCGCGCCCGTGCCCTACCGCGACCTCTACGCCCGCTGGCAGGACCCGAGCTCGGGCGTGCGCGCGGTCGCGGACGCGCTCAACGGCTCGCGGCTCTACGTGGGGCTCAAGTACGCGCTCCTGGCCCTCCGCGCGCGGGAAGGGGCGGTCGCGGTGCCGGTCACCGACGCGCGCGACAACCTCGCCGCCATCCTCGATCTCGCGCGCGGGCACGGCGCGCGCGTGATGCTCGTCACCGAGGGCCTGAACCCCGACCCGCTCCCGATGCGCCCCTACGGCGCGATGCAGGCCGCGCTCGCCGCGGAGTCCGGCGCCCTCTACCTCGACGGCGCCGACCTGCTCTGGCGCGCCGGCGACCCCGACCTCTTCCTCGACGACTGCCACCTCTCCGTGCCCGGCCACACGCGGCTCGCCGGGTGGATCCACGACGCGCTCGACGCCGCCGGGTGGCTCGGCGCCCCCAGCCCCGGCGCCCCGAGCCCTGGTGCCCCGAGCCCCGGCGCCCCGAGCCCTGGTGCCCCGAGCCCCGGCGCCCCGAGCCCCGGTGCCCCGAGCCCCGGCGCCCCGAACCCCGGCGCCCCGAGCCCCGGCGCCCCCGCGCCCCCGGAGGCCCGGTGACCGCGCCCGCCGCCGAACCCGGCGCCCCTCCGAGCCCCGGCTCCGCCCCGAGCCCCGGCGCCGCCCCCGGCGCCCGCCGCGCGCTCGCCCCGCTCCTGGCCCTCCAGTCCGCCCTGCTCGCGGTCCTCGCCAGCTGGCCGACGCTCCCCCGCCTCGCCACCGCCGCCGTCGGCAGCCCCGACACCGACACCCCCAAGCACCTCTGGACGCTCTGGTGGATGCGCCGGGAGCTCTGGGACGGCGTCCCCGGGCTCTCCACCACCTGGGTCAACTTCCCCGAGGGGATGGAGCTCTTCCCCATCTCCCCCCTCGACGGTCTGCTCACCGCCGCGCTCCCGTTCGAGCCCGTCCTCGCCTCGAACGTCCTCGCGCTCTTCCACCTCGCCCTGCTCGGCCTCTGCGCGGGCTGGCTCGGCGAGGAGGTCGTCGGGACGCGGCTCGGCGCGCACGTCGCCGGCGCGCTGGCCCAGGGCGCCGCGTTCACCGGCTTCGCGCTGGAGGTCGGCGTCGGCGAGCTGCGGCTCGCCTGGTGGATCCCGCTCGGCCTCGCGTGCCTCGTGCGCGCGCGCCGCACCGGGGCCCGGCGCTGGTTCGTGGCGCTCGGGGTCGCGCTGGCCGGCGCCACGCTCTCCTGCTTCTACCACGGGCTTTTTCTCGCCACCGCGACCGCCGTGTGGGCGCTCGCGACCCTGGAGCTCCGCGCCGCGCTCCTGCGCAACTACGCCCTCGCCGCCGCCCTGTCCCTCGTGCTCGTGCTCCCCGTCGTCCGGGCCTTCTCCGCCACCTACGACGACGACGCCCACGCGCTCCTCCCCGGCGCCGCCGTGAGCGTCGAGGAGCTCTTCCTCCCCGCCGCCGACGACGCCGCCCGGCGCTACGAGGGCGGCCGCTACCTCGGCCTCGGCGCGCTCCTCCTCGGGGTGGTCGGCGTGGTCGCGGCGCCGCGCCGTGCCGCGCCGTGGGTGGGGGTGCTCGGCGTCACCACCCTCCTCGCGCTCGGGCCCGTCCTCACGTGGCGCGGGCAGCCCGTCGTCGTCGCCGGGAGCGGCTTCGTGCTGCCCATGGCGTGGCTCAACGACGCCCTCGGCGCCGTCGGCGAGCCCCTCAACTTCCCCGCCCGCTTCCTCGCGCCCGGCATGGTCGCGCTCGCCGTCCTGGGCGCGCTCGCCACCCGGTGGCGCGCGACCGCGCTGCTCGTTCCGCTCGTGCTGGTCGACATCGCCGTCAACGACCGCGCCGCCTGGCCCCGCGCGACCATGACGCTCGCCCCCATGCCCGGCTTGGCGGAGGCCGCGGGCGAAGGCGCCGTCGCCGACCTCTCCATGGTCGCGTCCTACGCCGAGCCCGCCGTGCGCACGCGCTCCATCGCCGCCCAGCTCGCCCTCGGGCGCCCCTTCGCGAGCGTCCCCGTCGAGCGCCTCTCCCGGTGGGGCACGAGCGGTGACCGCTGGCTGCGCGCCCTCCCGCTGGTCGACCTCGTCACCACCATCGAGCACCGCTCCCCCCCGCTCGACGGCGACTGGCGCGCCGACCTCTGGCTCTTGCGCGACCGCGGCTTCGACCGCCTCCTGCTCACCCACCGACGCGACACCCCCGACGTGCGCGCCGTCACGCTCCTCACGCGCCTCTGCGGCGACCCCGTGCGCACCGCCAACGCGACGCTCTGGCGCGTCCCCGACGTCGCCGCCACCCCCGCCGAGACGACCGCCTGGCGCGCCGAGCAGGACGTGCGCGTCGCCGCCCTGGCCGGCCGGTGAGGGGAGAGCACCGGGGCGCGCCCCCCGGCGAAGACGCCGGGGGCCGGTGCCCTCCGGGGTCGGGCGTCCGCCCTCCGTCGGCCCGCCGCGCGCGGGCCGACCACCGCGGGCTCTCCAACGCGGCGCGGCCCGGGCGAGCCACCCCCCGGCTCGCGCGCGGGGGGTGGCTTTCGCCGCCGTCGCTGCGCGCCGGTCCGGCCCCGGGTCCTCCCGCGCCCGCGGTGCCCTCCGGTCCCCTCGCGCACGGGATCGTGAAGGGTGGCGCCCGGGTCGGCCGGGGCGCGGGCGTGGATCGGGCCCCGGATCGCCCCGTCCAGGCGGAGGAGCCGCCCCGAGTACGACAACCGTCCCCAGGAGCGGCACCGAATACGACAACCGTCCCCCGATCCGCCGCCAATACACTCGGCGGCCCCCAGAAAACCGGCGTTCCATCGTTCCGCCATCCCGGGCCGCCGCCCGCCCCTCGCCCGTTTGTCGTACTCGGTGCCGCTCCTGAACCGCCGTGTCGTATTCAGGGCGACTCCTCCCTCTGCGCCCCGGGTGTCCCCCCGCGTCGCGCGCCTCCCGCGTCGCGCGCCCCCCGGGCTCGCGCCGCCGTGCCGCGATGACGCTCGCGCCTCTGCGCCCCGGGTGTCCCCCCGCGTCGCGCGCCTCCCGCGCGCGCGCCGCCGTGCCGCGATGACGCTCGCGCCGTGGGAGCTCCTCGCCGCCGGCGCCGCCGTGGTCGTCGGGATCGCCGCGCGCGCCGCGGCCCCCCACGTCCGCGCCGCGGCCCCCCACGTCCGCGCCGCTGCGCTCCCGCGTGCGCGCGCCGCCCTCCACGCGCGCCTCCACGGACGCCCCGTCGCGCTCGACCTCGCGCTCGACCTCGTGCTCGTCGCCGCGGTGCTCGCCGTGCACCTCCCCGCGCTGGCGCGCACCTGGGACAAGGTGAGCCGCTGGCGCTCGCCCATCGGCCCCGACGCGGACGGCAACTACCTCGCGGCGGTGGCCCTCGCGCGCGGCGACCTCGCGCTCTACGCGGGAGACCGCTACCCCGCGTTCGCCGCGCTCGTGGCCGGGCTCGCGGGCGACACCGCCACCCTCCACACCACCGGCGCCCTCCTGAGCATGGCTGCCGCGGTGGGCGCGGGCGTGCTCGCGTACGCGCTCGGGGCGCGGCTCGGCGGGCGCGTCGCGGGCGTCGTCGGCATGGTCCTCTGCCTGCGCCTGCCCGGGCTCGTCGACGCGGGCCGGCAGTTCACCCCCTACGCGCTGATCGCGTGGGCCGATCTCCTCGGCGTCGTCGGGCTCCTCGGCCTCGGCGCCGCGGGCACGCCCGCCGCCACACCCGCCGCGCCCGCCGCCACGCCCGCCGCCGCGGCCGCGCCCGCCGCC
>CAYWGD010000228.1:0-8100 GCA_964457335.1 uncultured Enterobacteriaceae bacterium | reverse complement strand
CCCCCCCCCCCCCCCCGGCCGCGCGCGGACGGAGGCCCCCCCGCAACGCCCCCCGTACTCACGCGATCGTGGACCCTCACCCCTCCGCGAGCCACGCGCGGAGGGCCTCGTCGGCCTTCGCGGGCGAGAGCCCCAGCGCCTGCTCGAAGCTCGCGGCGTCCTTCACCAGCGGGAAGGCCCGCCGGAGCACGTCGCGGCCGCGCGTCTCGATCACCCACTCCACGAGCGCGCCGCCGATGGCGTAGGTCTGCAGGTCCGGCGCCTTCCGGAACGCGCCGCTCTCGACGATGCGGTCGAGCGGGATCCACGTCTTCTCGGCCACGAGCTTCTTCGCGTAGGCGCGCACGTTCGCGCCCTGCCAGGTCCCCGACGCCCACACCGCGAGCCCCTCGCCGAGCAGCGCGGAGCCGGCCGGGCCCCAGGAGCGCGAGAGCACGTGGACGATCTCGTGGCGGTCCACCGGCCAGATCGACCAGATGTTCGTCGTCCCGTCGGTGTGGGCGTTGCCGGCATCCCCGGTCAGGCGGCCCTTCGTGGCGTTGTCGGGGAGCTTCCAGTAGTGGAACGTGCCCTCGTCCGGCACGCCGAGGAGCGCGGCCACGTCGCTCACGTTCCGGTCGTTCTGCGCGCGGTGCGCGGGCGAGATCTCGTCGCCCGGGAGCCAGTGGTACACGTAGCGCCCGTGCGCGGCCGCCTGGAAGCCAGGGTCGTACGCCTCGACGACCACGTCGTCGAACCACGCGGCGCCCGGCATCGAGAGGAAGAGCCCGATCTCCACGCTCGTGGCGCCGTCCGGCACCGGGTACACGGCCTCGATGGGCGTCCACGGATTCGTCCCCGTGAAGACCTTCGGCGCCTGGACCCGGCCGCCCGGGAAGCGCACGAACAGGTTGCAGTTGTCGAAGCGCGCGGCCGACGGGTCCACGCCTTCCGTGCGCGTGCGCGCGGACACGCGGATCCAGGTCGCGCCGTCCACGGGCACCGAGCGTGTCCACGCGACGAAGCGCTGGTCCGTCGGCGCCACGCGGAGCGCGAGGGCCCCCTCCTCCACCTTCCCGACGCTGCGCGGGCCGCTCCCGACCTGCGCGCCGTCGGTGACGGTCCAGCCGGGGGGCTCGGCGGCGTCGAATCGCTCCACGAGCAGGGGGCGGGGATCTGCGGCGAGCGCGACGGCGACCAGGGCGAGCATGGCGGAAATCCTACCCGACCGGGAGGTCAACACGATTCGGAAGACGATCGCGATGCCGACGTCGGGAGCGAACCGGGGCTCGACCCGACTCGTGAAACATCGCGATAATCCGCCCGCGGAGGCCCACCCTTGCACACCGAGCGCACACCCTGGGTCCCCGAGCGCCTCGCCGGGCGCGGCGGGCTCGGCGAGGTGTGGGCCGCGCGGGATCCCGCGACCGGGCTCCGCGTCGCGATGAAGGTGCTGCCCGGGTTGAGCGGGGACCGCGCCCCCGCCTTCCTCGACGAGGTGCGCGCGGTGGCGGCGCTGCACCACCCGAACGTGGTGCGGGTGTTCGACTTCGGGATGGTCGACGCCGCGCAGGCGGCCGCGAGCGGCGGGGCGTTCCCGGTCGGCGCGCCCTGGCTCGTCATGGAGTGGGTCGGCGGCGGCCCCCTCCCCGTGCCGCGGCGCTGGGAGGAGCTCCGCGACGCGCTCCGCGTGCTGCTCGGCGCGCTCGCCCACGCCCACGCGCGCGGCGTGCTCCACCGCGATCTGAAGCCCGCGAACGTGCTCCTCCCCGCCCCGGGCGACCTGCGCCCCGGGCCGAAGCTCGTGGACTTCGGCCTCGCGCGGCTCCCGGGCTCCATGCGGGTGGGGAACGGGAGCGGCACCCCCGCCTACATGGCGCCCGAGCAGGTGGCCGGCGGCGCCGAGGGCCCGGGGACCGACCTCTACGCCGTCGGCGCGATGACCTGGAAGCTCGTCACGGGCAGCGTGCCCTTCGGCGGCAACACCGTCGAGGAGCTCGTGCACGCGCGGCTCGCCGGGGTGCTCCCGCTCTTCCGGCCCACGGTCGACGTGCCCGCTGAGCTCGGCGCGTGGCTCGCCCGGCTGCTCGCGCGCTGGCCCGAGCAGCGCTTCCCCTTCGCCGCCGACGCGCTCCGGGCGCTCGACGCGCTCGGCCCGCCCGTGCCGATCGTGGCCCCGCCGTCCCGGCCGACGACGGCGTTCGAGGCCACGGTCAGCTTCGACGCGAGCCGGGTCGTGCCCTTGGCGGACCTGCCGCGCCCGCCGGTGGAGGAGCCGCCCCAGCCCACGCCGCTCTCCGAGGAGGAGATCCCGCCGGCCTGGACGCCCGAGCCCGTGGAGCTCGCGAGCTGGGTGGGCCTCACGGCGCTCCGGCTCTTCGGGCTCCGCGAGCTCCCGCTGGAGGGGCGCGTCGCGGAGCGGGACCAGCTCTGGGCCGAGCTGCGCGAGGCCGCGGCGGCGGGCCGGCCGCGCGTGGTCGTGCTCCGCGGGCCCGCGGGGGTCGGGAAGAGCCGGCTCGCGCGCTGGCTCGTGGAGGAGGTGCACGCGCTCGGCGTCGCGCTCCCCATGCGCGCCGCGCAGGGGCGCCCGCCCGCGGCCGACGACGTCCTGCGCGCGCTGGTGACCGAAGCCGTGCGGCTCCCCGCCGACGCGCAGGCCCGCGCCGCGGCGCTGGAGCGGCACCCCGCCGGGGAGGACATCGAGCGCGCGCTGTCCGCCGAGGAGCGCCTGCCGACGCGGATCGCGGCCACCCTGCGCGTCCTGCGCGCCGCGGCGGGCGCGCGCCCGCTCGTCCTCTGGCTCGACGACGTGCAGTGGAGCGGCACCGCGCTCGCGCTCGCCCTCTCGCTCCTGCGGGGCGCGGAGGCGGGGCCGACCCTCGCGGTCCTGACCGCCCAGGACGAGGCCCTGGCCGACCGCCCCGTCGAGCGGGCTGCCCTCGACGCGCTGCTCACCCGGCGCGCGGCGTCCGCGCTCGCGATCGGGCCGCTCTCGGACGCGGAGCTGACCGCGCTGCTCGACCGGCTCCTGCCGCTCGAGCCCGTCACCGCGCGCTTCGTGCGCCGGCACGCCGCCGGGAACGTGCT
Organism: uncultured Enterobacteriaceae bacterium; assembly: GCA_964457335.1. Classification (GTDB taxonomy): domain Bacteria; phylum Myxococcota_A; class UBA796; order UBA796; family SXON01; genus CAJBVW01. Next base: position 5,034 of record CAYWGD010000228.1, on the reverse strand, counting down.
CCTGGCGCTCCGGCTCGTGGACACCTGGGTGGCCCGCGGGGTGCTGGTCGAGACGCCGCGCGGCCTCGGCGTGCCCGCCCTCCCCGACCTCGACCACCTCGACCTCGCCGACGTGATCGCCGACGAGCTGGAGGCGCTGCTCGTGGACCGGCCGCCGGCCGAGGGCGCCTCGATCGAGCGCGCGGCGGTGCTCGGCGACACCGTGTACCTCGACGAGTGGGCGGCCGCCGCGGGCAGCCTCGGCGTGCCCACCGTGGTCGTGCTGCGCCTCCTCGACCGGGGGATCCTGCGCCGCGGAGCGGGGTGCCTCGTGTTCGCGCAGGGGTTGTTCCGGCTCGCGCTCCGGCGGCGGGCGGCGCGCGCGGGACGCGAGGCCGGCCACCACGTCGCGGCCGCCGAGGCGCTGGTGGGGCGGCCGGGCACGGAGGGCCGTGTCGGCGAGCACTGGCTCGCGGCGGGCCGGCCCGAGCGCGCGGTCGATCCGCTGCTCGCCGCGGTGGTGGCGCGCTCGGAGGAGGGCGCCATCAGCGCCGTGGGGGTGTACCTGCGCGCCGCGCGCACCGCGCTCGACGCCGCCGCCGTGCCCCGGTCCGACCCGCGCTGGGGGCTCTACCTCGAGTGGGACATGTGGCTCCACTGCACGTCCGTGAGCCCGAGCGCGGGCGTCGGGGCGAGCCGCGCGCTCGCGGACTGGGCGGACGCCAACGGGGACGCGCCGCGCGCCATCATGGGCCGCGTGCGCGAGGTGCTGAACCGCGCCTACTGCGGCGAGCCGATCGACGCGCTCGCGGAGCTGCGGGCGCTCTGGGCGCGCGCCCAGGAGGTCGATCACCCCTCCTGCCTGATGACCTCGGGGGACTTCCTCGCGGCGGAGCTCCGGAACCGTGGCCAGCTCGAGGAGGCCGCGCGCGTGGCGCGGGCGATCCTCGCGCGCGGCGACGCCCTCGGCCACACGCGGATGCGGGCCATCGGGACGCGCCACCTCGCGATGTTCGCGCGCATGCTCGGCAACCTCGACGAGGCGCTCGCCATGTGCCGCCTGGGCGAGCCGTACCAGATCCCGAACACCTGGGGCCACAGCGAGATCATCGCCGTGCGCGGCGACGTGCTCCGCGAGCGGGGCCAGTGGGAGGCCGCCGCCGAGGCGTACCTCCAGTGCGCGCGCATCCTCCACACCATCGGGAGCTTCGACGCGAACGTGCCGCTCCTGAACCTCGCGCTCGTGCGGCTCGACGAGGGGCGCATGGACGAGGCCGACGCCATCCTCCAGCGCTGCGTGGTGTCGCTCGTGCAGAGCGAGCAGCGGCGCATGGAGGCGATCGCGCGGGTGCTGCGCCTCGCGCCGCTCGCGCGGCGCGGCGACCGCGCCGGCTTCGCCGCCGAGCTCGCCGCGGGCCGCCCCGTCCTGGAGGGCACCGGCTACGTCGATCCCGACGTGGCGGGCGCGCTCGTGCACGCCGCGCGCGAGGCCCGCGCGCAGGGCTGGGAGGCCGAGGCCCGCGACGTGGCCGGCTGGGCCCACGCGCAGTGGCGCGCGTTCGGCCGCGCGGAGGCCGCGGACGCCGTGGCGGCGGCGTACCTGGGCGAGGCGGCGGGGTAGCGGGCGGAGGGGGCGGCGCGGAGGGGGTCAGGCAACCGCGGGCGAGGCCGCCCCGACGCGTTGCACAACGCGGGGCGAGCCCCCCCACCACGACCGCGCGAGGGGGACCGGAGGGCCGCGCGGGCGCGCGTCGACGCAGCGCGAGGTGATGGCCGCCGGCCCGCGCGGGTCGGGCCGCGCGCGGCGGCCCGACCGAGGGCGAAGCCCGAGCCCGCAGGGAGCCCGACCCCGGCGTCTTCGCCGGGGGCGCGCCCGGCCGACCCCCGCCCTGCTACGTTGCCGGGCCCCGATGCTCCCCGCCCCGCAGATGCCCCGCCACCGCCTCCGCCCCGTCGAGCGGCTCGCGGTCACCGTGCTGGACGGGCTGAACCTGACGCCCGCGGCCAAGGACGCGGTGCAGTGGGCGGTGCGCAACGTGAGCGCGCGGTGGGTGCGCGCGTGCACGCGGAACCTCGTCACCATCGACGGGATGGACCACGTGGCGACGCTGGCCCCGCCCGCGGGCGTGATCCTGGTGGCGAACCACCGCAGCTTCTTCGACATGTACGTCGTGAGCGCGTTTCTGTACGAGCGCGCCCGCTTCCTGCGCCGGCTCTACTTCCCCGTGCGGACGACCTTCTTCTACGAGAGCCCGCTCGGCGTGCTGATCAACCTGGGGATCTCGGGCGGCGCGATGTGGCCGCCGGTGTTCCGCGACGCGCGCCGCACCACGCTGAACCCGATCGGACTCCAACAGCTCCGGCACGTGCTCGCGCAGCCGGGCGCGGTGGTCGGGATGCACCCCGAGGGGACGCGCGGCAAGGGGCCCGACCCCTGGGCGCTCCTGCCCGCGAAGCCGGGGCTCGGCGAGCTCGTGGCGGCCGTGCCGGACGACGTGGTGATCGTGCCGCTCTTCGTGATCGGGCTGCGCAACGCCTTCGCCGGGCAGGTGCTGTCGAACTTCGGGATCGGCGAAGCCCGGCCGGTGCGGATCCGCTTCGGGACGCCGCTCACCGCGGGGGAGGCCCGCGCGCTCGGCAGCGACGCCGGCGCCGTGAGCCGCGCGCTGATGGAGAAGGTCGCGGCGCTCGCGGCCGAGGATCGCGCCGCCGCGCTCCAGGCCTAGTCCCCCAACAGCCGCGCCCGCATGTCGATCCGCACGCCCCCGAGCCCGGGACCCTGCGCGGCCTTGGGCTTCGGCGGCGGCTCCTGGCGGTCGACGAACGGCGCCACGATCCGCTCGTAGGGGCTCTCGGCCCGCAGGTACCCCTGCTCGCCCAGGATCGGGCGGTACAGGTGCAGGCGGCGGCGCGCCCGGCTCGCGGCGACGTAGAACACGCGCAGCTCCTCCGCGATCTCGTCGGTCGCGGCGGCGTAGGGCGACGGGATGTGCCCGGCGGCGAAGCCGGGGACGTGCACCGTGTGCCACTCGAGGCCCTTCGCGGAGTGGACGGTCGAGAGCGTGAGCGGCCGCTCGTCGGGCTTCGGGGCGGCGCCGGCGCGCTCGCGGGCATCGAGGCCGTAGTCGAGCGTGACCGCGGCGAGGAACGCGGTGAGCGTCTCGTGCTCCTCGGCCAGCGCGGCGACGGTCTCGAGGTCGCCGGAGCGGTCGGGCCACTCGGCGTCGTAGACGGCCTGGAGCACGGGCTCGAACGCGGCGGTGGCGGCGCGGAAGCGCGTGCCGACCGAGCCTTCCCCGCCGAGGACCTCCAGCGCGTCCAAGAGCGGCTGCGGCTTCGCCTTCTTCGGCCAGGGGGCGCCGGCGAGGCGCGCGTGGGCCGGGCCCTCGGGGGCGGCGAGCACGCGCGCGAGGATCTTCTTCACCGCGGCGGGCCCGACCTCCGGGACGAGCCCCAGCACGCGCGTCCACGCGGGCTCGTTGAGCGGGTTGTCGGCGACACGCGCGAGGGAGAGCGCGTCCTTGACGTGCGCCGCCTCGTCGATGCGGAGCCCGCCGACGACCCGGTACGGGATCTTGTTGGCGATGAGCTCCTGCTCGATGCGGCGCGCCACCCACATGGACCGCAGGAGCACCGCCTGGTCGGCGAGCTCGACGCCCGCGTCCCGCGCGGCGAGCACCCGGCGGCAGACCTCCTCGGCCTGCGCGCGCTCGTCGGCGCACGTCACGAGCGCGGGGCGCTCGGCGGGCTCGGGGCGGAACGCGCGGAGGGCGCGGTCGAAGCGGGGCGACATGGCCTGGTCGACCGCGTTGACGAGGTCGAGGATGGGCTGGGTCGAGCGGTAGTTGACCTCGAGCGGCAACACGCGCGCGTCGGGCCACTTCTCGCGGAAGTGGAAGAGCGTCTGGGGCGCGGAGCCCCGGAAGCCGTAGATGGCCTGCGCGGGGTCGCCGACTACGAGCACGTTGGGGCGCTCGCCGCCGAGGCCGTACACGATCTCGAGCTGGAGCGCGTTGCTGTCCTGGTGCTCGTCGACGAGGATGTAGGGCCAGCGGGCGCGGAGGTGCGCGCCGACGGTGGGGTCGGCGAGGGCGGCGCCGAACCAGACCAGCAGGTCGTCGTAGTCGAGGAGCCCGCGGTCGAGCTTCCAGGCGGCGTAGCGGCGGCCGATCGACGTGAACCACTCGGGGCGGGTGGCGTAGTCGATCGCGCGGCGGAACAGCGCCTCGTCGATGGAGCAGCGGGTGTTCGTCCTGAGCGACAACACGTTCGCCACGGTGGACGGCTTCGGCGCGCGCCCAGTGTCCGGGTACGGCTCCTCGGCCATCACCGCCTTGAGCGCCTGCTCGACGTCCTGGGGGTCCAGCACCGTGAAGCGCTCGGGGAGGCCGAAGACCTCGTGGAGCTGCCGCAGGACGAGGTTGCCGACCGAGTGGAACGTGCCGCCGGTCACGTCGCGCGCCTCCGGGACGAGCGCGCGCGCCCGGGCGAGCAGACTCGCGGCCGAGGCGCGGGTGAACGTCAGGAGCAGGATCGAGGAGGGCGCGACGCCCTGGCGCAGCATCCAGGCGACGCGGCGGACGAGGGTGGTCGTCTTGCCCGAGCCGGCGCCGGCCACCACGAGCACCGGCCCGTCGACGGCCGTGACGACGGCGCGCTGCTCGGCGTTGAGGTCCGCGAGGATGGCGTCGGCGTTCATGGCGGGCAGTCGTATGCCGCGCGCGCCGCCGCGGCACGAGACGCGCGCGCCTACCGCGCGGGCGTCGGGGAGGTCGCGGTCGCGGGCGCCGCGGTCGGAGGCGCCGCGATCGGAGGCGCGGCGGCCGGGAGGGACGGGGGCGCCGGGATCCCCGGGGGCGGCGGGGCGGCGCCGGACACCGGGGCCGGGAAGAGCGGCGGGCCGTTCGGGCCCCAGCCGCCGGGCGGGGCCGGGGGAGGCTGGAACGCGGGGCGCGGGGGCTCGCTGGGCCCTGCCGCCGTGGTCGCGGCCGGGGTGGTCGCGGCGATCGCGTCGCCCGAGGCGGGGACGGCGGCGCCAGGGGCGGCGGCGCCGCC
>CAYWGD010000227.1:0-8117 GCA_964457335.1 uncultured Enterobacteriaceae bacterium | reverse complement strand
CGAGGGCCGATCATCCGGGATGACCCCGCCTGGATGGCCGCCACGCGGTCACGGAAGGCCGATCATCCGGGATGACCCCGCCTGGATGGCCGCCACGCGGTCACGGAGGGCCGATCATCCGGGATGACCCCGCCTGGATGGCCGCCACGCGGTCACCGAGGGCCGATCATCCGGGATGACCCCGCCTGGATGGCCGCCACAGCAATCGGCGCTGCGCCGCCAGCGCTCCACCCGCCCGTCCCCGCCCTCCCGTCCCGTCCCCGCCTCACCGCCAGACCCTCGCCCTCGCGCCCTCCCGCCCGGCGGGCCTCGCCGCCGCGTCCACCCGGCGCCCCGCCCGCGGGCCCGCGCCCCGCGTCACGGTTACGACGGCCGGATGGTCCTCCTCGCCTCGCTCCTCGCGTGCGTGGACGGCGGCCCCGACGGCGCCGGCCCCGGCGCTCCGCCCCCCGGACCCGGGGGACCCGGCGGACCCGCCGCGCCCGCGGGGAGGCCCGACGCGGGGGCCCAGGCGGCGCGCGCTGCGCCCACGGTCGGAACGCCCTGGGACGGGCCGTGGACCGTCACCGTGTACGCCCCCGACCCCGCGGACCCAGGCGCCCGCGCGCTCGGCGAGGGGCTCGCCCTCCCGGTGCAGGCGTGGACGGGCGGCCGCCCACGCACCCGCCCCGGCGAGGCCGCGCTGCTCTGGCTCGCGCCCGGCGACCTCGACGCCACGGCGCTCGCGCTCGCGCCCCAGCCCGGCCCGCAGGGCGACGTCGTCGCCGTCCTGGCCCCGGGCGACCCCGCCTGGAGCGCCCGCGCCGCCGAGCGGCTTCCCTGGGCGAGCGTGGCCCTCGTCGACCCGGTCATCTCCGCCACCCGCTGGCTCGACGCCCCGATCGACGCCTCGCTCGCCGGCCGGCTCGCCGCGCGCGAGGTGGCCGACCACTACGGCGTGCCCTACCACCCCACCACGACCGCGCTGCCGCCGGGCCTCGACGCCCTCCTCGGCCCCTTCGACGCCGCGCTCCTCGCCTCCGCGGACCCCCGCACGCGCGCCGAGGCCGTGCGCGCCGCCGCTGCCGCCCCCGCGACCAGCGCCGCCGCTGCCGCCCCCGCGACCGGCGCCGCCCCCGCGACCCTCGCCACCCCCGCGACCGGCGCCGCGCCCGGCACCAGCGCCGCCCCCACGACCCTCGCCACTCCCGGAACCCGCACCACCCCCGGAACCAGCGCCACCCCCGCGACCCGCGCCACCGCGAGCCCCGCCGACCGGGTGGACGCCCTCGCCGCCGACCCCTCCGTCGCGGTCCGGCTCGCCGTCGCGGACGTCACCCGCGACCCCGCGACCCGTGCGCGCCTCGCGGCCGACCCCGACCCCACGGTCCGGGCCCGGGCCGCCGACGAGCTCGACGACGTCGCCCTCCTCGCGCGCCTCGCGGAGGACCCGTCGAGCGTCGTGCGCGTCGTCGCGACCCACCGCCTCGCGCACCTCGCCGGCAGCCGCCCCACCGAGGTCGCGCCCGCCCTCCGCCGCGCCGCGACCGCCTCGGACGCCTACCAGCGCTGGAAGGCAGCCTGGGGCCTGGGGCGGGTCCCGGGCAGCGTCGACGCGCTCGTGCCGCTCCTCGACGACCCCGACATCGACGTGCGCCGCGAGGCCGCCCGCAGCCTCGGCCGCCTCCGCGACCCCGCCGCCGTCGAGCCGCTCCTCGAGGCGCTCCGGGACGACAACAGCTTCGTCCGCCGCTGGGCCGCCGCCGCCCTCGGCGACCTCCGCGATCCCCGCGCCCGCGACGCGCTCCGCGAGGCCGCCGGCAAGCCCACGACGCTCGTGGCCCAGGCCGCCGCGCGCGCCCTCGGCGCCCTCGGCGAGCGTGTCCAGCCGCCGCCCTTCACCCCGCCCGGCAAGCCGCGCGACGACGCCGCCCTCGACGCCCTCGTCGAGAGCCGCGACGCCACCGTCCGGAAGGACGCCGCCAAGTTCCTCGCGGGCCGCGACGACCCCGCGGATGTCGCCCGCCTCGCGCGCCTCGTCGCCGACCGCGACAGCGAGGTGCGCAAGAGCGCCGTCGAGGCGATGGGCTGGAACGAGGCGACCGCCGCGCTCGCGACCCCGTTCCTCGCGGACCCCGACCCCGACGTGCGCGTCACCGCGCTGGACGCGCTGCGCCGTGGCTCCGCGGGCAGCGTCGACGCCATCGCGCCGCTCCTCGCCGAGCGCGACACCGAGGTCCGCCTGCGCGCCGCCGAAGCCCTCGCCGGCCTCGGCCCCTCAGACGCGCTCGCCTCCCTGCTCGGCGACCCCGACGAGCGCGTGCGGGCCGCCGCCGCCGCGGTCTACCCCGACCGTGTCGCCCGCGACGAGCCCTCCGCCCTCGTGCGCCGCGCGGCCGGCCGGCCGGACCCCGACCCGGTCGTGGCCGCCCCGAAGAGCCCGCTCGCCTCCTGGGCGGACGGCGTGTTCGCCCGCGAGGACGACCTCCTCCACCTCCGCTTCTCCTGGAACGAAGACGCCGATCGCCCCTCGGCCTACCGCGCGCTCCGCCCCCCCGTGATCCGCGCCTACGGCCATCCCGACCGCGGCTGAAGGACTTCGCGCGTCCACGGCGGCGCGCCCCTGCGTGCGCGATTTCCCGGTTACGCTCGCGCCGATGGACTCCGTCGAGCGCCCCGCGCTGATCCGCCGCCCGGGGTTCTGGGCGTGCCTGGCCGCGATCGGCCAGCCCGAGCTGTATCGCAACTTCGCCATCCACATCTTCGTCATGTTCCCGGCGGCCATGGTCATGTGCTGGGTGGCCACCCACGTGGACGCCGAGCTCGGCATCGCTCCGCTCGAGCCCTGGCCCGCGGTGGGCGTGCTCGGCGCCGCGCTGATCGGGCTCGGCGGCTTCTGGGTCTGGTACGTGTACGGCTACCTCTTCCTCGCGGGGGGCGGCTCGCCCGGCACGCACGTCGACGGCGGGCCGACCGCGATGGTCGACACCGGCCCCTACACGATGGTCCGGCACCCCTCGGTGCTCGGGAAGCTCCTCGGCGTCGTGGGGCTCGGCCTGATCTGGCGCTCGCCCGTGTTCCTCGTCGGGTTCGTGCCCGTGCTGGTGGCGTACTCGGTGGTCACGAACCGCTACCTGCAGGAGCGCTTCTGCGACGCGCGCTTCGGCGAGCGGTACGCCGTCTACCGCGGGAAGGTGCCGATGCTCATGCCCCGGCCGGACGGCGTGTTGCGCTGGCTCCGCGACGAGGCCGCCGTCCCCGGCGACTTCACGCCCGTGCGCGGCGGCAAGCCCCCCGAGGGCATCTGGATGGAGTTCCGCGGCTACCTCGTCGGGCTCGCGCTCCTCATCGGCCTCTTCGCGGCCGTGTGGGGCGTGCTCCACACGGTGAAGTAGCGCCTACTCCAGGAGCTCCTCGACGAACGGAACGGTGGCCTCGGCGGCGGCGGCGTGTCCGCGCGCTGTCCAGTGGCCGTCCTTCCGGAGGTAGAGCCCGCCGCCGGCCGCTCGCAGGTAGGGCAACAGATCGTGCACCGGCGCGTGCTTCCCGGCGGTGGTGGCCGCGCGGGCCTCGGCGGCGTCGAAGTCCCAGCCCTCCACGCCCGGCCAGTCGGCGCGGCGCTCCACCTGCACGCGGTCCGGGAACAGCACGACGCCGAACGGCACGTCGCCGCAGGCGCGCTTCATCTCGGCGAGGAGCGCGTCGGTCACGGCCCAGGCCTCCTCCCACACGGCGCAGCGCGGCTCCGTCCCGCCGCGCAGGCAGGCCGGGTCGTGCACGCGCAGGTCGATGGGCATGCCCTGCCCGAGCGTGAGCTTCCGCTCCGCCACCTCGCGAGTCACCCACGCGCGCGTCGCCCACCGCCACGCCGCGCTCCAGCGCCAGAGCGGCGAGGTCGCGACGAGGTCCACGGCGCGCGCCGGCTCGAGCCTGCCGTCGCGGAGCGTGTAGAACGGCTTGTCGTCCTTGCCCTCGAGCAGGGGGTGGTTGTTCAGCACGTCGTTCGCGACGAGGAAGCCCAGGATCACGAGGTCCGGCTTCCTCGGCAGCGCGTACTCGCGGAGCACGCCGAGCGCGGTCGCGGTCCCGGCGCCGGGCACGCCCATCGAGAGCACGTCCACGTCGTGTCCGCGCGCCTCCAGCCCCGCCTCCAGCCGAGCCCCGAAGCCCTCCCCCGGCCGCACCTGGGCCGCCTGTACGAACGAGTCGCCGACGACGACGATCTCCTTCTTGGGGCGGGGGAGGCCCCCCGCAACGCCCCCCCCCGTGCTCTGGGTGCTCTCCCCGGGTGCCGGCCACTCCCGGTCCACGAAGCCCGCGGCGTTCACGTGCACGGTGACGTCGTACTCGGGGGTGCGCACGCGGTGGTCGCCGGGCGTCGTGAGCGGGCCGCGCAGGAGCCCGTCGGTGTAGCCGGCCGGCTGCGGCGCGAGCGCCCGCACGCCGAGCTCGACGAGGCCGGTCGCCACGAGGAGACCGAGCGTGAGGGCGACGAGGCGGCGCATCGGCGCTCACGTAGCGTGACGAGCCGGACGATCGCTACGCGGGGACCGTCGGAACGTCGTAGCGGTCGAAGACCCGCGCCGAACTCGCGCTGCAGCTCGGCCGTGAAGTCCCCGACCGGGCGAGGGAGCGGCAGCTCACCCAGGCGGTACCGGGCGGCCTGCTCGGTGGATGCGCGCGCCGGGCGCGGGCGCCCGGCGCCGGGGGCGCGGGGGGGCCCCGGCCCCCCCCGGGGGGGGGGGGGGGGGGGGCCCGGGGGGCCCCCCCCCCCCGCGCTAGGGCGGGGGGCCGCGGGGGGGGGGGGGGGGGCCGGGGGGGGGGGCCCCGGGGGCGGGGGGGGGGGGGGGCCCCGCCCCCCCCCCGGGGGGGGGGGGGGGGGGCCCGGGGGCCCCCCGCCCCAAGAAGAAGAGGCCGAGAACCGCGGAGGATCAGACCGGAGCTTCGGCGCTCGACGGGCGGGTCAGCTCGAGCTTGATGAGCGAGATGGCGGCATCGGCGAGGCGCTTGAGCTCCTGGGGGCTCTGGAGCTGGCGGAGCTGGCGCGCGACGAAGCGAGGGCGGAAGTAGAACTTCCGGTGGCAGAGCTTGAGCAGCTCGAGCAGCTCCTCGCGGGAGAGGTGCTCCTCCCAGCACACGGGCACCCGCTCGCCGCAGAGCGGGTCCTTCATGAGCTTGTCCCAGCAGTCCGCGGGGTAGAGCCCGAGGCGGGCGCCGCGCTCGAAGGACTCGGTGCCCGGGTAGGGCGTGTAGATCGCGAAGGCGGCGTACTCGGCGTCGAGCTTGATCATCTCGTCGAGGTTGCGCTCGACGTCCTGCTTCGTCTTCTCGTGCGGGCCGCCGATCATGATGTACGCGACGCTGCGGACGCCCTCCTCGCGGCACCAGCGGAACACCCGGTGACAGTCGTCGGTGTCGCAGTGCTTGTCGTGCTCGTCGAGGCCGTCGTTGTGCATGGACTCGACGCCGAAGTGGATCTTCGTCGCGCCGGCCTCGCGGCAGCGGCGGATCTGCTCGCGGGTGGTGCCGGCGATCGTCGTCTTGTAGCCCCAGTTGAACTTGAGCCCGCGGCGCTCGATGCCGTCGCAGAACTTCATCGCCCACTGGGAGTTGGGCGTGAACAGGTCGTCGACGAAGAACACCTCGGTGATGCCGAGGGAGATGCAGTGCTCCATCTCGTCGAGGATGTTGTCGATCTCCCGCATGCGGTACTGCTTCTTGTAGGTGAAGCAGAAGGGGCAGGAGTGGGGGCAGCCCTTCGACGTGATGGCGGTCGTGACCATCGGCTGCTTGGCGCCGGGCACCCAGTAGTCGCGGAAGCGGGTGCGCGAGCGGTCGGGCCAGATCTGCCAGTCGAGCGACTTGCTCTCCTTGCGGGCCGGGTTCTTGACGACCTGGCCGTCCTTCGACTTGAGCCAGAGCCCGGGGATGCCCTCGAGCGACCTGCCGGCGTCGAGCGCCTTGCTCATCTCGACGATCACGTCGTCGCCGTCGCCGGTGCAGATGGAGTCCACGCCCCGGAGCTGGATGGCGTACTCCGGGAACATGATCGGGTGCGGGCCACCCAGCGAGATGTGCGCGTTCGGGTTGCGCTTGCGCACCGCGTCGATGGCGAGCTGCACGTCGGGCAGCGAGTGCGTGTAGGTGGAGATGCCGACGAAGTCGAGGTCGTAGCGCGAGAGCTGGCGCTCGAACTCGGGGTGGTCCATGTCGTCGACGATGGCGTCGTACACCTCGGCGCGGTGCGACGTGCGCTTCTCGATCGCCGCCTGGAGGTACATGAGCGCGAGCGGAGGGAAGCAGTACACCCCGTAGGACATGCTCTCCGCGATGCCCGCCCAGACCCGCTTCTTCTCGGGCGGGTTGATCAGCGTGATGCTCATGCGGTCCTCTCCCGCGCGGAGTTTAGCATCACCGTCCCGCGCGGATCGCCGCCCACGCGGCGGCCGGGTCGGGCCCGGTGACCGGGGGTACCACCCACAACAGGAGGTGCTCGCCGCCGTCGCGGGTGTCGGCCACGACCGGCCCGAACGCGGCGGTGAGCGCGTCGGTGAGCGCCACGCGCGCGCCGGGGAGGTACACGTCCGCGTGGAGGGCCACGGAGCCGACCCCGAGCTGGCCCAGGCGCTCGCGGATCAGCGGGAGGTCGGGATCGGCGAGGAGCAGCCGCGCCGTGACCCAGCGGTCGGTGACCTCGCGGGGGCTCTCGATGCGCGTCCCCATGCACACCTCGAGCACCGGGCGACCGTGGAAGGCCTGGTAGAAGCAGCCGAGGGCGCGTGTCCACATCTCGAGCTCGCCGGAGGAGCGGTCGATGGACCGGGCCCAGAGGTCGAGCACGGCGCGGTCGGCCGGCGCGGCCGCGTAGGCGGAGGGCACGTCGCCGAGCTGGCGCCTGAGCCGCCACGGGAGGCCGGTGCCGATGATGGCGTCCCCCGCGAAGAGCAGCAGCAGCGGGACCAGGAGCGGGCGGCCGACGCGCTCGGCCAGGGCCGCGACCACGCGCGCGGCGACCATGCCCGCGCAGAGCGCGTAGAGCCACGTGACGCGGATCGGGAAGCGGAAGTGCTCGATGCCGGGCACGTCCACCAGCAGGCCCAACGGCGAGGGCCAGGATGCGCCGCCGGGCTCGACGCGGACGTGGCGGCCGAGGGCGACGAACAGCGAGAGCAGGGCCAGGGCGACGAGCGTGCGCCAGCGCGTCTGCCCGCGGAGCACCACCGGCGCCAGGAGCATGGCGAAGAAGCCGGTCCACCCGACGGGGGCGCCGATGGAGTGGTAGCGGAGGTCGAGGAAGTCGCCCCAGCCGCCGAGGCTCGCGAGGGTGGCGGAGCCCATGGACAGGACCTGGCTCGGCTCCAGGTAGCCGTCGGACCAGTGGTCGCCGGTCTGGAAGAGGTCGAGGTAGAGGAGCCCGGCCGGGAGCCCGACGACGAGCATCCCGACCACGAGGCGCGCGATGCCGCCGCGCAGCCCCACGACCACGAGCAGGAGCGCCCCGAGCACGCCCGCGTAGGCGGTGGTGAGCAGCGCGAGCGCCCAGCACGCGGCGGCGGCGAAGCCGTGGTACAGGCGGCCGTCCTCCTCCTGGGCGCGCCACGCGGACCAGAGCAGGAGCGGCAGCCAGGGGTTGAGCGCGTGGTAGACGTGGCCCTCGAGCAGCGCCGTGGCCGTGATGCCCGAGAAGCCGTAGACGGCGCCGGCCACCCACGAGGCGGGCCGCGGCACGCCGAACGCGCGAGCGGCGCAGCGCTCGGCCGCGAGCGCGCCGAGCGCGGGGCCGACCCAGGCGAGCAGGCCCGCGAGGACGCGCGCGTCGAGCACGCCGCCGAGGAGCCAGGCGAGCGGCAGGATCACGTAGGAGTCGATGCGGGCGAGGCTCTCGCCGACCGGCCAGGCGCTCGCGGCGTGGTGCAGCGCGAAGGGCTCGGCGTGCGCTCGGGCGAGGAGCCAGACGGTGGGGTAGAGGTCGAACTGGCGGGTGACCAGCACGCTCGGATCGAGGCGTGCCGCGGGCCAGGACCACGCGGCGGACAGCGCGAGGTAGGACGCGAGCACCAGCGCGGTGCCGGCGAGGGTGCCGGCTGGGCGGGGCGGCGTCGCGGCTGCCGGCGCGGCGGGGCGGGCCCCGGGAACAC
>CAYWGD010000226.1:0-8173 GCA_964457335.1 uncultured Enterobacteriaceae bacterium | reverse complement strand
GGCCCCGGCCGCGGCCCCGGCCGCCGGGGCGCCCCGGGCGACGAGCAGCCCCGCCGCGTCCGCGCCCGTCGCCGCGTCGAAGCCCCCGGCGACGACGACCGGCGCCAACGCGGCGGCCCCGCGGAGCGCGCCGACCACGCCCCCGCCGAGCTCGCGCCCGACCAACACGCCGGCCACCGCCCCCGCGGTCGCCGACGCGGCGGGCGCGACCACCACGTCCGACAGCGTGTGGGGCACGCCCACGGCGCCCACCTCCGGCAACCTCCGCATCGTCACCGATCCCGACGGCGCGACCGTCTACGTGAACGACGTGGCGAAGGGCCGCACGCCGGTGATCGTCGAGCTGCCGTACGGCGCCCACCAGATCAAGGTCATCCGCACCGGCTACAAGACCGAGGTGCGCGACGTGAACATCCGCGTCCGCGAGCTCACGGTGCCGTTCAACCTCAAGCCCGAGGTCGTCACCGGCCAGGTGAACGTGTACGGCCCCGACGGCTTCCGCGTCATGGTCGACGGCCACGACATGGGCCCGATGCCGGTCACGGTGCAGGTGAGCGAGGGCGTGCGCCAGTTCAAGCTCGTCGGCTCCGACGGGACGAGCTGCAGCCTCGCCAAGGAGATCAAGTTCAAGGCGGTGGGGCGGCCCGAGACGATCACGCTCGCATGCCCGTGAGCGCCGTCCGGAAGGGCGTGATTCGATGGACGGGCGCGGCTACGCCGCCCCGCGGAGGGTAGCCGGCGTGGCGCGCAACGTGGTGGTGGAGGTCGCGTACCTCCTCCGCAAGGACGGCGGTGGGATCGGGCGGAAGCGCCTCACGTCGGGCCTCGGGCGCCTGCGGGAGTCGCACGACCTCCTGCGGGCCGGCGCGGAAGCGGGGCGCTGGCCGCACCTCGCGCTCCTGGACGACGCGGCGATCTCGGCCGCGCGCGTCGTCGCCGAGGGGCTGCGTGCGCGTGGCCCCGAGCTGGTCGTGGTGGGGCAGCCCGCCGCGGTGGCGGGCGTGCGCGCGGTCGTGGAGGCCCTCGGCACGGCGACGCCCCGGTGGCTCACGAGCCCCGACGATGCCGCGCTGGCGGCCCTCGACCGTCCCGAGGTCGCGTGGCTCGTGCTCGAGGGCCCGGTGTGGGCCGACCAGGTGGCCGAGTGGGCGGTCGCCAGGGGGCGCGCCGTCGCGGTGGCCGGGCCGGGCGAGCACGAGGCTCCGCCGGAGGGGTGGTGGATCACGGACCCGGTCGCGGGCGACGGTCGCTTCGGCGCGCTCGGCGCGGCGGCGGCGGTCGTCTCCGCGTGGGCCGGCGTGGACGTCGAGGAGCTCCTCTCGGGCGCGCGCGACATGGCGGCGGCCTGCGAGCGCCCGGCGCTCTTCGAGAACCCCGCGTACACGCTCGCGCTCGCGACGGTCTTCGCGGAGCGGGACCTCGGGGCCTCGGTGCCGGCCCACCTCGTGACGGCGGGGCGCCTCGAGGGCTTCGGCGCCTGGCTCGTGCGCCTCTGGGGGGCCGTCCTGTGCGACGCGGTGCCGGTCGACGGCGCGCTGCGCCGCGCGGGGCCCGCGGGGATGGCCGGCGTGGTGGGGGACGAGGAGCTCCTCCAGGCGCTCCTCTACGGGCCCCGCGACAAGTTCGTCGTCCTCTGGGACGCCGCCGAGCTCGGCGGCGGGCCCCTCGCGGAGGAGGCCGTCGCGCAGGCGCGCGCGCTCCGGGACCTGCTGGAGCGCGAGAACGTCCCGCACGTGCGGGTGCGCGTCCCGGGCCTCGACGCGCGCTCCTTCGGCGCCGCGCTGCTCCTCGCCGCGCACACCGCCGTGTCCGCGGCCGTGTTCCTCGACCTCGACCCGCTCGGCCTCGGCGCCGTGACCGCGTGGTATTCGGCCGTGGAGCGGGCCCGTGGGGAAGGCGAGGGGGATCCGGCCGCTCGCCCCCAGCATTGACGCGGGGCCGGACACCGCATAATCGGCGGCCCTTCGGAGTCCTCGTTTGGCCGACACCACGAAAGACCAGCCGGGCACGTCCACCCCCGCCGGAGAAGCCGCGCCCGTCGAGCAGGACTCGCTGTTCCGGCTCCAGATGGCCGTCAGCGACTTCGTGCTCGGGAACGCGAAGTACTTCAGCTACATCGTGGGCGCGGTCCTCCTCTCGTCGCTGGTCTACGGCGTCGTGACCTCCTGGCTCTCCTCGCGGGAGGCCGAGGAGTACGCGGCCGTCGCGCGCATCGACTTCAAGATGCCGAAGGTCGAGCAGCTCGCGTTGTTCGGGCTCGCGCCGATGGACGACAAGACCGACACCGCGCGCATGGCCAACGTGGAGGAGGGGGCGAAGCGGTACACGGCCGCCGGCGACGAGTCGCACGGCGCCGCCGCGGCGTACGCCTACCTCAAGGCCGCGGACGCCTGGGAGCGCGTCGGCAAGCCCGACGAGCGGCTCGCCGTGCTCGAGAAGGCCTCCAAGCTCGGCGCGAAGGACCTCCCCGGCTTCTCGGCGGACGCCGCCTACGCCGCGGCGCTCGTCGACGCCGGCCGCACCGACGACGCGCTCGCGCTCTACCGGGCCATGGCCGGTCGGCACGAGGGCTTCTTCGCCGAGCGGTCCCTGCTGCTCCTCGCCGAGGCCCAGATCGCGGCCGGCAAGAAGGACGACGCGAAGCTCGTCCTCGCCGAGCTCCGCCAGCGCTTCCCGCAGTCCCCGCGCGAGAACGAGATCGTCTTCCTCGAGAAGAAGCTCGGGAGCGGCGGGTGACCATCGTCGAGACGACCCCGGCCCTCCTCGCGGCGTTCCTCGCCTCCGGTCTTGATTACCAGGCTCCCGACCCCGCGCCCGTGAAGCCGGGCCCCGCGCTGACCGGCGCGCCGCTCCTGCTCTGGCAGATGCAGCTCCCCGGGGAGCCGCCGAACACGGCCACCCGCACAGAGCCCGCGGCCCCCGTCGTCGACGCGAACTACATCTACGTCGGCTACAGCGGCGCCAACGGGCTCCTCGTGTTCGACCGGCGCGACGGCGCGCTCGTCTCCCTGTTGCCGACGCACGCGCCCGTCGCGTCCGCGCCCGTGCTCACGGAGACCTTCGTGTACGTGAGCGACAGCGCCGGGTACACCTCCGCGTTCCGGCGCGACAAGCTCGCGCGCGCGACCGCCGCCTGGGAGCACTTCTCCGGCGCGCCGATCCTCGCGTCGCCGACCGTCGTGGACGGCACGGTCTACCTTACGAACGTCGACGACCTCGTGTACGCGCTCGACGCCGCCTCCGGCGAGCTCAAGTGGCGCCACGCGCACAAGCTCGAGGGCGTGCGGACGGCCGAGCTCGAGCTCTTCGGGGCCCCCGGGCCGGCGGTCGCCGACGGCACCGTCTACGTGGGCTTCTCGGACGGCTTCCTGGTCGGGCTCGGCGCGGCCGACGGCACGGCGCGCTGGTCCGCGCAGATCGGCGAGGGCGCGTACCCCGACCTCATCGCGCCCGCGCAGCCCGTGGGCGAGAGCGTCGTGGTCGGCGGCTACTCGGAGCCGCTCGTGAGCCTCGACCCGGTCACGCGCGCCACGCGCTGGCGGCTCCCCATCGGGAGCGCCACGCCGTTCCTCCTCGAGGGCGAGACGCTCTGGCACGGGAGCCCGGACGGGCTCTTGCGCAAGATCGACGCGCGCACCGGCGCCGAGGCCTGGGCCTGGGACTCCGCCACGGGCGGCTCGATCACCCAGCCCGTGCGCACCGCGCAGGGGATCCTCGTCGCGAGCAGCGAAGGCTCGATGTACCTCGTCGACGCCGATGCGGGCACCACCCGCTGGACCTTCGACCCCGGCGTGCTCCTGACCGGCATCAGCGCGCGCCCCGCGGTGGACGGCGACATGGTCTACGCCGTCAGCAACGCCGGCGTGCTCTACGCGCTGCGCAGCGGCCCGACGCGGGAGTCGCCCGAGCTGCCGGCCTGGGTCTCGCCGAGCCTCTGACCGTCCGAGCGGGGTCCGGCCGGAGGGGAGGGGAGGGAAGTCCCCTGCCCCGGCTCGCCCGCCGATCAGCAGCCCGGGTTCGACACGCCCGGCGTGCCCTCGGTGCGGCACCACGCGGCCGGGTCGTCGTTCGCGGCCGCGGTGAGCGCCGCCGGGTCGAGCGACCAGGCCCCGAGCGCGTCCCAGCCCCACGCGGCGTCGATCGCGACGGTGTCCACGACGAGCTCCTCGACCGCGAGCTCGACCGTGTCCGCGGGCGCCACCGACACGTCCGCCCGGAAGGCGCAGTCGCTGATCTCGGACGCGCACACGGCCGCGCAGGCGCCCGGCTCCAGGCGGCCCGCGCCGAGCGTGACGCTCCCGGCGTCCGTCCGCACGGTGAAGCCCGTGGCGTGCACCGCGCGGGCGCTCACGTTGCAGATCTCGAGCCAGCTCGGCTGCCGCGGCGCCAGCTCGGTCAGCACGAGGTCGCCCTCGGCGACGAGCACCTCGTCCACGCGCCCGTCGCAGTCCTCGTCGCGGTCGTCGGGGCCGGTCTCGGTCGCGCCCGGGTACGCGGCCGGGTCCGCGTCGTCGCAGTCCACGTCCGTCGTCGCGCCGTCGGCGTCGCAGTCGTCGTCGCCGGACGGGTCGCAGTCGGCGTCCACGTCGTCGCCGCAGGGGTCGTCCGCGCCCGGGTGGATGGTCGCGTCGCCGTCGTCGCAGTCGGCGCCGCCGGCCTCCAGCGTGTCCTCGCCGTCGCCGTCCGCGTCGGCCAGGACCGGGCCGACCAGCGCCACGCGGGGCGCGCCGTCCACGAGCACGGCGCCGTCGGCGTCCGTCCAGGTCACGGGGCGGAACTGCACCGTCAGGGTCACCGTGCCGCCCGCGCCGACCTCGACGGCGTCCCGGTCGACCGTGAACGGTCCCTCGGTGGCCAGCTCGACGCGGCCCGCGGCGTCGCCGTCGTTGCGGAGGACCAGGGCCTGCACGCTCGCGTCGCCGACGGGGACCGCGTCGAACGTCAGCACGTCCACCTCGGCGGTCACGCGCGGCGCGGCGGCGCGCCACGCGACGGCGTCGGGCGCGCAGGCGAGCGCGAGGTGCAGGAGCATCCGCGGAAGTATAGCGGAGGTCGGGTTCCGGTCGGTCGACGGTCGCACGGCCCGAACCCGACCTCCGCGCGCGGCCACTCGGAGTCCCGTCCCGTCGCCGGGCTGGTCGGCGTCCGCGTCGTGCGCCCGTCGGGGCTCGTGCCCCTGAACTTCTGATAAGCGATATTATGTCAAGTGACGAACAGGGGTCGAAGCGGGGGGCACCTTGCCGGACGCGCCCCGCCGCCTACCGCCGCCCCGCCGCCTACCGCCGCCCTGCCGCCTCGCTCGCCGCGCCGGTCCACTCCTGCTTCGAGAGCGTCCGCTGGCCGACGGGCTTGCCGCCCTCGTCACGGTCCACCGCGTCGATGGCCACGCGCGCGCCGAGCTGCGCCACGAGGTCCGCGTGGTCCGTGCCCTCCGGCAGCGCGGCCTTCGCCGAGCCCTGGAGCTCCGACAGGTTCGCCTTGCCGTCGCCGCCGGCGATGCGCCCGTGCTGCGCTCCGGCGAGCCCGGCCACGTCGGCGCCCGCCTTGTCCGCGCCCGGCGCCAGCACGGCAAGGATCTGGCCCTCGAAGGCCTGGAACTCGGGCCAGGTGATCGAGCCGTCGCGGTTCGTGTCCAGCGTCTCCACGAGCTTCTCGGAGACGCCGTCGAGCTTCATCCCGCGGAACATCTCGCCCTCGGCGAGCCCCAGGCGCTTGTCCAGGTACGCGCGGACCATCGCCTGGTCCACCGCGGCGTCGCCCGTGTTCGTGTTGCCCTCGGGCTGCCCGAGGATGTGGTTCCACACGCGCCCGATCGGCCCGGACACCTTCTTCAGCCGGTCCTGCGCCGCGGCGTTGCCCGCCGGCTGCGTCACCGTCGGCGCGGGCGCCGTGCCGCCGGCGCTGGGCGTGGTCGTCGTGCTGCCGGTGGTGACCTGGGTCTTCGCGGGCATGGGGCGCCTCCGGGAGCTGAACCAGGAGCGTACCACGATCGCGTCAGGGCGCCGCTTCTCCGCGCCCCACGGGACACAACGCGCGGAGCCCGCAGCCCTCGCACTGCGGGCTCCGCGCGGTGCACCGGTAGCGCCCGAACAGCACCACCCGGTGCCCGAACGCCGACCACTGCTCCCGCGGCACGAGCTTCATCAGGTGCGGCTCGACCTTCTCCGGCGTCTTCTCCCGCTGCCAGCCCCACCGCCGCGTCACGCGGAACACGTGCGTGTCCACCGTGACGCCGCTCTGGATGCCGAACGCCGTGCCGAGCACTACGTTCGAGGTCTTGCGCGCGGTGCCCGGCAGCGTGACCAGGTCCTCCATCCGCGGCGGCACCTCGCCGCCGTACCGCTCGACCAGGATCCGGGCGGTCGCGATCGCGTTCTTCGTCTTTTGACGAAAGAACCCGGTCGGCCTCAGGACGGCCTCCACCTCCGCCGGGTCGGCCTCCGCCAGCGCCCGCGCGTCCGGCCAGCGCGCGAACAGGATCGGCGTGACCTTGTTCACCATCGCGTCCGTCGACTGCGCTGAGAGCTGCGTCGCGACGAGCAATTCGAACGGGTTGTGGTGGTCGAGCTCGCACCGGGGCTCGGGCACCATGTCGGCGAGCGGCGCCAGGAACGCCGCCGCACGCGCGCGGGAGATGGAGGGACGGTCGGCCACGGCGCCTCCTATCCGCCGCCACGCCGACCGCCGATCGCGTCCGGAACGCAGGGTGATCCCCGTCCGGACCTCGCGGCGTGTTGACGGGGCCGCGCTCGGCGGCGTACCTTCGGCGGCGGAGTACCCTCGCGGATGCTGCTGCTCGGCCTGACGCTGCCCCTCGCCTCCGCCGCCGTCGTCACGGAGATCCCGACCTTCCTCCGCGGCGACATCGAGATCTCGTACGCCTACGAGCACCTCGGCGGCTCGCTCATCGAGCGGAAGAACGGCGAGAAGCTCGAGGTGGGCGACCGCACGCTCGCCGACCACCGGCTCCAGTACGGGCTCGTCTTCTCGGTCGCGCCCGGCGCGGCCGTGTTCGTGCAGCTCCCGCACTACCTCTCGAGCCAGGTGAGCTACGGCGCGCTCTCCGACATGGTCTACGACCCGGGCACCGGCAGCGGCACCTACGAGGGCACCGCCGAGGGCACGCCCGGCGCCTACGTGAGCGGCTCGGGCCTCGGCGGCGTCTGGTTCGGCGTGCGCGGCACGCCCTTCTCGGAGAGCTTCAAGACGCGCAACAGCCGCGCCACGTGGCTGCTCGAAGGCGCCATCCGCACGGCCGACTCCACCAACGTGTGGACCGCGAACGACGAGGGCGACCGCGGCGCCGGCCCCGCGGGCACCGCCGCCCGCCTGCACACCGCCTTCTCGACGACCTTCGGCGAGACTTCGCCGTACATCACCGGCACCTACATCGGCGAAGGCGCGCAGACCGTGCAGGTGGTCAACCCCGACGGCACCGACGGCGCCGAGGTCGAGGTCGACGGCGCCAACCACGGCGACATCAAGGTCGGCGTCGAGCTCGTGGCCGCCCGCAACGAGGCGAGCGGCTCGCTCTTCGTCTTCGACCTGCACCTCGGCGTGGCCTACCACTCCCACGGCATCGTTCCGAGCGGCTTCTACCTGCCGAACGTGCTCGACGCGAGCGCCGGCGACGCGGTGCTCCAGGCCGAGCAGCTCGAGGGCGGCGCCGGCCTCGGCGTGCACTGGCGCCCCTTCACGAACATGCAGATCGGGCTCTTCGGCGACGTCGGCTACCACATGCCCCAGCGCCTCGAGTACCCCTACCCGGTGTACACCGGCGGCGACACGATCCGCGTCACCGCGGGCTCCTCGCTGCTCGTCCGCTTCCGCTGAGGCGGTCGGGCGCGCCCCCCGCGAAGACGCGGGGGTCGGTGCCCTCCGGGGTCGCCCTCCGGGCTCCGTCGGCCCGCCGCGCGCGGGCCGACCAGCGCGGGCCGGTCTCGCCCACGTGGGCCTTCGGCCCCCTGCCCTCCCGCGCCCGCGCTGCCCTCCGGTCCCCTCGCGCGGTGCTCCCCTGGACACCCGCGCCGGCGCTCACACCCGCGCCGGGTGTCGCCTCCCCTCCCCCCGCCCCGCTGCGTGGCCGCGTGGCGGGCACGCGGCGGGGGTCATACGGGATGATGTTCCCCCGATGTCCGCGTGGCGGCCCCGCGGCCGGGGTCAACCCGGTAGA
>CAYWGD010000225.1:0-8364 GCA_964457335.1 uncultured Enterobacteriaceae bacterium | reverse complement strand
CGCCAGCCGTCAGCCAGCGCGGCCATCGACGCGCCCCCCGCCGGGTCTGACGCCACGCGCGCGAGCGCTCGCAGGGAGCGGAGCGGCGACGCCGCGGCGGCGGCGGTCGCCGCCGCGCGCGAGCCCGGCGCGCCCGCGACGAGCGCGTCGTTGGACAGCTCGGCGAGCTCCTCGAAGGTGCGGCGCGCCGCGCCACCCGTCGCCGCGACGGTGCCGCCCGCGGCCGCAGCGCTTCCAGCCACGATCGCGGCCGGGGGCGTTGCGGGGGCTGGCGAAGCCCCCGCACGGGTCGGCAGCGCAGCGGACGACCCCACGTCGCCCATCCCGGCCACGTAGAAGCCGAGCGCCCAGCGCTCGGCCTCCGACAGGGTGTCGGCGCGCGCCGTCATGGCGGTCTCGGGCACGCCGAAGGTGACCGCCGCGTACGCGCGCCGCGGCGACATCCCGGCCGCGACCTCGGGGGCCGCGAGCGCGCGCGGGGGCGGCTCGAGCGAGGCCATCCCGGCCGGCGGGCCCTCGCCGCGGGCGCCGTGGCAGCTCGCGCAGTGGGTGGCGTACAGCGCCGCGCCCTCGTGGAGCCGGGACGGGTCGGGGGTCGCGATCTCGAGCCAGAGCTCGTCCCGCACGCGCGCCGACACCACCTCGATGGCGGTCGTCACCTGCTCGGCCGGCGCCTTGCGCTCCACCGCGGCGCCGATCGCTTCGAGCGCGTCGCGCGTGGCGACCGACAGCGGGAGCCCCCGCGCGGCGTCCACGGCGTCCTCGAGGACCTCCTCCTGCTCCTCGAGCTCGTGCTCGTCGACCACGACGCCGTTCACCACCACGTCCGGGTAGTCCCCCCGCACGTACGCGAGGCGCGCCAGGAGGCGGTCGGCGTCGCCGCCGGGCGGCGTGGCGTCGTCCGAGGCGTGCGTCGGAAGGCAAGAGGCGCTCGAGAGCGCGACAATCGCGAGCTGGACGATGCGGGACGACATGTGGGCCTCCAGGGAGCCCCCATTCACCAGCCGCCCGCCCGACGCAAGCAGGAGCGCGACGGGCGGTTCAGCGATCCCGCAGGTGCAACGTCACGGGCGCGTGATCACTCGCCTGCGGGCGGCCGCGCTCGTCGAGGTCGACCGACACGTCCGTGGCGCGCGCGAGCACGTCGGGCGTGACGAGGTGGTGGTCGATGCGGAGCCCCTGGTTGAGCCCGAAGCCGTTCCCCCGGTAGTCCCACCAGGTGTAGACGCCGCCCTCGGTGTGGAAGCGGCGCCAGCTGTCGGTCAGCCCGAGCTCCAGCAGCGCGCGGAAGCGCAGCCGCTCGGGCTCGCTGCACAACACCTGCCCCTCCCAGCCCTTCGGGTCGTACACGTCGGCGTCGGCGGGCGCGATGTTGAAGTCCCCGCACACGATCAACGAGCCGTCGGCCCACGGCCGGAGCTCGACGGCGAGACGGTCGAACCAACCCAGCTTGTACGGGTACTTGTCGGAGGTGAGCTCGCCGCCGTTCGGACAGTACAGGTTCACGATCCGCACGCCGTCGATCACCGCGGAAATGCCGCGCGCCTGCGGATCGTCCGGGTTCGGGATCCCGCGCCGCACGTCCTCCATGGGGCGCTTCGAGAGGATCGCCACGCCGTTGTAGGTCTTCTGCCCGTAGCTCTCCACCGCGTAGCCGCGCTCGCGGAAGCGCTCGACCGGAAGCTCCGCGTCGAGGCACTTCAGCTCCTGGAAGCAGAGCACGTCCGGCTGATGGGCGTCGATCCACCCGAGCACGCGGTCCAGGCGCGCCCGGACGGAGTTCACGTTCCACGTCGTAATATTCATGCGAGAATGCCTTCTTGACCTTTCTAACGCGGCTGGTGTACACCGCCGCGCTTCGCACGGGAGTCACCCCTTGTTCACACCCACGTTGCTGCTCGCGCTCCTGGCGACCCGCCCCGCCCTCGCGGTCGAGGTCACCGGCCAGGTGCGCGGCCAGGTCGTCGACGTCGACGGCCTCCCCATCCCCGGCGCGACCGTCACCATCGAGAGCCCCAACTATCTCGGCGGCGCCACGGCGCAGGCCGACGAGGACGGCCGCTTCCGCTTCGTGGCGCTCCCGCCGGGCGAGTACACCGTCACCATCCTGAAGTCCGGCTTCCTCGGCTACAAGGCCTCCGGGCTCCTGGTCGTGTCGGGCGGCGTCGCCGAGTTCACCGGCACGCTCAAGCTCGCCAAGGGCGGCGAGGAGCTCACCGTCCAGGAGGTGAAGCCGACGGTCGACACCAAGAAGGTGCAGACCGGCGCGGTGCTCACCCGCGAGACGCTGCGCGACATCCCCAACCAGGGCCGCAGCTACCAGTCCGCCACGGCCTTCGCGCCGGGCGTCACCGGCGGCGCCAACCCCAACGTGCGCGGCGCGTTCGAGGACGGGAACCAGTTCTTCGTGGACGGGGTGAACAACACCGACCCGATGACCGGCACGTTCTCCCAGAACATGAACTTCGACGCGATCGAAGAGGTGCAGGTCGTCACCGGCGGCATGGACGCGGAGTACGGCCGCGCGCTCGGCGGCGCGATCAACATCGTCACCCGCTCCGGCGGCAACGAGTTCCACGGCGACGCACAGCTCCTGTACACGAACCAGTCGGTCCAGATCTACGAGCCGCTCCCCGACGAGACGCCGCTCGACGAGCTCCCCGCGTACTACGGCGCGAGCCTCGCGCTGAACCTCGGCGGCCCGATCGTCAAGGACAAGCTCTGGTTCTTCGCGAGCCTCCAGGGCGATCTGAAGCAGGACCACGTGTCGCTCGCGATCGAGCGCCCCGAGGAGCCGCTGCCCCGCATCTGGCGCTCCGGGTACTGGTTCGGGAAGCTCACCTGGGCGCCGGCGAGCCAGCACCGCGTGTGGCTCCAGGCCCAGGGCGACCCGACCTACATCGAGAACACCGAGGTCTACTACGGCTCGCCCTTCACGCTCCCGGCCGGCGAGACCATCCAGCAGCAGGGCGGCTTCATCGTGTCCGCCGGGCACATCTGGACGCCGAGCTCGAAGTCGATCCTCCAGTCGCAGCTCTACTTCCAGGAGAGCGACATCGACTACTACACGGTGCAGTGCAAGGAGAGCTCCGGGTCGGCGGAGGAGATCGCCACGTGCATCGACGGCCTCGGCGAGAAGCGCTGGCTCGCCTGGGATCCCGACGGCTTCAACGGGGGCGCGTTCCCCTACGGCTACTCGTCCCGCCGCAAGCGCATGAGCGCCCAGAGCGCGTTCACGCAGTACCTGACCTTCCTCGGCGAGCACGCCTTCAAGGTCGGCGCGAACGCCGAGTACATGATCAACGACGACGCGTTCCCGGGCGAGGGGGACATCGTCTACAAGACCTACGGCGAGGGCGGCCCCTCCGACATCGACGGCTACGAGAACATCGCGCTCGTCAGCTACACGGGCGACGAGGAGAGCCACCTCACCGGGCTCATGGTGAGCGCCTACGTGCAGGACGTGTGGAACCCGATCCCGCGCCTCACGATCCGCCCCGGCGTCCGCATGGACTACTCCCAGATCAACGACGACGTGGGCGAGCTCGCGTACTCGTCGGTGACGTTCGCGCCGCGCTTCGGCGCCGCGTTCGACCTCACCGGCGACGGCAAGACGAGCGTGCACGCCTACTACGGGCGCTTCTTCGACACCGGCTACCTCGCGATCTCGGACCTCCTCCACAAGCGGGCCTACGGCTACTCGGTCACCTACTGGGACGACAAGGAGGGCACGTGGGCCGAGGAGCCGGCGCAGGCGTCGACCGGCGCCAACCTCAGCGCCGACGAGCTGCGCAACCCCTACTCGGACGAGTTCGACATCGGCATCGCCCGTGACGTGGGCGGTGGCTGGGGCGTCGACGCGACCTTCACCTACGAGCGGGCCACCCGCTTCTGGGAGGACGACGAGGTCAACCTCGTCTGGAACGACGACGGCACCGAGGTCATCGGGTCGCGCGACGGCACCGGCGAGGCGATCTACCGCATCCGCACCCCGACGGAGGTCTTCACCGAGTACACCTCGGTCGAGGTCGCGGTCGCCAAGCAGTTCGACGAGAACTTCGGCGTCATCGGCAGCTACACCTGGAGCCGCGCCTACGGCACCAACGACGCCCAGTACGCCTCGGGCACGCTCGACATCCCCGAGCAGGTCCAGTACGAGACCGGGCTTTTGTCCTACGACCGGACGCACCAGCTCAAGCTCGCGGGCTCGATCCGCAAGCCCGACACCTGGCGCGTCAGCGACGACGTGAAGATCGGCCTCCTCGGCGGCTGGAACTTCCAGATGATGTCCGGCACGCCCTACGCGCCGCGGTACTACAACGCCTACTACGCCGGGTGGACGAACCTCGCCGGCCCCGTGGACGACACCTACCGCCTGCCGCTGCTCGCGCAGACCGACCTGAAGGGCGGCGTCACGCTGGTGGCCGGCAAGACCACCTGGGACCTGACGATCGAGGTCTTCAACGTGTTCGACAGCCGCACCGTCACCGGGGTCGAGACCGCCTACAACGACGACGCGGATCCGACGGCCCCCTACCTCGGGGAGGACGGCTACCCGCTCTTCGGGACGCCGATCACCCGGCAGGACCCTCGTTACATCCAGCTCGGCCTCCGCGGGGAGTTCTAGACCATGCGCACGCCAACCCTGCTCGCCCTCGCCCTCACCGCCTGCATCCCGGCGGAGACCGGCATCGATCACACCGTGATCAGCGGCACGATCTCCATCCCGCCGGCCACGGTCGAGGACGGTCGCACCAACAACGACGTCGCCACGCCCCAGGGCCTCGGCCCGGACGACTCGACGACCATGACGTACCGCAGCGTCATCGTGTCGGGGAAGATCTCCGACTGGCCGTCGGGCTTCGGCAACGCCGAGGGGGACCCCGACAACTACGCCTTCACCGCCCCGGCGACGGAGACGTGGACCTTCTCCCTCACCTTCGAGACCGAGGCCCTCCCCGTGGACACCGGTCCCGCGGACACGGCCGACACGGCCGACACGGCGGCGGGGCCCGCGTCCATCGACGCCGACGTGATCGAGCTCCAGCTCGTCGACCGCGCCACCTTCGACGCGGAGACGGGCGCGGGCGTGGTCTGGTCCGGCTCGACCGACGGCTCGGGCGGCGCGTTCAGCTTCGAGTACGAGGTGACCAAGGGCGCGAAGTACGCGCTCCGCGTCCTCCCCTCGACCACGGACGCCCCGTCGGAGGAGCTCCCGTACACGCTCGTCGTGTCCGGCGCGACGCCCACCGACGGCACCGTGCTCGTCGGCGCCTACCTCGGCTCGGACCCCACGGTGAAGGAGAACCCCGTGGGCGGCACCAACGCCGTCGGCTGGTCCTACGACCCGGCGACGTACACCTGGTCCGGCACCTGGAAGATGATGTGGATCCGCGAGGTCGTGGCCGTCGAGGACACGGACCTCGAGGACGACCGCAAGCCGCTCGCGGAGGTGACCGAGGCGCCGTCGCCCGTGTTCGTGCGCGCCGCGGTGCTCACGGGCCTCAACAAGAGCCCCGCCGCCGGCGCGCTCTACACCACGGTCCCCACCGAGGTCGCGCTCGGGGAGGCCTCGATCACGCTCGACGACCCGCTCGTCCTCGACGGGATCGCCCCGAAGGTCATCGGCGTCGAGGTGACCGAGACGCTGCCCGACACCACGATCGCCGAGGTGGACGCCAACACCGTGCTGAACGTCGACACGCTCGTGGCCCAGGACATCGGCATGTTGTCCGCCCTCGGGTACGTCGACGTCATCACCGGCTCGACGACCTTCGACGGCAGCGAGGGCTGGGGCGGCGGCAACGACTCGGACGCCTACGCCTTCACCGTGCCGGACTCCCGGTACGTGGTGATGCGCGCGGAGTGGCCGGACTCCACCGCGGACATCGACCTGGGCATCTTCTACGACGACCCCGACTACGGCTACATCGACCTCATGGCCTACGGCGACACCTGGTGCATGACCGGGGCCGACCCCGAGGTGTGCGAGTCCGTCATCACGCTCGAGCCCGACACCACGTACTGGGTGGTCCCGCTCGGGTATCTTGGTACGGATGAGCAGCCGTACACCATCGAGCTCGAGTGGGTGGCGCCGTAGCCTCCCGGCCCTGATCCTCCTCGCGGCGTGCACGCCCGTCGAGGAGGCGCCCACCGCCACGCCGTCCCCCCTCGACGCGATCGATCCCTTCATCGCGACGGGCGGGCCCGGCTTCCGCGTGGGGTCCGCGCACCCCGGCGCCACGGTGCCCTTCGGCATGGTGAAGGTCGGCCCCGACACCTCGCTCGACTGGGGCGGGCTCGGGGCCTACCACTGCTCCGGCTACTACTGGGAGGACACCCACATCGAGGGCTTCTCCCACTTCCGCATGCACGGCGTGGGCATCCCCGACTACGGGAACATCCTGTTCATGCCGATGCTCGGCTGGGATCCCTCCAAGCGGGACGAGGACGGCTACCGCACCACGTTCTCCAAGGAGACCGAGTGGGCCGAGGCGGGCGCCTACGGCGTCACGCTCGACGACGGCATCGAGGTCACGCTCTCCGCCACGCGGCACGCCGCGCACCACCGGTACGAGTACCCCCAGGACGGCGAGCCGGTGGTGCTCATCGATCTCGAGCACAACCTCTTCGGCAGCAACGCGGGCGGCGAGGTCACGGTCGACGCCGAGCGCGGGATCGTCGAAGGCTACATGACCAACGTCGGGGGGTTCACCGGGACCGGCTTCCAGATCTGGTTCCACGCCGTGTTCGACGAGGGCATCGAGTCCTTCGGCACCTGGGCCGACGACGACGGCGTCGACGGGCGCGCCGAGGCCGAGGGCGTCGATCTCGGCGTGTGGGTCGTCTCCGCGTCGCGCACCCCGAACATCCGGGTCGGGATCTCGCTCACGAGCCTCGCCGGCGCGCGCGCCAACCTCGAGGCGGAGCTCGGCCGGCAGGACATCGCCGGCACGTCCCACGACGCCGCGGAGGCCTGGGAGGACGCGCTCGCCGGCATCGGCATCGAGGGCGCCACCGACGAGGAGCGCGTGATCTTCCACACCGCGCTCTACCACCTGCTCCAGATGCCGCAGGAGCACGGCGACGCCGACGGCACCTACCGCGGCTTCGACGACCAGCTCCGCGTCGCCGACGGTTGGACCTACCACAACGACTTCTCGATGTGGGACACCTACCGGACGGCCCACCCCGCCTTCACCCTGCTCTACCCGGACAAGTCGCGGGACCTCGCCCGGTCGCTCGTGGCGATGGCGCAGGAGGGCGGCGCCTACCCCGCGTGGCCCGCCGCCGCGGGGGACAGCGAGTGCATGCTGGGCGCGCCCGCCGACATCGTGCTGGCCGACACCTACGTGAAGGGCATCGACGGCTGGGGCGCCGAGGAGGCGTGGCCGCAGA
This sequence comes from uncultured Enterobacteriaceae bacterium, assembly GCA_964457335.1. Taxonomy (GTDB): domain Bacteria; phylum Myxococcota_A; class UBA796; order UBA796; family SXON01; genus CAJBVW01. Next base: position 966 of record CAYWGD010000225.1, on the reverse strand, counting down.
TCCGCGACCAGGCGCTCGGCATCGGGTCGATCCCCTACAACGCACGCCCCGACGTCGCGACGCTCGAGCGCTGGGGCTACTACCCCTCCGACTGGTTCGGCTCGAGCGTGGCGTGGCTCCAGGAGAACGCCTGGGCCGACCACGCGCTCGCCCAGCTCGGCAACGCGCTCGGCGAGCCCGAGGACGCCGCCCACTTCGCGTGGCGCTCCTACACCTGGCGCAACGTCTGGGACCCCGAGGTCGGCTTCTTCCGCGGGCGGCTGTCCGACGGCACCTTCCCGGCCGAGTTCGACGAGCTGGGTTGGTCGGACGACTACACCGAGGGCAACGCCTGGCAGTACCTGTGGATGCCTTGGTTCCACCCCGACGACCTCATGGAGGAACTCGGCGGGCGCGACGCCGCCATCGCCAGGCTCGACACGTTCTTCGAGGAGGCCCGCAAGGAGGGCGTGCTGAACGTGCCACAGACGTACTACTGGCACGGCAACGAGCCCGACATCCACGCGGCTTGGATCTACACGCTCTGGGGCGACCGCGACCGCACCTGGAAGTGGGTGCGCTGGATCGCCGAGACCCACTACAACCACGCCCCCGAGGGCCTCGCCGGCAACGACGACGCCGGCACGCTCTCCGCCTGGTACCTCTTTGCGGCGCTCGGCTTCTACCCCATCGCCGGCACCACCTCCTACGTCGCGGGCGTGCCGCTCTTCGAGGAGACGCGTTTCCCCGTCGACGGCGGCACCTTCACGAGCCGCCGCGTCGGCACCGGCGACCACGTCGTCGCGGTGCGCCTGAACGGCCGGGATCTCGCCGGGGGGACGTTCCAGCACCACCAGATCGTCGCCGGGGGGAGCTACGAGGTGGTGGTGGAGTAGGTGCTCTTGGGGCGGGGGGGGGGGGGGGGGCGGGCGCGCCCCCCCCCCCCCCCCCCCGCCCCCCCCCCCCCCCCCCCCCCCCCCCCCCCCC
>CAYWGD010000224.1:0-8385 GCA_964457335.1 uncultured Enterobacteriaceae bacterium | reverse complement strand
GGTAGCCGTAGGTGTCAATCGTCAATTCCTGACACCCCCCGCCCCTGACACCCCGCCGTCCACCCGTCGTCGTCACCGACATGCCGTCGGGGTCGCTGACGCTGCGGCCCGCGCCCGCGTGTGCGGGCGCTCGCGAGCCGCCCGGAGGCGGCCCACAACTCGACCAGATGTCGAGGTCTCTCCGAGACGTGTCGCGTTTTCGGCCGCGGAGGCGACGCACCTCGGCCAGATGTCGAGGTCTCCCCGAGACGTGTCGCGTTTTCGGCCGCGGAGGCGACGCAGCCCGGCCAGATGTCGAGGCCTCCCCGAGTTGTGTCGAGATGGGTATCGGAAGTGACACTTGATGCCTGGGAAGAAGCCCCTTGCCTGTCTCTGTACCGACGCACGACGGGCTGGGGCGCCCGAGCTGGAGCATCGCGCGGATGCTCGGCATCACGCTCCTCCAGGAGATGCTCGATCTGGACGATCAAGCGGCGCTCGACGAGCTGTCGTTCGACATCCGGTGGCAGTACGCGCTGGACCGGTCGTCACGCCGCGGTGCCGCCCGGAGCCGCGCGTGAGGTGCCTGGAAGGCGGCCGCGCTCCGCGCGGCCGGTCCCGGCCCCCGGCCGGGACCGAGGCGTCTCGCGCCGAGCCTGGAAGGGACCGACCCCCGGGCCTCCGCCCGGGGGGCACGCCCAGGAGGGCTACCGCCCGGGGACGAACTTCCCCTCGACGAGGCGGCGACGGACGATCTCGAGGTCGTCCGCGAGGGGGGCCTCGAAGCGGACGGGCGCGGACGTGAAGGGGTGCGTGAACGCGAGGCGCGCGGAGTGGAGCGCGAGGCGGGGGGCGAGGCGCTGGCTGGCGCGGTCGCCGTAGAGCGGGTCGCCGAGCACGGGGTAGCCGGCCTCGGCGAGGTGGATGCGCACCTGGTGGGTGCGGCCGGTCTCGAGGCGAGCCTCGACGAGCGAGGCGCGGCCGCAGAGGGCGACGCGCTGGAGCCAGGTGACGGCGAGCTTCGCGCCGTAGGGGGGCGCGCCGGCCGGCAGGCTGCCGCGGAGACCGTCGCCGCGATCGCGGATCATCATGCTGCGCAGCTCGCGCGCGGGGCCGTCGGGGAAGTGGCCGCGGACCAGCGCGAGGTAGGCGCGCTCGATCTCGTGGGCCTCGAACAGCGCCTTGAGCGCCTCCTGGGCGGCCTCGGTGCGCGCGACGAGCATGAGCCCGCTCGTCTCCTCGTCGAGGCGGTGCACCGGGAAGGCGTGCCCGAGCCGCTGCCCGACGAAGCGGAGGACGTTGTCGGCGTCCTTGCGGCCCGGGGCGGGGACCGCGAGCATGTGCGGCGGCTTCCAGACGACCGCGAGGTGCGGATCGAACCAGAGCACGGCGGCGTCGCGGCCGACGACGATGCGCGGCGAGTTGGGGTCGAAGCGGACGCGCGTGGGGTCGACGAGGCGGGCGGCGTCGGCGACGGGCACGCCGTCGATCTTCACCTTGCCGCTCCGGAGCGCCTCGCGCGCCGCGTTGCCGCGGAGCCCGAGCGTGGCGAGGTGGTCGAGAAGGCGGACGATGGGAGCCCCGGGCGAGCGCGGCGTCTATCGGTCGGCGGCGACGGGGGCCACGATCGGCGCCGGATCGTCCCGCGACACCCGGAAGAGCGCCACGGTCTCGCCGCCGTCGTGCGTCGTGACGGGCGGGCCGAAGGCGTCGGCGAGGCCGGCGAGCACGCGGGGGCGCTCCTCGGGACGGTAGAGGTCGAGGTGGACGGCGATCGCGCCCACGTCCAGCCCGGCGAGGGCGGCGCGCGCGTCGTCGCCGTCGAGGAGCGCGGCCCGGAGCGCGCGCTCGGCCGCTTCCTGGGGCGGCGCGCCGTGCGGGCCGAGGCAGCGGCCGGGGACGGGGAGATCGTGGCGGACCTGGTAGTAGCAGGCGAGCCGCCGCATCCAGAGGTCGAGGCCGCTCCCGGGGTGGGGGTCCTCCGCGAAGAGGTCCAGGACCGGGCGATCGGCGGGGGCGGCGGCGTAGGCGGAGGGCACCGCCGTCAGGACGCCGCCCGCGCGGAGCGGGAAGGCGCTGGTGACGAAGGCGTCGAGGACCACGAGGGGCAAGAGCGCCCAGGCGCGGCGGCCCGCCTTCGCGGCGAGCGTGGCGGCGACCTTGGCCGCGACGAGCCCGGCGCAGAGGTACCAGAGCCAGAGGAAGCGCACAGGGAAGTGGAGGAGGCCGAAGACCGCGCCCGCGCCGCGCAGATCGACCTGGTACCAGGTGCCGACGCCGCCCATGCCGACCTGGACGGCGGGCCCCAGCGCGAGGAGGACGGACACCAGCGCCAGCGCGGCGAGGGTGCGCCACCCGGAGCGGGTTCGCAAAACGACGGGCGCGACCGCGAGGAGCGCGAGCGTGACGAAGCCGAGCGGGGCGGCGATGGAGTGGTTCGCGAGGTCCGTGTCGGGGGACCACGTCGCGAGCGTCGCGAGCGTTGCCGAGCCGCCGGCGAGGACGGTGGCGGGGTCGGACGCGACGGCGCCCGTGCCGTGGGCGAAGGCGGCGACGTACACGGCGGAGGTGGGCAGGGCCACCGCGGCGAAACCGACGGCCGAGCGGGCGAGGGGACGGCGGTCCAGCCGCTGGGTGACACCCCGCGCGGCGAGGGCGAGCACGAGGAGGGTCGCGACGATACCCAGGTAGGCGGAGGTGAGCAGCGCGAGCGCCCAGGCGATCCCGGCGGCGGCGCCGTGCCGCGCCGTGCCGCCGGGGCCGGTCGCGGCGAGGAGCGCGAGGGCGAGGAGCGGCAGCCAGGGCGCCAGCAGGTAGTAGACGTGCCCCTCGAGCAGCGCGGTGGCGCCGAGCCCGGAGAAGCCGTACACGACGCCGGCCACGAGCGACCAGGGGCGCGGCACGCCGAGGCCGCGCGCGGCGCACCGCTCGGCCGCGAACGCGGAGAGGACGGGGCCGACGAGCACGAGGGCGCGGACGACGGCGAGCGGGTCGGCACCCGGGACGGCGACCCCGAGGAACGCGAGGATCCAGGTGTCCAATCTCGATACGTCCTCCCCGGCGGGGAGGCCGCTCGTCGCGGAGCGGAGGTCCGCGAGCAGGTCGGCGGCGCGCTCGACGACCCAGAGGACGCCGAAGAGGTCGAACTGCCGGGTCGGGAAGCTGGAGGCGTCGAAGGCGGCCCACGGCCAGGACCAGGCCACGGAGAGCGCCGCGAAGGCGAGGAGCGTCGCGGCGGTGCCCCGGGTCATGCGCGCCGCGCGAGCCAGAGCACGTAGCCGAGGACGAGCGCGCCCCAGCCGAACGCGACGGCCAGGGTGACGGTGTTGCCGGCGCTCGCGCCGCCCCCTGCGTACGGGAACCACGCGACGCGGCTGGCGCGCGGGCCGTCCTGCTCCACGAGGAAGGAGAGGGTGGCGCGGTCGGGGTGCTCGACGGGGACGACGCGGCGCCAGAGCGTGGCGCCGTCGACGAGCAGCTCGACGTCGAGGAAGCGGCGCGGCGTGCCGACGGCGGTGCCGCCGTGGAAGCCCTGGCGCACGGCGTCGCGGGGGAGCGCGAGGCGGGTCGGCTCGGCGGCGTCGGCGCCGTGCAGGAGCACGACGAGCGCGGGCGACCACGCGCGCGGCTCGGTGAGGACCTCGAAGGTGAGGGCCTGGGTGGCGGCGGGCGCGACGGGTGGGGGCGCGACGGGTGGGGGCGCGGCGGGCCGGGTCGCGGCGGGTGGGGTGTGGGGTGCGGGCGAGGCGGCGACGGTCGCGTCGGGCTCGCGTGCGTCGGGCTCCTGGGCCGATGCGGTCGTCGTGCTGATCAGCAGCGCGCCGACGAGCCCGGCCAGCCGTGACGCCGCCGTCACCCCGCCTCCCGCTCGAGCAGGCCGCCCGCCACGCGCAGGCGCGCTCCGTTCGCGGTCCAGCCATCCGCGTCGCGGTTCACGCGCACGACGGGCCAGGGCCCCGCGGGCGGCGCGGCGTCCGCTTCGAGCACGACGAACACGGGGACGCCGCTGGCGCCGAGGAGCTCCTCGAGCGCCGCGGTCGACCGCCCCCCGACCACCGGCTCGAGCGCGGCGGGGCCGGCCACCACGAGCGCGGGGGGCCGCCCCTCCGACACGAGCGAGGCCGCGGCCGCCAGGGCGGCGCGGGCGGTGGGGCGCTCCTCCTCGGGGATCCACACGGGGAGGTGGCCGGGGCCGAAGCGCTCCCAGGCCGCCTTCCGCGCGTCCGGACGCGGGAGGAGCAGCACGGGCCCCCGCGCGGCGAGCCGGCTGGCGAGGCTCTCGGCGAGCAGGGCGGCGTCGGGCGCGATCCACACGGAGGGGCCGTCGCCGGCGCCGGGCAGGCCCTCCCCGAAGGGGCGGAAGCCCGCGCCGCGGCCGAGGCGCGTCACCCGCGGGGGAGCGGGCGCGCGGCGGGCGCCCCAGAGCCGGGTGAGCGCGGCCGCGAGCAGCGCGGCGACGAGCACCGGGAGGCCGTCCACCGCCGTCTCCACGGGGGCCGGGGAGACGGCGGGGGGCAGCGTGGAGGGCGCACCCTGAACCGGCGTGATGGAGGAGAGCAACACGCCGGTCAGGATAACGAGGGAGAGGGCGTTGGCCCCGCGGGTCCGTGCCGATGGGCACCGGGGGTGGTGCGTGGCCGCGGGGCCAACAACGGTCGGAGCATATGCACGTGGCGTGCCAGCCCTTGCGGCCCGGTTCGGGGCTGGAAAGTGCCCAGATGTGTAACGGGTCGATACTTCCGGCATTTTGTGGCGTATCGAAACGAGACACCCGGCGCTTTCACCCGTCCGAGGCGAGCTCCAGCTCCTTGAGCATCCGGTACAGCGTCATCCGGCTGATGCCCAGGAGCCGCGCGGCCTCGGCCTTGTTCCCCGCCGAGACCCGCAGCGCCTCGGACACGTGGTTGCGGGAGACCTCGCGGAGCGTCGGGAACGGCGCGGCCTCGACCTGCCCGGCGGCGGCCGACTCGGTGGACGCGGGCGCGCTCGCCGAGGCCGGCGGCGTGGGCATCGCCGGCGCGGCCGTCGGCGGCCCCGGCGCCCCGGAGGCGAGCCCGGCAGGCGGCGGAGCGGGCGGGGAAGCAGGCGGCGGAGCGGGGGGCATCGGCGGAAGCGCTCGCGGGCCGGCCGCGACATCCGCGCCGTGCATCTCGCGCGTGGTGGCTTCGCGCATGCCGCGCTCCAGCTCCCGGAAGTCCGGCGACGTGGGCTCCTCCGGAAGGACCGGCCGCGGTCGTGATCCCGAGTCCTCGAAGTCGCCCTCCCGCGCCGGGCGCCGCCGCTCGGCCGCGACCGCGCGAAGGAAGGCCGGTGGGAGGTCCGCGATGCCCAGCACCGGCCCCCGCGCGGCCACGACCGCGTGCGCGAGGAGGTTCTCGAGCTCGCGCACGTTCCCGGGGAAGCGGTAGGACTGCAGGAGCTCGATCACGCGCGGATCGAGGTCGATGACGGGCTTGCCCTCCCGCGCCGCGCACACCCGCACGAAGTGGCGGGCGAGCTCGATCGTGTCGCCGTGCCGCTCCCGGAGCGGCGGCAGCGCGATCGTGTAGACGGACAGGCGGTAGTAGAGGTCTTCCCGGAAGCGGCCCGCGGCCACCGCCTCCTCCAGGTCCCGGTGGGTCGCGGAGACCACGCGCACGTCGGCCTGGAGCGTCTCGACGCCGCCCAGGCGCGTGAACTCCCCCTCCTGCAGCACGCGCAGCAGCTTCGGCTGGAGCCCGAGCGGCATGTCGCCGATCTCGTCGAGGAACAGCGTGCCCTGGCGCGCCAGGTCGAAGCGGCCGAGCTTCCGCGCCGTGGCGCCCGTGAACGCCCCGCGCTCGTAGCCGAAGAGCTCGGCCTCGAGCAGGCTGTCCGGGATGCCCGCGCAGTTGATGGCCACGAAGGGCCCGTCGCGGCGCGGCCCGTTCGCGTGGAGCGCGCGCGCGATGAGCTCCTTGCCGGTCCCGCTCTCGCCGCGCACGAGGACCGGCACCCGCGACGCCACCGCGTTCTGCACGGCGCGGAACACGGCGCGCATCGCGGAGGAGCGCGCCACGATGCCGGCGAACGACGCCTGGCTCGCGCTCTCCAGCTGGCGGCTCGCGTGCTCCACCGCCACGGGGAGCCGCTGCGCCAGCTGCACCTTCTCGACGAAGTCGAACGCGCCCTCGCGGATCGAGTCGAGCGCGAGGTCGGTGGACGCCTGCCCGGTGAGCAGGATGACCGGGATCTCGGGCGCCAGCGTCCGGAGCTGGCGCAACAGCTGCGAGCCGTCGACGTCCGGCAGGTTCACGTCGAGGACGATGACGCCGGAGAACCCGCCCTGGATGGCGGCGAACGCGCCCGCGCCGTCCTCGGCCGTGCGCACGCGGTGGCCCCGCGACTGCAGGAGCCGCTCGACGAGGACGCGGATCCATGGGTCGTCGTCGATGACCAGGACTTCGGTGCCGCCGGGCATGGGCGCCAACCTATCCGGAAACCGTCCACGCCCGCGGTGCGGGCGCGAAGGTCCACCAACCCTTTACCCGCCGCGCAGCAGGTAGGCCTTGCCGGCGAACACGCCGCCGTCCTGGTTGTAGAGCGCGCCGACGAGGAGGTCGTCGAAGCCGTCCCCGTCGGTGTCCCCGACGCCGGCGGCGGCGCGTCCGGCGGCGTCGCCCAACTCCTCGCCGTCCCAGCGCTCGCCCACCTCGTCGAGGATCGCCACGCCGGGCCGCGCCGCGTCGCGCACGAGGTAGACGCCACCCCCGTCGGCCCCGCCGCCGTCGAGCCCCGGCGCCCCGACGAGCACCTCGCGCCGCCCGTCCCCGTCGGTGTCGCCGGCGCCGGACACCGCCCAGCCCACGAGGTCTTCCTCGTCGCCCGCCGCGAGCACCGGCCCCGTCTCCCCGAGCGCGCCGTCGCCGTCGGCCACGGGGCCGAGCAGGACGTACACGCGCCCGCCCTCCCAGGCGTCGGCCGCCACGAGGAGGTCGGCGAGCCCGTCGCCGTCGAGGTCCCCGGGCCCGGCGACCGCGCCGCCGGTGTAGGCGCCGGGCCCCGGGCCGACGAGGCGGGCGTCGGCGTCGGCGGCCGCGTGGTCGCCCTCCCTCACCGGGCCCCGCACGATCCAGACCTCGCCGGCGTCCTCGCCCGCGGCGTCGCTGCCGCTCGCGCCGAGCAGCAGGTCGCCGAGCCCGTCGCCGTCGATGTCCCCGAGGCCGGCGATCGCGTCCCCGAGGGCGTCCCCGCCGGTGACGGCGCCGTGCGCGCGCACCGCCGGCGGCGTGGTGGAGGTGCCGCTGAACGTCGCCCAGGCGTCCCCGAGCGAGCCGACCCCGTCCGCGAACGGCCCGTGGAGGAGGTAGACACGGCCGGCGTTGTTCCCGCCCGCGTCGTTCCCGGAGGCCCCGACGAGGAGGTCCGCCGCGCCGTCGCCGTCGACGTCGCCGGCGGCCGCGAGGGCCGTTCCCGCGTAGTCGCCCGCCGCCTCGCCGGTCCATGCGACCGGCGCGTCGGCGAGCGGCGTCGTGCCGTCGGCCGGTTTCCCGCGGAGCAGGTACACCTTTCCCGCCTCGATCCCGCCGTCGTCGTTGCCGATCGCGGACACCAGCACGCCGCCGACCCCGTCCACCTCCCCGGCGGGGCTCGCGGCGTACCCGGCGAAGTCGTACACCGCCTCGCCCGCGAGGCAGGCGCCCGTGTCGAGCGCGTGCGCGCCGGCGTCCACCGGTCCGCGGAACACGCACGCGAGGTTCCCGTAGAACGCGGCGACCAGCAGCTCGGTCTTCGCGTCCCCGTCGAGGTCCCCGAGCCCGGCCACGGCGCTGCCCGCGCCGGCGGAGGGCGCGCCGATGAAGGTCGCGTCGGCCTCCGAGAGCGAGCGGGCGTTCGCGTCGCCCGTGTCGTCGGGGGCGGTGTCTTCGGGGGCGGTGTCGCCGGCGCCGGTGTCCGCGGGGGTGCCCGAACATGCCGCGAGGAGGGCCAGGAGGAGCAGACGCACGCGCGCCCGTATCCCGTCGGGCGCGGGCTCGGCTACGGAAGCGGCGGGGCGCGACCCCGGCGAAGACGCCGGGGTCGGAGCCTTCTGGGCTCGGCGCGAGGCGCCTCGGCTGGCGCGACCCGCCGCCTGCCGGCGGCGGGTGGGGTGCGCTGGGGGGGGGGGGGGGGGGGGCGCGGGGGGGGGCCCCCCCCGCCCGCCGGGGGGGGGGCCGCGCCGAGCCGGCCGGCGGAGCCGGCCGCCCGGCAGGCTCCTCGCGCGGGATGTGGCGCGGTGTCGGTCTTGACTCGTTGGAGGTGGAGGTGTCAGGAATTGACGATTGATACCTGGCCTGGTGGGGGTGTCAGGAATTGACGATTGACACCTGGCCTGGTGGGGGTGTCAGGAAATTTGGAATTTAAAAAAACGCGGTTGCCGTGGGGTGCAAACGCCAAAACAGAAACCCC
>CAYWGD010000223.1:0-8411 GCA_964457335.1 uncultured Enterobacteriaceae bacterium | reverse complement strand
CCGGTGACCGACGACGTCGTGACGCTCAACGCCATGGAGCGCGTGGACGCCGACACCTGGGATCCCGGCCATCCGCTGCGCGCGGCCCACGCGAGCGTGTCGGGGACCGCGCGCTGGGTCATCGCCGGCACGGTGCACCTGCCCTCGGTGCTCCCCTTCAACCAGGGGCTCGCCATCGTGCACACGCTGCTCCCGACGTGGAAGGGGCGGGACGCGCCGACGGACGCGGCCATCGCCATGGCGATCGCGCGGGCGAGCCGCGTCGTCGGGTGGGTGTGGACGGGCGACGTGCGCGGGCGCCTGCACCGCGCGGACCCGACGCGGGACCTGCTGCTCGTGCGGGGCGCGGTCCGGCTGGGGCAGGTGGTCGAGGAGGCCACCGAGGCGCTGGCGATCCAGCTGGAGTGCGGCTGCCTGCCCGTCGAGCTCCGCGCCGGCTACCTCCACCAGCGGCTCCCGGACACGCCGGGCGGCGCCGCCGCGAGCCTCCGCCAGAACCTGCGCATCTTCACGTGGATCCCGACCGCGTCCGCGGCCGTGCCCGAGGCGGGGCCGGGCGTGTGGCTGCCGCGCCTCGAGGGGGAGGCCCTGCGGCGCTGGCTCAGCTTCGAGCGCATCGGGGCGAAGGAGCTCCTCCCCGGCGCGACGCGGCCGGCGCCCTACACGCCGCTCACGCCGCCACGCGTCGTGGTGCTCGACCCGGGCGGGGAGCTCGCGGCGGCGCTCTCCGCCACCGGCAGCTCGGCGGAGCTCGCGCACGTCCGCACGCCCGGCGAGCTCGACGGGCGCTGGGACCTCGCGGTGGTGTGGCTCGACGGGGAGGACGGCGCGGCGATCGAGGCCGCCCGGAAGCACGCCACGCGTGTCATCGCGGTGGCCGCGAACGTGGCGGCGCCCGCTGGCGTGGAGACCTGGGCCTGGCCGCTCCTGACCGGCGACGCCGAGGCGCTGCTCGCCGAGGCGGCCCGTGCCGTGCAGACCGTGGAGGCGACGGGCCCCCTCGACATCGTGCGCCGGCCCCTCCGCGGGATGCGGCGCCTGCGCGGCCGCGCCGCGGGCGCGGGCCTGGACAACGGCGGGCGCGGGCTCGAGACCGGCGACCCCTACGATCTCGAGCCGCTGGTCGACGAAGACGAGCTCTTCCAGTCGATCTCCGAGTGGGACTGGTTCGAGCTCCCGCAGCTCGCGCAGCTCCGGCGCGACGTCCTCGTCGTCGAGGCGGTCGACCGATGACGCGCCCGGCCGTCTTCGACGCTCCCGCCGGGGAGGGCGCGCCCTCGCCCGAGGCGCCGGAGCTCGTCCCCTTCCCCCGCGGCGAGGCGTCACCGCGCATCGAGGCGTGGCGGCGCGCCGGGGCGGAGGTGCTGCTCATCCAGGAGGACGGCGCGCCGGTCGGCACCTGGGTGCGCTTCGACGCGGCGGGCTTCTTGACCGGGAACGCGACCGCCGGGCTGCGGATCCCCGACTTCCTGGGGGACGTGATCGACGCGACGGCCGGCATGTACCGGAAGCCATGGTGGCTCGTGCGGGCGCCGCCCTGGCGGGTGGTGCTGGAGTGGCCGGAGGCGCTCACGGGGCGGGCGTCGCTCGGCACGGACCTCGGCGGCGGCGCGATCGCGGTGTTCCGCGCCTCGCTCGTCGACCTCGCCGGGAGCCCGCGCTGGCGCATCGTCCAGGCTGCGCCGGACGCGGGGGGCGGCTGGCGGGGCGTGAAGGACTGGCCGGTCGTGGACGGCCGCGCGGGCTTGCGGGCCGACGGGCGCCCGCGCCTCCCTTTGCCCACGGGCGGGACGGCGGCGGTGCTCACCGGCTGGTTCGTCCGGGACCTGAGCCTCGAGGCGGCGTCGCGCGACTGCCCCGTGCACGAGGAGCCCTTCGCCTACTTCCTCGACCTGGAGCCGCTCGTCGACGCGCTGAAGTCCTCGGGCGTGCTCGTGGCCGCGGTGGGCGTCCTGACCGTCATCGGGATCTCCGATCAGCGGGCGACCGCGCCGGCGCGCCCCGTGAAGGCGCCGAACGTCGCGCCCGCCGCCCGGGAAGCGCCGGGTGCGCTCTGCGACGAGGCGAACCCCCGCTTCGTGCGCGCGCTCCGCTGCGAGATCGCGAGCCTGGCCGCCGGCACGCTGCCGCCCGGTGACGCCCGACGGTCCGCCGAGGACTGCCCGCCCCCCGAGGACCGCTGCGCGTGGACCTTCCCGGGCGACCCCGCGTGCGGGCCCGACGTGAACGCCCAGCCGAGCTGGTGCGGCCTCGTGGACCGCGCCGACGACGCCTGGTCCGGCAACTTCGGACCGGGCACCGCGTACGACTTCGCGGACCTCGCCGCGAGCCAGGCCTGCTTCGAGGTGCTCGGCCAGCCCAGCACCTACGCGCAGGACGGGCAGCCCGGCTGGGCGGACCCGACGCGCATGCTCGAGGCGGACCCCGTCGCGAGCCTCGTGGGCACCGTCCGCTCGCTCCGCGCGGCGTGCGACGCGTGGCGCCCGGCCGTGCAGGAGGTCGTGACCGGGGCCGCGCTCGGGACCGTCGCGGGGCGGGCCGGCGACGACGACGACGCGCTCCGGGCGAGCGTCCGGGCGCAGGCCGGGACGGGCCGGTACGCGCCCTGCTTCCGCGCCGGCTTCGACGGGACGGTGTCGCCGACGGCGCTGTCCGGCGAGTGTGCACGCGGGCCCGCCTCGGCGCCCGAGGCGCCGCCGTCCGCGTGGGACCGGCTGGGCGGAAGCGCCGGTGGGCCGGACCTCGTCGGGCGCTACGTCGCCACGCGCTTCGCCGGGCTCGACCCCGCGCGGAGCCCGAGCGCCGACGCCGCGTTGTGGTCGTGCTGGGAGCAGGCCACCGGCGCGCGCCCGCCCGCCACGTCGACGGTGGCCGCGGCGTGGGGCTTCGAGGTCCCGCGCGTCCCCAAGTTCGATCCCCGCGGGCTCTTCACGTCGAGCCAGCTCGAGCTCGACTCGGCGCTCGCCGCCGTCGACGCCGGCCAGTCGCTCGACGCCTGCTGGTCGCTCGTGCACGCGCGGCTCCCCGCGTGGCAGCCGGCCTACGTCGACGCCATGGCCGAACGGCCCTGGCCGGCCCCCGACCAGCAGGTGTGCGCCGAGGCGTGCCTCGACGCCTTCGCGCTCGTCGGCGAGCGGAGCCTGACCCCCCGCGGCGACCTCGCGCGCTGCACGGGCCCCGGCCCCGCCCCGCTCACCCTCCCCTGGAACGGCGGCGCGCAGGCGTCCGCGGCCGAGGTCTGCGCCTTCCACCTCCTCGCGCAGGAGCGGGTCGTCGACCCCGAGGTGCCCCTCCCGATGGAGGGCGGCGCCCAGGTGTGGGCCGGCGACGCCGGCGAGGGCCGCGCGGGCGCGACGAACGGCCTCGCGACCATCGCGACCCTGGCGCTCGACGTGCGCGCCGGCCGGGCCGAGTGCGCGGCGACGGCGCTCCAGTGCTTCCACGGCGTGGCGCTGGAGCAGCGCTTCGCGAAGCGCGGCGCACCCCTCTCGTCGTGGGAGCAGCGGTGGGAGTCCGCGCTGCGCTCGCTCACGACGCGCACCGCGGGCGCGCTCGCGGTCGAGGCGCCCTGGTGCGCCCCGATCGCGCCCTGGCTCCTCGCTGACGCCCCCGAGGCGCAGATCGACGCGCCCTGCCGGGTCGGCGTCGAGGAGGCCCGCGACACCGTGGCCGCGCTGTTCACCCGCGCGCGGGGGGCGCCGTGAAGCTCCCCCTCCTCCACGATCGCCGCGGCAACCCGCCGGACTACCGGCGCGCCGCGTCCGCCGTGATCTTCACCGTGCTCGCGGTGTTCGCGACGTACATCCCGAGCGACGCCTACCTCGCGCGGAGCGACCTGCTCCCCTGGGTCGCGCTCTCCACGAGCCTCGCCGTCCTGCTCTTCGGCGGCCCGATCTCGGAGGGCCACCACCCGCAGCTCACGCCGCTGCACACGCTCGACGGCTGGGCGGCCCGGCGGCTCGCCACCGCGCTCGTGCCCTGGGTGGCGCTGCGCCTCACCGACGCCATCATCCTCGCCTCCCGACGGAACGGGCCCGACGGCGACCTCGTGGCCGCCCACCAGGCGACCGCGGAGGTGCAGACGCTGCTCCTGGCCTGCGTCGTCTGCGCGCTCGTCTTCTACTCCCGCCACGAGGGCCGCACGGCGTGGCGCCCCGACCGCGCCTGGACGTGGACGGTCATCCAGGTCGCCCTGTTCGTCACGTGGCTCACGGTGCACGTCGTCGTGAGCGTCTGGTACCTCGACATCTACACCGTGGTGCTCTATCCCTCGGTGATCGAGCCGATCGACCGCGCCCTCCACGCCGCGCTGGCCGTCCCGGTGCATGCGCTGCTCGCGGTGGTGGGCATCGACGCCGGCCCCGTGGCCGCGGCGCAGGCGCTCACCGTCGAGCAGCTCCGGGACTCGGCCGTGGTCCACCGGGAGCTCGTGCTCTCCGGGTCGATCGCCTGCGGCGGCTTCGGCGGCGCGGCGCTCCTCTGGGAGCGGGGGCAGAACATCCGCCAGCGGGCGCGTGCCGGGAGGCGCGGGTGGAGCGTGCTCGGGCGGGTGGTGCTGGTGTTCATGGTCCCGCCGATCGGCATCGCGCTGTGCCGCGGCGTGCTCGACTACGCCGAGGTCTTCGAGGCCTACGCGATCACGGCGTGGTTCCTGCTCGCGGGCGGCATCCTCTGGCCCCGGCCGGCCTCCCGCGGCTACGGCGTGCTCCTCCACGGGCTCGTGCCGCGGAGCCTCGTCGCCGTGGAGCCCGCGGACGGCACGTCGCCGGTGAGCGCGCCGCCGCGGGGGACGCTCCGGTTCAACCCGGCCCACGTGTCGCGGACGGGGCTGTCGATCCCCTGGATCGTCTACCGGGACCAGAGCGCGGCCGCCGGGCTCGTCGGCGACCTCGACCGCCTCTGGCCCGAGTGGCGCGCGCGCCCCGACCGCCACGTGCTGGGCGGCGTGTCCGCGTGGGCGTTGCGGGACGGCCGGCCCGTGCTCGAGATCAGCGTGCGGACGCGCGAGGACGTCGCGCCGCTCCTGGACGGAGACAACCAGGACCGCGGCCTCGCCGTGTACCACCCCCCCGACTCGCCCGCGCGACACGACGCGCTCGACGAGGCGACGTGGCGCTGGGAGGCCCCCGAGGCCGAGGCGCGGCTCATCCAGGTGGACCCGTCCACGACCGACATCCGGCTCGGCGACGGCTCGGTCCTCATCTTCTCGACCGGGTACCTCACCCACCTCTTCGAGGTCGAGATCTGCGACGCCATCTCGCCCTCCGAGATGGGCGCGCTGCTCCATCCCCCCCAGCTCCAGGACCACGTCACCCCATGATCCGGGCCGCGCTGGCGACGCTTCTCCTCGCAGGCTGCGAGTCCGTCGAGGGCTGGCTCGAGACCGGGCACCCGCCCGAGGCGTGGCGGCTCGTGGCGCTGTACGACGCGACCGCGGTGCCGGCGCTCGACGGGCCGCTCGGCGAGGTGGCGTGGGCGAACACGGCGTCGCCCGGCATGGTGGCGTCGTGCGGCCCGGCGCGGGGCCCGGTCGGGCTCGGCGTGAGCGAGGCCGAGGCGCTGCTCACGCGGCGCACGTCGACGCTCGCGGTGGTGCTCTGGGGCCCCGACAAGGACGACCTTCGCCCGGAGTGCCTCGAATGGCACGACGGCAAGCCGATGCCGAAGCCGCTCACCCGCGACGACATCGTGGTGACGCTGGATCCGGACACGCGGCCCCGGCGGCTCGAGCCGGCGGTGATGCCGCGCGCGCTGCGGGTGTCGCTCGAGGGCGTGGAGCCGGAGCAGCGGCGGCGCGTCACGGAGAGCCTGACGCGGCGGCTCTGCCTCGAGCACACGGTCGGGCGCGGGTGGATCGGCGGGCGGGCCGACCAGACCCGCGCGGCGCTCCTGCTCGACTCGGTCTCGGAGACGGTGCCGCCCACGACGTTCTTCGTCGGCCAGGGCGGCGGCTCGGCGGGCGGCGACGGGATCGCGCCGGGCGTCGAGCCCGTGCCCGCGCTCCTCGGCAGCCCGGACGCCTGCACCGTGGGCGTGGACGGCGCCGCGGAGGCCGTGCGCGCGCCCTTCCTGCGCGCGGGCTCGGTCTGGAGCGCGGGGCTCCGCGCCTGCGAGGACGAGCGGACGGGGGACCCCTACCTGGGCCCGATCCTGCCGCTCGCGAAGAGCCACCCCGGGAAGGCGGGCGAGCTCATCCGGCCGGCCTGGGTGACCCTGGACGTGGCCCGGCTGCTCGACGCGCCGGACGACGCGGCCGGCGCGCTCGTGGTCGGCCGGAGCCCGCAGGCGCGCGGTCGGCGCGCGGAGGTCGGGGCGACGACCCACGGTGCGGCGGCGACGGGCAGTGACGCGACGACGGGCAGCGCGGCGACGACGGGCAGCGCGGCGGCGTTGGCGACGCCGCCGACGGGGCAGGAACGGCGCGGGGACGTGCGGGCGACCGAGCTCTTGGACGTGCTCGCGCAGGTCCCGTACGAGTACCCGCTGATCGCCGTGCCGCCGTCCAAGCGGGACGACGACGTGGGCGAGCCCTCGCCGCGCGCCTACTCCGTCCTCCTCATCCCGGCGTGGCAGCTCGAGACGGGCGACGGCTCGCCGGACCCCGTCGGCGACATGCTCGACCACCCGGAGCGCTTGAGCGTGAAGCTCCGCACGCGCACGGCCTGCGGCTGGGAGCCCGTCCCGGCGAACCTCGTGGGCCAGCCGTGGAGCGAGCTCAACCCGAGCCGCTCGAACCCGCTCCTGGAGTCGCTCGGTTGGGGCGCCGAGATCGACATGATGGCGTCGCGCCGGTCGATCGTGACGCCGGGGTTCGCGCGCGCGTCGGGCGCCTCCGCGCTGGTGGCGCACCGCTCGGTGGTGCAAGGCACGTTCGTGGCCGCGTCGGTGCTCCTGGCGACCTTCGCGCTGGCCGGGCTGCGGCGGCTGCGGGTGTTGTGGGAGCCCGAGCCGGAGGTGCGCCTGGGCACCTTCGCGGAGCCCGAGCCGCCCGAGGAGGAGAAGTGAAGCCGGCCGCCACGCCGCCCGGCGCGGGTGTGGACGCGGGCGCCGCCGAACCGCGCGGTGGAGACGCGCCCGGCGGGGCCGCGCCGCGGGCGCCCACGGGGGCGGAGGCGCGGCTCGCGCGAGCGCTCGCGACGGTGCTGCTGGAGCGTGAGGCGGACGCCGCGCGTTGGTCGCGCGCCCGGCGGGTGGGCTCGTGAACGATCGGACCCTCCCCCTCCCGCCGCTCGCGTGGGGCGCCGTGCTGCGCCGCCCGCGCGACCTCTGGGCGGCGCGACGCGGCCAGCAGGTGATGGCGTCGGCGAACCTGGAGCTCGCCTTCGTGGTGCCGCCCGGGGACCCCGACGAGGCGGAGGGCGCCGAGGAGAGCGAGGCGGAGGCGGGGACGGGCGGCGTCACACTGCCGACGATGGGGGCGGCGCCGGAGCTCGGGGCGCCGGGCGCGCCCGGCCGGGTGGTCGAGCGGGTGATCGAGCGGGAGCTCGTGTACGTGCCGGTGGGCGGAGGGGCGACACGGGGGGGAGCCGAGCGTGGGCCGCTGGGCGACGGTGCCGGCGACGTCGCGGGTGCCGGGGCGCAGGTGGACGCAGGCGGGGCGAGGGCTGCGGGCGCGGGGACGGCGGGGGCGGTTGGCCGGGAGGACCGTGCCGCGGACGCGGGCGCGGGCGACGGGGGCGCGGGTGGCCGGGGCGACCGTACCGCGGGCGCGGGCGCGGGTGGCAGGAGCGCGGGTGGCCGGGAGGACCGTGCCGCGGGCGCGGGCGACGGGGGCGCGGTCTCCGGGGGCGATCGGGGGACGGCGGGGGCCCAGGCGTTCGGGCCCGTGACGGGGAGCGCTGCGGGGCCAGCGTCGGCGGGGCACACCTCGAGCGGAGGTGACGGGTCGTCGGACGAGGAGGGGGCCGCGCCGCCGCCTCGACCGGCGGGCGCGCCGGGGAGCGGGCAGGGCGCGCTCGTCCCGCCCGCGCGTGTACAGCTTCGGCCGGCCGGACCCGAGCCGGTGCTCCTCCAGCCGGCGACCGGCCTGGCTCGCGCGCGATCGGGGTCGCCGGGGCCGGAGAGCGGCGAAGAGCGGGGCGGGGCGAGTGATCCAGGCGCAGGGCCCGGTGCGAGCGTCGGGAGCGGTCCGGGCGTCGGGAGCGGTCCGGACGTTGGTGGCGCAGGGGGACCGGGGGTCGGGGGGACGGCGGACACCTCTGGCAAGAGCGGAGGGCCGGCCGGCCTCGGGTCGACGGACGGAAGCCCGCGGGAGACGCGCTCCGCCGATGCGGGGCCGTCCGCGGTCGTAGAGCCCCGCACGGCCGCGTCGGCGGACCTCGGCGGAGCGGCGGCGGGGCGCGCGACGCCGACGGGCGCGGCGACCCCGGGAGCGCCCACCGCCGCGGCAGGGGCGGCGGGGCGCGCGACGC
>CAYWGD010000222.1:0-8427 GCA_964457335.1 uncultured Enterobacteriaceae bacterium | reverse complement strand
GGCGGCACGCGCCGGCGCCGGCGCGGCGAGCGGCGGCGCCGCGGCCCGGTCGAGCGCGGTCGGCTCACTCATCGGCCGTCCCACCCCGGACGCCGGCGACGAGCAGCGCGTCGTTCTCCTCCTCGAGGATGCCCAGGTAGGCGGTGCGGCGGCGGTGCGTCAGGAGGAACACGTCCGTCTGGGTCCAGTGGTAGGCGCGAGCGAGGGAGTGCACGTCGCGCAGGAGCGCGCGCGCGCGGTCCTTCAGCTCGGCAAAAAAAAAGCGCGAAGGTCCAGCGGGGCGGCCCATTCGTGGCCGCAGGCGGGGCAGGACATGCCCAGGGAGAGGTCGATCGTGCGCGTCTCCGCGTTGACGGCGGCCTCGATGGCCGCGCGGTCGCGGGACGGCAGGGCGTGCACCTCCGCCGTGGAGAACGGGCCTTCCCGCTCCCCGATCCGCTCCAGCACGCAGGCGAGCAGCGCCGTGCGCCGCGCGGCGGGAGTGTCGTACGCGCCGTCGAGCAGCGCCTCCTGGTCCCCCGCGGTCGGCGGGTGCGCGACGGCCGTGCGGCCGTCCCCGAGATCGACGGCGAGGCGCTCGACGGACGGCGCCACGTCCAGGGGGAGCTTGGAGAGCGGCACCTTCGCGCCCGCCACCTCGCCGCAGGCGGGGCAGGGGGCCTCGAGCTCCACGACGTCCCCGAAGGAGAGGCGGCGGAGGTCGACGAGCAGGCGATCCCGCTCGGCGATCGGCAGCGCGCGCACCCGCGCAAGCCACGCGCCCGGGGCCTCGCCCGGCGCGACGAAGCACCGCGCGAGCACCTCGTTGCACACGCGGGACAGGTTGGCGCCCGCCCCCTGCCGCTGCACGAAGTCCTCCTCGTAGCCCGTGATCTCCCGGAGCGACTCCCGCAGGGCCGCGGGGCGCGTCACCGGGGGCGGCGCCGAGACCGCAGCCGGCGCCGCGGCGGGGGCCGGCGTCGCGGGGGGGGCGGACGGGCCGGGCGCCGGTCGCGCGAACGGGCTCCGGACGCGCTCCACGGGCTCCGAGGGGGCGGACATCGTCGATCAGTCCTCGACCGGCTCGGTGACGCTCGTGTCGAAGGAGACGCCCTCGTGCTCGAGCTTGAGCGAGGTGATCGCGACCGCGTTCGCGTTCGCGTCCATCTCGGAGAGGTACTGGAACTCGCTCGGCCACGCGCGCTTGAGCGTGAACGCCATCACCTTCTCGCCCTGCATGTTCAGGACCTCGACGGTGACCTCCTTCCGGTAGTTCTTGAGCGACATCGCCGCGTCGCCCTCGGGGTTCGAGAGCTGGTGCGCCCACTCCACGAACTGCTTGTCGTGGGTGAGCCCCGCCTCGAGCGACACCGCCTCGAACTTGGAGCGGCCGGGCATCTTGCGCACGATCGAGGAGCCGCCGGCCTCGCGCCACTCGACCACCTCGGTGGTGCGCTTGAGCGCGCTCATCTTCGAGAGGCCGGCGACGTAGCGGTTGTCCCACTTCACGCGGAACTTGAAGTTCTTGTACGGGTCGAGCCGGTGGGTGTTGACCGTGAACATGGGCATGGGGGGACTCCGCTAGGCGTTCAGGCTGGTCTTCTGGCTGAGCTGCACCACGACGAACTCCGCCGGGCGCAGGGGCGCGAAGCCCACGAGGATGTTCACGACGCCGTTGGCCGTGTCCAACTCGGTCGTGGTCTCGGCGTCGCACTTCACGAAGTAGGCGTCGCTCGCCTTGGAGCCCGCGAAGGCCCCGTTCCGGAACTGGGTCTCCATGAAGCCGCCGATGGTCGCGCGGAGGCTCGCCCACAGGTCCTCGTCGTTGGGCTCGAACACCGCCCACTGGATCCCGTTGAAGATGCTCTTGCGCAGGAACATCGCCGTGCGGCGGACCGGCACGTACCGCCACTCCGAGGTCGGCTGGAGCGTGCGGGAGCCCCACACCACCGAGCCGGCGCCCGGCATCTTGCGGAGCGCGTTGACGCCCCAGATGTTCATGTCGTCCTGGTGGGTGTCGAGCACCTCCCAGTCGAGGCCGACGATGCCGTTGATCGTCGCCTCGGTGCCCGCGGGCGCCTTCCACACCCCGCGCCGCCCGTCCGTGCGGGAGAAGATGCCGGCCACGAAGGCGGAGGGCGGGAGCACGATCGTCGGGTTCTTCCCGGAGCCGACCGGATCCGGCACGCGCACGTGCGGCCAGTACAGGCCCGCCATGTTGCTCGTGGTGTAGGTGCCGCCGCTCACGAGGGAGGTGACGGCGTCGACCGCGCCGCTGACCGTGCTCTCGCCCTCGGCGCGCGGGAGGTCGCCGACGAAGAACAGGTCCTGCTTGGGGCGGAGATCCGTGTAGCCGCGGAAGGTGTCGTAGAGGCTCGTCGCCTCGCTCTCCCCAAGGCTCTGGCTGGTCCACGTGTCCGACGCGCACACGAGCAGCGCGGCGTCGTCGAGCCGCTCGAGGCGCTGGAGGAGCTCGTCGTACTGGGTCGCCGCGAGCGAGGTCATGCCCTCCGCGCCGCCGGTCAGGCGGCCGCTCGTGAGCGCCGCGAGGTCGTCGTTCGTGATCTGGGAGGGGCTCCGGTAGGCCGGGACGTGCGTGGACAGGCTGAAGTCCGCGTCCGGGATGTCGGAGAGCGCCGGGATGTCGTCGTCGTCGACGCCCCAGCGGATGTAGTTGGAGCGCTTGAGCGTGTCCTTGACCCAGCTCTCGTCGTCCGGATCGAGGGAGAGGCGGTCCCACACCTCGACGAGCTCGAAGTCGCCCGTCTCGAGGTCCCGGTAGAAGACCGCGATGCGGAAGCGCGTGGTGTCCACGGTCCCCGACGCGAGCGTCGAGTCGAGGATGACCGCGTAGATGTCGTTGCCCCAAACGCCCGGCGCGACCGCGTAGATCACGTCCCCGCCGGTCGGGCTGCCGCCCACCGAGACGTCGCGGGCGGCCCGGGCGGCGTCCTCGACGTCCTCCTCGACCAGGTTGCCGGACCCGTCGGCCACGGCGCGCAGGATGTACGCGGTGGTGCCGCCGTTCTGGAAGAAGGCGTCCATCGCGTAGGCCATCATGACGCGCTGGTCCGTCACGGTGCCCGACGAGCTGCCGGCCGGATCCGCCGCGTGCCGGAGGTAGCCGCCGAAGAGGCGGGTGTACTCCGAGCGTCCCTTGATCTTGGTGAGCTCGGTGGTGCCGCGCTCCGTCTCGCCGACGAAGACCGTGGTGGAGGTCGGTACCCCCTCGATCGTGCGGACCCCGCTGGGGACCTCCAACACGTACACACCGGGGTGGAGCAAGGCGGGCATTCGATCCTCCGATGACGCTGGGACGCGTCCGCACGCCGCGGACGCTCGTAAGCGTGCTCGACGGTGCGCCGGGAGGGCAACCGAGTCTCGGGGCGTCGTTCGGATAGCGACCGATCAACGAGGCGATAAAAAACTTGCACTCCGATCGCTCCGGACGGATCGCGTCCGGTCGCGCAGGCGCGCGCAGCGGCGTCGCGAGCGAGCATGCATGCGAACGACGCTGGGATCCGCATCACGACTGCACGAGGTCGCCCGCAGCCCAGGGAGCGTCGCCACCACGTCGCGTCATCACGGGACACCTGCCAGCCGGGACGGGCTGCTACCATGGGCCGATGTCGCTCCTCCTCGTCGCTCCCGCCCTGGCCGGCGTACCCCTCGCCATGCCGGTCTTCGACCCCGCCACCTACCCGGACCTCCGCGAGCGCGAGGTCGTCACCGTCCTGCTCGTCGGGGACTCCGGCGTCGGCGCCGGCTTCACGCCCGTCGCGCGCGCGGCCGCGGACGTGTGTTTTGCCCCCGGGCGCGTGGCGCCTTGCGACCTCGCGCTGTTCGTCGGCGACAACGTCTACGACGAGGGCTTCACCGCGCCCGGGGGGCCCGCGTGGGTGGAGTCCTTCGCCGCGCCGATGGCGCCGTTCGTGGAGCGGGCGAAGCAGGCGAAGTTCCGGGCGTGGATCGTGGCCGGCAACCACGACTGGGGGCACGAGCCCGAGAAGGACGGCGAGCTGCGCATCGGCGCGGCCATCCAGACCACGGGCCACCCCGCGAACGAGGAGCTCGGCGGCCTCTGGCAGTTCCCCGCGCTGTCCTACGAGGTGCCCGGCCTGCCGGACTGGCTGAACCTCTACGGGCTCGACACCGAGACGGTCGTGGCGGGCAAGGGCACCGCCCAGATCGACGCGACGCGCGCGTCCATGCGGCGCTCGTCGGGCTGGGACGTCGTGTTCGGCCACCACGTGCCCGCGTCGACCGGCGGGCACGGGCAGTCCGAGAAGGACGACGACGACGAGGCCTTCGCGCGGGTGCTCCACCGGCTGCGGCCGCTCGGGCTCTCGATGGTCCTCGTGGGGCACGACCACCACCAGGAGGTGCTGGAGACGGGCGGCCTCCCGGTCGTGATCCAGGGCAACTCCAGCAAGGGCCGCGAGGTCGGCGCGTCGAAGTACACGCCGTGCAGCCGCTGGGTGCGCGGGGGGAAGGAGGCCCGGGGGTTCGCGATCGTGACGTTCCGCGAGGACGAGGCCACCGTCGAGTTCTTCGACGGCGCGGGCGCGCCGGTGCACACCGCGTCGTGGCGCCGGGAGGGCCTGGCCGCGCGTGGGCGTGTCGGGACCTGCCCGGCGTAGCGCGCGCCGGACCCGCAGGACTGGGGCGGCGGGCGGGTGCGCGGCCCCGACCGCGAGCAGGAGCGGGGTCGAATACGACAACGGCCGGCAGGAGCGGCACCGAATACGACAAGTCGGACGCTCCGGGGCGCTCCCCGCCGATCGGCCTGCTCAATTCCTGGCGTTCGTTCGTGACCCGCCAGCTCAGGAAGCCCCCCCGCCGGCGGGTTTGTCGTACTCGGTGCCGCTCCTGGCGCGCGTTGTCGTACTCGGGTCGACTCCTGGGGTGCGTCCGCTCACCCGGCCGGGGCCGGATGCACCGCCCCCGTGGCCCGCTCCGCCGCGGCCCGCTCCCCCGCCCGCTCCCCCGCGGCCCGCTCCGCCGCGGCCCGGTCCGCCGCGGCCCGCTCCCGCGCGGCCCGCCGCCGCTTCACGAGCAGCATCGCGGTGCCCACGGCGAGCAGCGCCCACTCCTCGGGCTCGGGCACCGCGGTGACCGCGAAGGCGTCGCTCGGCGTGGTGACCGCCTCCGCGCCGATCTCGGCCTCGCGGTCGAAGCGGTCTTCGTCCTTCTCGAGCTCGGCGAGGCGGCGGCGCTGCTGCTCGTCCACCAGCGCGATCAGCGAGCTGTACGGCGTGACGACGCCCGCGCGCTTCGCCACGCGGTGCAGCGCGTCGAGCTCCTCGACCGCGACGTTCCCGCCGCGCGCCCGCGCGAGCACGAGCTGGCGCGCGGCCAGCGGGAGGAAGGCATCGGCGGCCTCCGGACCGTCGGCGGGATCCGCGGGCCTCACGGTCCAGGTGTAGCCGTCCAGCACGTCGCCGCCGCCCGCCGCGAGCCGCGCGAGCGCCTCGTCGACGGAGGCGGCCACGCCGCCGCCGCTGCGGTGGATCAGGTCGAGGACGGCGTCGTCGTAGGCGGGCGCGAGGGCCCCGCCGAGGTGCACCATCCACACCGGCCCGCCGAGGTCCGGCGGCAGGAGGCTCCGCGTGGCCCGCGGCGCCGTCACGTCGTAGGCGCCCGCGTCGGTGAGCACGAGCACCGCGTCGTAGCGGCGCCCTTGGGAGAGCGTCGCGAACTGCAGGAGGAGCCCCTCCTGGGAGAGCGCGCCGAACCACGCGCCGGCGGGGTCGAAGGGGCCGTCCACGCGGCGGGCGGGCGCGCCGCCCCAGCCCGCGCCGACGTAGAGCTCGGCGCCTCGGAGCCGGGCCAGCGCCTCGCGGACCTCCGCTTCGTGCGGGGCCATCGACCGCGACGTGTCGAGCACCACCGCGTACCCGCCCGCCGCGGACGCGGGGGGTGCGCCCGGCTCGGCCCGGACGACGTATCCGTCGAGGTGCGCCTCGTGCGCCGTCGCCGACCCGGTCCCGGGCACGAACGCGGGGAGCCAGTCGCCGTCGGGGTCCGCGACGCCCTCGCGGGTCGTGCGCCCGTCCCAGAACACGTTCCGCCGCTCGAGCAGCCGCGGGAGCGGCACGCCGCCGGCCCCCACGGGCGTCGTGTACGTGAAGCGCACGGTGAGCGGAGGCGCGCCCTCGGCGTGCGTCCGCGGCAGGATCGGGAACGCGCGGAGCCGGTACTGGCGCGGCCCGACCTGCTCCAAGAGCGCCGGGTCGGAGCGGCGCTGCCGCTCCTCGACGTACACCTGCTGGGCCGCCCCGCGCGGCGCGACCACGCCCGGGTAGCGCTCCGGGTCGGCGGGATCGTCCGATAGCCAGAGCCCGGTGACCGCCGCCGACGTCGGCAGCGAGAAGTAGTAGTGGACCTCCTGCTGCTCCGTGGTCTGGTTGCGGTACTCCTCGTCGATCCGCACCGTGGCGAGGTCGCCGCGCACGTCCACGTGCACGGACTGGCGCGCGAGCAGCACCTTCTCGCCGCCCACGTCGAGGAGCCCCGCCTCGGCCGTCGAGCGATCCCAGGTGGCGTTGAGCGCGCGCAGGATGGCGTCACGCTCGCCGCGCTGGATGGGGGTGTCGAAGAAGTCGCGGTACAGCGCCTCGGCGCGCGCCTTGTCCGACGACGCGCTCGGCCCCTGGTACACGAACGGGCTCGCGAGCGCGTCGAACGCGGCCTGCATCGCCTCGCCGCCGCCGATGTCGCGGTACAGGTGCGTCACCGCGTTGGACGTGCCGGTGCTCGTCCAGTACCGGTGCGGCGCGAGCCAGGCGTTGAGCAGGCCGGCGCGCACCACGTCGGCGTCGGCGACGAGCGCGGCCCGGGCGGCGTCGGAGTCCGGCGCCGCCTCGAGGCGGGCGAGCACGGCGACCTGCGGCTGCGTCGACAACAGCGGCGCCGGCGCGAGCGTGAGCGCGAGCCCCGCGACGGTCGCCAGCGCGGTGCGAGGCCAGCCTGCGCGGACCGCGGTCTCCCGGGCGAGGCGCGCGAACGTCGACAGGTACACCCACAGGAACGCGAGTGGCCCGACGAGGAAGAGCGCCATCGACACGAGCGAGAAGCCCATCCACGCGAGCACCGCGATGGCACCGCCCGGGGTCACGTGGCGGAAGGCGCCGCCGGTCACGACGCTCTCGACGATGTCGGCCGCGACTTCCACGAAGCCCACCGCCGCGGGCGGCACGAAGATCGCGACCACCGCCGCCGGCCAGAGCGCCGTCACCAGCAGGACCGCGTGTCCCGCGAGCTCCGGGAGCGTGAGCGGGCGCGCGCGGCGTCGGAACAGGTCGAGCGTGAGCACGAAGCCGGCGAGGCTCACGACGAGCAGGAGGTGCGCCACCGCGGGGGTGACCTCGCGGAGCAGGAACAGGCGCGCGAGCAGGACGAAGCAGAGCGGCAGCTCGATGCCGAAGAACAGCCGGCCCACCTTGCCGCCGTCCGCGCGGATCGGGAACCACGCCCCGATCGCGACGAGCGGCGCCAGCAGGACGGCGACCGACGTGAGCGCGAGGTCCCACGGCAGGAAACCCCGCCACGCCTCGCGGACCAGGTCGATCACGAGCCCGGGCGCGCTCGCCAGGACGGCCGTGGCGAACAGGAGGTTCCAGCACCAGAAGAGGAGCTGCGGCGTCGCCGCGCGGATCAGGGGGATCACGGGGTCTCCGGGAGGTCGGTGGGGGCCGCGGTGGCGAGGACCGGGGCGCGCGTCGCCGGTGCGTCCGGGGCGGGCGCGTCCGGGGCGGAGAGCGCGAGGGCCACGTCGTCGCGCAGCGCGCGCGCGAAGGGGGCGAGGTCCGCGGGGGCGCGGTCGCCGTCGAGGAGCACGGACACGAGCACCCAGCGGTCCTCGCGCCCGGACAGCGCGGCCCAGGTGCGCGCGGCGAGGTCCTCGGTCGTGCCCGTCGGCGACTGGAACCACCACACGCCGGTCGCGCGCCCGTCGGCCACGCGCGCCGTCCGCACGACGAACGTCGGCTCCAGCCGTGCGGCGTCGAGTGCCGCCACGGCGAGCCCCTGCGCGAGCAGGCAGGCCTCGGGCTGGTGGTGGGCGCGCCACTCCCGGGCGGGCAGGAGCAGCATCGTCCCGGCGAGGGCGCCGTCGTCGAAGCGCCACTTCCGCGGGAGGGGCACGCCGAGCTGCGCGAAGTAGGCCCGCTCGGCGGCGACGGGCTCGATCGGCGCGGCGCGGAGCGCGGGCGCGGGCGTGTAGGCGAGCGCGAGCGGCCCGGCGGGAGCCGGCTCCCGAGCGGCGAGCCGCACGGCGACGACGAGGGCGGCCAGCGCGGGCGCGAGCCAGCGGGGAGCAGCTGGGCGCGACCCCGGCCGCCTCGGCCGCGTCGTGTTCGTGCGGGTGCTCCCGCGGCCGGGGTCGGCGCCCTCCAGGCTCGGCCGGTCGGCCTCGGTCGGCCCGCCGCGCGCGGGCCGACCGGCGCG
>CAYWGD010000221.1:0-8439 GCA_964457335.1 uncultured Enterobacteriaceae bacterium | reverse complement strand
GCTGGGCGGCCGCGCGGCGCCGGCCGCGCCCGGCACCGACACCGCCGGGCCGCCCGACCCCTTCGCCCCCTTCGACGGCGCGGCCGACGCCCCCCGCGGGGCCGACGGGCTCGCGCCGTTCCTCGCCGGCCTGCCGGCCCTCGCGGGGATCGACGCCGCGCGGATCGGCGCCCTGGCGGACGTGCTCGCCGCCGCGCTCACCGACGAGATCGCCGCGCTCGCCGCGATGACCGCGCTCCAGGCGCGGCTCGACGACACGATCGGGCGGCCCCCGCCCTCGCGCGGCCTCCGCGGCGCCGACCTCGCGCGACACGACCGCTTCGCCCCGGGGCCGCCGCGGCTCACGGCGATCCTCGCCGACGCCCTCGGCGTGGCCCTCGACACGGACGGGTCGGGCGCCACGCTGACCGCGCCCGGCGCGGCGGCGCCCATGGTGCTGCGCGGCTGAGCAGGACTCCGGGCACCCGAGCCGCCGACGTCCGCGCCGGCACGACGGCCGCCGCAGCGGGCGCCCGTCCGCGGGCGCGCCGGCTGCCCCGACTCCCCTTCCCCCCGCCTACTTGGCCGCCATCATCGGGGTCCGCAGGTAGTCGTGCAGCTCGGCGGGGTGGCAACGCCGGAGCAGGTCGCGCGCGAGGTCGATGTCGCGGGCGGTGCCGGTGGCGACGACCAGGAAGCGCCCGCCGTGCACGGAGGACTCGTAGCGGCCGATCGCGTCGCGGGGGATGCCGAAGCTGACGAGGCCGGCGCCGAGCGCGGTCACGCCGCCCACGACGGCGGCGCCCTCGAGCCCGCTCATGATCCAGTGCGCGAGCGGCCCGAGCACCAGCACGTGGCCGATCCCCGGTACCATCAGGAACGCCGCGCCCGACAACATGCCCGCGAGGCCGCCCCAGAAGGCGCCGCGGCGGCCCCAGACCTTCATGCGCTCGCCGTTGGTGTAGAAGCCGATGAGGTGGTCCTCGGTGCGGCCGTCCTTCCCGACGAGCGAGAGGCGGTCCAGCGGGAAGCCCCCCTGTCGCAGCTCGCGCACGGCGGCGTCCGCCGCGGTGTGGGTGTCGAATACGGCGACGACCGCGCCCTCGCGCGGGACGTTCTCCGCCGGTTCTCCCATGGTTCCCCCTGTGGTGGCCCAGGGAAGCTAGCCACGCTCCCCTACCCGAGCGCGACCCAGGGGAGCGTGGGCAACAGGTCCGCGGGCGCGGGGGGCCGGCCGACGGCGGCGCCCGCGAGCTCGATGCCGACGCGCGCGAGGAGGGCGGGCGGGAGGCGGTCCACGATCGTCTGCGCGGCGGAGGCGAGGTCGGGCGCGGTCACGTACATGGGCGGCGCCTCGTCGGGGAAGCGGACGAGCCAGGTGACGGGGGACACGGAGTGGGCCGGGGCCGGCGCGGGCGGGGCCGGGGGGGCGGCCGTCGGGGCGACGCTGCGCGCCTGGGCCGCGCGAGCGGGGCGGGGCTCCACCGGGGCGACGGGGCGAGGCTCCGCGGGCGCGGTGGCGCGAGGCTCGGCCGCGGCGCGTGGAGGGGCCGGGAGGGGCGGCGCCGTGGGCGGCTCCACGAGGAGAGGGGCCGCGAGACCTGGAGGTGCCGAGTGGGCCTGCGCCGCCGGGAAGGCGGCGGGCGTCCCGACGATCGGCGTTTCGGGGGGCGCCTGCTCGGCCCGCTGCAGGACGGGCTCGGGCGCGCGCGCGGCCGCGGGGGACGACCGGGGGGCGGCCTCCCGGACGATGCGCTGCCGCCCGTCGCGGGCGCGGGGGCCGGGCTGGAGGAGGCGCGCGAGCTCGTCCTCCGCGCGCTCGCGGAAGAACTCGCGCCCGACGCGGCGGGTCGTGTCGCCGTCCGCGCGAGGCTCGAAGGCGGCGGCCCGGACGTCGCGCTCCGTGCGCTCCGGGTCCGCGCGGAGGTCCGGCGCAGCGACACGCCGCTCCGACGGTGGGAAGGGGTCCACGCGCCGCTCCGACGGCGGGAAGGGGTCCACGCGCCGCTCGGGCGGCGGGAAGGGGTCCACGCGCCGCTCGGGCGGCGGGAAGGCGTCGACGCGCCGCTCCGCGAGGTCGGGGCGCCGCTCCGCGAGGTCGGGGCGCCGCTCCGCGAGGTCGGGGCGTCGCTCCGCGAGGTCGGGGCGTCGCTCCGCGAGGTCGGGGCGCCGCTCCGCGAGGTCGGGGCGTCGCTCCGCGGGCGCGGGCCGCTCGGCGAGGCCGGGGCGCCGCTGCGCGAAGCCCGGGTGCCCCGCCGCGGGTTCCTGCTGCGAGAACGCCGGCCGCCGTAGGACCACGGGCCCGTCCGGCCGCTCGCCGCGCGTCGCCGCGCGCGCCGGCCGCCGCACGACCTCCAGCACCTCCGGCTCGGGCCGGATCCGCCCGCGCCGCACGGGCTCCGGGCCGCGGATCCAGGCCTCCTCTTCGGCGGTGAGCGCCGGCGCGGGCGGCTCGCCGGGGCGGAACGGCCCGATCCCGAGCCGACGCCGCTCCCCCTTCACGGCCTCGACGGGCACGCCCGCCTCGCGCGCCAGCACGGCGTCGGGCTCGCGACCGAGGCGGTCGCGGACACCCGCCAGCGCGGGGACGCCCCGGCCGGCGAGCTCGGCGCCGCCCACGCGGAGCCCCGCGCGGGCGAGGGCGCGGCGGAGGCGGCGGGGCTCGGTGCGGAAGCGGCGCGCGAGGCTCCGCAGCGAGGTCGTCGCGCGCAGGCGCACCACCTCGGGCCACCACGGCGCCTCCTCGGCCGGCCCGCCCGGGTCGGCCTCGATCAGCGCCTCCACCAGCTCGTCCACGGGGACGCCGAGCTCCTCCGAGAACGTGTCGATCGACCGGAACCGCAGCCCCGAAACGAACGCCCCCCACCACGGCACGCTGCGCAGCGACATCCTGTCACTCCCGCTCGAGCTCGAGGGTATCACGCACCGGCCGTGTAGAATTCCTTTCGTCGCCGCGGCGCTCGCGGTTCCATCCTCCCCGAAGGGAGCCATGCCCGCGACAGAGGCCGAAATCCAGGAGCTGTACGCGCGCTACGCGCACGTCCTGCACTACCGCGCGCGCTCGATCCTCGGCTCGGACGAGGACGCCGACGACGCCGTGCAGGAGACCTTCGCGCGCGTGATCCGCGGCTGGGACCAGTACCAGCGCGAGGCGTCCCCGCTGACCTGGATGTACCAGATCTCCACCAACTACTGCCTCAACCGCCTGCGCGACCGCCGGGGCCACGCGAAGAAGCACGAGGAGCGCCGCGACCGCATCGTCGGCGACGGCCTCACCCCCGGGCACGACGGCGCGGGCCTCGACGACGACGTGATCCGCGCGCTGCTCGACGGGCTCGACGACCAGACCCGGCGCATCGTCCTCCACGTCTACTTCGACGACATGACGCGCGAGGAGGCCGCCGTGCACGTCGGCATCTCCGTCCCCACGCTGCGCAAGCGGCTCGACGCCTTCTTCCGGCGCGCGCGGCGCACGCTCGGCGTGGCGCTGCCCGCCGCCGCCCTCCTCCTCTCCCTCCTCGCCCGGGACCTGCCATGACGAACCCCGGCTCCCGCCCCTCTCGCTTCGCCCTCGCGCGGCACGCCACGGGCGAGATCGCGCTCCCCGACGTGTCCGACCCGCGCGCCGCCGCGTTCCTCGACGCGCTGGCGGCCGAGCGCGCCCGCACCGAGCCCTTCGACTTCGAGGTGCTCAGGGCGCGGTCCGAGCGGCTCGTCGACCCCGCGCCGCCCGCCCCCGCGACGCCCTGGTGGCGGCGGGCCTGGTATGCCGTGCCCCTGCTCGCGGTGGCCGCGGCCCTGGTGATCGGGCTCCGCGCCCTCCCCGACGCGAGCGTGAAGTGCGGGCCGGACGACACCACCGGTCTCTGCGCGGGCAACCGCCTGAAGGGCGACGCCGACCTCGGCTTCTACGTGCTCCGCGGCGACCAGGTCTACCCGGGCGACCTCGACGAGCTCTTCCGGGCCGGCGACCGCCTCCAGTTCACCTACCGCGGCCCCTACTCCACGCTGGTGCTGCTCTCCGTCGACGGCGACGGCCGCGTCTCCACCTTCTACCCGGAGGCCGGCGAGGACGGCGTCGCCATCGTCCCCGGCGACCGTCACGTGCTCGAGGGCTCGATCATCCTCGACGACGCGCCGGGCCCCGAGATCTTCCTCGGCTTCTTCGGGGAGGGCTGGACGGTCACCCGCGCGCGGGCGGCGGCGGCCGGGGCCTGGGCGTCCGGCGGCGCCGCCGGGCTCGTGGCGCTGGCCGAGGACCCGACGGTGTCGGCGCTCGTGTTGGAGCGCGAGTGATCCTCTCGCTGCTCCTCGCCTCGACCGCGCTGGCTGAGGTGCGTCGTTGGGCCGTGGTGGTCGGCAACAACGAGGGCTTCACGGGCACGCGCTCGCTCTACTTCGCCGAGCACGACGCGAAGAAGATGAAGTCCATCCTCACGTCGCTCGGGGACGTGACGGAGGCGGACACGCGGCTCCTGTTGGGTCGCAACCGCGCCGAGCTGCTCACCACGTTGGGCGGCCTGAAGCAACCCATCACCGACGCGAAGCTCCGCGGCGACGAGACCGTCCTCTACTTCTACTACTCCGGCCACGCCGACGCCCAGCAGCTGCAGCTCGGGCGCACCTGGCTCACCTACGCCGAGCTCGAAGAGGTGTTGGAGCGGAGCGGCGCCGACGTGCGCGTCGCGTTCGTCGACGCGTGTCAGAGCGGCGCGCTCACCCGGACCAAGGGTGGCACGATGGCGCCGTCCTTCGTGCTCGAGGTCAACGAGAGCCTCACCTACCGCGGGTCCGTGTTCCTCACGTCGTCGTCCGGCGACGAGGCGAGCCAGGAGAGCAACGAGATCGGCGGGTCCTACTTCACCCACTTCCTCGCGAGCGCGCTCTCCGGCGCCGCGGACGGCGATCGGGACGGCCGCGTCACGCTCGCCGAGGCCTACCAGTACGTCTACCACGAGACCCTGTACCGGACGGCCGCCACGCGCGGCGGGCCCCAGCACCCCACGCAGGAGAACACGCTCTCCGGCACCGGCGAGCTCGTCATCACCGAGCTCGATCGCAGCGGCGCGACCCTGGTGTTCCCCGGCGACCAGGCGGGCTCGTTCGCCGTGTTCGACGTGGACCGGCGCATGTTCGTGGCCGAGGTGGACATCCGGGACGTCGACCGGAAGTTGTCCCTGCGGCCGGGCCGCTACCTCGTGCAGCGCCGCTACCCGACCCACCTCGCCGTGGCCGACGTCTCGCTCTCCCGCGGCGCCGACGTGCGGCTGTCCCCCGCGATGTTCCAGGCCTCCGAGTACGAGGACGACGTTGCGAAGGGGAGCGTGGAGAAGCTCATCCGCGAGGGAAACCTGCCCACCCTCTCCGTGCGGACGCTCCTCGGCGGGCGCGGCTTCGGCGAGGACACGGTCAAGCAGCAGTACTTCCCGGACACGCCCATCGCGGGCGGGGAGGCGCGCTTCCATTGGCGCGACGGGCGCTGGGCGTCGGTCGACGTGCTCGTCGGCTCCGGCGTCTCGGAGCTCGTGTTCGCCGAGCTCCCCTACTCCATCCCGGTGCGGCTCGACACGGTCACCTTCGGCGCCGGCGTCGGCTACGCGACCGCGCAGGCGCCCTTCCGCGTCGGCGCGGGCATCCACCTCCAGGGCATCCACCTCACCCGCAGCTTCCCCGCGTCCGACAGCGATGCCCAGCGCCTCTTCACCATCGCGCCGGGGCTCTCGTTCTGGGGCGGCTGGTACCCCCGCCGCTTCGAGCTCGAGCTCGGTCTGCGCACCCACTACCTGCCCTACGTGGTCGACGGCCGCGACACCGGCATGAACTATGGCGAGCTCGTGCTCGGCCTCGGCTATCGTTTCTGATGGAGCCCCCCATGCTGCTGCTCCTCCTCGTCGGCTGCGGTGACATCTCCAACGCCTGGATCCTCGAGGACGCCGCGTTCCTCGACGCGCTGCCCGCCGAGGCGCGCCACACCGTCGCGCTCGACGACGAGGCCGCGGCCAAGGGCGAGGAGGACGGCCCCTGGCTGCGCCAGCTCTCCGTCGGGATGGCGGCGGGCGTGAACACGGCGATCTTCGAGGTCCTCTGGGCCGTCGACGAGGTGCGCCAGCTGCCCCCCGCCGAGCGGACCGAGGACGGGCGGCGCTGGGGCCCCTTCGCGCTCCGGGAGGGCGTCGACGTGGGCGTCTGGGTGGAGCGGACCGGCGGCGGCCGCTTCGACTGGGGCGTGGACGCCACCATCGACGGCGCCGAGCTGCCCTACATCGCGGGCACGCACTACGCGGGCGAGACCGTCGCCGAGGGGGACGGCGCGTTCACGTGGACCTTCGACGACGTGTCCGAGCGCATCGGCGACCCGACGCGCGGCAGCGTCGAGGTGGACTACGACAACCGCGACGGCGTCGACCTGCTCGTCGCGCTCCGGGGTGTCACCGACGGCACCGCCGAGCCCGGCGACGCCGACTACGCCTACCGCCGCGTCGACGGCGCGGGCGACTTCCAGTACGCCACCACCCGCGACCTCGGGGACTCGCCCGACGGCCTCGAGGAGGACCTCCGCGTGCGCACCCGCTGGATCCCCGGCGAGGGCGGGCGCGCCGACGCCGAGATCGAAGGCGGCACCCTCGGCACGCGCGTCGAGCGGTGGTCCCAGTGCTGGAGCGCCGCGCGCGCGCTCGTCTACGAGGCCGACGACCTCGGGCTCGTCACGCCCAGCGGCAGCGAGGACGCCTGCGCCTTCGGGGACTTCGCCGAGGTGGATCGCATCTGATCTCGGGCACCCGGACGGCCGAGGACGGCCGCCGGTGCGGCGACGGGGGGTGCCGGGAGGGGCGTCGGCGGCTCGCGGGGCCGGACGCGCGCGCGCCATGGCGCGGGGCCGGGCGGGCGGTCCAGGACGGCGAGCGCGTGGGCGAGGGAGGCCGCGCGGGTGTCAGGGCGCGCGCGCGGCGCGGGGCCGCGCGGTGTCAGGGCGCGCGCAAGCGCATCCAGCGGCGGGCGCCCTCCTCGCGCTCCAGGTGGAAGCCGACCCGCTCGTACAGAGCGGCGGCGCGCGGGTTCTGGCGGTCGACGGACAGGAGGATGTCCAGGCCGTGCGCGCCGGCGGCGGCCGACACCACCGCGAGGGTCGCGCTCCCCAGGCCTTCGCCCTGGCGGGCCGGGTCCACGACGAGGGAGCGGATCCAGAGGGCGTCGTCCGCCGGGTCGATCTCCAGCGCGCCGACCGCGGCGCCGTCCCGCACGAGGAGGAACGTGCCGGCGAGGCGCCACCGCGCCGCGAAGCGGGCGCGCTGGTCGACGTCGTCCCAGGCACCGAGCGCGCGCACGGCCAGGTCGGTGTACGCGCGGCGGCGGAGCGCGTACACCCGCTCCCGGTCGCCCTCGGACGCGGCGAGGAGCCGCGCGTCCGACACGTGGAGCTCGGCGCCGTCGAGCGACGCGATGGCGGCGTCGGTCGCGCGTGTCACTGCTTCGCGGGGTCCTTCTTGCCGAGCAGCGACTTCAGGAAGGCCACGACCCCGAGCGCCGCCACCACGACGAGCTTCTTCCCCGCCACGAGGGCGGCGAAGAGCCCCTTCAGGAGCCCGCTCTTCGCGGCGGCCCCACCGGCGACCAGCGCGGCGAGCCCGTACTCGGCCACGTGGTCGCTGCTGGGATCGAAGTCCTCGTAGCGGCTGCCGGGCGAAAACTCGGCGAAGCCGATCACCTGCTCCATCGGCGCCTTGATCACGGCGAGCTGCCCCATCGTCGCCACGGCGTTGAGCTGCAGCACGCCCGTGCGCCCGAGCACGCGGATGGCGTAGTTCAGCGTGTGGTCCCCGTCGTCGCCGAAGGCGAGCTCCTTGGCCCAGTAGAGCTTGTGCGCGGCGGCGTCGTAGTGCGGCGGCTCCGCCCACCCGACGAGGCTCACCGCGGCGAGCCCGGCCTGCACGCGCTGCTTGCTGTCCTCGACCGCGGCGTCCTGCATGTCCTTCAGCAGGTCGGCGTAGTCGATCTCCGCGGCGTCGTCGTCCGCCACGTGCCCGTCCTCGTCGTAGCTCAGGACGACCACCCAGGTCTCGTCCGCGAAGATGCCGGCCTTCCCGGGCACGATCATGCCCCAGGTGCTCGGGTCGGGCGGGTTCCCCCAGGCCTGGAGCACCCGGTCGGCCTCCTGCGCGTCCAGGTACCCGAAGCCGTCGGGCACGTGCAGCACCGCCTTGCCCCCGCCGAGCGAGATGTCGCCGTGCTCGTAGGTCAAGCTGGCCTCGAACTCCGCGATGGCCGCGAGCGCCTCGTCCTCCTCCGAGCCGGGCGGTGGGGAGCCGGCGTCGGCCGGCGCCGCGTCGGTCGGGGCGGCGCCGGCCGCGGCGGCGCCGGTCGGGGCGGCCGGCGGCGCGGCCACGTTCGCGGCTGCGTCCGCGGCGGGTGCGTCGGGGGCGGGTTGGTTGGCCCAGGCGTCGGACAGGGCGAGCGCGGTCG
>CAYWGD010000220.1:0-8576 GCA_964457335.1 uncultured Enterobacteriaceae bacterium | reverse complement strand
GCCCCAAGAGCCCGAAGACCTCCACGACGCCCACGCGGCCCACGCGAGCCACGCGACCTCCAGCACGACGGCCACCTGGAGGAGCCACCACGTGCCCGGCCAGCTCCGGAGCACGACCGCGCGCGCGAAGATCGCGGCGTTCTCCAGGCCGCTCGTGCGCACCTCCGCGATCGCCTCGCGGTGCACCTTCTCCCACACCACCGGCATGGCGTGCAGGAACCAGGGGACCACCAACGCCACCGCGCCGAGCGCCGCCAGGGCGAGCCAGCCGCCGTCCTCCAGCCCGCGCAGGAGCCGCCCGTCGTGCCCGCGCCGCCGCCCCACCCGCACGCCGAGGACCAGGAGCGCCACCCCCGCCGCGACGACGGAGAGCTCCTGCTGGAGCGCGTCGAGAACCGCGGGAGGGGGCGCGCTGCCCCGCGGCGCGACCGCGCGGAGGCTCAGCGCGTCGAAGGCCGACCAGGCCGGGGCGACCACCAGCAGCAGCGGCAGGAGCGACGTGGGCCCGCGGGCGACCATGACGATCCCGGGCAGCGCCAGCGCCGGCAGGACCCACGGGAAGATCGTGTACTTCACCAGCGCGCCGGCCCCGAGCGCCGCGCCGACCAGCAGGGTCGGGAGGGGGCGGCGATACCCGTCCGAGGCCCAGGCGAAGGCCCAGACCGCCACGATCAGCGCGGTGGCGGGGAGGTCGAGGAGGACCTGGCGCGCGCTCGCCGACAACAACGGGGCGGCCAGCGCGACGAGCGGCAGGACCACCCCCGCGACGGGCCCCGCGGCCCGCACGCCGAGCCACGCGAGCACGGCGGCGAGGAGCCCGGCGAAGGCCACGGTGCCCGCCGCGGCGGCGTCGGCCGTGGGGCCGAGGCGATCCACGAGCGCCGCCGAGACCACGTAGAGGCCGGGCGGGAAGGGCTCCGCGGGGAGCGCGCCGCCGCGGAGCCAGTCGAGGTGCCGCGCGACGTTCACGAGGTGGCCGGCGGCGTCCCCCACCGGGAGCGTGCCGTCGCGCGCGAGCCACCGGAGGTGGAGCGCGACGGTCGCACCCGCGGCGAGCGGCGGCAGAAACACCGCGGCCAACCGGCCTTCATGCGGGCGCGAACGGGGAGGCGTCTCCACGGGGGCGCATCCTACCTCCGTTCGCCCGTGCCACTCCCGCCCGCGCTTCCGCGCGTCGTCACTCCACGATCACCGGGATCTCGTTGTAGACCGCGGGCTCCACCAGCGTCCGATCGTTGTTGGCGAGCTGCACGCGAACCGTGTGGGTGCCCGGGAGCAGCCCCGTGAACGGCACGGCGCCCGTGGCGGTCTCGGTGTAGAGCACGCCGTCGAGGAACACCTGCGCGTGGCCCTGGTGCGGCGCGTTGGTGCCGCCCATCGCGGCGCCGTCGAGCGTGAAGTTCTCCGCGTCGAAGGTCAGGTTGAAGTCCGGGCCCATCCGCCAGTCCGCGCCCGGGTACGTGATGAGGACGTCGGGGCGGTCGGGCGCCACGTTGACCCACATCCGGTCGACCACGGGGAGCTCGAAGCCGTCGTTGGTGACGAGCCGCGCCTCGAAGACGTGCTCGCCGGGCGTGACGTTCTGGAGCACGCGCGACGTCTCGGCCGTGGCGTCGAGCCACACCCCGTCCATGAACAGGTGGAGGTGGCCTTCGCCCTCGGCGGGCGGGCGCCCGAGGTCGCGGTCCCAGAGCGTGAACGCCGTGGTCGTGAGCGACAGGGGCAAAGTGGCGGAGTCGAAGGCGGTCTGGAACGCGCTGCGGTCCCAGTACACGCCGCGCGTGCCGACGGGCACGGTGACGTCGATCTCGGCGACCACCGGCGGGTCGAGCGGCCGCCCCTCGTTGTCGACGAGCTCCACCGCGATGGTGTGCCCGCCCTCGGGGAGCCCGGTCGCCATCGCCGTGAGCGGGTCGGAGCCCCAGTCGCGGAGGTCGCCGTCGACCTTCACGCGGAAGTGCCCCTCCCCGAAGACGTCGGCGCCGCCCATGTCGGGGGAGAGCGCGAAGTCCTCGATGGCGATGACGAGCGGCACGCTGCTGGCGGTGAGCACCGTGCCGTCGGCCGGGCTCACGATGCTCACGGTGGGCGAGAGCGCCTCCACGTCCACCGTGTCGCTGCCGTCGAGCTCCACGTGGTCGTTCTGGGCGAGGCGGACCACGATGGTGTGCGACCCGGAGCCCAGGCCGTCGACGCGCCCCTCCAGCTCGGCCGTCTCCTCGACGAGCTGCCCGTTCACGTAGACGTGCACGTGGCCGCGCCCCGCGCGCGCCTCGTCGCCGATCGCCCCGGCGTCGAGGGTCAGGTTCTCCACCGTCCAGGCGAGGTCGACCCCGCCCGAGTAGGTGCCGGCGCCCTCCGCCGGGCTGGTGAGCTCGATGGTGGCCTCTCCGGCCGGCCCCTCGTTCCGGGGGCCCGGTCGTTCCTCGATGGTGGGATCGCAGGCCGAGAGGAGGCCCAGAAGCAGTAGTCGCGCCACGACAACCCCCCGTTGGTGACACGGTCAAGTCTGGGGTTCGTTCGAGCTACCGACAAGTCCTGTTTGAACCGTCCATCTTGCCGGGGGTCCCCCTCGGTCTAGCCATCTCGGGGCCAAATGGAGGAACAGTCATGCTCAGGATGGGATGGATGCTGCCGCTCGTGGTGCTCGGGGTCGGATGCCAGAAGTCGCCCGGGATCTTCGAGGAGCAGCCCAACCAGCCGCCCGTGCAGCAGCCCACGCAGCAGCCGGACTACGGGCCGGGCGGCATGCAGCAGGGCCAGCCGGGCGCCGGCGGCATGGGCACCGACGGGATGCAGGGGCAAGAGCCGGGCGGCGAGGGGATGCAGCCCGGCACGCTCGGGCAGCGCGGGCAGGAGCCCGTGTGGTCCCAGCCGCTCCGCAACAACGTCCAGAACATGCGCACCGCGGAGACCTTCCGGCACACGGACCTCGTGAAGTCGATCCGGGACCTCACCAACGCGTTGCAGTCGCTCCCCGACGCGGGCGCGGGCCTGCAGGACGCGGTGTCGCGGATCAACTCCTACGCCGACCGCATCGAGGCGGCCGGGGCCGAGTCCAACATGCAGGCGCGCTGGGCCAAGCGCGCGTTCAACGAGGCGGTCGTCGCGCTCGACGACTACCAGAAGGACCAGAACCTGACCGGGATGTCGGACCGGATCGCCAACCTGCGCTCGCAGGTCGAGATGATCCAGGACGACCAGGCGTTCATGGAGCAGCGGGCCAACTTCGCCAACGTCTACGAGCAGATCACCGACACCCTGATCGTGGCGTCGATGCCGATGGAAGCGCCCGAGCGCGGCACCCGCTGACGGTTGCCCCCGTGGCGGCGGTTCCTACCTTCCACGGGGTTCTTGGGGGGGAGATGAACAAGTTCGGGTTGATCGTCCTGGTGATCGCGGTGGCCGCGGGCTGCAAGAAGAGCCCGGAGCCGCTGCGCGGCGAGTACGGGGAGCAGCCCCCGCAGCAGGGGGAGTGGCAGCCGGTGCCGCCGACGACGGAGGAGCAGCCGGTCGAGGAGGCACCCGGTCTCCAGGGGCTGCCCGAGGCCCAGGCGCCGACGGGCTTCCAGGAGGCGCTGGCCGCGCTGCGCAGCTCCACGGAGCGCGTCCGCACCTCGACCGAGCAGACGCACGACGACGTCATCGTCGCGCTCCGCTCGCTCGCGGACGCGGTGGCCGGGCTGCCGGACGTGGAGAACCGCGACACGTACCGCACCAACATGCTGACGTACGCGGACAAGATCCAGACGTCCGACATCACGTCCATGGAGCACGCCGACTGGGTCAAGTCGGCGCTGAAGGAGACGGCCGACGCCCTCGGCAAGGTCGGCAAGACCCGGAACATCGAGGGCTTCGACGCCCGGGTGGACGCGCTGAACCAGCAGATCGGGGTGCTCGAGACCAACCGCGCGCTCCTGGAGCAGCGGGAGAGCGTGGCGACCGCGCTCGACCAGCTCGCCGCGATGCTCACGGACCTCTCGCCGGAGCAGACCGGCACGCGCTGAACGAGGCGCCGCGGCAACGCGGCGCCCACGCTCCGGATGCGCCGCGGTGGGGTAACCTCCGCGGCGCATGTCGCACGTCGGTCGCCGGCTCCTCTTCACGCTCGTCGCGGTGGTCGGCGTGTTCTGGGCGATCGAGGGCGCGGCCTGGGTGGCCGAGCCGCGGCTCATGACGCCGAAGCGGAGCCTCCCGCTCCCCCGCCCCGGCCGCGACGACGGCTTCCTCGAGCAGGCCGCGCGCGTGCGCGACCAGCTCGGCGGCATCGCGATGGTGCAGGACGACGCGACGGAGTGGGGCCTCCCCGCCGACCGCATCGTGATGTCCGGCAACATCCCCTGCCGCATCAACACGCTCGGCCTCCGGGGCCCCGAGCTCGGCCCCCGCGCGCCCGACGAGGAGCGCCTCCTCACCCTCGGCGACTCCTCCGTGTTCGGCGACGGCGTGGCCGAGGCGATGGTCTTCTCGTCGGTGGCGGCGGCGCGGCTGCAGCCGGCCTGGGGCGGGCGCGTCGTGGGCGTGATCGGCGGCGTCCCCGGGCACGACTCCGGCCAGTCGCTCGCGCGGCTCCGCGAGAAGGGCGCCGCTGTCGCGCCCACCTGGGTCGTCGTCGCGAACCTCTGGAGCGACGTCTACAAGGACAACGGCTTCCTCCGCCCGAGCGCCACGGTCCAGAAGGTCCGGACACCGCTCCGCCGCTTCGCCACCTACCGGGTCGCGCGGATCCTGCTCGCCCCGTTCATGGTGGAGCGCAAGGTGGGCTGGATCGCCTCGATGCAGGGCGACGTGGGTGGCAGCGACCCCGACGCCCGCGCGCGCGTCCTGCTCCGCGACTACGTCGCCAACCTGCGCGCGATCGCCGAACAGACCGCGAAGCTGGGCGCCCGGCCCGCCTTCCTCGCGCTCCCGGCGCCCGTCGATCTCGACCCCGCCGGCCCGCCCGAGGACGTGGTCGAGTACCGCACCGCCATGCGCAAGGTCGCCGAGGAGCGCGGCGCGCCCTTTGTGGACGGCCCCGCGTGGTTGAAGGCACACGGCGGCACGATCGGCCACTTCGCCGACCAGGTGCACCCGAACGTCTACGGCCACAAGCTGATCGGCGAGGCGTTGGCCGCCGGCCTCGTGGGGGAGCGGGGGGGCGTCGCCGGGGGGCGGTAACCCCCCCGGCTACCGAGCCTTCGCCGACTCCAGGGCCCGCCCGAGGATCGCGAGCCCGTCGTCGATCTGGCCCTCGTCGATGAGCATCGGCGGCGCGATGCGGAACACGTTGCCCCAGCGCCCGCCCTTCCCGATGATGAGCCCGTCGGCGCGCGCGGCCTCGAAGATTCGGTTCGTGAGCGCCGCGTCGGGGGTGCGGTCGCCGGCGGTCTCGTCCACGACGAGCTCGATGGCCTGCATCAGCCCGAGCCCGCGCACCTGGCCGATGTTCGCCGGGAAGCGCGCCTGGAGCGCCTCGAGCCCCGCCCGGAGCCGCTCCCCGAGCCGCTTCGATCGCGCCGGGATGTCCTCGCGCTTCATCACGTCGAGCGTCGCCTTCGCGGCCGCCATCGGGAGCGGCGAGCCGCCGAAGGTCGAGAGCGTCTGCCGCGGCAGCGACTTCGCGATCTCCGGCGTGGTCATGCAGTTCGCGGCCGGGAGGCCGTTCGCGATGCCCTTGGCCATCGTGACGATGTCCGGCTGCACGCCGAAGTGCTGGAAGCCCCACCAGTGCTCGCCCGTGCGCCCGAACCCGGTCTGCACCTCGTCCGCGATGAAGAGCCCGCCGTACTTCCGGACGATCCCCACCGCGATCTCGAAGTACTCCTTCGGCGGCACCACGAACCCGCCCACGCCCTGCACCGGCTCCGCGAGGAAGCCCGCGATCTGCCCGGTCGTCGTGTACTGGATGAGGTTCTCGATGTCCTTCGCGCAGCGGATCTCGCACGACGGGTACTTCAGGCCGAGCGGGCACCGGTAGCAGTCCGGCTGCACCGCGTGCTTCACGCCGGCGATCTGCTGGGGCAGCACCCGCCAGTTCGCGTGGCCCATCAGCGACTGCGCGAGCGCCGAGCGGCCCGAGTATCCG
Organism: uncultured Enterobacteriaceae bacterium; assembly: GCA_964457335.1. Taxonomy (GTDB): domain Bacteria; phylum Myxococcota_A; class UBA796; order UBA796; family SXON01; genus CAJBVW01. The sequence continues at coordinate 2,509 of CAYWGD010000220.1, read as the reverse complement.
TTGCGGAGCGCGATGATCTCGCTCTTGCCCGTGTGGCTCATCGCCAGCATCACGGCCATCTCGTCGGCCTCGGTGCCGCTCGCGACGAAGAAGCTCTGCTGGACGTCGCCCGGCATGATGCCCGCGAGCGCCTCGGCCACCTGGACCATCGGCGCGGTCGGGTAGAGCGTGGAGATGTGCGAGAGGCGGTCGAGCTGGACCTTCACCGCCGCGTTCACGTCCTCGTTGGCGTGCGAGAGCGACACGGTGAGGATGCCCCCGAAGAAGTCGAGGTACTCCCGGCCGTCCACGTCCTTGATGTAGACGCCCTTCGCCGAGTCGATGGCGATGGGCTCCTGGTAGTAGTTGATGACCGCCGGCATGAGGTACTGGCGGTGCTTCTGACGGATCTCGTCGCCGGTCATCGGGAACTCCTCGGGGGGGGCGAGGTTATCATGGGGGCATGGCCGATCCCGCGCGTCGCCGCCTGACCGCCGAGGAGTTCCTCGAGCTCGAGCCCGACTACTCGCGTCCCGACCCGGAGCTGATGGACGGGGAGATCGTGCCGCGCGCGTCACCGCGCCCGCGTCACAGCCGCGGCCAGTTCCGCGTGGCCCGCGCGCTCGGCGATCTCGACGGCCCCGACTTCACCGACGCCGGCTGGTGGCTGCTCGTCGAGCCCGACTGGCGCGTCCACCTCCACAGCCTCCTCCGCCCTGATCTCGCCGGCTGGCGCCGCGAGCGCCTCCCCGAGCTCCCCGAGGGCGCGATCGACCTCGCCCCCGACTGGGTCTGCGAGCTCGTCTCCCCCGGCCACGAGGCGCACGATCTCCAGCGGAAGGCCGCCATCTACCTGGCGAACGAGGTGCCCGGGTACTGGGTCGCCTTCCCCGAAGGGGGCGTCCTCCAGGTCCTGAAGAACGCCGGCGCCACCTGGACGCTCCATGCCACGTACGCGCGTGGCGACAAATCGAGCTCGACCTGAACGACCTCTTCCTCCCGCCGCCCAAGAACCGGTAGACTCCGGGGCTTCCCTTCCCCGGAGCCCCGATGTCCATCCTCATCAAGAACGGCCGCATCGTCACCGCGGTCGACGACTACTTCGCCGACATCTACATCGAGGGCGACACCGTCGCGCAGATCGGCACGAACCTCCAGGTCAGCGCCGACGAGGTCATCGACGCCGCCGGCAAGCTCGTCATCCCGGGCGGCATCGACCCGCACACCCACATGGACATGCCCTTCGGCGGCACGACCTCCGCCGACGACTTCGAGTCCGGCACGCTCGCCGCGGCCTTCGGCGGCACGACCACCATCGTCGACTTCGCCATCCAGACGAAGGGCCGCTCCACGCTCGAGGGCCTCGACACCTGGCACGCGAAGGCCGAGGGCAAGGCGAGCATCGACTACGCCTTCCACATGATCGTCACCGACATGCCGCGCGAGCGCCTGCCCGAGATGGAGCAGCTCGCCCGCATGGGGGTGACCTCCTACAAGCTCTTCATGGCCTACCCGGGCGTGCTCTACGTCGACGACGGCGTGCTCTACCGCACGTTCCGCCAGGCCGGCCTCAACGGAACGCGCATCAACATGCACGCCGAGAACGGCATCGTGATCGACGAGATCATCCGCGAGGCCGTCGAGGACGGGAAGGTCGAGCCGCGCTGGCACGCGCTCACGCGGCCCACGCGTATGGAGGCCGAGGGCGTGCACCGCGCCATCGCGATCGCCGAGGTGGCCCAGGTGCCGCTCTACATCGTGCACCTCTCGAGCCACGACGCGCTCGAGCAGGTCAAGCTCGGCCGCAGCCGCGGCGTGGACGTGCAGGCCGAGACCTGCCCGCAGTACCTCTTCCTCGACCAGTCCTGGTACGACCGGCCGGACTTCGAGGGCGCCAAGTGGGTCATGACGCCGGCGCTGCGCGAGAAGTGGAACCAGGCCTCGCTCTGGCAGGGGCTGAAGTTCGGTGACCTCGCGGCCGTCGCCACCGACCACTGCCCCTTCTGCTTCGGCGGCCAGAAGGAGCTCGGGCGCGAGTCCTTCACCAAGATCCCCAACGGCGCGCCCGGCGTCGAGAACCGCATGTCGCTCATGTACGACGGCGGCGTGGTGAAGGGCCGCATCTCGCTCAACCGCTTCGTCGAGCTCACCTCCACCGCCGCCGCGAAGACCTTCGGGCTCTTCCCCAAGAAGGGCACGATCGCGGTCGGGAGCGACGCCGACATCGTCGTCTTCGACCCCGAGAAGAAGCGCGTCATCAGCGTGAACGACCCCGCCACGCACCACATGAAGGTCGACTACTCGGCCTACGAGGGCCACGAGGTGCAGGGCTGGAGCGAGACCGTCATCAGCCGCGGCAAGGTCGTCGTGCACAAGGGCGTCGCGTCGTCCACCCACAAGGGCCGCTACGTCGCGCGGGCGCGCGTGGGCGAGCTCTTGCGGTAGATCCTCGGGAGCTGGGCGCCCCCCGCCCGAAGACGGGCGGGTCGGCCCCTTCCGGGCTCGGCGTTCCGCCTCGGCTGGCGCGGCC
>CAYWGD010000219.1:0-8594 GCA_964457335.1 uncultured Enterobacteriaceae bacterium | reverse complement strand
CGCGCGGCGGCCCGACCAAGGCGCTCCGCGCCGCGCCCGGAAGGACACCCGACCCCGCCCGCGCGTGGAGGCCGCCCGTCCCCGGGGAGCCCGGCGGGCGGGGACGCGCCCGTCCGCTTCAGTCCTCGTCGAGGACCGACCGCGCGCCGGCCTCGAGGTCGTCGTACTGGCCCTCGCGCACGGCGCGCAGGAAGAGGAACACGAAGAGGCCACCCAGCGCGATCGCCAGCGGGACCAACCACACGAGCGCGTCCATCAGCGTCCTCCCGCGGGCGGCTCGTCCGCCCAGGCTTCGACCCGCCGCGCTCCCCACACCGCCGTGGCGCTGGAGATCGGCATCAACACGGCGGCAACGAGCGGGTTCACGAGCCCCGCGAGCGCGGCGGCGACCGCCAGCACATTGTAGGCGACCGCGCGGGCCACCCCCGCGCGCATCGCGCGGTCGACACCCGCGGCCACGCGCAGGCCGGCGAGGAGCGGCGCGAGCCCCTCCCCCACCACGACCGCGTCCGCCACGAGCACGGAGGAGGCGGCCCCCTCCCCCATCGCCACGCCCACCGAGGCCGCGGCGAGGGCCGGACCGTCGTTGACGCCGTCCCCCACGAAGAGGACGTGGCGCCCCTCGGCGGCGCGGGCGCGGAGCCAGGCGACCTTCTCCTCGGGGCGGGCCGGCGCGACGATCTCGTCCACGCCCGCCTCGCCGCCGATCCGCTCGGCCACGGAGCGGGCGTCGCCGGAGAGCAGCGCGACACGCAGGCCGAGCCGCTGCAGCGCGGCGACGGTGCGCGCGGCGTCGGGGCGCAGCGCGTCGCGGAGCGGGATGGCGCCGCCGGAGCAGAGCGTCCCGCCGGGGGAGGTGGTGCCGGCGGGGAACACGCCGTCGTCGAGGGCTCCGACGCGGGAGAGGCGCACGGTGCCGGGCTCGCCGCGACCGAGGCGCCAGCGCGCGCCGTCCACGATGCCCTCGACGCCCTCGCCGGCGAGCTCGCGCACGTCGTGGCCCTCGGGGAGCGGGATCCCGCGCGCCGCCGCCGCGCTGACGATGGCACGGGACACGGGGTGGGTGCTGGCCCGCGCGAGGCCGGCGGCGACGCGCAACACCGCGTCGTCGCCGCCCACCACGGCGGGCTCGCCGAGGGTCAGCGTGCCGGTCTTGTCGAGGGCGACGAGGTCCACCTTGGCGAGGCGCGCGACGGCGTCGCCGCTGCGGACCAGGAGGCCCCGGCGCGCGGCGGCGCCGAGGCCGACCGCGGTGGCGAGGGGCGCCGCGAGCGCGAGCGCGCAGGGGCAGGCCACGACCAGCACGGCGATGGCGACGTGGGCGCCGGTCGCCACGTCGCCGGCGAGCGTCCAGCCGACGAGGCCGGCCGCAGCGAGCGCGAGCGCGCCGATCGTGAAGGCGGGCGCGAGGCGGTCGGCGAGCGCGGGCATCGCGGGGCGGTCCGCGGCGCGGGCGAGCTCGGCGGCCAAACGCGCCACGAGGGTGTCGGCGCCGGCGTGGGTGACGCGCACCGTGACGCTCCCCTCCTCCACGACCGCGCCGGCCACGAGCCGATCCCCGGGGCCGACCGGGGCCGGCTCGCTCTCGCCGGTGAGGAGCGCCATGCGCACGCGGGCCGACCCCGCCTCGACGCGGCCGTCGGCGCCCACCTGCTCGCCGAGGCCGACCAGGAGCGCGTCGCCGACGGCGATCTCGCTCGCGGGCACCTGCTCGATGCCCGCGATCCCGACCCGCCGGGCGCGCGGAGGCGCGACACCCGCGAGCGCGTGGGCGGCCTCGACCGCGCGGCGGCGCCCGCCCTGCTCCAGCACGCGCCCGCCGAGGAGCAGCGCCACGAGCATGGTCATGGAGTCGAGCCAGCCGTCCTGGCCGTGCAGGGTGGCCCACACCCCGTGTGTGTACATGCCCACGATGCCCACGGCGACGGGGAGATCGACCGAGAGCACGCGATGCCGCAGGCTCTCCCAGGCGCCGCGGACGATCGGGGCCGCCGACCAGAGGGCGGCCGGGGTCGCGACCAGCAGCGTGGCCCAGCGCATGAGCGCGGCCTCGCGCTCGGCCATGCCGTCGAGCCACCCGGCGTACACCGACGCGGACAGGAACATCGCGTTCATCGCGGCGAAGGCGGCCACGCCGAGGCGGAGCAGCAGGTCGCGGTCGGGGGCGCCGGCCGCGGCCACGCCGCGCGGGCGGTAGCCGATGGCGGCGATGCGCTGGCAGATGCCGTCGAGGTCGACGCGGGCGGGGTCCCACACGACGCGGGCGCGGCCGGTGGTCGGGCTCACGACCGCTTCACGGACGCCCGGGAGATCGCGGACCACGCGCTCGGTGACCCACGCGCACGCGGCGCAGGTCATCCCCCCGACGTGCAGCGCGACGGCGCGGCTCCCGTCCGCGAGCTCCTCGGTGGGGAGCTCGCTCCAGGCCGCGGCGGCGCCCGCCGGCCGGGGGGCAGGGGCGGCGCGCGTCGCGTAGTAGCCCTCGAGCCCGGCGCCGCGGATGATCTGCGCGGCCATCTCGCAGCCGGCGCAGCAGTACCCGGGGACCTCCACCGGGGTGGCGCAGTGCGGGCAGACGTGGGTGCCCGCACAAGGAAGGGGGGGCGTTGCGGGGGAGCCCGAAGGGCTCGCGGAGTCCACCCGAGCACTGCGAGGGTCCGCCGCGGCAAGCGGCGGAGGGGACGCAGCCCGCCCCCGGAGGTCCGCGGCAAGCGGACCGTGAGGGGGGGCACTCCCCCGCCCCAAGGGCGCATTCATCCGCCCGCCGCGGTGAAGGTCGCCGGCAACTCCACGGAGGAGTCGCCGGTGGTGACGGTGAAGCGGTAGCGCGTGATGGGACCCGCGGGCTCGCGGACGCGCACGACCACGGGGACGGTGGTGGTGGCCGCGGGATCGAGCCGGACCGGCGGGATGGTGACCTCGGCGTCGACCGGGAGGCCCTCGGCCTTGACCACGGCGTCCCCGGGCCGCAGCGAGGTGTTCACGACCTTGAGCAGGTACACGTTGCGGGTCCAGCCGTCGGCGTCGACCGTGAAGAGGGTGCCCGGGGCGCGGGCAACGGAGGCGTCGAGGCCGTCGTGGGTCGCGACGTTGAACACGAGCGCGGTCGTGAGCCCGAGGAGCAGCGCGCCGTAGGCGACCGTGCGGGGCCGCAGGAGCGGCTTCTTCTCGAGCGGCTGGTACGTGATCAGGTTCGGCTTGCCGAGCTTGCCCATGACGCCGTCGCAGGCGTCGATGCAGCGCCCGCAGGCGATGCACTCGAGCTGGAAGCCCTGGCGGATGTCGATGCCCTGGGGGCAGACGGCCACGCACTTCTTGCAGTCGATGCAGTCGCCGCCGCCCTTGCGGGGCTCGCCGCGGTCGACGCTGTAGTGCACCGCGAGGCTGCCCTCGTCGGAGAGCGCGCCCTGGAAGCGGGCGTAGGGGCAGAGGTAGTTGCAGAACTGCTCGCGGAACCAGGCGAAGTCCGCGAACATCACCGCGGCGAGGAAGGCCACCGTGCCGTAGGCGCCGACGCCCGCGGCGCCCGTCCAGAGCTCACGGGCGCCGGCGAACCAGCTCACGGTGGTCATGCCGACGAGCACCGCGACCCCGGCGAACGCCGTGAGCTTCACGACGCGGCGCCAGAGGTTCGGCCAGGCCCACGGGGCCTTCGCCCGCTGCATGCGGACGCCGCGCTCCCCCTCGACGAGCTTCTCGATGGGGCGGATCCACTCCTCGAGGAAGACCGTCTGCGGGCAGGCGTACCCGCACCACAGGCGGCCCCAGAGCGCGGTCACGAGGAAGAGCCCGAACACGGCCACGAGCAGCGCGAGCACGAGGAAGATCGCGTCGGAGGCGGTATAGACGCTGCCGAGCGCGAAGATCCGCCGCGCGGGGAGGTCGATCCGGACGGCGGGCCGCCCCTCGATCGAGATCCACGGCGTGACGAAGAGGATCGCCTGGAGGAAGAGCCCCGTCCACCGGTGGATCTTCTGGAAGCGCCCCTTGACGCCCGCGGTGTACACCCACTGCCGTGCCATGACCTACTGCCCTCCGCCCGCCTCGTGCACGTACGCCGTGACCGCGGCGATCTTCTGGGGCCCCAGGATGGGTCCCCAGGTGAGCATCCCCTTCTCGGGGACGCCGTTGGTGATGGTCTTGTTGATTGCATCAACCGTGCCACCGTGGATCCAGGTGGCGTCGGTGAGGTCGGGGCCGACGCCGCCCTTCAGCTCCGGGCCGTGGCAGGCCACGCAATTCTGGTCGTAGACCGCCTTTCCCGACACGGCGTCGGCGGGGCCGGCCGCCGCGACGGCGGTGCCGACGGTGGCGGTGGCCTTGGCGCGCTCGGCCACGGCCTCCTCGAGCTCCTGGGCGCTCGAGCGGTTGCTCACGTAGTGGTAGTCGATGCCGTACACCACCGCGTACACGACGCTGACGAAGAACAAGCCGAGCCACCACGTGGGGAGCTTGTTGTCGTACTCCTCGATGCCGTCGGCCTCGTGGCCGTGACCGAGGACGCGATCCTGTTCCTGTGCCATCTCACGCATCTCCCCGGGTCGGAACGCCCGGCGTAGGGTTGGTCACGGTGTCGTTGTCGAAGGGGATGCGCGCGTAGGCCTCCATGAGGTCGCGGTTCCTCGGGCGCCAGGCCCAGAAGGCCCAGGCCGCGAAACACGCGGCGAACGTGGTGGTGAGCGCGCTCCCGAGCCAGGAGAGGGCGGCGCCGGCCATCTGGGCGTCACCCGCGAGCATGCTGATCACGGCTTCACCTCCGCGAGCTGCTTCTTGCCGTCGGTCCCGAGCCGCTGGAGGTACGCGATGAGCGCGACCGCCTCGCTGCGCGGGTTGGCCTCGATCTTCGCGGTGGCGAGCCGCTCCACGATGCCGGCGGACTGGTCGTCGAGCGACTTCGTGACGGCGGCCTCGCTCGTATCCGCGTAGGGGTGCCCGAGGGTGGCGAGCGCGCCGACGGAGGCGGTCACGTCAGCCGCGTCGTACTGGTCCACGAGCAGCCAGCCGTACTCCGGCATGACCGAGCCGGGCGAGGTGCTGCGCGGATCCTTGAGGTGGTTCCAGTGCCAGGCGTCGGGGTACTTCCCGCCGAGGCGCTGGAGGTCCGGGCCGATGCGACGCGAGCCGAGCTGGAAGGGCCGGTCGTAGGTGTACTCCCAGGCCCGGGTGAAGGTGCCGTACCGCATCGTCTCGTGCTCGAGCGGACGGATCATCTGCGAGTGGCAGGTGTAGCAGCCCTCCCGGACGTAGATGTCACGTCCGGCGACCTCGAGCGGGGTGTAGGGCTCGATGGAGGGGGTCTCGGCGGCGGGGGCGGCGTACATCGGGACGATCTCCACGATGCCGCCGATGAGGACGACCAGGGTGGTCAGGCCGGCGAAGAGCCCGCCCTTGTCCTCGAGGAGGCGACGATGCCAGCTCATGCGATCTCCGGGGTCGCGGAGGCGACGGTGGTGGCGGGGCCGACGGCCGTGCGCCAGAGGTTCCAGGCCATCATCAGGACGCCGAGGAAGTACATCGAGCCGCCGACGAGGCGGAACCACCAGAACGGCTGGATGGCGTTCAGCGTGTCCATGAAGTTGGGGTACTGCAAGAGCCCGTTCGGCTCGATGGCCTGCCACATGAGGCTCTGGGTGACACCACCCACCCACAGGGCCACGCAGTAGAGCACGATGCCGATGGTGGCGAGCCAGAAGTGGTTGGTCGCCATCTCCACGCTGTGGAGCTCACGCTTCCAGAGCCGCGGCACCATGTAGTAGAGCATCCCGAAGATGCTCATCCCGACCCAACCCAACGCACCCGAGTGCACGTGGGCGATGGTCCAGTCGGTGTAGTGGGAGACTGCGTTGATCGCCCGGATGGACATCATCGGGCCCTCGAACGTCGACATGCCGTAGAAGGTGATGCCGACGACGAAGAACTTGAGGACGGGGTCCTGGCGGAGCCGATCCCAGGCGCCGCGCAGCGTCAGGAGCCCGTTGAGCATGCCGCCCCAGGACGGCGCGATGAGCGCGATCGAGAACACCATGCCGAGGGTCTGCGCCCACTCCGGGAGCGCCGAGTAGAGCAGGTGGTGCGGCCCGGCCCAGATGTAGAGGAACACCAGGGCCCAGAAGTGGATGATCGAGAGGCGGTAGCTGTACACCGGCCGCCCCGACGCCTTGGGGAGGAAGTAGTACATGAGGCCGAGCATCGGCGTGGTCAGCAGGAAGCCGACCGCGTTGTGCCCATACCACCACTGCACCAGCGCGTCGGTCATGCCGGCGTAAATGGGGTAGCTGCGGGTGAGGGTGGCGGGGAGCGCCAGGTTGTTGACGACGTGCAGCACCGTGATGGTGATGACCATCGACATGTAGAACCAGATCGCCACGTAGAGGTGACTCACCTTCCGGATGGCGATGGTGCCGAAGAAGTTGGCCGCGAAGCAGAGCCAGACGACCGCGATGGCGAGGTCGATCGGCCAGATGAGCTCGGCGTACTCCTTGGCCTGTGTCATCCCGAGGGGGAGCGTCACGGCCGCCGACACGATGATCGCCTGCCAACCCCAGAAGTGGATGGCGGAGAGCGTGTCGTTCCACATGCGCGTCTTGAGCAGGCGCTGCAGCGAGTAGTAGATGCCGGCGAACAGCGCGTTGCCGGTGAACGCGAAGATGACGGCGTTGGTGTGCAGCGGGCGAAGCCGACCGAAGGTCGTGTAGGGCAGGCCGAGGTTGGCCGGCCACCAGGCCAGCTGAAGCGCGATGATGACGCCGACGAGCATGCCGACGGCGCCCCAGAGGACGGTTGCGATGACGAACCGCTTGGTGGTGGTGTCGTCGTAGTTGGGGGGGGACTGATCCACGGGCGGGCTCTCCTCGTAGGACCCCCCGCAGAGCAAGGGCCGTGCCAGCCGAGAAAGCCCCTCGTTTCGAGGGGCGTGTGCCAGCCCGCGCGCGGAGGTGTGTGAGGTGGCACACGGCCTGCGCGCGGATGCGCCCTTGCGGACGGGGCGCCGACGCGAGACGTTGGCGGCGTGAGCCACTTCGACGAGATGAAGTCCTGGGTGGGGTTCGGCCCCGCCGACGAGGCCCGGCTGAACGCGCTGCTCGTGTACGCGCGGCCGCGGTTGACCGCCCTGGCCGCCCTCTTCTACGAGCGCATCCTCGCCCACCCGGGCGCGGCCTCGATCCTTCGGGACGAGGCGCAGGTGGAGCGGCTCAAGGGCACGCTCCGCCGCTGGGCGGAGGAGCTCCTCTCCGGGCCCTGGGACCACGACTACTACCTGCGCCGCGAGCGCATCGGGCGGGTGCACGTCGAGGTCGGGCTCCCGGCCCGGTACATGTTCACGGCGATGAACGTGTTCCGGAGCGGCCTGTGCGAGATGGCCGCGGCGAGCATGCCGCACGAGGAGGCGGAGCTCACCTGCCGCAGCATCGGCAAGGTCACGGACATGGACCTCGCGATCATGACGGGCACCTACGTCGAGGGCCGCGAGGAGCAGCAGATCGCCACGCTGCAGGAGCTCATCGTCTCGCACATGCCGGTGACGGTGATGCTGCTCGACGCGCGCGGCCACGTGACCGCCGCGACCCGGCCGACGAACCGGCTGTTCGGGGACGTGCCCGCGACCGGCCGCCCCTACGCGGAGGCCCTCCCGCCCGCGCTCGTCGCGGCCGCGGACCTGCCGACGCACATGGCGCGCGCGCTCGAGACGGGGCGCGAGGTCGCGCTCCCGCGCGTGGACGTGCCGCTGGGGGGCCAGGAGCGGATCTTCCGCCTCTCCATCGTGCCGCTCGACCACCCGCACGCGCGCGTGCTCCTGCACCTCGAGGAGCTGACCGAGGCCATCGCCACCGAGGGCCGGATGCTCCGCAACGAGTCGCTGGCGCAGCTCGGCGCGCTCTCGGCCGCGGTCGCGCACGAGCTGCGGAACCCCCTCGCGGGGATCTCCGGCGCGATCCAGGTGATCGCGCGCTCGCTCGCGGACGACGACCGCCGGAAGCCCATCATGGAGAAGGTGGAGCAGCAGGTGCGCCGGCTCGACGCGCTGGTGACCGACCTGCTCGACTTCGCGCGCCCGACGACGGCCAGGATCGGCCCGGTGCAGCTCGAGGAGGTGGCTCGCGCGGTGGTCGAGCACGTGCAGCGCGACCACCCCGACGTGCGGCTGCGCGCCATGGGCCGCGGCACGGCGGCGGCGGACCCGAACCTCGTGCACCAGATCCTGCTCAACCTCGTGCTCAACGCCGTTCAGGCGCTCGGCGGCCCGGGCGACGTGCACGTGATCGTCGAGGACGCGACGGTGCGCGTGTGCGACTCGGGCCCGGGCATCCCCGCCGAGAACGCGGACAAGATCTTCCACCCCTTCTTCACGACGCGCACGCGCGGCACCGGCCTCGGGCTCGCGATCTGCAGGAAGGCCGCGAACGCGATGGCCGGGCAGATCGACCTGGGGGCGGGGCCGCTGTCGGGGGCCTGCTTCGTGTTGGAGCTGCCGACGGTGGCGGCGGCAGGGTAGCGCGGAGCGCCGCCCGCGGGCCCCGTGGGGGCGACGCGGGCGCGAGCGCACGCCACCAAATGACGGGTCTCGCGAGCCGCGGCGGCGGCGCAGCCGCGAG
>CAYWGD010000218.1:0-8640 GCA_964457335.1 uncultured Enterobacteriaceae bacterium | reverse complement strand
GTCCGGCCGGCCGAGCGCGAGCGACAGGTCGGCCGAGCTCCCGGCCCAGGCCGCCGCGGCCCCCTCCCCCTCGGGCGCGCGCTCGACGGCCTGCCCGTAGGCAGCGCGGGCCTCGTCGAGCGCCCCCGCCTGCCACAACGCCCCGCCGAGCCCCGCCCAGGTGTAGGCGTTCGCCGGCCGGCTCGCGAGCGCCACGCGGTAGTGCGCCACCGCCTCGCCCGGCGAGCGCGGCTTGCGCGCCTCCGCGGCGTCCACGCGCGCCGCGACGAGCCCGTCGAGCAATAGCTCGCGCGCGTCGGGCCCCGCCGCCCGCGTCGCCGCGGCGCGCCAGGCGGCGAGCCCGAGCGAGGGCCGCCCGGCGCCGTTCGCCGCGACCGCGTAGGCCTCCAGGAGGGCCGGGTCGGGCGGCCCGTCGGCCACCTCGGGCCCGAGGAGCGCGAGCGCCTCCTCGTGGCGGCCCTGCTCCGACCGCAGCGCGGCGAGGGCGCGACGCACGGTGGGCTCGTCCGGGGCGAGCACGAACGCCTCCTCGGGCGCCTCCTGCGCGAGCGCGGCCGCGCGCACCCGCCGCTCCGCCTCGACGTTCCCCGCCGCGACGACCTGCGCGCTGGCGAGATCTCCGGCGGCGAGGAGCGCCCGCGTCGTAGCGACGATCGCCCCCGCGTGCGCGGGGTGGCGCGCCCGCACGGCGCCGAGCACGGCGAGCGCCTCGGGGGAGCGCCCGCGCGCGAGCAGGACCTCGGCGTGGGCGGTCCACGCCTCCGGGTCCGCGCGCCGCGCGTCGCCCCGCGGCGCGAGGCGCAGCGCGAGGTCCGGGTAGCCGAGCGCGGCCACGGCCCGCACCCGCTCCGCCAGCGCCCCCTCCGCACCGGGCGCGCCGAGGGCCGCCGCCTTCGCCCCGTCGGCGGCCCGCGGCTCCGCCCGGAAGGCCGCGAACAGCGCCGCGGCCGCCTGGACCTCGCCGAGCACGAGGTGTGCGCGCGCGAGGTGGAAGGCGAGGTCGGCGTCGAGGCCGGCGACCCCGGGGCCGCCCGACGCGGGGCCGGCGGACGCGGGGCCCGCTGACGTGGGGGCGTTCGAGCCGGCGCCGCCCGGAGCGGGGCCACCTGCGCCGGCGCCACCGCCCCAGCCGGCCGCGCGCGCGAGCCGCAGCAGCTCGTCCCGCGCCCGGAGGTGCTCCGCGGGCACCCAGGTGCGGGCCTCGGACGCCCGCCGCCTGAGCATCGCCGCCTCGCCGGGCGTCGTGCGCGGATCGGCCGCGAGGAGCGCGTAGGCGTCGAGCCAGCCGGGCCGCGGATCGGCCTGCGTGCAGAGCGCCACGAGCGCGAGGTGCGCGCGCCGCCCCGTCTGCGGCTCGTACGCGAGCGCGAGCAGCGCGTCGAGCGCCTCTTCGTGGGTGTCCGGGTCGTCCGCGAGCGCGCGGGCGATCGCGAGGCGGGCCTCCGGCGTCACGGGGGCCTCGAGCGGGGCCGTCGTGGCCTCCTCGGCCGCACACACGGTGCGCGGCCCCGCGACCGCAACCGGCGAGGCGGCGCCGGCGAGGAGCGCGAGGAGGGTGACGACGAGGGGGGGGTGGGGCGCGTGGCCCGTGCGGCCGTTCCCGCTCCGATCACGCCCCCTCACCCCGTCACCCCCCCGCGGCGGCGCGCCCAGCCGCGCAGCGCGGCCGCCATCGCGAGCGCCCCCGGGAGGAGGCCGGCCACGAGCGTGGTGCTCTCCTCCTGCGCCCGGAGCCGCAGGAGCGCGAGCCCCTCTGATCGCCAGACGCGCCGCCGCGCGGCCTGCTCGACCACGGCGACCTCGCCCCCCTCGCCCACCACCACGCGGCTGCCGCCCAGCCGACCGAGCACGCGGTCGTGCCCGAGCTGGCTCACGAGCGTCCGGAGCGCCGCCCCGTCCGGCGCGGTGAGCACCAGCACGCCGTGCCCGTCGGCCGGCTGGATCGCCTCGACGCTCGCGACGCCGCCACGCCGCGGCCCGCCGGAGCGGCCCCCGAGCGCGAGCCAGCCCGGGTGGGGCAGGTCGTCGCGGACGAGCAGGATCCGGGCGCCGCCGTCACGGCTGGAGCGGCCGGCGAGGATCGAGACGCGCGGGTCGGCGGCGACGGAGCGCGCGCCCAGGTTGGCGACCATCTGCAGCGCCGCGGCCACGTCGGCCGGGTCGGCGCGCTCGCCGAGCTCGATCGCGACGGGCACGTCGCCCTCCCCACCGAAGGGGAAGAGGCGATGGCGCAGCAACCCGAGGTCCGGGAGGTCGGCGCCGTGGTCGCGCTCGATCGCGACGTTCGAGTCGGCGAACACCGTGCCCCAGAGGTGCCCGGCGGGCGTGGCGACGCAGCTGTCCCACTCCGTCGGGATCAGGTGGAACGCGATCTCCATGCGGTTCTGCGGGGAGACGAGCCGCGCCGGCACCTTCACGGTGACGCGGGCCTCGGCCTCGCCCTCGGGGCGGTCGAGCCGCACGCTGGCGAGCCCGATGCCGCCGAAGCGCACCTCGAGCGTGGACAGCGCCGGGTCGAGCCCGGCGCCGTAGGCATAGCGGATCTCCACCTCCGCGCCGTCGGGGCGCGCGAGCACGTCGCCCTCGAGCTCGATGGGCACGGTGAGCGGGGCCGCGTAGAGCCCGGTGGCGGTGAAGTCGCCCTGGCCGAGGTCCGCGAGCGTGACACGGGCGCGGTCGCCGAACGGCAGCGGCCGGCGCATGGGCGGCGGCGGGGGCGCGTCGGGCACGCCCTGCACGATGGTGACGGGGCTCGTGAGCCACGCGGCCCGATCCGCGCGGGCGACGGCGCGCGCGGCGCTCCTGAGGCCCTCCACGCTCCGGCCGGTCACGACGAGCACGGGGAGGCTCGGGTCGCCCGGGTTGGGCACGAGCGCGACGACCCCGTCGGAGGAGCCGAGCTTGCCGACGTCCACGAGGCCGTCCAGCGGGGGCAGCTCCGCGATCGTGCCGAAGATCAGCGCGGGCCCGGCGGCGTCCTCCACGCGGGGGACCGGCGCGTTGATCTCCACCCCGCGCCACTCGGCCATGCGCCCGAACGCGAGCCCGAGCTCGGCGAGCGCGTCGAGGCTCCCCGCCGAGAGCGGCCCGGCGAGCACCGGCGTGACCGTGAGCGGCCCGTAGCCGAGGGGGTCGAGGAGCGGCGTGCGGAGCGAGAGCAGCGAGCCGTCGACGCGCTTGCGGTGGCCGGGGAACGTGAGGGTGGAATCCGACGCGATGCGGGTCCAGAGCTCGGCGTCGAAGGGCCCGTCGCAGGCGCCGGTGCGGTGCTGGCTCGCGACGATCACCAGGCGGTCGTGGTCGGTGAGCGACCGCGCCGGGATGGCCACGTCGAGCACGCCGGAGGCGGCGTTGGCGTCGTCGAGGGCGACCTCGCCGATCTCGCGGTCGCCGAGCCGCACGGTGAGCCGGCTGCGGTCCGGATCGAGGCCGGGCGCGTGAGAGAAGCGGAGGCGCAGGACCGGGTCTCCGGCGAGCTCCCAGGTGGACGGCCGGGTGAACGCGAGGCCGTACGCGGCCTCCGAGCCGCGGAGGACGGGGTCTTCGGCGAGGTAGAGGTGCTCGCCGAGCGTGATGGTGAGCGCGTCCGTCGCGGCGCGGGCCGCGGCCGGGCGGTGCGGACGCACCGACGACGGGGGCGCCGCGGTCACGAGCGCGGAGAGGAGCAGGATCACGGGGTCCTCCAGGCGATGGAAGGCTGGTCGGCGCCCACGCGGTCGAGCGCCGCGTCGAGGGCGTCCAGGGAGACGGACAGGTCGTCCTCCGACGCGCCGGACGCCAGCGCGGCCGAGGTGGCGCGGAGGGCGCCGAGCGCGTCCCGGAGCGGCTCCTCGCCGGGCGAGCCGCTGTCCGGGCGGTCGAGCACGTAGCCGAGCGCCCAGATGCGCTTCTCGAAGCGGGCGGTCGGCCGATCGCCGGTGAGCGCGAGGAGGCGCGCCTCGAAGCGGAGGCTGAGGATCTCCTCGTGGGCAGCGGCGAGCACGCCGGCACGGGGGTCGTCGTCCACGGCGGCGGCCACGGGCCGGATCGCGAGCAGGAGCCCCGCGGCGATCGGGATGGCGGCGGCCACCGCGGCGAAGCGACGGCGGACCACGGCGGGGCGCACGGGCGGCGCGACCGACACCGCGGCGCCGCAACTCACGCAGCGGACCGCGCCGGGAAACGCGGGCCGCCCGCACTCGCAGGCCCCCACCACCCAGGAGCCGACGGGGCGACCGGCGCTCACGGGGGCGGGCACGGGCTTGCCACGGAGGAACGCGAGGGTGACGCGCCACGGCGCCACGAGCACGCCCAGCCAGGCGCGGATCGGGTGGTCGGCGGCGAAGCGGTCCTGGAGCCACGTGTCCGGCGCCACGAACATGTGGGCGAGGAGCGCGAGCTTCGTGTCGTTGTCGAGCTCGGGGAACTGGAACCCGACCTCGGTGGTGCCGCCGGGGCCCACGTGGGCGTCCATCACCCGCACGTGGCCGAGGCGCGTCTCCGCGTCGGCGCCGGTGCGCACGATGACGTCAAGCTCCGTCGGGAGCACGGTGCCCATCGGGAAGCGCGCGCGGGCGCCGGTCTCGGAGATCTCGACGAGGTCGCCGGAGGCCCGGGGCGCGAGCTCGCCGGGATCCAGCGCGAGGAGCGCCCCGCGGGCGGCGAGGCGCGGCGTGCGACGGCGCTCGGGCGGCTCGAGGCACACCACGGTCGCGGCGAGCAGGAGCACGAGGTTCCAGAGGTTCCAGGCCGAAGCGAGCGCGAGGTCGTCCCACGCTTCGGGCTCGGCCTGGAGCCGGAGCGGGGCGGCCAGCCCGGCGGCGACCGCGATGGCGAGCAGCCCGAGGAGCGGCGCGGCGCGCCCGAAGTCCACGTGCGCCTTGCCGACCGGCGAGCCCTTGGGTGTCACGTTGAACTTGCCACGCCGCGGCGAGAGCCAGGTGACCAGCGCCACGGCCGCGGCCCACGGCGCCATCGCGGTCTCGTACACCTCGGGCCAGAAGCTGTGGCGCGTGTTGGTGTTGCTCGTGGCGCTCGCCGCCGCGGCGAGCACGAGGTGCGGGAGCGCGAAGATCGCCAGGTTCGCGGCGTCGGCCGAGATGGGGTGCAGGCCGAGGAGCAGGTAGGTCGCGGGCGCGGTCAGGTAGACGAGGCGCGGGATCCCGTAGAGGAAGTGGGAGGCCGCCACGAGGTAGCACAGCCGCTGCGGAAGGCTCAGCCCGCGCGCCGACAGCGGGCTGTCGAGGCGGAGGATCTGGATCATGCCGCGCGTCCAGCGCGCGCGCTGCGCCACGTGCCAGGCGAAGCGCTCGGTGGCAAGGCCCGCGGCGAGCGGCATGTCGAGGTACACCGACCGCCACCCCCGCCCGTGGATCCGCATGGCGGTGTGCGCATCCTCGGTCACCGTCTCCTGCGCGATGCCACCGACGGACAGGAGCGCGTCCCGACGGAGGACCGCGCAGCTCCCGCAGAAGAACGCCGCGTTCCAGAAGTCGTTCCCCTTCTGCACCGTGTGGTAGAAGAAGGCCTGCTCCGGCGGCACGCGCCCCGCGAGGCGCAGGTTCCGCTCGAAGGGGTCGGGGTTGTAGAAGTGGTGGGGGGTCTGGACGAGCGCCACGTTGGGGTCGGCGAGGAAGAAGCCCACCGTCGCGTCGAGGAAGCTCCGCACCGGCACGTGGTCGGCGTCGAAGATGGCGACGAGCTCGCCGCTCGTGCGCGCGAGCGCGTGGTTGAGGTTGCCCGCCTTGGCCCCCTCGTTGTCGGGGCGCGTGTGGTAGGTGCACCCCATCTCGGCGGCCAACACCTCGATCTCGGGGCGGCGCCCGTCGTCGAGCACGTGCACCGTCTTGTTCGGGTAGGCGATGCGGGTGGCGCCGGTGAGGGTGCGGCGCAGGATGTCGGCGCCCTCGTCGTAGGTCGGGACGAACACGTCCACGTGCGGGTGCGTGGCGGGGTCGAAGCAGTCGAGCGGCACTGGCTTGCGCTCGCGCCGCACGACCGTCTGGAAGCTGCCGCCGAGCATCACCAGGAAGCCGAAGAGCTCCGTCGCGAACAGGAGAAAGCCGAGGACGGCGTCGGGCCAGGTGTCGGTCGGCAGCGTCGCCGTGGCCCGCCACGAGAGGTAGCGGACCGACGCCACGATCGCGATGGCGAGCGCGGCGAAGCGATGCCGGGGGAAGAGGTGGAGCACGCCCAACCCGAGGCCGAGCAGCAGGAGGGACGTCGCGAGGCGGTCCCGCTCGGCGCCGGGCACGAGCGCGACGGGCAGGAGCGCGACGATGCCGAGCACGAGGAACACGACGGCGCCGCGCCCACGGAGCGCAGCACGGAGATGGCGCCTGGCGGCGGCGCCGGTACGAAGCAGCAAGGGGGCGACCTCCCACGGGTGTCGCCGGCCCTTGCTAGGCACACACATGGTGACGGATAGGCGCTTTCACCCCTGTCTTTGGTGATTAGGCCCCACCGCGTACCGAGGGCGCGGGCGTCATGCTAGAAAGGGTGGATGCCATCCGCGCCCGCGATCGACCCGTCCTCCCGCCCGTCGGCCGTCTCCCCGTCCGAGATCGACTGGTCCGCCGCCGGAGACGAGGCGGTCGCCCTCCTCCAGGCCCTGCTCCGGATCGACACGACCAACGCCCCCGATCGCGCGCCCAACGACACCGAGGCGGCCGTCTTCCTGGCCGATCGGCTCCGCGCGGAGGGGCTCGAGCCCGAGCTGTTCGAGCCCGTGCCGGGCAAGGGCAACGTGGTGTGTCGCCTCCGGGGGGACGGCAGCGGAGGCGCCCCGATCCTACTCTCCGGGCACGTCGACGTGGTGCCGGCCGACCCCGCGCGTTGGTCGCGCCCGCCATTTTCCGGCGAGATCCACGACGGTTGGATCTGGGGCCGCGGCGCCATCGACATGAAGAACATGGTGGCGATGGAGCTGATGACGCTCCTCCTCCTGCGCCGCGCGGGCGTCCCGCTGCGCCGGGACGTGATCTTCGCCGGTGTGTCGGACGAAGAGGCGGGCTGCACCTGGGGCTCGTTGTGGCTCGCCGAGCACCACCCCGAGAAGGTCCGCGCGGAGTACGCCATCTCCGAGATCGGCGGCTTCACCATGCACAGCGGCGGGAAGCGCTTCTACCCGGTGCAGGTGGCCGAGAAGGGCATGTGTTGGATGAGCATCCGGGCCAAGGGAACGCCCGGCCACGGCTCGCTCCCCAACAAGGACAACCCCATCCCCAAGATCGCGCGCGCCGCCGAGAAGCTCGGCACCTGCCGGCTCCCGCACCACGTCACGCCGTTCGCCGAGCGCTTCATCCGCACGCTCGCGTCGCGCCAGCCGCTCGCGAACCGGCTCGTGCTCCACGGATTGCTGCACGCGCCCCTGTGCGGGCCGATCCTCGACAACGTGTTCCCCGATCCCTCGCTCGCCAACAGCTTCGACGCGAACCTGCACAACACCGCCAACCCCACCATGTTGCGCGCGGGTGACAAGGTGAACCAGGTGCCCTCCGACGCGCTCCTCCGCGTGGACGGCCGCCTCCTCCCCGGGCAGACCGGCGCCGACCTCGTGCGCGAGATCCGCGAGATGCTCGGGAAGGACGCCGACGACCTGGAGATCACCATCGACCAGGAGCTGCCCCCCGTCACGACCGACCCCGACGACGCCATCTCGGAGCGCATCGCCGCCATCCTGCGCGCGCACGACCCCGAGTCCACCATGCTGCACATGATGCTGCCCGGCTTCACCGACGCGAAGGCCTGGTCGCGGCTCGGCATGAAGTGCTGGGGTTTCTCCCCCGTGGATCTGCCGGAGGGGACGAAATTCACCCAGATGTTCCACGGCGACGACGAGCGGATCCCGGAGGGGGGATACCGCTGGGGCGTGCGCGCCCTGTTCGATCTGATCGCCGGGCTGGCGACGTGAGTTCCACGCGCGAGGAGGAGCCTTGTTCCAGGACGGAGAGGTCGAGGAGACACAGGAGATGTTCTTCCTGCGGCTCGTGCCGGAGGGCGTGTTGCGCGCCACCGGCCGCGCCGCGGACACCGGCCTGCACCTCGTGTTGTACGGCCCCGCCGCGGCCGGGTTGGACGCCTGGGCGCTCGGCGCCGCGTGGGGGTGGACCCGCGCGGAGCTCGAGGCCCTGCAGGCCGCAGGCGAGCACCTGCTCGCCGTGCTCCAGGCGCCCGGGGATCGCTGGGGCCTCGCGAGCGCCGACGCCCTGGCAACGCTGATCTCGGCCGCGCGCCCCGCGGACGTCGGGTACGCCGAGCCCGACGCGCTCCTCGAGGCGATCACCTGCCCGCCCGAGGAGTCCGCCGCCCGCGGCCTCGACCAGCTCCGCGCCGAGATCGCCGCGGTGCTCGACGTGCCCGTGGGTACGTTGGCGCGCATTCCCCGACGCGGCGAGGAGCCCGGCGACCTCGCGTTCCTCCTCGACGAGAAGATCGACGACACCGCCGACGACGGCCTCGCCCGCGGCTCGGCGCTCAAGCTCGCCGACTATCCCGACCTGCCGACGGTCATCCGGCTGCCGTGGGGCAAGGAGGCATGATGGGAGGGTTGGATCTTGGGACGGGGGCGCTGCCCCCGTAACGAGCCTGTGAAGAAATCCCCCAGGAGAGAGCCTGTGGAGAAACCGGAGCCCGGGCCGGCGACGGCTCGCGGCGGCCCTG
>CAYWGD010000217.1:0-8640 GCA_964457335.1 uncultured Enterobacteriaceae bacterium | reverse complement strand
CGCCCCGCGCGGCCGGTCCGGCGCGGGACGGGCGGCCGGCAGGGCGCACGGCCCGCGCCGACCGAGCGCAGCGAGCCCGGAGGGGCCCGACCGGCCGTCTTCGGCCGGGCGCGCCCGGATCCCGCCGCCCCCGCGGCTCCCGCCCTACCCCGGGACGAGCCGGATGCGCGCGATCTCGGGCGCCGCGCGCCACCGCACCGGCGCCACCGACCACCCGAGGCCGCGGCTGACGAACATCCACACGCCGTCCATCTCGTACCAGCCCCAGGGGTACACGCCGCTGCCGCGCGGCAGAAAGAACGGCCCGAGCAGCGGGATGCGCACCTGCCCGCCGTGGGTGTGGCCCGCGAGCACGACGGACACGGGCCGCTTCGCGATGCGCGGAAAGATGCCGGGCGAGTGGGTGAGCAGGAGCGTGGGGCGGCCGCGCATGGCGGCGAAGACGCCGTCCACGTCGGGATCGCCGGAGAGCAGGTCGTCGGTGCCGGCGAGGTCGAGGTCGTCGAGCGGCACGACGCGGTCGTGGAGCAGCTCGACCCGGTGCCGCGTCAGGATCGGCTCCCAGAGCTCGCGCGGGGCGCCGCCCCAGTACTCCCAGTTGCCCATGACGGCCCAGCGCCCGAGCGGCGCGTCGGGGAGCGCGCCCAGGAAGCGGTCCACGGCGTCGGCCTCCCAGCCGCGCGTCACGACGTCGCCGGTGAGGGCCACGAGATCGGGCCGCTCGGCCGCGACGGCGTCCGCGACGCGGTCGACCCAGGCGTCGCGCTTGCGGAGGTGCACGTCGGTGAGGTGCAGCACGGACACCTCCCGCGCCAGCCCCGGGACGGGCACCACGTGCTCGGAGATCTCGATGTGGTCGAGCTCGGCGCGCCCGTGCCGCCGGACCGTGCGCGTGGTGCCGCCCGGGGCGTCCCGCGCGGGCACCCGCCCGGCCGCGGGGAACGTGTCCCCGCGGCGCACGCCCCGGCTCACCCCCCGGACGTAGCGGAAGGCCCGCACGATCCGCGCGGTCATTCGAACCGGTACGACGCCTGCGTCGCGAACACGTGCGCCTCGATGCCGTGCGACACGAGCTGATCGCGCACCGGCGTCACGAGCTCCGTCGGGAGGCCGAGCTCGCGCCGCTCGCTGTTCTGCAGCTCCGTCACGAGCACCCGGCGGGCGCCGAAGCGCGGCGCGTGCCGCACGACCGCCGCGCCCTCGCCCCACGCGAAGCCCACCACGAGCCACTCCGGCGCGCCGAAGCGCGCGACGACGCGATCGATCCAGCTCTCCTCGGTACCCGCGTGGAGCGCGAGGTCGAGGTGCAACAGCCGCGCGCCGTCCTCGAAGGTCACCTGCACGACGTGCGGCTCCGGCGTCGGGTAGCGCACCTGCTCGGCGAGCCGCCGGAGGGTGCTGCCCGGCCGGGCGCCCGCCACGGACGCGCGCAGGAAGTGCGCGAGCGGCCGCGCCTGCCGCGGCGCGGCGTAGGGCATCGCGTCGAACGCCAGCCCGTCGACCTCGCGCGGGAACGCGGCGCCGTCGATCGCCCCGATGCCGCCGAGCCACTCGAGCACCGGCTGCGCCGCGACCACGGTGAGTCGCGTCCCGGCCTGCAGCGCCTCGACCGTCGCGCGGGACCGGTGCGGGGCCGCGGAGGTGAGCACCACGATCTCGTCCGCGGTGGGCGCGTCCGACGGGTCGATGCGGACGAAGCGGCCCTTCCGCTCGATCCGCAGCTCGGCGTACTCCGGGTGCTGGATGCGCAGCCGGTAGGGATAGTCGTGGTGGAACGCCCGCGCCTTGTCGCTCACGCCAGCACCTCCGCGATGCGTGCCATCGCCCAGTCCAGGTCCGTCTCCTCCAGGACGAGCGGCGGCGCGAAGCGCATCACCTGCTCGTGCGTGTCCTTGCAGAGCACGCCGCCCTCCATGAGCGCCTCGCAGTAGGGCCGCGCCGTGCCGGCCTCGCGGTGGAGCTCGACCCCGATGAGGAGCCCCTTCCCACGCACCTCGCGCACCTTCGGCGAGCCGAGCGCCCGCAGCTTCGCCCGGAAGACCTCCCCGAGCCGGGCCGCGCGCTCCGGGAGCCGCTCGTCCACGAGCACGTCGAGCGCCGCCGTCGCGACCGCCGCGGCGAACGGGTTGCCGCCGAACGTGGAGCCGTGCGTCCCGGGCGCGAACACGTCCATCACCGCGTCGTCCGTGCAGAACGCGCTCACGGGGTACACCCCGCCGCCGAGCGCCTTGCCCACGGTGATGCCGTCCGGCCGGATGCCCTCGTGCTCGAAGGCCCACATCTTGCCGGTGCGCCCGAGCCCGGTCTGGATCTCGTCGAGCACCATCAGCACGCCCGCCTTCGTGCAGATGTCGCGAATCGCGCGGAGGTAGCCGTCGGGCGGCACGATGATGCCGGCCTCGCCCTGGATCGGCTCGATGAGGACGCCCGCCGTGTTCGGCGTGATCGCGGCCTCGATCGCCGCGGCGTCCCCGTAGGGCACCACCACGAACCCCGGCGTGAACGGCCCGAAGCCGGCGCGGTAGCTCGGCTCGGTCGAGAAGCTCACGATCGTGATGGTGCGCCCGTGGAAGTTGTCGCGCGCGACGATGATCTCGGCCTTGTCCTCGGGGATGCCGCGCGCGCGGTAGCCCCACTTGCGCATGGCCTTGAGCGCCGTCTCGACCGCCTCCGCGCCCGAGTTCATCGGGAGCGAGCGGTCGAAGCCGCTCACCTCGGAGAGGCGCTGGAGGAACGGCCCGAGCTTGTCGTTGTGGAACGCCCGCGACGTGAGCGTGACCCGGTCGAGCTGCTCGCGCGCCGCGGCGAGGATGCGCGGGTGCCGGTGGCCCTGGTTCAACGCCGAGTACGCCGAGAGCATGTCGAGGTAGCGCCGCCCGTGCACGTCGGTCACCCACGCGCCCGCGGCGTGCGCCACCACCACCGGGAGCGGGTGGTAGTTGTGGGCGCCGTAGCGCTCGGCCTTCGCGATCGGCATGGTCCTTCCTCGGTCGTCGGCGGGGTCGCCGGCGTGTCGGTCGGTTCTCTAACCGGAAAGCGGCCCCCTCCGCGTGCGACAACCGCCTCCGACCTCCCGAAGCGGTGCCCCCGCTACAGGCCCGGCCGCGCCGTCGGCCCGCCCGCGCAGGCCGCGACCAGCGCGTTGTCGTCGGCGCCGCCACCCACCCACTCGGCCGCGTTCACCCAGGCGCACACCTCCGCGCGCAGCTCGGCGGCGCGAGCGGGCTCGGCGGCGGCGCGGTCGTCGAGCTCGAGCGGGTCGGCGTCGAGCTCGTAGAGCTCCTCGGCGGCGTTCGGGTAGGGCGTGTCCTCGTCGAAGTACTTGCACTCGGCGAAGCCCGCGTTCGGGTCGAGGAAGAACTTCCAGCCCCCCGCGACCACGCCCGCCGTCTCGTTGCCCCGCTCGAAGAACGCGAGCCGGTCGGGCTCGGCGCAGGTCCGGAGCTCGGAGAGCAGCGACCGCCCCTCGCCGGGCCCGGACCAGGCCAGGCCCGCGAGCTCCGCGAGGGTGGGCGCGAGGTCCACCGACGAGACGCGGGCCGCCTGCACGTGCTCCGCGGGCACGCGGCCGGGTCCCCAGAGCGCGTACGTCACGTCGAGCACGCCGTCGTAGGGCGAACAACCGTGGTAGAAGTAGGTGTTCCGACGAGCGAGCTCGTCGCCGTGGTCGATGGCGAAGGCGACCACGGCGTCGTCGAGGCGCCCCATCGCGGCGAGCCCGTCGAGCAGCGCGCCGATCTGCGCGTCCGTGGCGGCGAGCTGGCTCGCGTACACGGCCTCCACGTAGGCGCGGTCCGCGTCGGTGTAGGCGAGCGTGCCGCGCATGTGGGCGAGGATGGAGGCGTCCATGTCCCCGGCGTAGGGCCCGTCGTAGCTGTCGGGGTGGAACGCCGTGAACCAGGGCTCGCGCGGCGTGTAGGGGTCGTGCGGGTCGAGCAGGTGCAGCCACGCGAACACGGGCTGCGTCGCGTCGCGGGCCTGCAGGGCGGCGAGGAGCTCGGTGACGAGCAGCGCGTCGCCCTCCGCCTGGTCGAGCGACGGGTCGGCCCACGTGCACTCCGTCTCCATCTCCTCGTCCAGGAGGTAGCACTGGTTCGCGGAGTAGCCGTAGGTCGTGTACCCGGCGTCGGCGAAGCGCTGGCCGAGCGTGGGGGTGTCGGCGGAGACGCCCTCGGGGTCGAAGCCGCTCTCGTTGACGCGCACCCCGTGCGTGCGCGGGTAGGCGCCCGTGATCAGCGACGCCATCGACGGGCCGGAGAGCCCCCTCGGCACGAGCACGTGGTCGAGGCGCGCGCCCTCCGCCATCAGCGCGTCGAGGCGCGGGGTCGTGTCCCAGGGCGGCGCGTGCACGCCGAGGAAGTCGCGGTGCACCGTGTCGACGCTCACGAGGAGCACGGTGGTGGGCGGGCCGAGGTCGTCGACGAGGCCGGCGGACGCGGGGCAGCCGGCGGGGTCCGGATTGGTGGCCGGCGGGGCCGGATCCGTGCACGCGGCGAGCGGCAGCGCGAGCGGGAGGGCGGCGATCGGGAGGGCGGCGATCACGGACGCGAGGCGCAGGCGGGCGCGCGGGGCGGCGCCCGCGCCCATCAGGACACCGCGGGCGCGTCAGAAGCCGGGCGGTACTCGGGCGGGAGCAGCGCGGCCACGCGCCGGTGCGCCTCGGCCAAGGCACCGTGCTTGCCCGGGTGGTCGGCGGAGGCGAACGGCTCGCCGAACGCGATGCGCACGTGGTCCTGGTACATCTTCGGCGCGTCGATCGGGAAGACGCGCTCGCTGCCCGTCTGCGCCATCGGGATCACCTGGAGCCCGGGGATCTGGAGGTAGCGGCCCGCCGCGCGCAGGAACGGCTGGAGCCGCCCCGTCCGCGAGCGCGTGCCCTCGGGGTAGAGCAGCACGATCCAGCCCTCGTCCATGAGCCGGGTGCAGTCCTCGAGCGTGTCGAACGCGATCTGCGCGAGCTCGCGGGGCCCGAGCGCGCCCTGCTCGGTCGCGACCGCGCTCGACTGCGCGACCTTGCGCGTGTTCAGCGAGATGGCGGCGAGGCGTCGCCAGGCGTCCGTGTAGACCTTGGGGCCGGCGATCGCCACGAGCCGGTCGGCCACGGCGTGGCGGCCCTCCAGGCACAGGATCGAGTCGGTCAGCTGCGTGTCCGTGTAGGAGAGGTGGTTGCAGACGACCATGCGCCGCCCCCCCCTCGACGCCCAGGCATCGAGCCGGTCGAGCCCTTCGACGCGCCACGTGGGCGTCAGCGCGCTCATGTAGGTGCGGGTCATCCCGCGCGCGAAGGGCACCGCCGGGTAGAGCCGGTACTGCTCGCCCGCGGTGGCGAACGTGGCGAGGAGCGTGGCCAGCTCGTCGTCGGAGGTCGCGTCGAGCCGGGCCTGCAAGGCGGCCTGCAGCGCGGCGAGGGCGTCGGGCGGCAGCGCGGCGTGGGAGGCCACCCAGGCGGGCAGGACCGCGCGGAGCGTGCTCACCGGGAGGGCCGCGATCTGCTCGATGCTCGGCGTCATCGCGACGCCCCTTAGCCCGGTGCTACCCTGGCCGCATGGCCGAGCCGCTGCCCGACGAGGTCCTGTACGCCGACGAGCGGCTCCACGCGCTCCACGCCGCCATCCGTTTCTCCTCGCACCTCAACCCCGTCAACATCGCCGAGGCGCGCGCGGCCTTCTTCGCCGGGGCGGAGGCGCCGCCGTTCGACTACGCGCCTGCAACCTGGGCCGCCGACGCGCGCGCCGCGCTCGACGCCCTCGTCGTGCCCGCCTACCACCCGCTCGGCGCCGAGCTGCTCGCGGCCATCGCGGAGACCCGCGCGCTGGTCGACGCCCTCGACCACCGCGACCCCGACCGCTTCGAGACCCTCGCCCGGCGCTGCGACTGGCTCCCGGAGGACGACGCCGACTACGGCACCGTCCCGCCGCCCACCCCGCCCGTGGCCGCCGAGATCGGGGCCGACCGGATGTTCGGCACGTTGCGCGACGCCCTGCGGCGCCGGGGGCTGACCGCCTGGGAGATCAGCTGGGACCCGGTGCTCTCCTCCCGCATCCTCGTCGACGCCGCGCGCCGCGCCATCCGCGTGAACCCCGCCGCCCGCTTCCGCGAGACCGACCGCGCCGGCCTCGTCGCCCACGAGATCGACGTGCACGCCACGCGCGGCGCCAACGGCGAGGCCCAGCCGTTGCGCCTGTTCTCGACCGGCCTCGCGCGCAGCCTCCTCACCGAGGAGGGGCTCGCCATCGTCGCGGAGGAGCGGGTGCGCGCGCTCTCGCCGGGCTTCGTGGCGCGCCAGGGGCTCATGATCCGCGCCGTGCGCCTCGCGCGCGTGGCCGGCTTCCGCGAGCTCTGGGAGGCGCTCGTCCCCGACGCCGGCCAAGGCGGCGCCTTCCAGATCGCGCTCCGGGTCAAGCGCGGCCTCGCGCGGCCGGCGCTCCCGGGCGTGTACGCCAAGGACTCCGTCTACCTGCGCGGCTACCAGCGGGTTCGCGCGTGGATGGACGCGGGCGGCGACATGCGGCTCCTCTACGTGGGCAAGGTCGGGCTGCACCACCCCGTCGGCGAGTGGATCCGCGCCGGCTGGGTGCGGCCCGGGCCCGTGCCGGGGATGTGGGAGCAGGCGGCCTGATCCGGGGGTGTGGGTTGCCGAGGCGGAGGGCGACCGGGGGCGCGACCCCCGCGCGCGGACGCGCGGGGGTCGGTGTCCTCCGGGCTCGCGCTCCGCGCTCGGTCGGCCCGCTGCGCGCGGGCCGACCGGGGCCGGCCGGTCGCGGTCCCGTGGCCTCCGGCCCGCGTCGACCCGGCGCCGGCCCCGCCCTCCGGCCCCCTCGCGCGCGGCGTCGAGGGGTCTCCCGCCTCGGTGGCCGGCCCGCCCGGGAGGCACCCGCCGGGTGTCAGGAGCCGCGCGCCGCCGAGCCCGCGGCACCGACGCTGGCGGTGCTCGCGCTCCTCCTCCTCCAAGAGGGGCTCACGCTCCGGGAGCTCTACCGCGCCGCTGCTCGCGGCCCCGTGGGACCTGCGGACCGGGCGCCTCCTGCCGATCGCGCTGGCGCACGTCGTCCATCGACAGGCTGTCGGCGTCGCTGACGCTTCTGCCCGCGCCCGCGTGAGCGCCTCGCTCGCGAGCCGCCCCGAGGCGACGCAACTCGACCAGATGTCGAGGTCTCCCCAGTCGTGTCGCGTTCTCGGCCGCGGAGGCGACGCAACGCGACCAGATGTCGAGGTCTCCCGGAGTCGTGTCGCGTTTTCGGCCGCGGAGGCGACGCAACGCGACCAGATGTCGAGGTCTCCCCTCGTTGTGTCGAATCACAATTGCCACCTACGGCACGGCTGTAGGTGGTCGGGTAGACCTGCAGGCTGCCCTGCCGGCCCCCCACAGATCCGGACGTGCGCGATTGACGCACCCGGCTCCTCGGCTCACGGCGTCGCTGCACGACAGTAGACCGAGTGAAGGGGTCGGCAGTGGAAAGCGCTTCAGCAGCGCCCCGAACCGCTCCCACGTCAGGTCCCCGCGCTGGGAGCGCCGATCGAGCGCGCGCGTCCGGCGATGGATCAGCTCGTAGGCGCCCCTTCCTGGAGCGGCCCCAGAAGTGGGTGAACCCGAGAAGGTCGAACGTACCGGGCGGGGGCTCGTCGCCTCCGTCCGGGGTCCGCCGCCGCCGATCCGGGCGTCGGAACGGCGCGTCTTCTCCGGGTGAAGGGTCAGACCGTACTTCCCGAATCGCTCCATGTCCATCGACCACTTCCACCGCGCTTCCAGCGCGCCGTGCGCGCTTCGGCCCGGCCGGAAGCCGTACGAGCAGTCCTTCAAGTCCTGCTCGCGGGCGGCCCCGCCGCCGGAGAAGGGTGTCAGGAATTGACAATTGACACCTACGGCTCCGCCGTAGGTGTCAATTGTCAATTCCTGACACCCTCCGCTTCAAGCACGCCGCGCTACACCGTCCGCAGCGGAGGGCCCCCGTGGACAAGATCGTCGTCGCCGCCAAGCTGAAGCTCTTCTCGGACCACTGGCAGCCGCGCGTGATCGCGGAGCTCAACGGCCAGCAGGTCAAGCTGGCGAAGCTCCTGGGCGCGTTCGACTGGCACCACCACGAGGCGGAGGACGAGCTCTTCTACGTGCTCGAGGGCCGCCTGCGCATGGAGCTCCGCGACCGGCACGTGTGGCTCGAGCCGGGCGAGATGCTCGTCGTCCCGCGCGGGGTCGAGCACCGCCCCGTCGCGGACGAGGAGGTGGCGATCCTGCTGTTCGAGCCGGCGACCACGCGGAACACCGGCAACGTCGTGAACGAGCGGACGGTCGACGCCCGCCCGCTTTGAGCCTCAGTCGACCTGGATGAGCTGGCCCATGGAGGGGAACTCCTCCTTGAGCAGCGCCTCGACGCCCATCTTCATCGTCATGATCGACGACGGGCAGGTCGAGCACGAGCCGACGAGCTTCACGTAGACGTCGTTGTTCTCGACCTTGATGAGCGTGATGTCGCCGCCGTCGCCCTGCAGCGCCGGGCGGACCATCTCGTCCATGATCTCCTGGAGCGCCTCCATCGTGAGCGCCGGGCCGACCACGTCGGTCGCCGGGGCCGCCGCGGGGGCGGCCGCCGCGGGCGCCGCGGGCTCGGCGGCCGGCGCCAGCTCGACGGCGGGGGCGGGCTC
>CAYWGD010000216.1:0-8739 GCA_964457335.1 uncultured Enterobacteriaceae bacterium | reverse complement strand
GGCGTCGACGCCGCGCGCATGGACGTGGAACTGTACGCAACCCTGGAGGACGGCGGCCTGTCCCGGGACGACGAGGCCGAGATTCTCCGGCTCCGGCCAGACCTGCGGCCCGGGCACCTGTCACGCGTCAACTGCGACATCCTGGCCCGGATGCGGTGACCGCGGGGCAGCGTCCCGCCTGACCCGAGCGAACCCGGGGCCTGGGCCCCGGCCCGGCGCCCCCGACGCCCCGCCCCCCGCCCTCGTCGCCGCCGCGGGCCCCGGCGTCGCCATCGTCCGCCCCGCGGATCGCGCCCGGGAGGTCGAGCAGAAGCTCACGAACCTCCGCGCCGGCACGGACCTCCTCTCCGGCGTGACCCTGCTCCTCGCCGCGCTCCTCGTCGCCGGGCAGCTCTCCGCCCGCGCCGCCGAGCGCGCGCGGCTCCTCGGCCTCCTCCGCGCGGTCGGCGCCACCCGCGCCCAGGCCGGCGGCACGCTGCTCGCCGAGGCGCTCGTGCTCGCGATCCCCGGCGCCGCCCTCGGCGTGCTGCTCGGCGAGCCGCTCGCCCGCGGCGTCGCCTTCGCGCTGGGCCAGGCCGCGCAGGCCGATCTTTCCGTCACCACCCGCGATCCGGCCGGCGCCGCGCGCGCCTTCCTCCTCGGCGTCGCCGCCTCGCTCGTCGCTGCCGCGCTCCCCGCGCTCCGCGCCGCCCGCGCCGACCCCACCACGAACCTCCGCGCGCGGAGCCGCGCCGCCGACCCCCCGCCGCGCGCGCTCGCCCCCGCCGGCGCGCTCCTCCTGATCGCCGCCGCGCTGTCGCTCGCCCTCGACCCCGCCGACCGCGCCGACCGCGCCTGGACGCTCGCCCGCGTGCTCGCCGCGCTCGTCGGCGCCGCCGCCCTGCTCCCCGCGCTCGTCCCCGCGTGGGTCGCCGTCCTTCGCCGCCTCGCCCGCGATCCCACGACCGCGCTCGGCGTCTCGGCGCTCCGCTGGCGGCCCGTCCGGAGCGGCCTCGCGGCGGGCGCCGTGCTCGTCTGCGTGGCGATGGCGGGCGGCGTCGGGGCCCTGAGCCGCGGCCTCGTCCGGGAGATGGACGAGTGGTCCGCCCGCGCGCTCGGCTGGGACCTCTACGCGAGCCGCCCCGACGGCTTCACCGACGCCGAGCTCGCCGCCGTCCGCGGGCTCCCCGGCGTCGCCGACGCCACCGGCATCTCCATCCGCCCCGTCACGGTGCGTTTCGGCGATCGTCCGATGCCGCTCGCGCTCGTGGCCTTCGACCCCGACGCCTACGCCCGCGCCGACCTGCTCTCGGTCGTGACGGCGGACGGCGCGCCCGCGCCCGACGCCGCCGCGCTCGTCGCGTCGCTCTCCGACGACCGCGGCGCGCTCGTGACGACCGTGCTCGCCGAGCAGCTCGGCGTCCGCGTGGGCGACACCGTGACCCTCCCCGGCCGCCGCGACGTGGCGCTCACCGTCCGCGGCCTCGTGGTCGACTACACCCAGAACGGCTTCGCCCTGCTCGTCTCCCAGTCGCTCCTGCGCGCGAGCCAGGGCGCCGATCGCGTCGACCTGGTCGCCGTCCGCGGGGACGCCCGGACAGCCCTGGAGGCGCTCCCCGGCGTGGTGGTGGAGTCGCGCGCCGAGCTCCGCGGCCGCATCCTCCGGCTCGTCGCCGCGTCGATGGCCGCGCTCGACGTGCTCCTCTGGCTCGCCGGCGCGGTGGGGGTCCTCGCGGTGTCCGCGGCGCTCGCCCAGTCCGCCGTCGAGCGTCGCGGCGACATCGCGGTGCTGCGCGCGGTCGGCCTCGAACGCCGGCAGCTGCCGCGCCTGCTGGTCGCCGAGGGCCTCGCCACCGCCGCGTTGGGCGTCACCGTCGGGCTCCCCGCCGGCGTGCTCCTCGGCAAGGTCTTCGCCGACGCGACGCACACGCTCGGCATCCCGATCCCGTACGTTCCCGCGTGGGGGCCGCTCCTCGGCGCGTCGGCCGCCGCCCTCGTCGCGTCCGCGCTCGCGGCGTGGTTGCCCGCGCGCCGCGCCGCCGCGGTGTCGCCGATGGAGGCGCTGCGGGAGTGACGCGCGTGGGGGCAGGGGAGCCTCGGACGCGCCCGGGAGGCACCCACGCCTCCGCACCGGCTCCGCCGGGTGCCCGAAACCCGGTCCGAACGGTGCTACTGTCGCGTCCATGGTGCTCTCCCCGGTCCGCGTCGCCGCCGGCACGCTCCTCCTCGGCGCCTGGTGCGCCGCGCTCCTGGCCCTCGTCCGCGCCGTGCCGCACCCGGCCGTCGCCGCGCTCGCGGCGCCGCTCTACACCGTGCCGCTCGTCTCGATGTTCGAGTGGTACACGCACGGGCTGCTCTACCACCGCGCCCTCCCCGGGACGCAGCGCATCCTGAAGATCCACGTCGGCGGCCATCATCTCTCGCTCTTTCCGCCGCGCCGCTACACCCGGCAGGGGCCGTACTCGTTCATGCGCTTCCGCGAGCCGCTCACGCCCTGGCGCATGTCCGACAACCTCTGGGACAGCCTCTACACGAGCGGCAGCCAGGTGGCGCTGCACTTCGTCATCGGCATCGTCCCCATCGTGCTCCCCGCGTGGCTCCTCACCGGCAACGCGACGTTCTTCGTCGCGACCGTGGCGACGCTCGGCTTCCTCTCGGTCCTGCTCGCCTGGGTGCACGGCTGCATCCACAACCCGCAGGGCCGCTGGGTGGAGCGCCAGGGCTGGTTCATGTGGCTCGACCGGCACCACTACGTGCACCACGTCGACATGACGGCGAACATCAACTTCCTGCTCCCGCTCTGCGACCTGGTCTTCGGCACCCGCAAGCCCGCGCTCACCCCCGAGGAGGCGGCCGCGAACCCGAGCTTCGAGGAGGCCAAGCCGCTGGCGTGGGACGTTCGGGGCGCGGCCGCGAAGTGACCCTCCTCGTCGCGGCGCTCGCCGTCGCGAGCGCGCTCCTGCTCGCCGTCGTGGCGCTGCTCTACTGGAAGCTCGCCGGCATCAGCGCCGACATGAAGCTCCACCGCCTCGCGCCCGACGTGTACGTCTACCGCGGCTTCTTCTCGAACTCGGCGGTGCTCGTGCTGCCGAGGTCCGTGGTCGTCGTCGACACGCAGACGAACCCGCGCGTGGCCGAGCGCCTCCTGCGTCAGATCGCGGCGGTCACCGACAAGCCCGTCCGGCACGTGATCAACACGCACTACCACGGCGATCACGTCGGGGGGAACGCCGCCTTCGTCGACGCCGAGATCGTCGCCCCCGCCGACACCGCCCGCTACGTCGTCGAGCGCGACCAGGAGCGGGTCGAGTACTGCCACACGTTCGGGCTGCACATCCACGAGGTGCCGCCCGTGCGCGGTCCGGATCGCACGTTCACCGGCCGGACCACGCTGGAGATCGACGGCGAGACGCTCGAGCTCGCCCAGATCGGCCGCAACGAGACGCCCGACGCCTGCGTCGTGTGGTGGCCGTCGCGTCGCGTCGTGGTGGTCGGCGACGGCGTCGCGACCGACCAGTACCCCTGGCTCGGCGTGCCCTTCCTCGACGAGGGCTTCCAGGATGACGGCCAGTGGCTCGGCTACCTGCGCGCCATCGCCGGTTGGAAGCCGGACGTCCTGATCCCGGGCCACGGCGCGCCGATCGTGGGCGCCGAGGCCATCCAGGCGCGGCTGGTGCTGCTCCAGGACCTCCTCACCTCGCTGCTGCGGGAGGTCCGCGCCGAGATCGCCGCCGGCACCCCCTTCGCGGCGCTGGTCGACCGCGTGGACGCGCGCCTCGCCCGCTTCCGCGAGCGCCCCGACCTCGCCGAGCGCGTCGTCAGCCAGCGCTTCGCGATCTACCGGGCCTACAACAGCCTGGTGCCCGACCGGCGCGGGAAGGGCTGGTGGCACGAGCTCCGGCCCAAGGTGATCCGCGACGTGCCCGCCTCCGAGGCGGCGGCCGCCATCGCGGGCCTCGACGCGGTCGGCGTGCGTCGCAAGGCGTCCGACCTAGCAACTCGCGACCGCCCGCTCGCCCTCGCGCTCCTCGGCGCCTGGCTCGACGCGCACCCGGACGACGCGGACACCTGGGCCCACCGCGCCGAGATCGCCCTCGGCGGGGCCGTGCGCACGCGCCCCATCGTCGACGCCACCGAGTACGTCAACGCCGCCGGCGCCGCCGCCGACCGCGCCCTCGCCATCGACCCCGCGCACCCCGTCGCGGCGCTCGACAAGGGCGTGGTCGAGGTCTGGGGCGCGCTCGTCACCGGGCAGGCCATGGCCGCGGCGATCGCCCGCCTGGATGCCGCGTTGTCGGGGCCGGGCCTCACGCTCCCCCAGCGGCTCGTCGGCCGCTTCTTCCTCGCGAAGGCGCACCAGTCCGAGGGCCGGGACGCCGAGGCGGACCGCTGGTTCCGCCGGCTCCTGCCGGGCCCACTCGCGTGGTTCGCGCCGGTGCTGGTCCCCCGCATGCGGACGTTTCCGTGAGCGCCGGGTCTCCTGCTTCTTGGGGCGGGGGGGCCGAGCCCCCCCGCAACGCCCCCCCTCGTGTCGAGGAGCCCGTCGTTCTCGGGCCGCCGGGGCGCCGCTACTCGCTCGCCGATCGGATGCACGTCCCGTGGCGACGCTCGCTCGTGGCGGGGCTCAACGCGCACTTCCGCCTCCGCGAGACCGCGCGCCCCGACGGCGTCCTCGCCGACCCGCTCGCGCGGCACCTCGCCGACGATCACGTCGTCCTGCGCCTCCTCGCGGGGATCGAGCGCTGGCTGCCCGCCGTGCGGCGCGTGTCGGAGGCCCAGGCGGCGGCCCACGTGGTCCGGCACGCGAGCGTCGACGCGCTCGTGCGGGACGCCGTCCGCGACGGCTTCCGGCAGGTGGTGATCGTCGGCGCCGGCTACGACACGCGCGCCGCGCGCATCGGCGGCGCCCGCTACTTCGAGGTCGACCAGGCCGCCCTCGCGGCCCGCAAGGCCGCGTGCCTCGCGGCGGTGGACATGCCGGTGGCGCGCGTGGCGCTCGACGTGACGCGGGGCCCGCTCGGGCCCGCGCTGGCGGCGGCCGGGTGGGATCCGGCGGCGCCCACCTGCTTCGTGGTGGAGGGGCTCCTCCACTACCTCGACCGGGCGCGGGTCTTCGCGCTCCTCGACGAGATGGCGGCAGGCGGGCCCCGCCGGGTCGTGCTGAGCTGGATCGAGCCGGCGATGTCCACCCGCGTGTCGAGCGCCTTCCGCGAGCTCGTGCGCCTGCTCGGCGAGGTGCCGCGGACCTTCTTCACCGCGGCGGAGCTCGACGCCCGTTTCCGCGCCGCGGGCCTCGCCGGGCTGCGCCGCTGGTCCTACGCCGAGCAGGTCGCGGACTTCGCGCCCGCCGCGGCCGCGCGGCCGGTGGGCCTCACCCAGGAGGTCGGCGTCGCGGGGTGAGGCGGGGGACCGGGCAGGCCCGGGGCCGCGTGCTACCCTCGCCGACCGCATGCCGACGCTCCCCCGCCGCAACCGCCGCGTCGAGCGGCGCCTCCGCCGCGCCTGGGCCGACGCCGCGTTCTTCGGCCGTGCGCTCCGTGTGCTCGTGCGCCCGATGGTCGCGTTGGCGATCGCGTTCGTGGTCGGGACGGTGGTCGAGAAGCTCTGGGGGGCGCCGCCGGGCGGCCAGCCGCCGCGCTGGGACGAGGCCGCGTTCACGTCCTACACGCTGCTCCTCGGCGAGATGGGGGCGCCGCTCCCCGCGGATCCGTGGGCCCAGGCGGTCCTCTACCTGATGCCCATCGTCGGCATCGTGTTCGTGGCCGAGGGCGTCATCAAGCTCGGCTTCACCGTGTTCGACAAGCGGGAGCACCCCGAGGAGTGGATTCGCATCATGGCCGAGAAGTCGCGCGACCACGTGATCCTCTGCGGGCTCGGCACGGTCGGGTTCCGCGTGCTCGAGGAGCTCGTCGCCCTGGACGAGCAGGTCTTCGTGATCGAGCGCGACGCCGACGGCGAGTTCGTCGCCCGCGCGCGCGAGCTCGGCGCGGAGGTGCTCATCGGCGACGCGCGCACGGAGAACCTGCTCCGCTCGCTGAACGTCGCGAAGGCGCGCTCCATCATCATCGTGACCGACGACGACCTCGCGAACCTCGAGATCGCGATGGACGTACGCGAGCTCCGCCAGGACATCCCGATCATCCTCCGGCTGTTCGACCAGCGCCTCGCGCAGAAGGTGCGCCAGACCATGGGCGTGCAGGTGAGCCTGTCGACCTCGATGGTCGCGGCGCCGCTCTTCGCGTCGGCGGCCCTCGACGCGCACGTGGTCGGCACCCACCGCGTCGGCGGGCGGCTCCTCCTCGTGTTGGAGCTCCAGGTCGGCCAGCGGCTCGCGGGGAGGTCGGCGGCCACGCTCCTGCGCGACCACGGCCTCACGCTCGTGGCGGTGGGGCGGGCGGGCGCCTGGCAGACCGAGTTCGCCGCGGACGAGGCCCTCGCGCCCGGGGATCGCGTGCACGTGATGGTCCCGAGCCACCGGATCGACGAGGCGCGCGCGCTCGAGGGGTAGCGCGGTGCTCGGGGGCCGACTCCGGTCAGCGCTCGGTCGCGAGCGCGGCGCGCCGCTCCTTCAGCGTGGCGACGCGCGGGCTCTCCCACGCGAGGCGCGTGGCGAGGGCGACGCCCTGGTCGAAGGCGTGGAAGGCCTTCGTCCGGACGTTCTCGGCCTTCTTCGCGAGCTCGGCGCGGTAGATCGCGGCCTGCTCCGGCGTGAGCTTCTTCGGCGGCGGGCTCGCGGCGAGGTCCGCGGCGAGGCGCGCGTGGCTGTCGCCGAACGCGACGAGGCTCGCGAGCACCCACTCGGGCTCCTGCAGCGACGCCAGCGCGATGATCTGCTGCTCCGCGGCCTTGATGCGCGTCGCGCGCCCCTCGAGGTTCCGCACCACCTTGCGCTCCCTTCCGGTGAGCGGGAGCGCGTCGGCCTCCTCGAGCAGCGCGCGGGCGAGGTGGTAGCGGGCCTTCGCGCGGAGGTAGCGGTGGGAGTCGGTCCCCTCCGTGGCGGCGAGCGCCTTCTGGATGCGCCGGATGCCGACGCGCCGCTTCCCGCTCGCGAGCTCGGTCACGCCGCGCTGGAGCGCCACGGTGATCTCGTCGTCGTCGGTGAGCCCGCGCGCGCGGTCGATGGCGCGCACCTCGGCGAGCGCGGCCTCGTACAGGCCGAGGTCCTCGAGCACCAGCACGCGACGGAAGCGGGCGTCGAGCGCGCCGTCGCCGGCGACCTCGATCACGCGGTCGTAGAAGGCGAGCGCGGCGTCCGGGCGGAACGCGAGCTCCTCGCAGATGCCGCGCTGGTAGAGGTACCAGCCCAGCTCCTCGGCGGGCACGAGCGGCTCCAGCTCCACGAGCAGCGCGCGGGCGGCCTCGACGTTGCCGTTCCGCCGCACGCGGATGGCCTCCTCCACGTGGTCGGCGAACGTGCGCACCGGCGGCCCGGGCTCGGCTGCCGGCGCCTCGGCGGCGGCGCCGGTGGGCGCGGGCTCCGTGGGCGGCAGGGCGGGGTCGGCGGCGAGCGCGAGGCGGGCGAGGAGGACGGCGGCGAGCAGCATGATCGGTCAGTCTCCGTCGTGGTCGGACGGTTCCCGGGAAGTGGCGTCGGGGGGGGTGGCGGCCGAGGCGCCGATGGCCGAGGCGCCGATGGCCGAGGCGCCGAACAGCGCGGCCCAGGCCCAGGCGGCGCGCGCGACCTCGAGGTCGCCCAGCACCTCCTGCGTGAGCCCGCCCACGAGCACGCCGGCGAGCCCGGCGGCCGCGCCCGGCGCGGCCCTGCGCAGCAGCACGAGGCACAACAGCAGGGTCGCGCAGAGGCCGGCCGGGCCGAGCACCGCGAGGAGCTGGATCGCGCTGTCGTGGGCGTGGTTTGGGAACCAGAAGCCGGGGACGATCGCGTCGTAGGCGGGCGCCGAGGCCGCGGCGTACGCGCCCGGGCCCGCCGCGCCGCCCTCGGCGACCACGAGGCCACCGGTCCACAAGACGGCGCGCTGTCGGAGCTCCTCGGCGTCCGCGAGCGTGAGCAGGCCGACGGTGGCGGCCACGCCGGCGAGGAGCGCGCCCGTCGGGCGGCGGGTGGTGGCCGCGGCCACGGTGGTGACAAGGGCGAGGATCGCGCCGGCGCTCCCCGTCGCGAGGACGCCGCCGGCCAGGAGGGCCGCGACGGCGTAGCGCCTGCCCGCCACCGCCACGCCGAGCGGCGGCAGGAGCGCGTAGGCGAGGCTCAAGTGGTGCGAGAGGCCCGCCGTGCCGACCCCGCCGAACGCGCGCTGGGCGAGGGCCCAGGCCGCCGCGAGGCCCGCCGCCGCGAGGCCCCACCGCGAGACCTGGGCGCGCACGGCGTCCACGTCCCCCCCCGTCGCCACGAGCGCGGGCACTGCAGCGAGCGGCGCGAGGAGCCAGGCGTGACCGAGCCCTTCGTGGAGGTTCCCGCTCGCCGGCACGAACAGCACCCACACGAGCGCGGCGGCCAGCGCGGCGCGCCCCCACGGCTCGCGCAGGAGCCGGCCGCGGGCGGGCGAGGCGAGCGCCACGAGGAGCCCGAGCGCGGTCGCGAGCTCGTGCACGCTCGTCGCGAGCGGGAGCGCCACGAACAGGAGCACCAGGAGCCAGCGGGCGGCGCGGGCGGGTGTCAGGAACTGATCATTGACACCTGTCGGGTCGGCGGGGCCGCCGGTGCCCGCTCCCGTCACGCCCCGCTCCCTCACCACGGCCGCGCGAGGGGCCCGGCGGGCGCGCGGCCGCGGAGCGGCCGCGCGGTCCGGCGCTGCCGCG
>CAYWGD010000215.1:0-8785 GCA_964457335.1 uncultured Enterobacteriaceae bacterium | reverse complement strand
AGCACGGCGAGGTCTTCGTCACGGAGGACGGCGCCGAGACCGACCTCGATCTCGGCCACTACGAGCGCTTCGTGGCGCGGCCGACCAGCCAGAAGAACAGCTTCACCACGGGCCGCATCTACCGGAACGTGATCGAGCGGGAGCGCCGCGGCGAGTACCTCGGCCGCACGGTCCAGGTCATCCCGCACATCACCGACGAGATCAAGCGCCTCATCAGCGACGCGACCTCCGACGTCGACATCGCCATCATCGAGATCGGCGGCACCGTCGGCGACATCGAGTCGCTCCCGTTCCTCGAGGCCATCCGCCAGATGCGCGCGGACGTCGGCCCCGAGAACGTGCTCTACGTGCACGTCACGCTGGTCCCCTACATCCGCGCCGCCGGCGAGATGAAGACGAAGCCGACCCAGCACTCCGTGAAGGAGCTCCTCTCCATCGGGATTCAGCCGGACATCCTGCTCTGCCGCAGCGAGAAGGAGATCCCGAAGGATCTGCGCCAGAAGATCGCGAGCTTCTGCAACGTGGGCGTCAACGACGTCGTGAGCGCGCCCGACGTCGAGAACATCTACCAGCTCCCGCTCGTGTTCCACGACCAGGGGCTCGACGACCGCATCCTGCAGCGGCTCAACGCCTGGGCGATGCAGCCGCACCTCGAGCGCTGGGAGGAGTACGTCGCCCGCGCGCGCAGCCCCCGGAACACCGTCCGCGTCGCGGTCGTCGGGAAGTACGTCCACCTCACGGACACCTACAAGAGCCTCAACGAGGCCCTCGCGCACGGCGGCATCGCCAACGACGCCAAGGTGGAGCTCCGCTACGTCGACTCCGAGGAGATCGACGCCAGCCGCATCGGCACGATGCTCGCCGGAGTCGACGCGGTGCTCATCCCCGGCGGCTTCGGGCAGCGCGGGATCGAGGGGAAGATCCTGGCGATCCGCTACGCGCGCGAGCACGGGATCCCGTTCTTCGGCATCTGCCTCGGCATGCAGCTCGCGGTCGTCGAGTACCTGCGCCACGTGGGCGGAATCCCCGACGCACACTCGGCCGAGTTCGCGCCGCAGTCGCCCAACCCGGTGGTCCACATGATGGACGCGCAGCGCCGCGTCGTGGACCTCGGCGGCACCATGCGCCTCGGGACCTACCCCTGCCTGCTCGCGGAGGGCTCGCGCGCCCGCCAGATCTACGGCGCCGCCGAGATCCAGGAGCGCCACCGCCACCGCTACGAGGTGAACCCGGCCTACCACGCCCGCATCCAGGAGGCCGGGATGTCCATCTCGGGCACCTCGCCCGACGGCGCGCTGGTCGAGATGGTGGAGATCTCCACGCACCCGTACTTCGTGGGGTGCCAGTTCCACCCCGAGTTCAAGAGCCGCCCGCTCGCGCCGCACCCGCTCTTCACCGCGTTCATCCGGGCCGCGCTCGACCGCCAGCTGCGCGCCGGACGCGAGGCGGCGACGCACGCGGGGCCGCCGGCCCTCGCGTGATCGCGGCGGCCCTCCTCGCCCTGGCCGCGTGTGGGCCCACGGAGGCCGCGCCGCCCCTGCCGACCGCCGCCGTGGCCACCGGGGTCGAGGCGGTGGGGGACGGGTGGAGCGCCGCGGCCGCGACCCTGCGCCTCGGCGCCGGGGTGGCCGAGGCGAGCGAGCCGGCCCTGGTCCGCAGCTCCGACGGGAAGCCGCCGCTCGAGATCACCGCGGAGCGCTCCGAGTGGGACCTCGCGGCCCGCACCGCGCGCTTCTCGGGGGCCGTCCAGGTGCGCCGGGGCGGCGTGCAGATGCGCTGCGACACGCTGGACGTGCGCTACGCGGACGCGGAGCGCGTTGATCGCGTGCTCGCGGCCGGAAACGTCCGGGTGACCCAGGGCGCGCGCGAGGCCTCCGCCGCCAGCGCGGAGCTCGTGGGCGCCACCGGGCAGATCACGCTCGCCGGGGCGCCCCGCCTGGCCGAGGGCCCGAACACGCTGGTCGGGAGCCGGATCGTCCTCTGGCTCGACGACGAGCGCGCCTCCTGCGAGGGGGCGGGCGGCGAGCCCTGCCGGCTCGTCGTGGAGGGGTCGGCGCTGCGGTGAGCGGAACCGGCCCCCAACGTTGCGCGGCTGGCGAGGGCGCGGGCCTGGTCGCGACCGGCCTCCACAAGCGCTACGGCCGCCGCGAGGTGGTCTCCGACGTTTCGCTCCGGGTGCCGCCCGGCGCCGTGCACGGGCTCCTCGGGCCGAACGGAGCCGGGAAGACCACCATCTTCCGGATGCTCGCCGGCGTGGAGCGCCCGGACGCCGGAACCGTGCGCCTCGACGGCGCGGATCTCGCCGATCTGCCCCTGCACCGGCGCGCCCGCCTCGGCCTCGGCTACCTCCCGCAGGAGGACACGCTCTTCCGCGACCTCGACGTGCGCGGCAACGTCGCGATCGCGGCCGAGCTCGCTTCTTCTTCTTGGGGCGGGGGGCGGGCCCCCCGCAACGCCCCCCCTCGCGTCGAGGAGACCCTCGCCCAGGTCGGGCTCGCCCACCTCGCGGACCGGCGGGTCGACGGGCTCTCGGGCGGCGAGCGGCGGCGGCTCGAGATCGCGCGGTTGTTGGCCCTCGGTCCGCGGCTCCTGCTCCTCGACGAGCCCTTCGCCGGCATCGATCCCATCGCGGTCGGGAGCCTCCAGGAGCTGGTGCGCGCCCTCGCCGCGTCGGGCCTCGCGGTGCTCGTGACCGATCACGCCGTCCGGGAGACGCTCGCCATCTGCGACCGCGCCACGGTGGTCGACGGCGGAACTACCCAGGTGGAAGGCACGCCCGCGATCGTCGCGGCCGATCCCCGCGCGCGGGCGCGTTACCTCGGGCCCGACTTCGTGATGCCCCCTCCTTTGCCAAGCGCCAGAAAGGCCGATACGATGGCGTGAGCAGCACGAAAAACGACGCTTGTTCGCGCGGTTCGACCGCGTCCCGCGTCTGGAGGTCTTTTCTCGGATGGGTCTGGAGATCAAGCAGAACCTGCGGCTCCAGCAGACGCTCGCGATCACGCCTCAGCTGCAGCAGGCCATCAAGCTCCTCCAGCTCAACCACATGGAGCTCGTCGAGCAGGTCCAGCAGGAGATGCTGGAGAACCCAACGCTCGAAGAGGTGCCCGGCACGGCGACCGACACCACGAGCGACGCCGAGCGCATGCTGGAGCAGCGGGCGGTCGACGCGAGCCGCGACGTCGAGGAGCAGAACAACAACCAGAACCTCGAGGTCGACTGGAACAAGTACCTCGAGGAGCGGGGCAGCGATCAGGGCCCTCCGCGCGGCGCCAGCGGCATGGAGGAGCTGCCCCCGATCGAGACCAACCTGGTCGGGCACGAGTCGCTCGCCGAGCACCTCGAGTGGCAGCTCCAGATGCAGAGCTGCACCGACGGCGAGCGCACCGCGGCCATGCTGATCGTCAACAACCTCGACGATCGCGGCTGGCTCATGGTCTCCGTCGACGACCTCGTCGCGGAGCACGGGCTCGATCGGGAGGACGTCGAGGGCGCGCTCGACATCGTGCAGCACCTCGACCCGCTCGGGTGCGGCGCGCGGGACCTCGAGGAGTGCCTGCTCGTCCAGGTCGGCGTGCTCTGGCCGGGTGACACCACCTTCGAGGCGATCATCCGCGGCCACCTCGGGGACATCGAGAAGCGCAACTACGCCGGCATCGCCCGGGCGCTGCAGATCGAGCTCGAGGACGTGGTCGAGTACCACAAGATGCTCAAGCTCCTCGAGCCTTGGCCGGGTCGAGACTACACATCTCCCGAACCTCAGTACATCTCGCCCGACGTCTACGTGTTCAAGATCGGAGACGAGTGGCAGGTCGTGCAGAACGAGGATGGGCTTCCGAAGCTCAGGATCAGCAACTACTACAAGCAGGTCCTGCAGGGGAAGGACAGCACGCGTCAGGAGCGCGACTACATCAAGGAGCGGCTCAACAGCGCGGACTTCCTCATCAAGTCCATCTACAAGCGCCAGAACACCATCGGCCGCGTCATGCGCTGCATCCTGCGCCGGCAGGCCGACTTCTTCGAGCACGGTCCCGACCAGCTCCGCCCGATGGTCCTGCGCGACGTCGCCGACGAGCTCGGGATTCACGAGTCGACGGTCTCGCGCGTGACCTCGAACAAGTACGTGCAGTGCCCGCAGGGCATCTTCGAGCTCAAGTTCTTCTTCAACAACGGCGTCAACGCGGTTCACGGGGAGCAGGTGGCCGCCGAGGCGGTCAAGCGGCGCATCAAGAAGCTCATCGCCGCCGAGGATCCCTCGAACCCGCTGTCCGACGACGCCGTGGTCCGGGTCCTGCAGAAGGAGAACATCGACATCGCCCGCCGTACGGTCGCGAAGTACCGTGAGGCCATGGGGATCCTCCCCTCCTCGAAACGTCGCAACGTGTGCTGAAAGCTGGTCCACCTCTGGGAGGCAATGGGATGGAATTGGAGTTCACCTTCCGCAACGTCGAGCCGACCGATGCCATCAAGGCGTGGGCGAACAAGCGCTTTCAGAAGGTCACCAAGCACCTCAAGGACCCCTCCTCGGCGCACCTCGTCGTGACGGTGGACAAGCACCGCCACCGCGCCGAGCTCACGGTGCACAGCCACGGGGAGATCCTCCGGGCCACCGACGAGACGGACGACATGTACACGACGCTCGACGGCGTGATGCAGAAGCTCGAGCAGTCCGCGCAGCGGCAGAAGGAGCGGACGAGCTCTGTGCGCTAGGGCACCAGGATCGCGCTCGGAGCGCGCTTCTGGCCCCGCGTCTTGACGCCGTCGGCTCGAATCGACATACTGCACAGCCCCGAACGCCCCGCCGACATCGGCGGGGCGCTTTCATAGAGAGGAACGCTACTCCATGGCCCTGAAGAACTACTTCTTTACGTCCGAGTCCGTCTCTGAGGGCCACCCGGACAAGATGTGCGACCAGATCAGCGACGCGATCCTGGACGCGCACCTCGCGCAGGATCCGACCGCTCGTGTCGCCTGCGAGACCCTCGTGAAGACGGGCCTCGTGGTCGTGGCCGGCGAGATCACCTCCCGCGGCGTCGTCGACTACCCGCCGATCATCCGGCAGGTCGTCAACGAGATCGGCTTCAACCACTCCGACAAGGGGTTCGACGGCAACACCTGCGGCGTCATGGTCGCCATCGAGCAGCAGTCGCCCGACATCAGCCAGGGCGTCACCGAGGGCACTGGCCTCCACAAGGAGCAGGGCGCGGGCGACCAGGGCCTGATGTTCGGCTACGCGATCAACGAGACGCCGGAGCTCATGCCGGCCACGCTCCAGTACAGCCACCGGCTCATGGAGCGCCTCGCCTGGCTGCGTCGCAACCACCCGGATTGGGCCTGGGTGCGTCCGGACAGCAAGTCCCAGGTCACCATCGAGTACCGGGACGGCAAGATCGCCCGCATCGACGCGGTCGTGGTCTCCACCCAGCACGATCCGCGCGAGCACAGCCTCATCGAGTCGCAGATCCGCGAGGAGCTCGTCAAGCGCGTGCTCCCGGCCGAGCTCCTCGACAGCCGGACGAAGTACCACATCAACCCGACCGGCAACTTCGTCATCGGCGGCCCGATGGGTGACTCCGGCCTCACCGGCCGCAAGATCATCGTCGACACCTACGGCGGCCACGGCGCCCACGGCGGCGGCGCGTTCTCCGGCAAGGATCCCTCGAAGGTGGACCGCTCGGCCGCCTACATGGGCCGCTACATCGCGAAGAACCTCGTCGCGGCCGGCGCGTGCGACCGCGCGCTCGTCCAGCTCGCCTACGCCATCGGTGTCGCCGAGCCGGTCAGCGTGAACGTCGAGACCTTCGGCACCGCCAAGGTCGACGAGGAGAAGATCAACCACTGCATCCGCGAGATCTTCCCGGTCAAGCCGGCGGGCCTCATCGCGCACCTCAACCTGCGCCGCCCGATCTACCGCCAGACCGCCGCGTACGGCCACTTCGGCCGCACGGGCGCGGACTTCACCTGGGAGGCGACCGACAAGGTCGCCGACGTGCGGTCGGTCCTCGGCCTCTGATTCCGCCGGATCGGCAAACGAAAGGGGGGCCCGTCCAGGCCCCCCTTCTTCGTTTTCCCCCCTTCCTACCGCCGTCCCTGCTTCCCCCGGTGCGACTGCCGACGGCCCGTCCGCGGGCTGTCGGCAGTCGAGAGCATCCCCGACGTGCGGGGTCTTCCCCGCATGTCGGGATGCATCCATCGTTGACGGCGTGGGCCCGGCTACGCCGGGCCCATGCCGTCAACGATGGCGTTGAGGGTCGCGCTCGGCCGCATCGCGCGCGTGACCTTCTCGCGGTCGGGCTGGTAGTAGCCGCCCATGTCGACCGGCCTGCCCTGCGCCGCGAGGAGCTCGGCGTTGATCGCCGCCTCGTTCTCCGCGAGCGCCTTCGCAACGGGGGCGAAGCGGGCCGCGAGCGCGGCGTCCTTGGTCTGCGCGGCGAGCGCCTCGGCCCAGTAGAGCGCGAGGTAGTAGTGGCTGCCGCGGTTGTCGATCTCGCCGACCTTGCGTGCGGGGGACTTGTTGTTCTCGAGGAAGCGGCCGATGGCGATGTCGAGCGTGTCCGCGAGGAGCGTGGCGGAGGTGTTGCCGAACGTTGCGCCGAGGTGCTCCAACGAGGCCGCCAGCGCGGAGAACTCGCCGAGCGAGTCCCACCGGAGGTAGCCCTCCTTCTGGAACTGCTGGACGTGCTTCGGCGCGGAGCCGCCCGCGCCGGTCTCGAACAGGCCGCCGCCCGCGAGCAGCGGCACGATCGAGAGCATCTTGGCGGAGGTGCCGATCTCGAGGATGGGGAAGAGGTCGGTGAGGTAGTCGCGGAGCACGTTCCCGGTCACCGAGATGGTGTCGAGGCCCTGGCGGATGCGCTCCAACGAGAGCTTCATCGCGTCCACCGGCGCCAGGATGCGGATGTCGAGGCCGCTCGTGTCGTGGTCGCGGAGGTAGGCCTCCACCTTGGCGATGACCTGCGCGTCGTGCGCGCGGGCGCGATCGAGCCAGAAGACCGCCGGGACGCCGGTGGCGCGGGCACGCCGGACCGCGAG
The DNA here is from genome assembly GCA_964457335.1 of uncultured Enterobacteriaceae bacterium. Classification (GTDB taxonomy): domain Bacteria; phylum Myxococcota_A; class UBA796; order UBA796; family SXON01; genus CAJBVW01. The sequence goes on along the minus strand of CAYWGD010000215.1, from coordinate 1,753 downwards.
GCCCACCCAGTCGCGGACGGCGACGTCGCGCGTCTGGCAGGAGCGGTAGATGTCACCCTGCTCGACGGCCTGGGACAGCAGCGTCTCGCCCGTGTTCTCGTCCACGACGCGGATGGTGCCGGCGCCCGCGGCGAGGAAGGTCTTGTCGTGGGAGCCGTACTCCTCGGCCTTCTGTGCCATGAGGCCGACGTTGGGGACGCTCCCCATGGTGCGCGGGTCGTACGCGCCGTTCATCCGGCAGTCGTCGAGCACGGCCTGGTAGATGCCCGCGTAGCAGCGGTCGGGGATCATCGCCTTGGTGTCGTGGAGCTTCCCGTCCGGGCCCCACATCTTGCCGGAGTCGCGCACGACGACGGGCATCGAGGCGTCGACGATCACGTCGTTGGGGACGTGCAGGTTGGTGATGCCCTTGTCCGAGTCGACCATGGCGAGCGCGGGGCGCTTGTCGTAGGCGGCCTTGATGTCCGCCTCGATCACCACGCGCTGCTCGGCGGGGAGCCGCTGGAGCTTTGCGTAGAGGTCCCCGAGGCCGTTGTTGGGGTTCACGCCGAGCTCGCGGAAGGTGTCCGCGTGCTTCGCGAACACGTCCGCGAAGAACACAGAGACCGCGTGGCCGAACATGACGGGGTCGGAGACCTTCATCATCGTGGCCTTCAGGTGGAGCGACAGGAGCACGCCCTGCTGGCGGGCGTCCTGCATGGCGGACTCGTAGAAGGAGCGGAGCGACGCCACGTTCAGCGCGGCGCTGTCGAGGATCTCGCCGGCCTGCAGCGCGAGCCCCTTCTTGAGCACGGTCACGTTCCCGTCGGCCACGTACTCGAAGCGCACCGAGGTGGGCTTGCCGATCGTGACGGAGGTCTCGGTGCCGTAGAAGTCGCCGCTCGCCATGTGCGCGACGTGGGACTTGGAGTCCTTCGACCACGCACCGAGCTTGTGGGGGTTCTTCCGCGAGAAGGCCTTCACCGCGGGCGGGGAGCGGCGGTCGGAGTTGCCCTCGCGGAGCACGGGGTTCACCGCGCTGCCGAGCACCTTCGCGTAGCGCGTCTGGATGGCCTTCTCGGCGTCGTCCTTCGGGTTCTCGGGGTAGTCCGGCACCGCGTAGCCGTGGGCCTGGAGCTCCTTGATCGCTTCCTTGAGCTGCGGGATCGAGGCCGAGATGTTCGGCAGCTTGATGATGTTGGCCTCACGCTTCAGCGTGAGCTCGCCGAGCTGCGCGAGGTAGTCCGGGATGCGCTGCGCCTCGGTGAGCTTCTCCGGGAAGTTCGCGAGGATGCGACCGGCGAGGGAGATGTCGCGCGTCTCCACGCGGATGCCCGCGGCGCGGGTGAACGCCTGGACGATGGGGAGCAGGGAGTACGTGGCGAGGGCGGGCGCCTCGTCGATCTCGGTCCAGACGATGGTCGGGTTCGTGGTGGTCATCAGGTCCTCGCAGGCGCCCTTCGCCTCGGTTGGTTCCAAACGAACGTTGGGGGGGGCGTTGCGGGGGGGCTCGCCCCCCCCCCCCAAAACCCCCGAGGCCGAGCCCCCCACGCCCGCGCCGGGAGCGGGGGTGCTGTGCGCAAGTGTAGCGGTTGCCGGGGCAGATCGTCAACGCGTCGGGGGTGGCAGCAACTCCCGGATGGGCCCGTCGATTCCGGCGCTTCCGTACGGTGCCGGGATTCGAGACCGCCAGAGTCACTCTGAGGGGGCTCAGTGAGTGGTACCCGGACCAGCGAGGACCTCGACGCCGCGTTGTTCCAGGTCCGGATGGGTG
>CAYWGD010000214.1:362-8844 GCA_964457335.1 uncultured Enterobacteriaceae bacterium | reverse complement strand
CCGCCCCCGGAGCTCGTCATCGCGGAGGAGCGCGCCCGGTCCCGCGCGCTCGAGGGCGCGCTCGCGCCGGTGGAGGCGCGCGCCGCGGAGGTCGAGGCGCGCCTCGCCGACGCGCAAGCCGCGCTGGAGGGGGCCGAGAAGCGCGCGGCGGCGTCCGCGGCGCGCGTGGCCGAGCTCGAGCAGGAGCGGGCCCGGCTCGCGAGCGAGCTCGCCGCCGCCTCCGAGCCGCCCGCGGCGTCCACCATCCGCGCCTGCTTCGAGCGGCGCGGCCTGCTCGGGGACGACGAGATCGCGGCGGCGCTCCGCGCGCTCCTCGACGCGCACCGCGTCGGGGAGCTGGCGCGCCTCGCCGTGGCCGACCCGGCGCGGCTCGAGGAGCTGCTCTGGGAGCGCGTGCTGCTCCTCGGCGAGGACGAGGCGCCGCCCGCGGGCGTCGTCGCGGTGCGCGTACCGCCGGAGCGCAGCGAAGGGCGCACGTCCTCCGCCAACCGCGCCGCGATGAGCCGCTTCTCCACGGCCTGCCTCGTGCGGAACATCAAGCGCGTCGTGATCGTGGGCGGCTCGCCGGCCTACCACCGCACGCTCCGCGAGGGCCTCGACCCGCGCCTCGACGTGCGCCTCATCCCCGGAAACCGGCGCGGGCGCGTGCCGGACGTCCCCGGCGCCGACCTCGTCATCCTCTGGGCGTCGACCATCCTCGACCACAGCGTGTCCGCGCAATTCCCGGAGGGCGTCGTGATCCCGCACCGTGGGATCGCGCGTATGCTGGGCGCCGCAACGGAGTGGATCGAGTCCGAGCCCGATTGACGGGCCCTGCTCCGCCCGGCACATTAGCGCGCCCATAGGATCCGCATGGCCCTGTTCCCGGAAGGCCGCCGCTCGCTCACGGCCTACGCTTACAACCTAGGCCCGGCGGTCGCGTACCAGCCCGCCTACCGCTTCATCGCCGCCGACATCGGCGTGACCCAGGGCGCGTGGCTGGACATCGGCTGCGGCCCCGGCTGGCTCTGCATCCACGCCGCCGCCGGCAACCCCGAGCTCGACGTCGTCGGCATCGACACGTCGGAGACGATGCTCGCGCTCGCCGAGGACAACAAGCGCGGCCGCCTGAACATCACGCTCCGGAAGATGGACGGCTCGCAGATCATCTACCCGCCGCACACCTTCGACGTCGCGACGGCCGTGCAGAGCGCGCACCACTGGGCCGACCCGGCCGCGGTGTTCGCCGAGGTCTGGCGCGTGCTCGTCCCCGGCGGGCGCTTCTACGTCTACGAGGCCGATCCCGAGGGCGAGATCCCGCCCGACTGGATCCACCGCCGCGCGGGCTGGCCGCCGGACAGCTTCCTCCGGCGCTCCTGGCGCAAGTACGGCATGGACCAGGCGCGCTGGGACGCGCTCCGCGCGGTCGCGACGGCCTCTCCGTTCGGCGAGGACGTGAGCGAGGAGCGCCACGGCTTCTACCGACGGCTGGTGTGTACGCGCTGACGCTCGCGGCCTGCACCGCTCCGCTCGTCGACGAGCGGGTGCTCGGCGTCGATGTCCCCGCCACGTTCACCTACGGCGCGCCCGGCGATCGCCTCGGCGCCGCCGTGGCCGCCACCGGGGATCGCTGGTTGGCTGCCGCGCCCGGAGCGGGCCAGACGTGGCGCGACGGCGTGCCGGGGGATGTCGCGTCGGCCTGGGTGGGTTTGTGGGGGGAGAGGGAGGTTTTCGTGGACGCGGCCGGCGGCGTCAGCGTGGACGGCGAGGCGCGGTGGAGCGTCCCCGACGCGCTCGCCTGGGCGGCGGGCCCGAACGGCGTCCTCGTCGCGACGCCCGACGGCCTCGAGGTGCTCGACCCGCCGCTCGACGTGCCCGTGCGCGGCGCGCGCGCCGTCGCCTGGGGGGCGGAGCGCCTCCTCGCGCTCGTGTGTGATCCCGACTGCGTCGGTTTGGCCTGGGACCTCGACGGCGCCGCGCTCGGCGTGCTCGCGGAGGGCGGCGACGGCGGCGCGGTGGGGGAGTGGGCCGGCGTCGCGTGGGTCGGCGCCCCGGCCTGGGAGGACCCGGAGGGGCCGGGGCGCGTGTGCGCCGAGGACGGCACCTGTCGCGACGGCCTGCCGGGCGACCACCTCGGCGCCACCATCGGCGCCGGGCACGCCGCCGGGACCTTCAACAAGTGGATCGTCCCGGCGCGCGCGCGGCTCGTGCCGCTCGACGGCGGGCCCGCCCTCGCGGTGGAGGAGGGCGCGGAGATCCAGCCGCTCCACCTCGCGGGCGACGACGTGCTCGTCCTGGGCGCGCCCTACATGGCCGCCGGTGGCCTGCCCGCCGGCGCCGTGGTGGTGGTGACGCCGTGAGCGTGACCCTCGGCGAGCTCCTGAGCGGCGTGCTGCTCGCCGCCGTCGTGGCGATCGCGTGCGCGACGGGCGCCGGGCACCTGTGGCGCCGCCTGCCGCGCCGCCCGGACGGCCTCGTCGAGCCGGCGCTCGCGCTGTTCGGCCTCGTCGCGACCGCGTCCGCGCTCACGCTCGTCTTGCTGCTCGCCTGGGGCGTCCCGTTCTCGTCGGTGCGGGACGCGCCGTCGCTGGGGCACCCGGCGTTCGTCGCGTCGTTGTTGGGCACGGTGGGGGGGCACCTCGCGGTGCTCGCCTGGGCGCGCTCGCTCGGGGCGCCGGTCGCGCTGCGCCGCGCGTCGCCGCGCTGGATGCTCGTCGGCGTGGGGGTGGGCATGGGCGCGCTCCTTTTCTCCGCCGCGTGGACCGAGACGGCGCGGCTCTTCGGCCGTCCGATGGCCGACCAGGCCCTCGTGGAGACCGTGCTCGACGCGGGCCCCGGCGGCCCGCGCGTCGCGGCCGTCCTGTTCGTGGTCGGGGTGGCTCCCGTGCTCGAGGAGCTCGTGTTCCGCGGCTACCTCCAGACGGCGATCGCGGCGCGGCTCGGGCCCGCCGTGGGCATCGGCGTGGCGGCGGCGCTGTTCGGCCTGTTCCACCTCTCCGATCCCGCCGTCGTGCCGGTGCTCGCGGTGGTGGGCGCGCTGCTCGGGTGGGTGCGGCACCGCAGCGGCTCGGTGTACCCGGCGATGGCCGGCCACCTCGTGAACAACGTCGCGGCGATGGCCATCGCGCTGTCCTGACCGCGCGAGGCGACCGGAGGGCGGGCGGCTCCGCCGCCCGGCTCGGCGCGACGGGACGCGGGCACGCGGCCCGGCGGGCCAGCCGAGCGCGAAGCGCGAGCCCGCAGGGCGCCGGCCCCCGCCGCGCGTGGGCTCCACCCGGTCGAAGGGGCCCCGGCGGCGGGGGACGCGCCCCGAACCCTCAGCCCAGCGCCTCGACGGCTTCGAGCACTTCCTTGGCGTGCCCGGCGGCCTTCACGGGGTCCCACACCCGGCGGACGATGCCCTGCTCGTCGATGAGGAAGGTGACGCGCGCGATGCCCATGTACTTGCGGCCGTACAGCGTCTTCTCGCGCCAGGCGCCGTAGGCCTCGCAGAGCCCGCTCTCGTCGGCCACGAGGGGGAAGGGCAGGCACTCCTTGGCCTTGAAGCTCTTGTGCTTCTTGACGGTGTCCTTGCTCACGCCGAGCACGACGGTGTTCTTCGCGACGAAGGCGTCGTGGAGGTCGCGGAAGCCCTGGGCCTCCACGGTGCAGCCGGGCGTGGAGTCCTTCGGGTAGAAGTAGAGGACGACGCGTTTTCCGCGCAGGCCCTGGAGCGAGACGGTGCCCTCGTCGGTGGGGGCGGTGAAGGCGGGGGCGGGCTGGCCGATCATGAAGGGAGCTCTCCGGGCGTGAGGAAGACGACTTCGCGGTCGGTCGCGAGGACCGGGCGTTGCAGGGGGAGGAAGCGGCGGTAGGTGCCGCGGGCGCGGCCGACGACCTCGTGGAGGGCGAGGTCGATCACGAGCACCTCGTCCATGGGCGGGCGGTCGAGGGTGCGGAGCACCTCGTCGCGGTGCGGATCGCGCTCGCCGAGCTCGGGACGGGGCACGGGCCAGTCCACGAAGCGCTCCGTGGTGCCGGGGCCGGTCGCGACGACGAGCCAGCGGCCGCCGGGGTCGACGAACAGCCCCTGGGCGGCGCCGTCGACGGGGAGCGTCCACCGGACCTCGAGCGTGGCGGGGTCGAAGGCGCGCACGACGGGCGCGGGCCAGGCCACGAGGTAGGCCTCCACGCCGGTGGGGTGCACCGCGAGCCACGCGGGCCAGGAGACCGAGCTCGACGCGGCCCCGAGCCGCACGGTGCGCGAGCCGGCGCCGGCGCGCACGAGCTGGCCCGCGCCTTCGAGGCCCCGGAGCCAGGTGATCCGCCCGCCGCCCGGCCCGACCACGACCGGGTAGAAGCCGCTCCGCCACTCCCTGGCGAGGCCGTGGTTCCACGCGGCGGTGAAGGCCTCGGCGGCCTCGGAGAGGGGGAGGGGGTCGCCGACCGTGGGCGCGGCGGCCCGCACGGGCGTGGGCGTCCCGGGAGCGCCGTCGGCGCCGAGCACGCGGACGCACCGGTCGCCGGAGACCTCGGCGGGGCAGGGCCCCTCGACCTCCCAGCCGCCCGGGCCGACGCGGAGCGTGTCGGCGCCGGCGAACGCGCCGGGGGCGCCGATGGGGGTCCGGTCGGGGAGAGCGAGCAGGTTGCCGTCCGCGAGGGCGCGGCAGGTGGCGCCGTCGCAGGCCACGTCGGCGAGGCGCGCGACGGGGACGCGGTCGCCGACGGGGGCCGCGGTTTCGGCCGGGGCGCGGACGGCGGCAGAATCGCCACACGCGGCCAGGAGGAGGGAGAGGAGCACGAAGCGGGGCTTATCCGGGCGGGCGCCGGACGGCCGGACGGCGAGCAAGGAGACGAAATGGCGTCGGATCGGTGTCTTCCGCCCGTCGGGGGACGAGCGGCTCCGAACGGACCGATTGGTTGCTTCGAGGCGGGCGGGTCATTATTGCCGTCCCATGTCGAGAGACGATGGGCGGCCGGGCCGTGGCCCGGGACGGGGGCCGGACAACAGGGCGGGGGCGCGGCGCGGGCCGCCGGGGCGGGACGACCGTCGCCGGGGGCCGGGGCGCGAGGACCCGCACGCCCGGAAGGCCGCGGAGATCGCGCAGAGCACCGGGCTGCCCATCGAGGCGGCGCGCCAGGTGGCCGCGGGGCGGGCGGACCTCAACGAGCTCCTGAAGCGCATGGCCTTCCAGGACGAGGTCCAGGCGCTGATGAACCGGCACGAGCTCAACCGGGCGCTCGCGACGCAGATCGTGCTCGGGCAGGCGAACCTCGACCAGGTGCTCACCCGGCGGCGGGTGGAGGCGCAGCTGGCCGCGAACCGCGCCCGCTCGGTCCTCGACGCCGCCGCGGCCGACGGGCGCGAGCTCACCGTGGGCATCCACGGCCACAAGCAGCTGCGGGTGAAGGTGGCCGCGGTCGAGCGCTACGACGTCGTGCTGGTCGAGACGGAGGGCGGGGCCGAGCACCGCGTGCACAAGCTCCAGCTGAAGTACGCCTACGCGCCGGACGACCACAAGAAGGTCCGGAAGAGCCTCGACTACGACAAGGCGCGCCGGGAGGCCGTCGTGGAGCCCATCCCGCGGCCCCAGGACCGGTATGCCTGCTCCGACCGACGCCTGGGCGTGGCGCTGGACCGGAAGCTGCCGGTCACGGCGGTGACGCTCGAAGGGGAGTGCTTCACCGGCGAGATCGCCTGGGTGGCCCGCTACGAGTTCGGCCTGCGCACGCGGAGCGGGGCCGAGGTCGTTGTGTTCCGCCACGCGCTCGCGGACCTGCGCGAGCCTGCGTAGGCGGGCGCGGGGCGCGTGCGTTAGTCGCCCCTGGGCGCTCGGTGCGCCCGGACTCCCACGGGGTGAGCATGGGCATCTTGAAGGGGGGGCTCTCCGTCCGGCGTTACCGCGCCGATGAGCCTCCGGAGGACTTCCGCGACCGCTACATCGCGGCGCTGGAAGACAACGCGTTCCGCGAGCCGCTGACCGAGGTGCACAAGGAGCAGCGGGTCGGCTGGGTGCAGGTCCACAACCTGCTCGACACCTCGTTCGTCGACGTGAACAAGTGGCTGTACAACCAGTACGCCGTGTTCGCGCTGCGGGTGGACAAGAAGGTGCTGCCGGCGACGCTGTTCAAGGCGCACCTGCAGAAGCGGATGCAGGCCTGGTGCCAGCAGAACAACCGGGAGCGCTGCCCGGGGAAGGTCAAGACGGAGCTCAAGGACGCGCTCGAGCTCGAGATGCTCCAGAAGACGCTCCCGAAGGTGGCCACCTACGAAGTCGCCTGGAACATCGCCGAGGGCTGGGTGCTCTTCCACAACCAGTCCGAGGTGCCGAACGACACGTTCCGGAAGTTGTTCCACCGCACCTTCGGCATGGCCCTGATCCCCCACGACCCGCTCGACTTCGTGGGCGACCGCCCCGAGCTCGTCGAGGGGCTCGTCTCGAGCGGAGCGAGCGATCTCCGGGTGGAGGCGAAATGAGCGACGAGCAGGAGATGGAGGGCGCGCCCCCCCACGTGGCGTCGGAGTTCTTCTTGTGGCTCTGGTACCGGAGCGAGACCGGCCAGGGCCGCGTGGACCTCGGCGAGAACGGCACCGTCGAGTTCTGGGTGGACGACCGCATCGCGTTCCGCGCCGTGGGCGAGGAGAAGGTGTCGGCCATCATGACGGGCGAGAACCCGTCGCTCACGCCCGAGGCGCACGCGGCGCTGGCCGGCGGGAAGGTGATCCGCGACGTGCGGCTCGCGCTGCGCCGCGAGGACCGCGAGTACGCCGTGACGCTCAAGGCCCCGCGCGTGGAGATCGCCGCGGCGAAGCTGCCGGCGCTCGTGAAGTCGGGCGACGAGGGCGAGGTGCTCTACGAGCGGATGTTCCTCTACGAGGAGCTCCACTTCGTGCTCGCGGGGCTGTTCCGCGCGTTCGCGGAGGACCGCTGCTCCGAGGACTGGCGCGAGCGCGGGCTCGCCGACCTCCGCCGGTGGGTGGCGGTGCAGCCCGGGCGCGGCGGTGCGCTTGACGACGCGGAGGCCGCGTCATAAGCGGAAGGGCCGGCAGCGGTGACTGTTCGCGCGCGGTTAGCTCAGCTGGATAGAGCGTTGGCCTCCGGAGCCAAAGGTCACAGGTTCGAATCCTGTACCGCGCACCACCTCCCTCCCCGAGGAGGGATCTCCGCTACCGCGGGACCCCGTCCTTGCCTTGCGACGACCCCGCGCGGTAGCTTGCCGAACGCGGTCCTGGACCGGAGTGGCATGCGTACCCTTCAACGGCTCATGACGCAGCGGCAGACGACGCGATGAAGCTCCGATTCTGGGGCGTCCGTGGCTCGATCGCCGTTCCGGGGCCGGACACGAGCCGCTACGGCGGGAACACCTCCTGCGTCGAGGTGTCGGCGGCGGGCAAGCCCACGATCGTGCTGGATTGCGGCACGGGCGCGCGGCCGTTGGGGCGGGACCTGTTCCAGCGGGAGGAGCGGGAGGTCCACCTCCTGTTCTCGCACTTCCACATGGATCACCTGTTCGGCTTCCCGTTCTTCGGGCCGATCTTCGCGCCGAGCTTCTCCATGACCGTGTCGGCGCCGGCGTTCTACCCGGACGGCGCGCGCGACCGCATCTCCCGCTACCTCAACGGCGTGTTCCACCCGCTGCGCCTCCCCGAGGTGCCCGGGCGCATCGAGTTCGACGCCATCCGGCCCGGCCGCCCGTTCGAGCGCGGCCCCTGGGAGATCGTCGGCTTCGCGCTGAACCACCCCGGCGGCGCGTGCGCCTACCGCGTGCGCCTCGGGAAGCGGTCCGTCGTATACGTGACCGACACGGCGCCGCTCTCCCGCCCGGGGGAGGGGCTCGCCGGCGGCGGGCTGCCCAACGGGCGCGAGCTCCAGTTCATCGAGTTCTTGCGCGGGGCCGACGTCGTCGTGTTCGACACGATGTTCACGCTGCCCGAGTACCTCGAGAAGATGACGTGGGGGCACTCGTACCCGGAGTACGCGGTCGCGGTCTGCTCCGCGGCCGACGTGCGCGAGCTCTACCTGTTCCACCATGCGCCCGACGCGACCGACGCCGATCTCGACGCGCTCGGCGAGTCGTGGGCCGCCCACGCCCCCCTCCGGGTGCGGGTGGCTCGGGAGGGGTTGTCCGTGAACCTCGAGGGGTAGCTCAGCTCTACCTGGACGAGTCGGTCAGCCAGAGCATCCTGGCGGGGCTGGTCGTCTTCCTCGGGGCGTTGTGGGCGCTCTGGGGGGCCTGGTGGCTGCGCCGGGTGGAGCTCCGCCGAGAACACGACGCCGCCGTGCGCGCGCTGGGCCTCGCCTGGGGGCGGGAGGGCTTCGGCCCGACCGTGCGGGCGCACGGCACCGTCGCGGGCCGCGCGGTCGAGGTGCGCTGGCGCCGCGCGTTCTTCGGCGAGCGCGTACGCGCGCGGGTGGACGGCGCGTGGCGCGTGGTCCCGCGAGGCGACGACCTCCGCGCGGTGATCGAGCGATAGGTCTTGGGGCGGGGGGGGCGGGGCCCCCCCCCCACCCCCCCCCGGGGC
>CAYWGD010000214.1:0-352 GCA_964457335.1 uncultured Enterobacteriaceae bacterium | reverse complement strand
GGCGGGGGGCGGGGGGCCCGGGTGGGCTACGCCCCCGGGGGGGGGCGGGGGGGGGGGTGGTGGGGGGGGGGGGGCGGGCCCCCCCCGCAACGCCCCCCCTGGCGCTGCGAACGCACCTCCGTGCGCGTGGGCCCTCCTCCCGCGGGAAGGCCCGCGCGGACGCACGCGCGAGGGGGGCCGGAAGGCGCCGCGGGCGCGCCTGGCCACCGGGCCGGAGGCCGCGGCGGATCGGGCGGCCCGCGGCGGTGCGCCCCCCCCCCGCGGGGGGGGGGGGGGGCCCCCGCCCCCCCCCCCCCGCCCACCCCCCCCCCCCCCCCCGCCCGGGGGGGCCCCCCCCCAACCCCCGCAACAC
>CAYWGD010000213.1:0-8924 GCA_964457335.1 uncultured Enterobacteriaceae bacterium | reverse complement strand
GCGGTCACGGAGGCGGGGGCATCCCGGATGACCCCCGCTGGATGGCCGCCCTGCGGTCACGGAGGGGGGGTCATCCCGGATGACCCCCGCTGGATGGCCGCCGGGCCTCGGCCGCCCCCCGGGGCACGGCCCCCCCGTTCAGGCGCGGTACAATCTCCCGTCATGCTGCTCCTCCTCGCGCTCGGCTGCTCCGACGGAACCGGCGCGAGCGCGCCGATCGACTCCGCGCCGGGCTGCTGCGGGGGCGGGCCCACGCTCCTGGCGGTCGAGACTGGCGGCGGCCAGGCGATCACGAACGCGGCGGGAGCGCTCGCCGTCGTCACCGTGCGCGTCCCGGACGACGCCGACTACCTCGCGGTCGACGCCACGCTCATCCCCGAGGTGGAGGGCTTCGCCGAGCACTTCGGCTACACCCTGAAGGTGGGCCCGCCCGGCGCGGCCGAGGCCGTGCTGGAGGAGGGCGCCGAGATGAGCTGCGGGGGCGGCACGACGCACACGCAGCCCCTCGTGCTCCACTACCTGCACCCCGTGCCCGACGGCGCGCGGGGCGCCACGCTGACGTTCGAGCTGGTGGGCTCCGCCGAGCCGTGCAACCGCGAGGAGTACACGGCCTCCATCGGCCTCGCGCGGATGTACGTGACGGCGGTGCGGCTCGCGCCGTAGCCGCACGGCTCGGCCGGCCGCTCGCGCCTCGACCTACCGCAACCGTGCCAGCATCGCGCCGACGCGCCGCAGCTCCGCCTGCCGCGCCGCCGCCTCGGCGTGTGCCAGCAGGTCCAACACCGCGCAGGCCTCCGCCGCCGAGCCCGCGGCGATGCGGAAGTGGTTCCGACCGGCGTCCCCGCCGCGCGCGCAGCCCTCGGCGATGTTGAGCACCACCGAGTCGGCGGCCCGGGTCAGCTGGTCGCGCAGGTGCGCCCGCCCGGGCGGCACCCGCAGGGAGGCCGCCCACCGGGCGACGCCGAGGGCGAGCTTGTAGCAGTCGAGGTTCTCGTGATCGAAACGCATCGGGCCTCCGTCGGGCCGCGGGTTGAGCGAGGACGCGGCCCTCGCCCCGCCGAGGGGCCGCGCCGCAGCCAACCCGCGGCCCGGCGGAGGCCCTCGCACCCGGTCGCAGGTCGATCGGTCGATCGGTCGATCGGTCGACAACTCGACAGGTCGATCGGTCGAAACGTCGACAGGTCGATCGGTCGACAGGTCGACAGGTCGACAGGTCGACCGGTCGACAGGTCGAAAGGTCGAAAGGTCGACAGGCCGTCCCCCGCGCGAGGGGGGCTGGAGGGCGGCGCGGGCCCCGCCGTTCCCCGGGCCGCAGGCCACCCCGCTGCCCCACGCCCGCGCCGGTCGGCCCGCGCGCGGCGGGCCGACCGAGGGCCTCCGGCCCGAGCCCGGAAGACACCCGACCCCGCCCCCCGGGCGGGGGCGCGCCCGGATCCGCCCACCACCGAACACGCTCCCGCTCCACCCGCGCGCCCCGGCGCTGCGCGATAGGCCGCCCCCGTGGACCCGATCACCGATCCCGGCATCCTCGCCGCCTACCTGACGGACGCGTCGAACCTGCATGGGCACGCCGAGGCGCTCTACCGGCCGCGCTCCGCCGAGGAGGTCGCCGCCCTGCTCGCGCGCTGCCAGCGGGACGGCACGCCGGTCACCGTGACCGCGCGCCGCACGTCCACCACGGGCGCGCCCGTGCCGCAGGGGGGCGTGCTGCTCTCGACCGAGCACCTCTCCCGCGTGCACGCTACCGACGACGTCGACGGCGGCGTGCTCCTCGGCGAGTACCAGGCCGGCGTGGAGCGGGAGGGGCTGTTCTTCCCGCCCGACCCCACCTCGCGCAACGAGTGCAGCGTGGGCGGCGCCATCGCGTGCAACGCCTCGGGCGCGCGCACGTTCAAGTACGGGCCGACGCGGCCGTGGATCGAGGCGGTCGAGCTCGTGACGCCGACCGGCGAGATCCGGTGGGTCGACCGCACGACCCCGCTCCCCTGGCCGACGCCGGCCTGGGAGGAGCCGAAGGTGAAGACCGCCGCGGGCTACTTCCCCGCCACCAACCTGCTCGACCTCGTGATCGGCGCGGAGGGCACGCTCGGGGTGATCACCCGCGCGCGGACGAAGCTGATCCCGCTCCCGAAGGCGGTGCTCACGCTCCTGGCCTACTTCCCGACGCGCGAGGCGATGCTCGGCTTCGTGGTCGCCGCGCGCACGATGGGGCCGCGGTGCATCGAGTACTTCGACCGGCGGTCCCTCGACCTCATCCGCGGGCGCGTGCCGGTCGTTCCGGTGGCGGACTCGGCGATCCTGCTCGAGATCGAGCACGACGGGGAGCCGCCGCTCGAGGCGTGGTTCGACGCGCTCGCGGCCGCCGACGCGCTGCTCGACGACACGATCGTGGCGGAGGACGACGCCGGCCGCGCGAAGCTCCACGCCGTGCGGCACGCGCTCCCGGCCACGGTGAACGAGATCATCGCGCGGAACGGCGTGCAGAAGGTGGGCACGGACTTCGCGGTGCCGGACGCCGCCCTCCCCGAGATGCTCGCCGCCTACGACCAGCCGGACATGGCGACGGTCTGCTTCGGCCACATCGGGAACAACCACCTGCACCTGAACTTCCTGCCGAAGGACGCCGCCGAGCTCGCCGAGGCGCGCCGGCGCTACCTGGAGCTGGCGAAGCACGCCGTGGCGCTCGGCGGGACGGTGAGCGCGGAGCACGGCATCGGCCGGCTCAAGAAGGCCCACCTCGCGCTGATGGTGCCGCCCGACGTGCTCGACGGGTGGCGGGCGCTCAAGCGGGCGGCCGATCCGAATTGGATCCTGGGGCGCGGGGTGCTGTTCGACGGGTAGCTCGGGGGGACGCCTCCCCGAGCGCACGGCGGATACAACGGGGCGATGCCCGCCCCCACCGTCCACCGCGGCCTCGTCTGGCTCACCGCCGACCCGAAGGCGCTCGACCTGCTCCTCGCCGACCCGCAGCTCGGCAAGCTCGTGGCCGCGCGCCCCGCGCCCGGGCTCGCCGCCATCCGTCCCGCCGACCAGGCGCGGTTCGCGGCGCGCCTCGCGAAGCTCGGGCAGGTGCCCCGGCTGGTGGAGGGCGCGTGAAGCTCGACGAGATCCTGGACAACTACACGACCGCCGCGCTCGCGGGCATGGCGGCGGCGTGGGGCGACGGGAAGGGCGTCACGACGAAGGCGGAGCGGATGAAGCTCGTGGCGCGCCGGATCGTGGACCCCGAGACGTTCCACCGGGCGCAGTGGGAGCCCACCGAGCGGACGATCCTCGCGATCCTCGCCCGGACGCCCACGCCGACGAAGGGCAGGGTCCTCGGCGAGGCGCGGATGCGCGGCGACCGCGGCGTGGACCAGGCGTTCGGGCGGCTCGTGACCTGCGGGGCGGTCCTCGCGAACTGGACCTCCTGGGGATCGAAGCTCGACGTGCCGGACATCGTGCGCGAGGAGCGCGGCCCGCTCGTGTTGGCTCCCGGGCTCGCGGCGCTGCCGCCGCTCCCGCTGCCGCCGCCGCCGCCCCTGAAGCTCCGTGGGGTGCCGGAGGCGCAGGTGCGCGCCACCCGACCGAACCGCGGCGGAGAGACGGCGTCCCGGCTGTGTCTGCTGACCGCCTGCGCGGCGCGCCGGAAGCTCAAGGTGAGGAAGGACGGCGAGCCGTCCGAGGCGACGTGGATCACGCTGGAGAAGGAGCTCGGCGCCTCGTTGACCGAGGTCGCCTGGCTGTACGAGCTCGCGCGCGCGGCGGGGCTCCTCGTCCTGGCGGACGGCCACCTCCGGGCCATCGAGCTCCCGGCGAACGAGGCGTCGCTCGGCGCGCTCCTCGCCCGGGTGCGGGAGGGGTTCGTGGCGCGCGGGACGTGGGTGGACGACCTCGACCCCGAGGATCCCGTCCAGACCGCCCGGCGGTCGCCGCCCCGCGCCGCCGGCGCCGCCGTCGCGCGACCGCTCCTCTACGGGACGCTCGCGCGCGTGGCGACCGAGGGCTGGTTCCGTCTCGACGAGCTCGTCGACGCGCTGCTCGACCTCGACCCGGTGCTCGGGTTCCGCGACGAGCGGACCGACTCCCACGCGCGGGAGCTCCGCGTGGAGGGCGCCTCGGAGAAGCTCCACCAGCGGCAGTTCCTGCGCGGCGCGGTGGCGCAGGCGATGTGGCGCCTCGGGATCGTGGACGTCGGCACCACGGGGGAGTGGTACACGCCGCTCCCGCCCGACAGCAACTACGCGTACGACCGGCGATTCAAGGGGGCGTACGGCTACCGCCGTGTGGAGGACGCGGCGCTCCCGGAGTGGACGCCGCCGCCCTGCGACCTCGTGGTGCGCATCTCCCCGCTCGGGCGGCGCGCCCTCGGGCTCACCACGGAGGAGCCGCCCGTCGACGCGGTCGCCGGGTTCCACGTCGGGATGGACTTCGAGGTGGTCGCGCCGATCGCGTCCACGCCCGCGACGGTCCTGTTCCAGCTCGACCTCGCCGCGCGAGCGCACCCGGCCGGGCCCGGCGACCCCGTGCGCCGCTGGAGGCTCGAGCGGGAGCGCTGG
This sequence comes from uncultured Enterobacteriaceae bacterium, assembly GCA_964457335.1. Lineage (GTDB taxonomy): Bacteria > Myxococcota_A > UBA796 > UBA796 > SXON01 > CAJBVW01. The sequence goes on along the minus strand of CAYWGD010000213.1, from coordinate 4,386 downwards.
CTCGGGGCGCTCCAGGGTGGGCTGGACGGGACCGCGCTGCTCGCGGCGCTCGCGGTCGCCCAGGGTCGGCCCCTCCCGCCCAACGTGACCGACACGATCGCCGGCTGGGCCGAGGGCTACGGCGTCACGACGTTGTGGGCGCGGCACGACCTGGTGGAGCTGGCCGACCGGGCGGCGCGCGACGCGGCGGCCAAGGCCGGCGGGACCGCCGTGGGCGACCGGTTCCTGCTCGTGCCGCGCGGCGCGGCGACGGGGACGGTGATCGACTACGGCGGCGCGCCCGCCCGGGTGCTCGACGTGACGCCCGACGGCGCCGTGACGCTGCAACCGACCCCCGACCTGATGGTCGCCGACGAGCTCGCCGCGGTGACCACCGGCGAGGGGCCGGACCGCCGCCTCGACCCCGCGAAGCTCCGTGGGCGCCCCCCGGAGGCGACCGTGGCGTGGCTGCGCGCGCGGTCGCGCGAGGTGTTGCCGCCCGCGACGGCGATCGCGGTGCGGGGGTGGTGCGGCGGCGTCCCGGCGCGGCTCGCCCAGGTGGAGCTGCTCCAGCTCCGCGACGCCGACGACGCGGAGGCGCTCCTCGGCCGCCCCGGGATCGCCCGGCACGTCGCCGGTGTGCTCGTCGGCGGGCTCCTCGTCCTGAAGCCGGGCGCGCGGAAGGCGCTGACGAAGGAGCTCGCCGCGATCGGCGTCATCCCCGCGGAGGGGCTCCAGCTCGAAGGCGGGTAGCGTCCCGCCCGCGGGCGAGCGTCAGGAGATCGGCCCGAGCCCCTCCGCCACGAAGCGGCGCAGCCCGTCGATCGCCTCGGCGAGACGCGCCTTCCCTTCTGCGCCGACGTCCGCGTGCAGCTGCCACACGACGTCGGCGTCACGCTGCTCCCAGCGCCCCACGGCGCGGCCCGCCCACCACACCGACGGGCGGGCCTCGCCCGACACGTTCACGCCCTTGTGCGGGCCCGGCCCGGGCGCGACGCCGTCCGGCGGGTGCCAGTGCTTCACGTCGAAGGGGAAGAGCACGTCCTTCAGGCCGGGCGCGAGGCACCAGCCGCGGTCCTGGTAGCCCTTCAGCAGCGCGTCCTCGTAGGGCAACAGCCACGCCCCGTGCGCGTCGCGCGGGGGCGGGGCGGCGTCCGCGAGCGCGGCCGGGAACCAGTAGCGCTCGCCGTCCTGGTCCACGTGCGCGACCTCCGCCCCCAGGGACGCCAGCGCCCGCTTGACCTCGCCCTTCGGCGCCGGGAGCCACCACGCGAGGTCGGCCTCGGTGACGGGCCCGAAGGTCTCGACCGCGCGGGCGAGGAGGCGACGGCGCGCTTCGGCGGCCCCGTCCGGAAAGGGCGCCCACCCTGGCACCCACCGCCGGGTGAGCGCGTAGCGGGTGCGGTTGCTGCGGGCGTGGGCGGCGTCGGCGCGGATCACCTCGCCCGTGCCCATCGCGGCGAGGAGCCAGTAGCGGAGGTCCGCGGCCAGCGCCGGCACGGCCGCCTTCAGGTCGTTGTTGGCGAGGGGCCCGTCCGCGAGCGCGGCGCAGAGGGCGTCGATGCCGGCACGCACCTCCGTGTCGGCGAGCCTGGCGAGGCCGGGGCTGCGCCGGCCGACGTTGAACACCGCCGGCCCCGTCGCCGCCGCGATCAGCGGGAGGTCGGCCACGTGGACGACGTGCACCGTGTTCCGCAGGCAGTTCAGCCGCACGAGGCCCCGGCCCGTGTTCAGCCGGGCGAAGAGGTCGGCGGGGTCGAAGCCGTCGAGGCGCGCCCAGGCGGAAAGGTAGGGGGACCCGTAGTCGGTCGAGTGCAGCCCCACGCTGCCGCGCACGAGCCCGTCGAGGTCGTCGAAGCGGCGCTGGTGGTGGAGGCGGGCGGCGCGGAGGCGTTCGAGCAGCATGCGGGCTCCTATCGGGCACCCGAGCAACCGACGCCCCTCCGGACCGCCGACGTCGCCGCAGCGGCTCGGCCGGCTGCCCGGATCCCGCCGACGGGCACGCCGCTACTCCTCCTCGGGGGCCCCCTCGATCAGCTTGAACTCCACGCGGCGGTTCTCCGCCCGGCCGGCGTCGGAGTTGTTGTCGGCGATCGGGAGCGTCTCGCCGTACCCGACGGCCCGGAAGCGCGCGGGGTCGATGCCGCGCTCCACGAACCAGGTGACGACGGCCTCCGCGCGAGCCTGCGACAGCTCCAGGTTGAACTGGTCGTTGCCCACGTCGTCGGTGTGGCCCTGCACCTCGAGCCGCACGTCCGGGTACTCCTCGAGCACGTCGAGCGCGTCGAGCAGCGTGCCCTGCGAGGTCGGGCGGATGACGGCCTTGTTCGTCTCGAAGGTGATGCCGCGGATGACGCCGGTGAAGCGCTTGACCTCGACCGGGATCTCGTCGGGGCAGCCGTCCTTGTCCTCGAAGTTGTTGCGCGTCTCGGGGTCGTCCGGGCAGCGGTCGCGCTTGTCGGGGATGCCGTCGCTGTCGTTGTCGCGCTCGGGGCAGCCGTCGGTGTCCTCCCAGCGGTCGAAGTCCTCGGCGGCGTCGGGGCAGCGGTCCTTCCGGTCCTTGATGCCGTCGTCGTCGTTGTCGAGCTCGGGGCAGCCGTCGGAGTCCTCGAACCCGTCGCGGTCCTCGGGGTCGAGCGGGCAGTCGTCGCGCGGGTCCTTGATGCCGTCGCCGTCGTTGTCGTCCTCGGGGCAGCCGTCGTCGTCCTCGAACTCGTCGAAGTCCTCGGCCTCCTCGGGGCAGGCGTCGTCCTTGTTCTTGATGCCGTCGCCGTCCTTGTCGGGCGGCTCCTCCTTGCGGAAGTCGAGCCCGATCGTCCACTCCATGTTCTGGTAGGTGTCCGGGGCGGCGGTCGTGGAGTCGGGGCCGAAGGTGCCGTACCAGCGCAGATCCGTGCGGATGTGCAGCGGCCCCGCGAGGTGCAGGTTGAGGCCCACGCCGCCGTTCATCACGAAGTCGGTCGACGGGTTCACGTAGAGCGCGCGGTCCTGGAAGTTCGGCTGGTCGGCCTCGGAGTCGCGGTTGACGTTCACGTACTGGAGCCCGGCCCCGATGGCGAAGAACAGGTCGACGCGCTGGTTCGGCGTGAGGTGGTAGAGCGTGTCGACGCGCGGGTTCGCCAGCCAGTAGACGATGCCGAGGTCGCGCGTGTCGCCCTCCATGCGGCCCACGCACGCCTCGATGTCGAAGACCGGCAGCACCGACACGCCGAGCCGCCCCACGACGCCGATGGAGCGCTCGAGCGGGTTGCCCTCCTCGGTCACGATGAGCCCTCCGGCGATGCCGCCGGTGGGGCCGGACTGCTCTTGCGCCGAGGCTGTGGAGAGGAGGAAGAGGAGCACGGGGTTCCGGAAGAGGCCCGATCCTACTGCGGAGCTCGCCTGCCGTGCCACTCGCCGGGGTCGCGCGAGCGCGATCGGAAGCGGACGCGGAGGCTCCGTGGCGGTCCGATCGCCGCGCCCGTGTAAGAATCCCCCCCGGCCGACCGTTGTCGGGTCGGGTGCGCGAGGAGGCGCCCTGTACGACGAAGCAGAGCTCGCCCCCATCGCGGACGAACGGGCCGTGGTCGACGCGCTCAAGCGCGGCGACCGGCGGGCCGCGGGGACGCTGTACGCCTGGTACGGCGACTGCCTCTTCCGCGAGGTCATCCTCCCGCGCCTGCCGGTGCGGGACCTGGCCGAGGACGTGCTCCGCGACGCCTTCCGCCTCGTCCTCGAGCGCATCGACCAGTACACCCCGGAGGAGAACAAGAGCATCTACTTCTGGATCCGCCGCATCGCGATCAACCGCGCCACCGACGTGTTCCGCAGCTACCAGCGGACGCGGCGCCTGGAGGAGGCCGTCGAGGCCGAGGCCCGGGTGCACGGCACTCCGTCGTCGAACGGAGGGGCCGCCCCGGACGACCGGGTGGAGGTGGACGAGCGTCGCGCGGCCATCGAGAAGGCCCTCACCGAGCTCAACCCCCGCTACGCCGAGGCCCTCCGCCTCCGCCTGCTCGAGGACCTCGAGCGGGAGGAATGCGCGGCCCGCCTGGGCGTCACGGTCGGCAACTTCGACGTGATCCTGCATCGCGCCTGTGCGGCCTTCCGCAAGGTGTACACCCCCGACTGAGACCCTCCTCTTCGAGGAAACGTGGACGACGAGACCCGAGCGCAGCGCCTGGCCGAGTGGCTCGCGAGCCCGCCGGGCACCGATCCGCCCGAGGACCTCGACCCCGAGGTGCTCGCCGCGGTCTACGCGCTCGCGCCGGACCGCGCGCCGTCGCCACGCCTGACGCTCGACGACATCCTCGGCAGCATCGAGTCGGGCCCATTCGCCGTTCCGACAACGGACAACGTGGTCGAGTTCCCCCGGCGCGCCGATGTGCAGGGGCGCGAGGACGAGGTCTCGATCTTGGGGCGGGGGGG
>CAYWGD010000212.1:0-8928 GCA_964457335.1 uncultured Enterobacteriaceae bacterium | reverse complement strand
CCCCCCCCCCGGCCCGCCCCCCCGCCGGGGCCCCCCCCCCCCCCGGGGGGGGCGGGGGCCCCGGGGGGGGGGGGGGGGGGGGGGGGGGGCCCCCCCCCCCCCGCCCCAAGAGCACCCCGATCGACCATCACAGCTCGAACCGATACCCCACGACGAAGGCCACCCCGGTGCCCGCCGGCACCCACCGCGACACGAGGAGGTCCGCGGGCGCGACGGGGACGATCAGATCGCCGGTGAGCGCGCCGGGCCCGAGGGGGTAGAGGGCGCCCACCTCGGGTTGGATCCACCCGGTGAGCACCGCGTCGTGGGTCGTGCCGACCTGCGTCACCGTGTCCTGCGCCAGCCAGGCCACGCCGCCCGCGAGCGCGACGCGGCCGTGCAGCCCGTCGAGCGGGCCGAAGGCGTACGCCACCCGCGCGCCCCCGGAGAGCACGGTGAGGCTGGTGCGCCACTCGAGGTCCTCGCCGAGGGCGCGGTCCGAGAGCGTGGCGGCGGCGACCCCGGGGAAGCGGGCGCCGAGCTCCAGCCCGACGGTCAGGCGCTCGATCACGGCGACGTCACCGACGAAGCGGAGGCCGGGGCCGGGGCCGAGGCCGGCGAAAGGGACCGGGACCGTGAGGGAGAGCCCGCCTTCAAGGCCGATGGCGGGGCGCGAGGCGGGCTCGGCGGGGATCGCGGCATCGTCGGCGCCGGCGGGGGCCGTGGGGGCGGCGAGCGCCGCGGAGAAGAGGAGGGACCACATCAGTACACCACCTGCTCGACGGAGCGCGTGGCCGCGTCGGTGTCGGTGCGACCACCCGCGGCGTAGAGGGTGGCCCGCAGCGGCGCGAGCCCGAAGTCGGCGCGCGGGACCGCGAAGGTGCCGCTGCCGGAGGTGCTCGACCAGGAGCCCATCTCGAGGTCGGGCCCGTCGATGGAGGACTGGCGGCCGGTGTCCTGCGCGTCGCCGCCGTTCCCGCCCCCGCCGAGCGCGTACATCCAGCCGGCGTTCGCGAGGCCCTGGAGGTCGAGCCGCGCCTGCCCGTTCGCGTCGGTGTTGGAGAGCTCCTCGAAGGTGCCGAGGAGCCCGCCGGGGAGGATGGCCGCGTACTCGATGGAGCTGTCGGCGCCGCCGCCGAGGTCGCCCTCCATGGCCACGAGGTAGGTCGGGGAGCCGTCGCCGAGGTTGGGCGCCTCGTCGAAGCCGACCGCGAAGGCGCCGTGGTCCGCGCGGGCGGCGCCGAGGGTGCCGGCGTCCGTCCAGGAGCCGTCGTCCTCGAGCACCCACACCTCGGGCCGCGGCCCGCCGCCGTCGGTGCCGCCGAGGAGCCACACGCGGGGCGCGCCGGTCGCGTCCTCCGCGACGACCGCCGCGGCGTTGCTCCGCGCCCCGGGGAGGCGCGTCTCGACCTCGATCCAGCGCCCGAGGCCGCCGTCGGGCACGAACCCCACGGTGCCGGCGGGCGCGCCGTCGTCGACCCACTCGAGCTCGGTGACGCCGTCGGCGACGCGGTGCTCGGTGCCGGCGGCGCCGTCCACCGCGTCGGTCCGGTACACGTGGTAGGCGACCGCGCCGTCGACGGCCTCCCAGGCGAGCCCGACCGAGCCCTCGTCGAGCTCGAGCCGCACGACCTCGACCTCCGACGCGAGCGTCTCGCCGCCGGGGTTCCAGGGGTCGTCGTCGCCCATCACGGCGGACACGCGGTAGTACCAGGCGCCGGGCGCGAGGTCGCCACCGGCCAGGGGCTCGCCGTCGAGCACCGGGCGGGCGCCGGCCTCGCCGTCGAGGATGGCGGCGCGCTCGACGGTGTCGAGCGGGCCGGTCCCGTCGTCGCCGCCGATGGCCCACACGAAGCCGCCATGCACGACGTAGGCCGCGTCCGCGCGGGGCGTGGTCATCGTGGTGCCGAGGGTCGACCAGCCGGAGATGGTGCCGAAGACGTCGACCTGCGCGCGCTCGACGCTCGCGAGGGGCGCGCTGCCGTCGTCGCCGCCCACGGCCCACAACCAACCGCGGCCCAGGGTGTCGACGGACGCGAGGAGCCCGGCCCCCACGCGCGCCTCGTTCAGCTGCGGCCCCTCGGCCCAGGCGCCGTCGGTGCCGAGCTTGGCGGAGGGGTTGCGGTTCACGAACGCGGCGTAGTCGTCGTAGCTGCCGTCGGGGTTGCCGACGCGGACCAGGTACGCGCCGACGTTCATGCTGGAGGAGGGGACGACCGCCTCGATGCGCGTCTCGTCGACGACGGAGGCCGTCGCGGGGACCTGCCCGCCGTCGCTGGCCACGAGGACCACGGTGGCGGCGCTGTCGAAGTGCGCGCCGGTGATGACGATGTCCGTGTTCTCCTGGGTCGTGCCGGCCTGCGGCAGCACCTCGAGCACGTCGGGCGGGGGCTCCGCGGTGACGGTGAAGGCGTCCTCGAGGAAGTTGTAGCCGCCGTCGGCGTTGAGGACGACGAGGTCGTAGCCGCCGCCCACGGGGAGGCCCTCGGGGACGACGCCGGCGAGGCTCTCGCCGCTGATGAACGCGAGCTGGTCGAGCTCCGCGTCGACGAGCGGGAGGAACGCGCCCTCGGAGAGGTACACACGCGGCGTCGAGACGAACCCGGCGCCGGAGATCGTGACCGCCGTCGCCTGGCCGGTCCAGCCGAACGGCGGAGTCACGCGGTCGACGCGGATGGAGTCGTCGAGGTGCGGCGGCGGCGTGTCGGTGATCTCGACGGCGTCGGGGAGCGTGTACTCGCAGCCGGCCGGGTTGGTGACGGTGAGGTCGTAGGTGCCCGGCGCCATCGGGGGATCGGTCACCGGGAGCGTGCCGAGAAGCGAGTCGGGGGTCCAGACCACCTCGGTCAGCGCCACGCCGCCGACCTCGATCGAGGGGATCATCGGCGCGCCGCCCACGAAGTCGGTCGGCAGCGCGGAGAAGTCCGCGCCGGTGACGACGAGGCGGTGGGACTCGCCGTTGTAGAGCGGCCCCGGGGCGGCGGCGCCTTCTTCGAGGACCGTGTCGACCGTGGGGCAGGGTTCGGACCGCCCGGTGCAGGCGGCGAGCAGGAGGAGCAACATGCGCGGATTCTACGGGAGCCGCGAAGTCCTGCCCACTTACGGGGCGGTTCCGTGTAAGGGCGCGGGGCGCCCGAATCCTCGGCGCCTGCGCGATCCGCCTACTCGACGAGCGCCCACTCGCCGAGCTCCACCCCAACGTCATTCTCGCCGCCGCCGAGCAACGTCGCGGCGAGCACCGCGCTCATCGAGCCCTCCGGTGTCACCGTGAGCTGCCAGGAGCCCTGCTCCGTCTCGAACTCGCACCACGCCGGATCGCCCTCGGTCGTGGAGAGCTCGCAGCTCCCGGCCGGGTCGACGACCGCCGTGCCGGTGCCCACCTGGACGCTGCTCTCCGCCGGGCCCCCGCCGCTGCACCCGGCGGGTACGAGGGAGACCACGATGGCGTCGACGTCGGTGGCGAGCGTCATCGTCACCGTGTCGCCGTCGAAGCTCGACGTCCAGGTGCCCACGCTCGCCGCGAGCGCGTCGGCGAGGGTCGTGAGGCCCGCCGGCCGTTCGGACTCCGGGATGTCGGCCAGCGGCCGATCGTCGCAGGCTGCGTCGTTAGCGCAGGCGGACACGAGCAGCGGTAACGCGAGAAGCGAGGCCTTCTTCATTGTTGCACCCAGAGCGCGGTCGCGCCCTCGAAGTATACCCCGACCGCGGCCTGACTGCCGTTCGGTCCGGGGACCCGCCACGTCACGTGGGTGACGGAGCGCGCCGCGACGACGTGCCCGTCGATGACGTCCGTGGGCTCGAGGGTGGCACGCGTGTCGATGAGCGCCGAGGACGGCACGCCGAGGAGCGTGGGGTACACCTCGGGCGCGAGGGGAACGTCCTCGTCCCGAAGGTCGCTGTCGGCGTCGATCTCCGGCCAGGTGCCGACGAGCTCCTGGAGATCGCCGTTTGCGTCTCGCACCACGGAGAGCCGGCTCCCGGCGACCCAGAGGTCTCCGAAGGCACGCTCGACGCCGGTCAGGGTGCCGGCGAACTCCACGAACGGCTGCCCGCCGAGCGCGAGCGTCTCGACGGCGATGTCGCGCGTGAACGAGTCCCCGAGCTGCCCCACGTCGAAGCCGAGCGAGGCCAGGAGCTGGAGGTCGGCCTCGTTCTGGATGCGCAGGCCGTCGGGGTGGACGCGCGTGGGGCGCGCGGCATGGATGTCGGCGTCGAGGAACCGGATGCTGAAGCGGCCGGGGTCCGGGAGGTAGAGGGCCTCGCAGCGCGCGGTGGTGTACTCGATGCGCGAGCCCGTCAGCGTGACCTCGGTCGTCTCGATCGGACCGCAGGCGGTCTCGAGCATGGTGCTGAACGCCTGCGCCGAGGAGAGCGGCTGCGGGGCGTCCGCGATGAACGACTCGAGGGGGACCTCCGCGGCCGCGGAGAGGGGAAGGAGGAGGAGCCCGATCACATCGCACCTCCCTCGTCCGGGTCGCAGCCGTCGATCCACATCCGGCGCCGCACCTCGTGCGGGGTGTTGTTCGTGCGGTCGCCGAAGCCGCCGTTGTTGATGAAGCCCAGCGCGTCCGCGCCGTCGGTCCCCCAGGCGATGGCGACCGGGCACTGGTCGTCGTTGCCGAGGATGCCGAAGTAGACCCGCTCGGTCAGCCAGTGGGTCCCGACGCCGTTGTTCAGGGACGTGCTCGCGAAGGCCTGCACCTCGCCCGCCGACCCCGGCGACGAGTAGCTGATGCCGTGGAAGCCGAGGTAGAGCCGCAGGTCGTCCCCGTGCAGGTCGGTCCCGGTCGAGAAGGCGAACGCGCCGTTCTCGACCGCGCAGGTGTCGGCGGTGTGGCAGGCGTTCATCACGACGATCTCGAGATCCTCCTGATCGTCGCCGAACCGCCACTCGCCGTTGCTGTCTGGAGAGCAGGCGTCGGCGTAGGTGCCATCGCCGTTGTAGGCGCCCATGACCACCGACAGCTCGTCACCGACGCCGTCGGACGAGCAGTCGGAGGACCCGTGGGTGAAGAGGAAGGCCACGTCCGCGGCGTCGGCACCCCAGGGATCGTCCGCGTCGTTCCCGAAGTCCGGGTCCTCGTCCGCGTCGGTCCAGTCCTGCGGGTCGACCGCCTCGTTGCTGTAGGTGCGGGACGTGTCCCAGTCCGAATCGGCGATGAAGTCGTCGAACACGTTGTCCACGGCGTTGGACGCGTCGATGGACCAGGGGATGAGGCCGCAGCTGGAGCAGCACTCGGGATCCGGACCGAACGCCTCGACGGCGTACGTGTGCATCTCGTCCAGCGCGAGGGCGCTGGACAACAGGACCAGGAACAAGGATGCCTCCGGGCGCCCGCACGGGATGGGTGCGCCGTGGCGGAGCGTACCTGACGAGGAGGTTCCGCTGGGATCCCTCGCCGTGCGTGCGCGGCTGCCGATGGTTGCCCGATCTTTAAACCGCCGAAAGCTCGCGACGAAAACGTCGGGAGCCAGATGTCTGCGGAGAGCGCGTACTGCCATCGGGTCGCTCGCGACGGGAGGGCGCCGGGCCGCGCGCGGGGGCCCGGGATGAGCCCCGACGCCGGGTTTGCCGTCGCCGCCAGCCCGCCGTACCATCCCGCCGTGACCCTGCCGCCGTCCCTACGCCGGCCCGGGGCGGGTGCGGGCCTCTCGGCGCTGCTCTCCGCCTGCGCGGCCCCCGATCCCGCCGACACCGGCCCGCGGACGGAGGAGATCCCCCCCGCCGACACCTCCGCGGTGCCCCCCGAGATCGTCTCGGACGCCCCCGAGCCTGTCCTCCCCGCGGAGCCCGGCGCCGCCACGCTCACCTGCGCCGAGGCCCTCCCCGCCGAGGGCAAGGTCGACTGCATGCTCAGCGTGGTCGGCCCCGACGGGAGGATCTGGTGGGACGGACCGGCGGGTGCGGGGCTCCACGGCCGCTCGTCGCTCGGCTTCCCGAAGCCGCAGATCGCGATCGAGCTGCGCGCGCGCTCCGGGCTGCAGGAGGACGCCGATCTCTTCGGCATGGGCGAGGAGGCCGACTGGCTCCTGAACGGGATGTGGATCGACCGCGCGCTCATGCGCAACAAGCTCGCCTACGACCTGCACCGGGAGCTCACGGACGGCCGCGACTGGGCCCCCGAGAGCGTCTACGTCGAGCTCACCTGGAACGGCAGCTACTACGGCGTGTACGCGCTGGTCGAGCGCATCGACCGCGCGGACGGCCGCCTCGACATCCCCCCCGACGACGGCACCGGGGCCTCCTTCATCGTGAAGGGCGCGGAGGCCGGCATCCCGTCGACGGTGCAGTACGCGCACTGGGAGCGCACCTACCCGACGGTCACGACCGCCGAGGTCGACGCGGGCGTGACCGCGAAGCTCGCGGAGATGGAGGCCCTGATCGTGGCGCGCGACCCGGCGCTCTGGGACGTGGTGGACCTCGACAGCGCCGTCGCGTTCGTGCTCACCGAGGAGGTGTTCAAGAACAACGACGCCTTCTACCTCTCGCACCACGTCTACGTCGGCGCGGACGGGAAGCTCCGCTTCGCGCCCTGGGATCTCGACCTCTCGCTCGGCCAGCCCTCCTACAACGACAACGAGAACCCCGGGTCGTGGATCGTGTACCGGCCCGAGCTCGTGGCAGGCATGGGCGAGACGCCCGGCTTCACCGAGCGCATGGCGACGATGTGGGCGGAGTGGCGCGCCACCGAGCTCGCGGACGGCGCGGTCGACGCGCGCATCGACGGCATCGTGGCCGGCCTCGGCGACGCCGTGGACCGCAACTTCGAGCGCTGGCCCATCGAGCAGGTCGACTTCGGCGGCACGCTCTACGCCGTCGCGTCGCACGAGGAGGAGATCGCGCGGGTGAAGGCGTTCGCCGCGGCGCGAGTCGCCTGGATGGACGCCAACGTACAGGTCTGGGGATCCGGCGCCGGAGCGCGTTGACGGCCTCGCCCCGGGATGGCACCTTGGCCGAGGCCCGGAGCTCCGCGTGCGCGTCCTCGTCTGCTACCCGCCCATCGAGTCCGCGAAGGGCTCGCCGATGCTCACGCAGAACCGCCAATTCCAGTGGTTCCACGAGCCGAGTTACCTCTACCCGTGCATCCCGGCCTCGGCGGCGACGCTCTTGCAGTCGAACGGGCACGACGTGCGCTGGGTCGACTGCATCGCCGAGCGCAAGAGCTGGGGCGCCTTCGACCGGCTGCTGGAGGACTTCAAGCCCGAGCTCGTCGCCATGGAGACGAAGTCGCCGGTCGTGAAGATGCACTGGAAGATCGTCGAGCACATCAAGCGGAAGGTGCCGGGCGCGCAGTGCGTGCTCTTCGGCGACCACATCGCCGGCAACCCCGCGGAGACGCTCGAGGAGAGCGAGACCGACTTCTGCATCTCCGGCGGCGACTACGACTTCTCGCTCCAGTCGCTCGTGGACTGGATCACGAAGGGCACGAAGCCGGGCAGCGGCATCTGGTGGAAGGAGAACGGCACCGTCAAGAACAGCGGGCCGTACAAGCAGGAGGGCAACCTCGAGGAGCTCCCGTTCTGGGACCGCGACCTCACCAACGCCCACCTCTATTTCGAGAAGTGGAAGTACCGCCTGCCCTTCCTCTGGACGATGGCCGGCCGCGACTGCCCCTACGGCAAGTGCACCTTCTGCAGCTGGACCGTCACCTACCCGAAGTTCCGCACCGTCTCGCCCGAGCGCCTCGCCGACGAGATGGAGATGCTCATCAACCGCCACGGCGCGAAGAACATCTTCGACGACACGGGCGCGCTCCCGACGGGCAACTGGCTCATCCGCCTCTGCAACGAGATGATCGACCGGAAGATCAACGAGAAGGTCGTCTTCGACTGCAACTTCCGCTTCGACTACTTCACCGAGAAGAACGTCCACCTGATGAAGAAGGCGGGCTTCCGCAAGCTCATCCTCGGGATCGAGTCCGCCAGCGAGCGCACCATCGACATCCTCGACAAGTCGCTCACCAAGGAGCAGATCGTCGAGGGCTGCAAGATGGCGTCCGCGGCGGGCCTGCAGCCGCACCTCACGATGATGGTCGGCTACCCGTGGGAGACGAAGGAGGACGCCTACGAGACGCTCTCCCTCGCGAAGTACCTGATGCACAACGGGTATGCGCACCACCTCCAGGCGACCGTCGTGATGCCCTACCCGGGCACGCCGCTGTTCGAGCTCTGCCAGCGGAACGGCTGGATCCGCTTCGACGCCAAGGAGTACGACCGCTACGACATGACCGAGCCCGCCTGCGTCCTCACCGACATGGACCAGGAGGAGGTCGTGCGCATGGCCGGGCAGTTCTACAAGCTCTACCTCCACCCCAAGTTCCTGGTGCACCAGCTCAAGAACCTCCACTCGCTCGACGACCTCGACTACATGAAGCGCGGCGTCTCGGCGATCTGGGGGCACATCAAGGACTTCGCGAAGGTGCGGGCCGATCACGGGGAGATCAGCGCGAAGTAGGGCGGGTCGATCTCGGGCCGGGTGCCCGGGGCGGTTCACGTCCCCGGCGCAACTGTGCGATAGTCCGCCGATGTCCACCGTCGCAACCGTCCTCGTGGCCCTCGTCGCGCTCGCGCACACCTGGTTCCTCGTGCTCGAGATGTTCCTGTGGGAGAAGCCGATCGGCCGAAAGGTGTTCGGCATGAACGCCGAGAAGGCGGCCCTCACGGCGGTGCTCGCCAAGAACCAGGGGCTCTACAACGGGTTCCTGGTCGCCGGGCTCGCGTGGGGCAGCGTCCTCGCGTCGCAGGGGGCGGTCCACGCGCGCGACGTCGAGACGTTCTTCCTCGCGTGCGTCGTGGTCGCGGGGGCGTACGGCGCCGCGACGGTGTCGCCGCGCATCTTCGTGGTGCAGGCGGTTCCCGCGATCCTGGCGCTCGGGGCGGTCTGGGCGGCCTGATCTTCTTGGGGCGGGGGGGGGGGGGGGCCCCCCCCCCCCCCCCCCCCCCCCCCCC
>CAYWGD010000211.1:0-8965 GCA_964457335.1 uncultured Enterobacteriaceae bacterium | reverse complement strand
TGTCGCCGGTGTCGGCCGTGTCGCCGGTGTAGCCGGTGTCGCCGCCGGGGGTGTCGGCGCCGTCGCAGTCCTGGTCGATGCCGTCGGCGGGGACGTCGACAGCGCCGGGGTGGACCGCGCCGTCCGCGTCGTCGCAGTCGGTCGAGGTCGCGAGCCAGCCCGCGGGGAGGTCGCAGTAGGCGCCGGTGGTGGCCCCGCCGTGGCCGTCGCCGTCGGCGTCCGCGTAGAAGGTCGACTGGCCGGTTGCGCTCGCGTCGGCGTCATCGGCGGCGCCGTCGCAGTCCTCGTCCACGTCGGCGTCGTCGCACACCTCGGCGGCGCCGGGGTTGATCGCCGCGTCGGCGTCGTCGCAGTCGTCGCCGGTCGCGGCGTAGCCGGCGGCGCCGGGGCAGGCGGTGGCGGTGGTGGTCGAGCCGTAGCCGTCACCGTCGCCGTCCACGAACAGCGTCCCCTCCGTGGTGACCGAGGCGTCGGTGTCGTCGCAGTCGTCGGCGACCCCGAGCCCGTCGCCGTCGTGGTCGTGCTCGTCCTGGTAGAGGTACGCCCGGCCGGTGCCGCCGCCAAAGCCCGGCGCGCCGACGAGGATCTCGGTGTTGCCGTCGCCGTTGACGTCCCCGGCGCTCGCCACCGACGTGCCGAGCTGGTCGGAGACCGCGTCGCCCGTGAGCGTGTCCGTCGCGGTGGTCCCGACCCCGCTCGACGAGCCGGCGTACACGTACACGCGCCCGGCCTCCGAGCCGTACCCCGACGCCCCCACCACCACGTCCGCGTAGCCGTCCGCGTCGATGTCGCCGGCGCCGGCCACCGAGATCCCGAACTCGTCCCCCGCCGCCTCCCCCTCCAGCGCGCTCGTGGCGGTGGTCGACACGCCGGTGGCCGAGCCGTGGAAGACGTACGCCATCGGGACGACCGAGGCGCCCGCGCTGGAGCCGGAGTTGGCGGGAGCGCCCACGATCACGTCGTCGTAGCCGTCCGCGTCCACGTCCCCGGCGCCCGCCACGGACGCGCCGAACAGCGCGTACGCCTCCGGGCCCGAGAGCACGGTGTCCGCCGTGGCCCCGAGCCCCGACGCGGATCCGTGGAAGACGTGCGCCGCGCCGGCGTACGTCGAGTCCCAGGGCTCGCCGACGATGACGTCGTCGTAGCCGTCGGCGTTCACGTCCCCGGCGCCCGCGACGGAGTGGGCGGCGAGGCTCACGCCCAGGGCCCGGGAGGTGGAGAGCCCGCTCGCCGAGCCGTGGTACACGGCGAACACGTCGCCGCCGTAGCCACTGTTGCGCGTCCCGACGACGACGTCGTCGTACCCGTCCCCGTTCACGTCGCCCGCCCCGGCGATCTCCCACCCGAAGGCCGAGTACGCCGAGGACCCGAGGACCGTGGCCGCGACGGTCGTGTCCACGCCGCTCGCGGAGCCCTCGTACACGTACACGGCCCCGGCGGCGGAGCCGTAGCTGGGGTCGCCGACGACCACGTCGTCGTAGCCATCGCCGTTCACGTCGCCCGCCCCGGCCACCGTGAAGGCGAACAGGACGGAGGAGCTGTCCCCGTCGAGCGTGGACGTGGCCGTGGTGGCGAGCCCCGAGGCGCTCCCGTGGAAGACGTAGGCGCGGCCCAGGTCGTCGTAGCCGTACGCGCCCACGATCACGTCGTCGAAGCCGTCCGCGTCGACATCACCCGCGCCCGCAACGTCGTAGCCGAAGGCGGAGGCGTTCGTCCCGGTGATCGTCGAGGTGGCCGTGGACGCGACCCCGCTCGTGGAGCCCGGGTAGAGGTAGACCCGGCCCGTCAGCGAGGCGTAGTAGTAGGCGCCCACGACGAGGTCGTCGTAGCCGTCCCCGTCCACGTCGCCCGCCATCGAGAGGCCGGTCCCGTAGTAGCTGCTCGTGGACTCGCCCGTGAGGGTCGTGGTCGCCGTGGACGAGACACCGCCCGACGAACCGTGGAACACGTACACCTGGCCCGTCGCGGAGGTGTAGCGCGGCGCGGCCACGACCACGTCGTCGTAGCCGTCCCCGTCGACGTCGCCGCCGCCCGCGACCCGCGCGCCGAACTCGTCGCCGGTGGTAGAGCTCGTGAGCGTCGTGGTGGCCGAGGTCGACAACCCGCTCGCGGACCCGTGGAACACGTAGGCGTTCCCGGCGCGGCCCGAGCTGTCCGAGGGGGCCCCGACGATCACGTCGTCGTAGCCGTCCGCGTCGACGTCGCCGGCGCGCGCGAGGCTCTCGCCGAGGGCGTGGTACGAGGACGAGCCGGTGATGGTCGCGTCGGCGGAGAGGGAGACCCCGGTGGCGGACCCGTTGTACACGTACACCCGTCCGCCGCTGTAGGCGTAGGCGCCCACGACGACGTCGTCGTAGCCGTCGCCGTTGATGTCCCCCGCGCCCGACACGGCGCTCCCGTAGCGCTCGCTGACGGACGCCCCGAGCAGGACCCTCGCGGCGGTCGGGTCGACGCCGGTGGCGGACCCGTTGAAGATGTAGACGACGCCCATGATCGCGGTGCCGGGGGACGCGCAGCCGACGACGAGGTCGGCGTAGCCGTCGCCGTTCACGTCCCCCGCGCCGTCGACCGCGTACCCGAGGTAGCTCGCGGCCGACCCGTCCAGGGTGGTGGCGGCCGTCGCGGAGACGCCGGCGGAGGAGCCGTGGAACACGTACACGCGGCCCGCGTAGGCGTCGTGCTGGTACGTGGCGACGACGACATCTGCGTACCCGTCGCCGTTCACGTCCCCCGCGGCGGCGACCTGCGCGCCGAAGGAGTCGTACTCGTCCTCGCCGGTCATCGTGGTGGTCGCGGTGGACTCGAGCCCGGTCGCCGAGCCGTGGTACACGTAGGCCCGCCCGGTGTAGCCCCCGTACGTGTGGGCCCCGACGACGACGTCCTCGAAGCCGTCGCCGTTCACGTCTCCGAGGATGTCGAGGTCCGCGCCGAGCGCGCCGGACGCGGCCGTCTCGGCCTCGAGGGTGACGGAGGCGGTGGAGTAGAGGGGGTCGACCGTCACCGGGTAGACCGCGTCGGCGTCGTCGACCTCGACGCGCAGGCCGTCGTCGGTCGCCACGATGCGCGCGGGGAGCACGTCCCCGTCGGCGTCCCACGCGGCGATCGTGCCCACGGTCCAGGCGCGCCCGTCCGCGTCGGTGAGGGCGAGCTCCTCGCCGCCGCCGTCGAGCGCGAGCGCGCCGTCCACGGCCACGTCGAGCACGAGCGGGCCGTCACCGGGCGGCGCGGCGTCGAGGGTCCAGCCCTGCTCCAGGCCGTCCCCGAGCCCGATCCACCACTCGGTGAGCCCCTCGTCCGCGTACTCCAGGCGCCGGATGCACCGATCCTGCGCGTCGAGCTCCGTGGTGCACGCCCCGAGGGTCGGCGCGCGCTCGCCGACGCGCACCAGATCGTCGGGGCGGCCCCACGCGGTCGTGCGGACCGCGAGCGCGTCGCCGACCGCGACCCCGTCGGCGTCGAAGCGCGCCACGAGGCCGGCGGCGGGCATGTGCGCGCGGAAGCCGGCGTCCCGCGGCGTGATCGCGCGGGCCTCGGCGGCGATGCGCGCCTGGACGACGGACAGCCAGGTGTCGGAGGCGCCGGCGGGCCGCGGGGAGGGCGGGGGGCGGCCGGGCGACACGGGCGCGGGCAGGTCCGGCTCGCAACTCGCGAGGAGCAGGAGGGCAATCGGGCCGAGCGGGCGCATGGCGCGGATGGTACCGCGCACGCGACCGTTCGACCGGTCGTCCGTCCGCGCTCACCGCGCCAGGAACGTCCGCACCTCCGCCACGACCCGCTCGGGTGCCTCCTCCTGCGGGAAGTGCCCGACCCCGGGGAGCGTGACGACGCGCGCCGCGGGGAGCGCCTCGCGCCAGCGGGCCAGCTCGGCCTCGCCGAAGGTCGGGTCCGCCTCGCCCCAGACGAGGAGCGTCGGGATGTCCGCGATGGCGGCGCGCTTCTCCCAGAGCGAGGCGTACCAGCCCGCCGATCCCGCGAGCTCCACGCCGAGCCGCCACGGGCCGACCCGGCTCGCCGGGTCCGGGAAGGGGTGGCTGTAGTGGCGGAGCACGTCCGCCGAGGGCTTCACCTTCATCGACATCGGCGCGAGGCGGCGCGGCGAGAAGTTGCGCTCCAGGTAGAGATACCGGCCGAGCGCGCCCTTCACGACGTTCGAGAGCTTCGCCGCCTTCTCGCCCGCGTCCCACATCCAGGTGTTGAAGATCACGAGCCGCTCCACGCGCTCGGGGTGCGCGAGCGCCCACGCGAGCCCGATGGGGCCGCCGAAGTCGTGCACGACGAGCGTGGCCCGCTCCACGCCGAGGTGGGCAAGGAGCTTCTCGAGGTTGGCGGCGTGCGCGGCGGGGGTGCCCGCCCAGTCGGCCGGCTTGTCGGAGAGCCCGAAGCCGACATGGTCGGGGGCGATCACGCGGTGGTCGCGCGCGAGGTCGCGCACCAGCGCCCGCCACTCGAACGACCAGCTCGGCGTGCCGTGCACGAGCACGACGACGGGGCCCTGGCCCTCGTCGAGGTAGTGCATGCGGCCGCCGTCGGCGTCGAAGAAGCGCGAGGCGAAGGGGTAGGCGGCGTGGTCGATCCAGGCGACCGCGGCCGCGGGGGTGCCCGGCGCGGCGGCGGGGCCGTGGTGGACGGCGCATGCGGACAGGAGGAGCCCCAGCCAGGCGGGGCGGGCGAGGGGGGCGGGGAGCGCGGTCATCGGGGGCCTCCTTTGGCGGCCCCCAGATAGTAAGGTTGCTTGACTATGTTCGTCAAGCAGCTTTACCAATGACCCGCGAGTCCGAGTCCGAGTCCGAGTCCGAGTCCGAGTCCGAGTCCGAGTTCGAGCTCGAGTCGTTCTCCCCCGCGCGAGGGGGGCCGGAGGGCGGGGCGGGCGCGCGGCTCCCGCGGGCCGGAGGCCGCGCCGCTCTCCCGAGCCCGCCCCGGTCGGCGGCCGCACAGGCCGCCGACGGAGCGGCTCCGCCGCGACCCCGCAGGACACCCGACGGCGCCGCGCACGCCGCGCTCCTCGACGGTGGAGCCCCCGGCGCGGCGCCGGCGCGCCCGGCCCTCGCCGCCTTTCCACCGGGGCAAGCCGTGACAGTCCGCGCCGGAGCGACCGGTTAGCAACGCGGCGTGCTGATTCCGTTGTCCGAAGCTGGGCCGCGCGCCGCGGGCGGGAAGGGCGCGGCGCTCTGGCGTCTCGCGCAACGCGGCGTGCCCGTGCCGCCCACGTGGGTCCTCCCCGCCGAGGTGTTCCGCGACTACCTGCGCGACGCCGGGCTCTGGCAGCTCGCGGTCCGCGGGGACCACGCGGCGCTGCGCGAGGCGCTGCTGAAGGCCGAGCTGCCGCCGATCCGGGGGGTCGCGCCGCGGATGGCGGTGCGGTCGAGCGCGCTGGAGGAGGACGGGAAGACCCAGTCTCACGCCGGGCAGTACGAGAGCGTGCTCGGCGTGGAGCCGACGGGGCTCGCGGACGCGATCCGCCGCTGCTGGGCGAGCTACCACGGGGCGCGCGCGGTGGCGTACCGCGGCGGGAAGGTGCCGCCGGGCGCGATGGCGCTGCTCGTGCAGGAGATGGTCGACGCGCGGACGGCCGGCGTGATGTTCACCGTCAACCCGGTCACCGGGAGCTGGCGGGAGATGGCGATCGAGGCCGTGTGGGGGCTCGGGGAGCCGCTCGTGGGCGGCGTCGTGGTGCCCGACCGCTACCTCGTGCGGCGGCCACGGCGCACCCCGGCGCCGGTGCAGGCGCTGCTCGCGCGCACGCGGCTCGAGCTCGAGACCGAGACGATCAGCCGCCAGGAGCACGAGCTCGTGGTGAAGGGCGCGGGCGTGGCGCAGCTCGACGCGGCGGCGCCGCTGGCGCGGAAGCTGCCCCGGGAGGAGCTCTACGACCTGTGCCGGCTCGGGCTGCGCGCGGAGAGCGTGCTCGGCGGGCCGCAGGACGTGGAGTGGGCGCAGGACCGCGCCGGGCGCTTCTGGGTGGTGCAGTCGCGGCCGATCACGACGCGCCAGGAGCTGCCGCGCGGCGGGCGCACGCTGTGGTCGCGGCGCTTCCTCGGGGAGCGCTGGCCCGAGGGGGCGACGCCGCTCGGCTGGTCGATCATCGCGCCGATCCTCGAGCACTTCGTGGCCTACCCGGGCACGTCCCAGCGCTACCTGGGCGGGGACCCGCCGCTGCGGCTCGTGCGCGGGCACCCCTACGTGAACGTGACGATCTTCCGGCACCTCGCGTTCAAGCTGCCCGGCGCGCCGCCGCCGCGGTTCATGCTGGACTTCTTCCCGCCGGAGGAGGAGCGCGCGTGGGTGCGCCGGGCGGCCGCCCCCCCGGATCTGCGCGTGTACGCCTCGATCCTGAGCGAGACGTTCGCCGAGCGGCGCTGGCGGCGCTTCCGCTGGAACCCGTTCGGGAACTGGAAGGCGTGGGACCAGTGGCTCGCGGAGCTGCCGGGCCGGCTCGCGGAGCTCGAGGCGGCGCCGCCGGACCGGGCGCTCCACGTCGCGACGCCGATCGTGCGCGACTACGTGAAGGTGCACATCACGTCGCTGCTCTTCGCGAACATGGCCTACGAGATCGTGGGGCCGCTGCTGCCGGAGGACCTGCGGGCGCCGCTCCTGCGCGCGCCGACGGGCACGATCACGGCGCGGGTGAACGCGGAGCTCTGGGCGGTGGGGCGCGATCCGTCGCGGCTCGACGCCTTCCTGGCGGCGCACGGCCACCGGTCGTCGGCGAGCTGGGAGGTGTTCGCGCGGCGCTGGGCGGAGGATCCGGCCGGCGTGGCGCGGCTCGCGGCGGTCGCGGCGGAGGGCGAGGACCCCGCGCGCCGGCTGCGCGTGGAGGAGGCCGAGACGAAGGCGGCGCTCGCGCGGATCGACGACGCGACGCTGCGCCGGGCGATCGGGCTGACCCAGACCTACCTGCGGCTCCGCGAGGAGCAGCGCTACCACCTCGACCGGGTGCTGTTCGCGCTCAAGCGGAAGCTCGTGGCGCTCGGGGCGCGATGGTTCGAGGACCCCGAGGACGTGCGCTTCCTGACCGTCGGCGAGCTCGACGGCTCCCTGGGCGTCGACGAGCTGCGGCGCACCGCGGCGCGGCGGGCGGCCGAGCCGATCGACCCGTCACCGCCCGACTTCCTCGACGGGGACGAGGCCCTCGCGGTGGCCGGCGGCGACGCGCACCGGCTCCAGGGGCTCGGCATCTCGCCGGGGGTCGTGCGCGGGCGCACGCGGGTGATCCGCTCCCCCGACGAGGGGGGAAAGCTGCAGCCCGGCGAGATCCTGGTCGCGCGGGCGACCGACCCCGGGTGGACGCCGCTGTTCGCGCGGGCCGGCGGGCTCGTGCTCGAGCTCGGCGGGATGTTGTCCCACGGGGCCGTCGTGGCGCGGGAGTACCGGCTGCCCGGGGTCGTGAACCTGCCCGGCGCGACGGCGCGGCTGCGCGACGGGGTCGAGGTGACCGTGGACGGGCGGGCCGGCGTGGTGTGGGTGCACGGGTAGGCGGAGCGGCTACTCGCAGACGGGCGTGACCGCGGTGCACTCCAGCGTGCAGTCGTCGTCGGGGCAGCTGGTGATGGAGCAGGTGCCCATGCCGGAGCAGGTCATGCCGCAGCCGCCGCCGTCGCAGGCGAGCGTGACCTCGCCGGAGCCCGCGGCGGTGACGGTGCAGTCGCCGCCGGTGCAGTCGAGGAAGACCGAGCCCGCGCCCGTCACGACGAGGTCGCAGCCGCCGCCCTCGCAGCTGTAGTCGAGGTCGCCGGCGCCGTCGGCCTCCCAGGTGCAGCCGCCTTCGAGGCAGGCGCGCTCGCATTCGCCGACCTTGCCGCCGGGGCAGGAGGGGTCGCCGCAGCCGATGAGGAGGGCGAGGACCAGGGACACGACGGACATGGGCATCTCCAGGGTGCGCGCATCGGACACCGGGGCGCGGCGCGAGCGCTACCGTCCGCGCGGAGCCGGCGCGCCGATCGTGGCATACGGGGGCGCGTGCGCATCTCGGTGGTCATCGTCACGCACGTGGGCGGGGCCCTCCTCGGGGAGTGCCTTGCCTCGTTGTCGGCCCAGACGCGCCCGGCGGACGAGGCGCTCGTCGTCGTGAGCAACGACGGGGTCGTGCCCGTGGACGGGCCCGCCCTCCAGCTGCGCGCGAACGTGGGGTACGCGCGCGCGGCCAACGCGGGGATCGCCGCCACGCGGGGCGAGCCGCTCCTGCTCAACGACGACACGCGGCTCGATCCGGGCTGCCTCGCGGCGCTCGAGGCGGGGTGGCGCGGGGCGGGTGTCTACCAGCCGCGCATCCGGCTCGCGGACGGGACCGGGCGGCTCGACAACGTCGGCCACGGGCTCTTTCCCGACGGGGCCGTGTGGGCGCGGGGGCGGGGCGGCCCCGACGTGCCGTTGCCGGGGGCGCCCGGGGGGTTCTCCGGGGCGGCGGTCCTGTTCGCGCGGGCGACCTGGGACGCCCTGGGCGGCTTCGACCCGCGCTTCGGGAGCTTCGGCGAGGACGTGGACCTGTCGCTGCGGATGGTGCGGCGCGCCGTGCCGATCACGCCGGTGCCGGACGCGCTCGTGTGGCACCACCTGGGCGCGACCTGGGGCCGGACGAGCCCCGCGAAGCTCCGCGCGATCGAGCGGAACCGGGTGCGCGCGGCGGTGCGGAGCCTGCCGCTCGGCGCGCTGGTGACGATGCCGGCCTGGACGGCGGGGCGCTACGCGCTGTTCGCGGCGCTCGCGGCCGCGGGACGTGGGCCCGGCGAGGGCGTGCAGCCGGAGGCGCAGCGCGCGGCGCTCCAGGGGCTCGCGGAGGGGCTGCGGGACGCGCCGGAGTGGTGGCGGGCGCGGCGGGCCGACCGGGCGACGTGGACGCGCGGGGAGTTGGCGACCTGGCGGGCGCTCTGGATGGGGCGCGCGCGCTGGGCGGACGTGGCGCGGTAGGCGCGAGGGCGGCGACGACGGCGGCGGTGGGGGCGTCGTCGGGGGGGCAGCCGGCCGCCCG
>CAYWGD010000210.1:1604-8992 GCA_964457335.1 uncultured Enterobacteriaceae bacterium | reverse complement strand
GGCTCCGGTTTCTCCACAGGCTCTCTTCTGGGGGATTTCTTCACAGGCTCGGGGCTCGGCCCCCCCTGCCCCAAGAAGCTCGAGACCGCGCATCACGCCGGGGCTCCCAGGTACGCCGCCACGAGCGCCACCGCGCGCTTGACGCCCGTGGCGATCGAGCGGGTGGAGATCGTGGCGCCCGACACCACCCGGATCTCCTTGCCGGGGCGCATGGGGGCGCCGGGGCCGAGCCCCAGGAACTGCTTGCGGAAGGCCTCGCCGCGCACGCCGTCGCCGTAGGGCTCGCGGTACACCATCACTTCCACGCGCTTGACCTTCGCAGAAGCGTCGAGGAGCACGCCGAAGTCGATCGGCTCGTGCTGGCCGAGCTGCTCGTCGAGGACGGCGTAGCCGGTCACCGCGCCGTCCAGCTTGCCGACGCGAATCGTATAAGCGGGCTTCGGCAGCTCATAGCCGAGGGTGTTCTTCAGCTGCGCGCGCACGGCCGCGTCCGGCTCGTACGTCACCACCTCGACCGTGCCCTGCGGGAAGAAGCTCGCGACCAGCGCCTCCGGCGTGAAGTAGACGTACGCAGAAGCGGTGCGCGACACCAGCATCGCCGCCACCATCCCCAGCGCTCCCACGATCAGCCGCATCCGTCCGCGCATCCGCCGCCCCTCCGCCGTCAGAACATGTACCCCACGCCGACGTCCCACTGTAGCTCGTCGTCACCGTACTTCCGGTCGCGCAGCTGCACGTCGCCCTTCACCGCGACGTTGGAGATCGGCCGCCAGGTCAGGCCGAACGTGGCCTCGTCGACCGTGCGGAGCGGGTTCGCCGCATAGCCGTCAGGGACCGTCGTCTGCGTGTCGTAGTGCTCGAGCCGCGCGAAGGGCACGAGCTCCATCGTGCTGTCGGTGAAGTACAGGACGTTCCAGCCCAGCTCCACGTAGCCGCCGCGCATCGACGTGGGGACCACGCCGCTCCCCTCGGGGAAGTACGGGCTCCCGTCCGCCTTCCGGGCCTCCATCAGGTCGTCCGACTCCGGGAGCCAGAACATGGCGCCCAGCGCGCGCGCCTCGAAGCCGTACCCGCGCCACCGCGCGTCCACCTCCGCGCCGAGCACCGGCAGCGACAGGTCGAGCCGCTCCCCGGTGGGGTCGTACCAGTCCCCTGCCCCGCCCGCGTCGCTCGCGTAGCCGGACACGCCCGCGACGAGCCCGAGGATCGGCTCCACCTCGGCGCGCCCGCTGAACGCCACCGCGTCGGCCGGCGACGCCGCGCCGAGCGTGCGCCCGTTCACGATGCCCGCGTCGTCGAAGCCGGCGGGATCCAACGCGGTGGTGGCATAGAGCTCGTAGCGGAGGATGCCGGGCTTCCCCACGATTCCCAGGCCCAATTCGCGCCAGGTGGTCGGGATGAGCGTGAGATCCAACGACGGGCGCTCGACGCCGTGGAACACCGGCGGCTCGTGCCACTGGTTCACGATGCCAAAGGGCACGAGCACGAGCCCGGCGCGGGCCGAGAGCGCGTCCCCGGCCACGCGCCACTCGAGGAAGGCCTGCTCGACCTCGACCGAGCCGGGCTGCCCGTCCCCCGCGATGGCGTTCTCCCACTCGAGCTCGGTGTAGGCGCGGATGGGCGCGCCCAGGTTGGAGAAGTCGTGGGACACGAACAGCACGAGCCGCCGCACGGTCGCCTCGCCCTGGAAGCGGGGATCGGGCCCCACCCCGAGCCAGCGCGCCTGGATCTGCCCGTAGCCGCCGACCACGGTGCCCTCCGCGTCGAGCCGCGCGTCCTGGAGCCCGCGCACGAGCGCGGCCTCGTCGGCCTTCGTCCCAACGTCGACCGGCTCCATCAGCCCCCCAGCGGAACGGCGTGCACGTAGTCGTTCTCGACCGCGGCGCCGTGACACGTGTTGCAGTCCCCGGTCACGAGATCCCCGGTGTCCTCGGGCTCGCTGCCCGGGAGCGCGCCGTAGGCCTCGCCCTCGGGCGCCTCGGTGCCGCGCCACTTGATGACCGGCGCGCCGTCCGAGAGCACGAGCTCGAACCACTCCCACCCGACCGCGCCGTCGGCGTTGTACCCCCCGCCGCGCTTGGCCATGGCGTGGATGTCCCCGCCCGCGATCTCCTTCACGATCACGGTGCCCACCGGGAAGGTGTCACCCCCCTCCGGCATCTCGTTCACGTACACCGTGCGCGCCCCGTCGGGGTGCCCGGTGTCCTCGGCCGCGACGGTCACCGACTCCCAGGAGGGGTACCCCTCGAAGTCGGACTGCATCGCGACGAACGCGTCCTGTTGGCCCGGGATCGGGTCGTGGTCGAGACAGCCGGCCAGGAGCAGCAGGGTCACGGGAGCTGCTCGATCCCGAGGAGGTCGGCCGCCGCGGTCATCCGCTCGACCAGCGAGCCCTCGATGGTGGGGTCGGCCTCGGTCGACAACAGCTGCCAGAGCTGGCCGTACTCCGTCGCGAGGTCGGCCTCGCTCGGGGCGTCGGGGTTCCAGGTCTCGGGCACCGCGGGGATCGCGTCGCCGCCGATCGTGTCGTAGCCCGCCTGCACCCGGGCGAAGCCGGCGCGGATCTCCGCGTCGATCGCCTCTCCGCCCTCGGCCACGAGCCAGGGCGCGAACGCCTCGTAGGTGGCGAGGCCGCCGTCGAGGTTGGCGCGCATGTCGCCGAGCGTGTGTTGGGCGTAGCGGGACTCGTCCTCGCCGGTGGACGCGAGCGCGGTCTTCTCGTATTGCTCGGCCATCGAGCCGATGACGCCGCGAAACGCCGCCGCGGGGTCGAGCGCGAGCGGCTCGAACTGGTCGCGCATCGACGTGGTGTCGTCCACGAGGCGCTGGCAGAGCCCGTCGCGGAAGGCGGTCGCCTGCGCCTCGTCCGCGGGGAACGCGGCGGGTGTGTAGTTCGGGAGGTTGGCCTCGAACGCCACGACCCACTCCGGGTGGCGGTCCGCCCACACGATGCGCTCGACCGCGTGCACGCCGGTCACGTGCTCGCCGTCGAAGAGATCGTCGTCCGGCCCCTCCGCGATGAAGCCGTCGTACCGCTCGTCCGTGGCCGCGTCCAGATCCGGGAAGAGCACCGCGATCGCGCCCTCCACGCGCTCGTAGGCCCCGCGCGCGTCCTTCCACGCGCTCTCCATCGCGGCCGTCTCGCCGGCCCCCCACCCGTCCGCGTCCGGCGCGGGCGCGGCGGACTGGATCGCGAGGGCGGCGTCGGCCAGCGCGCCGAGCTCCGTGTCCGTGAGGGCCTTCACGTCGAGCACGGCCTGGGCCTCGAGATCGGTGGCCTTGTCGTTGTCGTTGGCGCAGGCGAAGAGGAACAGGATCACAGCGACTCCACGTAGGCGAGGAGGGTGGCGCGGTCGGCGTCGGAGAGCGCGGCGAAGCGCTCGGCGGAGAACAGGGCCTCGGAGCCGGCCGCCCCGTGGGCAACGACGGCGTCCTCGACGGTCGCGGCGCGGCCGTCGTGCAGGTAGGAGCGGAGGTGCCGGAGCCCGACGAGCGGGGCCGTGCGCCACTCGGACGGCCCGGCGAGCCCGTCGGTGAGCCCGTCGGAGAAGCCCTCGCCCATGTCGTGCAGGAGCATGTCGGTGAACACCGGGGCGTCGGTCCCCGCGATCTGCGGCACGGGCCAATCCGCGCGGGTGGGGAGCGCGGGGACGTGACACGTGTCACACCCCGCCTCGCCGAACAACGTGGAGCCCTCCGCCGCCTCCCGGCCCGGGATCGCGAGCAGGCGCATGTAGTCGGCGGTGACGTTCACCGCCTCCAGCTCGATGTCGACGCCGGGGGCCGCGTCGTCCGCGAGCCCGTCGGGGTTCGGGAGCTCGGCGCTCCGCATCGGCGACGTGATCGCCATGTCGCCCTGGTAGGCGTCGGCCGCGAACCCGTCGAGCGTGGGGATGCGCGCCTTGAGCCCGAAGCGGCCGAGCACGGTCTCGCCGGGCGTGCAGCCGGGGAAGTGCGACGCCGCGTTCGGATCGTCGAAGGCGCAGACCACCAGGTTGGGCGCACCGCTGACCAGCCCCTCGGCGGCCTGCTCCTCCGCGAGCGCGAGGATCGCGTCCTCGTCGATGGCCTCGAGCCAGCCGCGCCCGAACACCGCGGGCGGCGTGCGCGTCGTGACGACCACCCGCGCGTCGTCGGGGGCGAGGAGCGGCGTGGACGCGCCGCCGGCCACGTGCGGCCGCTCGGTGTGGCCCCACGGCAGGAGCTCCGCGTCGGCCGCGGCGTCGTCGGGCACCACCATCTTCGTCACGATGCCGGGCCCGCGGGCGTCGTCGGCGTGGCAGGCCTCGCAGGAGGCCCGGATGTACGCCGGGCCGAGCCCCTGCGCCTCCCGGAAGCTCGCCTCGAAGTGGGCGTCGCCGTCGGCGAAGCGCGCGGCCCACTCGTCCGAGAGCCCGTCGATCGGGGAGTCGGAGGGATCCTCCGTGACGAGCGTGAGCCCCGCGAGGGGGTCGGAGGTGTCGGCGCCGTCTCCGGCGCAGGCGGTGAGCGCGAGCAGCACGAACGGGAGTCGGGACACGGCTGGACGCTCCGATGGAGGGGACGCCCCTGATATTGAACATGACTTTCATTGTCAACCCGAACGCGGCCGTCCTGGCAGCCTGCCGGGTGATCCCGCACGCCAGCGGCGCCGCGCCTCAGCTACACTCGCGCATCGCGAGGCGCACATGCCCGGTCCCTCCCAACAGCGCCCCACCCGGGCCGCGAGCCCCTCCGCCGCGCAGTCGCCCACCGCGCCCGCGCGCGTCGATCCGCGCCAGCAGGCGCTCGGCAACCAGGGCGTGCAGGCGCGCACCGCGACCCAGGGCACGGCGACCCAGGGCGCGTCGACGGAGGGCCCCGGCGGCGTGGCGGGGGCGCAGTCCGCGCTGCGGGCCAACACCCACTCCGCAAGCGTCTCGGTGAGCGGCCGCCTGCCCGCCAACGCGCTCCTCGGCGAGTCGGAGGGGAACCAGCTCTCGACCGGCGCGTCCACGAGCTTCTCGGTGGGCGTCGGCCGCAGCGGCCTCTGGGCGCGCTTCCACCCCGCGCTGCTCGTGCGGCCGGGCGGCTTCTGGGAGCGCATGGCCACGGGCGGCATCACGCTCTCCCAGCTCTACTTCGACTTCCAGAGCGGCCGCGCCTCGCTCTCCGTCGACACGGGCACCGCCGGCGACATCCTCGACCTCTTCATGGACGTGAAGGGCCGCATCGAGGCCACGTTCGCCGACGCGGTCCGCGGCGCGATGCCCGCCGACCTGCGCGCCGGCGGCTACGACCCCTACACCGACCCGACCCTGACCCAGCGGCTCTCCACCGTGGTGGCGTCGCTCTCTTCGGCCTTCCCGGCCACGGGCGGCGGCGGGGCGCGCCCCGGCGGCGACCTCGCCTCGCGCATCACCGAGCCCGAGCTCTCCGCGCACGTGAGCGCGCGCGCCGCCCAGGTGCCGCTCTCCGACGGCATGGTGCTCCGCCTCGACGACCGCGCCAGCCTCGGCATCCTCGCGCGCCTCGACGGGACGATGGCCGACGCGTTCGCCCGCCCGCGCCTGCGCGACCTCCGGCTCGACACCGACGGGCTCACGCTCGAGCACGAGAGCGTGGGGCTCCTCGGCGGGCTCGACCTGCACGGCATCACCTTCGGCCCCGACCTCTCCGTGCGCCAGATGGACTACACCCTCGGCGCGGAGACGGCGCTCGGGCTCCTGAAGGTGGTGGGGATGCTCGCGCAGGTGCGCACCGGGCAGGACCTCGGCGTGCGCGACATGAACACGCCCGAGCTCCGCGCGATCCGGTCGCGCGTGGAGGCCGAGGCCCGCCAGCGCCTCCCGGTGATGCTCCGCGAGCAGGTGCGCCAGCTCGGCGGAGACCTGCCGGGCCTCCCCCTCCAGCAGCTCCTCGAGGGCCCGCAGAGCTGATGCTGCTCCTGGCGGCCTGCGTGGCGGAGCCGGTCTCGGATCGGCCCGAGCGCCCCCGCCGGGACCGCGGCGACGACGCCCCCGAGTGGATCGAGGGCGGCGAGGCCCCCGAGGACGCCGACGACGTCGTGTTCGCCGACACGGGCGTGCTCGCCGTCGAGTTCGAGCTGGACGACGCCGCCATCGCCCAGCTCGCCGCCGACCCGCGCTCCTACGTGGACGGCACGTTCGTGTTCCGCGGCACGCGCCACCCGGTCGGCCTCCGGTTGAAGGGCAGCTCCACGTACCAGTGGATCGACGGCAAGCCCGCGTGGAAGGTGAAGTTCGACCACGTCGAGCCCGAGGCGCGCTTCTACGGGCTCGAGCGCCTCACCTTCGACAGCAACTACTGGGACGCGTCGCAGATGGCGGAGACGCTCGCCTACCGCGCCTGGCGGCAGGCGGACGCGCCCGCGCCGCGCACCGGGTACGCCTGGGTGACGCTCAACGGCGAGGCGCTCGGGCTCTACACCCTCGTCGAGCCCATGGACGACGGGTTCGTGGACCGCTGGTGGCCCGGCAGCGACGGCGGGCTCTACGAGATGCAGCGCAGCTGCGACGTCGTGCGCGACTGCTCCTGCTACGAGC
Source organism: uncultured Enterobacteriaceae bacterium (assembly GCA_964457335.1). GTDB lineage: Bacteria > Myxococcota_A > UBA796 > UBA796 > SXON01 > CAJBVW01. Next base: position 2,468 of record CAYWGD010000210.1, on the reverse strand, counting down.
TCCAGGAGACCGGCGGCCGCTTCGACCCCGACGGCCTCACCCGCGCGTGCGAGGCCGCCGCCAGCGGCGACGCCGACGCGATCGCGGCGCACTGGGACCGGATCGCGCGCTACCAGGCGCTGGAGCGGGCGCTGAACCACTCCGACTCCTACACCTTCAACCTGAACAACTACTACCTCTACCACGACCCGCTCACCGACCGCGTGACCATCACCCCCTGGGGCGCGGACTCGACCTTCAGCTACGCCTACCCGCCCGACGCCGACATCCCCTGTCGGCCCGGCTACTTCGACGTCCTCGGGGGCGGCGCCTACGGGGCGCTCTCCAGCTGGTGCGCGGCCGACGCGGCGTGCTGGGCCGAGGTGAAGGCCGAGCTGCTCGCGATCGCGGACCAGCTCGATCGCGAGGACCTCGCCGGGTACGCGGCGCGCACAGCCGAGCGCCTCGACCCCTGGGTCGCGCAGGAGCCGCGCTGGCCGTGGGGGCACGACACGTTCACCGAGCAGGCCGCGTGTTTCGTGGAGTGGATCGAGGCGCGGCCGGGCGAGCTGCGGGCGTACGTCGCAGGGGGGTGATGGGCGTGCCCCCCGCCGAAGCGGCGGGGGTCGGTCCCCTGCGGGCTCGCCCTTCGGGCTCGGTCCCGGCGCGGACGCCGGGACCGGCCGCGCGGGGCGCGGCCGCCCTCCGGGCACCTCACGCGCGCCCCCGCGGGCCGTGTCGCCTCGCCGTGGTCGATCCTTGGCCGGGGGACCGCGGCTTCTCCTGTCATCGCGCCGTCCGAGCTCGTTCCGTCCGAAGTCGGAGGATGGCCGTTCATCCCCCGACCTTGGACGGTATTTCCGTCCGAAGTGGGAGGATGGCCGT
>CAYWGD010000210.1:0-1504 GCA_964457335.1 uncultured Enterobacteriaceae bacterium | reverse complement strand
CCCGACCTTGGACGGTATTTCCGTCCGAAGTGGGAGGATGGCCGTGCATCCCCCGACCTTGGACGGTATTTCCGTCCGAAGTTTGAGGATGTTTGCGCATCCCCCGACCTTGGACGGCCGCCACGGCGTACGCGCCCCGCGGGCGGCGTCGCCTCGGATAGATCCCGCGCCGATGCAGCCCCCCGCCTCCGAGCTCGCCGGGAGCGTCGCCGCCGCGCGCGTGGCGGCGCACGCCCGCGCCTCCGACCTCTTCTTCGCGCACTTCGAGCACCACCTCCACCTCGACGGGCCCGACGCCTGGCGCGCCGACCGCGCCGACCTCGTGGGCACGTCCGGCTGGCGCGCCGGGGTCCTGCGCGAGGCCAAGTTCCGGCACTTCCGGCTCGACCGCATGGTGGCGAGCTTCCACCCCGCGCACAGCCCGAAGTGGAGCGCGCACGAGCTCTGCCACCGGCTGGTCGGCTGGGCCTGGCGGCCGGGCGCGTCGCCGCTCTGGATCGCGACCGCCGCGCGGCTCGCCGAGCTCGTGCCCGTCGCGCTCTGGTACTTCTACGACGCCGGCGCCCCGCGCTGCGCGGAGCACGCCCTCGCCGACCCGCGCTTCGACGCCCGCTGCGCCGCCTGCGAGGCGCTCGCGGAGGCGGCCGCCTCCCGGGGCGCGCCGGGCGGGCCCGGCGCCCCGGCGCCCGCCGACCCCGAACTGGAGCGCCTCCGCGAGGAGGGCGACCGCTTCGTTGCGCGCGAGCTCGAGGCCGTGCGCCGGACGCTCCGGTCGGGCGTCCCCGTGCCCCACCGCTGGGCCACGCTCGAGCTCTGCTCGGACGGGCTCGCCTGGGCCGCCGCGCACGGGCCGCGGCTCGCCTCGCCGCAGTTCGCCGCCTGGGTGGAGCGCTTCGTGCCCGCGGAGACCGGGCGGCACGACTCGCTGGAGGCGCTGGAGGCACGCGCGCGCGACGTGATCGCCGCCCTCCGGGACGGCGCCCCGCTCGCGCCCTGGCGCGCCGACCGGCGGCGCTGGATCGCGCAGGACCTCGGCTGGCGCATCGCGACCGTCCAGGCCGACTGTGATCCCGACACCGCCGCGGAGATCGACGGCATCCTCGACCGGCTCGCGTCGGAGATGGCCCCGGAGACGGCCGCCGCCGCGTGGGCGGCCCTGGCCGAGGACGTGGAGCTGCCCCCCGTCGAGGACGTGTTCGCGGTGGGCTACGACCTCGGCGCGGTCCACGAGGGGCGGCCGCTCGGCCGGTCCGTGTCGCAGGTGGCCGAGGGCCTCTCCACCGTGTGCCCCGGCGCGCTCGCGCTCCTCGGCGCCGACGGGGACGCCGCGGTGGAGGCCTTCGTCGCGGCGGACCCCTGGGTGCGTCGACCGGTCGGGGCGCGGTTCGCGGGGTGGCTCGCGGGGGCGGCCGAGCGGCTCGGGGCGGCCGGTGGGCCCGTGGGGGCCGGCGCGGCCGCGGGGCCGCGGGACGCCGCGGAGCTCGCCGCGCTCGAGGCCGCGGTC
>CAYWGD010000209.1:3170-9160 GCA_964457335.1 uncultured Enterobacteriaceae bacterium | reverse complement strand
AAGGAGGGGTGTCAGAAAGGGGTGTCAGAAAAGGAGCGGGTGTCAGGAATTGACACTTGACACCTACGCCGAAATTCCCCGCTTGCCTCCGTTGGCGCGACAGGTGTCAATTGTCAGTTCCTGACACCGTCCGCGCCGTCTGCCCATGCCCCGGGGCCCGGGTCAGGAATTGAGAATTGACACCTAGGCAGAAATTCCCCGCTTTCCTCCGTTGGCGCGACAAGTGTCAATTGTCAGTTCCTGACACCCTCCGCCCCGCGCCGCGCGAGGGGGCCGGAGGGCGGCGCGGGCGCGACGACTCCGCAGGCCGAAGGCCACGCCCCCCCAGGAAGCCCGCGCCGGTCGGCCCGCGCGCAGCGGGACGACCGAGGCGCTCCGCGCCGAGCCCGGAGGACACCGACCCCCGCGTCCGCGCGGGGGGCGCGCCCGGACCTACCCCCCGACGATCGCCTCGATCCCGAGGATCGGCAGGATCGGCAGGCCGAAGCCGTACGTCTGGGTGCCGTACGCCTCCCACACCCCGGAGATGACGGGCTCGGCGACGCGACGGTTGTAGACGTTCTGGACGTCCAGGTAGTACTCGAGCCGCCAACCCTTGTACTTGGCCTGCTTGGAGATCTTCACGTCGAGGCCGTGGAACGGCTCGGTGCGACCGTAGCGGTCGGGCTCCAGGATCTCGGCCTTCTGGAGCAGCACGTCGTAGGCCTCGACCTCCTCGTCCTCGTCCAGCGGGAAGCCGCTCGCGAAGCGCCAGCGCGCGCCGAGCGTCCAGTTCTTGCCGAGGTCGGTGGCGAGCACGGCCACGAGCGTGTGCGGCTGGTCGTAGTTCGAGGGGTACCAGGCGTCGAAGTCCTGCTCGCGGCGCTGGCTCGAGGCGTAGGAGTACGACACCCAGCCGGAGATCTTGTTGTCGGCGTACTTCACCATCGTCTCGAGCCCGGACGCCTCGCCCTGGATCTGCCCGAGCGAGCCATCCTCCTCGTACGCCGTCATGCGCGTGATCTTGCGGCTGTAGGCGTCGACGCCGGCCTGCCACGGCCCCCAGTTCACCCGCACGCCACCGCCGCCGCCGTAGCTCTGCTCCATGAGCAGCGTGCTGCCCTCGGGAGGGCCGACCAGCATCTCGGCGGGCGGCGGCTGGTGGTAGATGCCGCCGTCGCCGACCAGCGTGACGATGTCGCCGATGGGGATCACGACGCTCACGCGCGGCGAAGGGGCCGCGCGGGGGAGCTGGCCGGTCACGAGCAGCGTGTCGAGGCGCACGCCGAGCACGCCGCGGATCTTGTTCCCGATGCGCAGGTCCGCGTAGACGTCGGGCGAGTCGACGTGCGCGTCCCGGAAGATGCCGCCCTTGTCCTGGAGGAAGCCGAGGTTCACCCAGTCGAAGGAGGCGTCGACACCCAGGGACCATCCCCAGTTGCCCTCGCCGTCGTCCGCGAGCTCGAGCCGGCCGCCACCGCCGTTCTTCTGCTGCTTCTGCTCGCGCTCGAGCACGTCGATCGTGAGCTCGTAGAGCTCGTAGGCGTAGTACGGCTTCACGAGGAACGGCTTGCCCAGCACCTCGGTGCGCCAGCTCCCGTGGAGCCGGTGGGTCTGCATCTGGATGGACGCGCGCTCCCCGCCCGCGGTCGAGGCGTCGATGGTGTCGAAGTAACCGAGGCCGAAGACCGAGAAGTCGCCGTAGTCGCCCCGGAGCTGCCAGTCCCAGAAGCGGGGGGCGACCTGCGCCTGCTCGGCAGTGATGCCGGGGACGAGGTCGAGCACGCCGTCGAGGTAGGAGCGGCGGAAGGCGGCGCTCACGGCGCCCTTCTTCCCGATCGGCACGGCGGTGTAGCCCCCCGCGAGCACGATGTTGGCGCCAGCGCGCGCCTCCAGCTTCTCGGGGCGCGGGCGCGTGACGAGGTCGACGGCCCCGGCCGTGGCGCGGCCGTACCGCGCGGACTGGCCGCCCGGGTAGAAGTCGACCTTGTCGACCATGCCGGGGTGCACGACGCTCGTGAAGCCGCCCAGGTGGTAGATGAGCGGCACGCGCGTGCCGTCGATGTAGACGCCGGTGTCGCGCGGGTCGCCGCCGCGCACCAAGAGCCAGCCGGCATCGAGCGGGGTGCGAACGGCGCCGGGCAGGTTGGAGATGGCGCGGAGCGGGTCGCCCATGGTGCCGGGGAGCGTGCGGAGCTCCTCGGCGGTGATGGTGCGGCGCACCACCTCGTCGCGCTCGCGGCGGTAGGTGCCGATGACGCCGGGCTGCACCACCCCGGGCGACTTCGTGTACAGCTCCAGGTGCACCGCCTCGCCCTGCTCGATCACGATGCGCTGGTCGGCGATCGAGAGGTCGGGGTTCGGGCTCGTGACGGTGAGCGTCTGCGCGCCGGGAGGCACGGCGCGGAACGCGAAGCGGCCCGCCTCGTCGGTGGTGACGGTCTGGCCGGCGACGGTCACGAGCAACCCGGAGATGGGGGTGCCGGGGCCGCCGAGGCGGATCACGCCGTCGACGTTGATGGGCGGCGGCGCGATGTCGACCCGCACCGGGACGTAGACGGCGACGGGCTCGCCGCCCTCCATCGCCGGGGTGAAGCGGACCCCGCGGAGGGCCTCCTTGGCGACCGTCGCGAAGGGCTCCTCGCCCGACTTGACCGTGATCTCCTCGACGGCGCCGGCCTCGTTGACCATGAGCTCGAGCTCGACGGGCACGGGCTCGGCGTCGGCGGGGGCAGGGGCGTCGGCGGGCCACGCGACCTCGAGCGGAGCGAGCGGCACGGGGGGCGTGAAGTCCCCGGTGGGCGCGCCGACGCCGGCCTGCGGGACGGAGTCGGCGGGCGGCACCGTGCTCGGCGGCGTGTCGACGCCCGACGGAGGCGCCTCGGGCGAGGTCGCCGGGTTGGGCGCCGGTTCCTCCGCGGGAGGGGCGGGGTCGGCGGGGGAGGCCGCGCGCGCGAGACAGGACAGCAGGAGGCCGAGCACGTCAGGACCGTAGCACGGACCGCGCCGGGTTCCGACGACCTTCCGCTCCTGGTTTCACGGGGATGCCGGGACGGGTCACGGGCGTTAGGTCGCGGCGCCCCCCAGGAGCTGCTCCATGGCCCGTTCGCGCACCGTTCTCCTCGTCGGCGGAGTCACCGCTGGCCTCGCGATGCTCTACGCCTGCTCGGGGGACAAGCCGGCCGAAGAGGTCAAGGCGCCCGCGCCCGCCGAGCCCGCGCCGCCGCCCGCGCCCGCCGCGGTCCAGGAGCCCCTCGAGGGCGGCCCCTACCCCTCGCTGCTCCTCGCGCAGGCGCAGTTCGTGGCCGGCCCCGACGGCAAGCCCAAGCCCGGCCCCGCGCTCCTCAGCATCTGGCGCAAGACGCCCGACGGCTGGAAGACGGTCAAGGTCGAGGATCCGGACTCGAACGTGTTCCACAAGGCCTACCCGTACGAAGGGGATCTCCTCACGATCGGCGCCCAGGGTGCGTTCCTCAAGGACTGGTCCTTCAAGGACGGCAAGTGGTCCGCCCAGACGCTCTGGAACCCGAAGTGGGACGGCAAGTTCAACCGCCTGCGCGACCTCGAGATCGGGGACGTCGACGGCGACGGCGCGCCCGAGCTCGTCATCGCGAGCCACGACGTGGGCGTGATCGGCGTGGCGAAGTTCAAGGACGGCAAGGCCGACGTGATGGAGATCGGCAAGCAGGCCGACACCTTCGTGCACGAGATCGAGATCGGCGACGTGGACGGCGACGGGAAGAACGAGTTCTTCGCGACCCCGAGCGGCCGCAACCAGTCGAGCGGCAAGTCCCAGCCGGGCCAGGTCGTCATGTACAAGTGGGACGGCACCACCTACCAGAAGACGGTGGTGGACGACCTCGCCGGTTCGCACGCGAAGGAGATTCTCGCGGTCGACCTCGGCGGCAAGGGCAAGTCCGACCTGTTCGCCGTCATCGAGGCGGAGACGGAGATCGTGGCCGGGCAGGCGCAGATCAAGAAGCCCGTCGAGATCCGCCACTACAAGGTCCAGAAGGACGGCACCTTCACCCACGACGTGGCCGCCACCATCGACGACAAGCAGACGCGCTTCCTCGTCCCCGGCGACTTCGACGGCGACGGGCAGATCGAGCTCGTGGCCGCCGCGATGAAGTCGGGCATCTGGGTGCTCGAGCAGAACAAGGACGGCACGTGGGCCTCGACCAACATCGAGACCACCTCCGGCGGGTTCGAGCACGCGGCCTACGGCGCCGACCTCGACGGGGACGGCAAGCTCGAGCTCTACGTCGCGTCCGACGACCAGCGCGAGCTCCGGAGCTACGTCTACGACGCGGCGAGCAAGACCTACGTGAAGACGGTGCTCGGCAAGATCCAGGACGACACCATCACCTGGAACATCACGAGCGCGAACCTCTAAGCGCCCGTGGAGGTCCTGCTCCTCGGCCCCGCGGAGTCGGTGGACCCCACCCTCGCGCTCGTCGCGGGGGCGCTCCGGCGCCGCCACGTCGAGCCCTGGGTGCTCGACACCGCGCGGTTCCCCGGGGACCTCCTGCTCTCGTTTGCGGCCGGCGCCGCCGTCTCCGGCGCGCTGGACGGGCGCGACCTCGCCTCGATCGCGTCCGTGTGGGTGCGCCACTTCGACCCCGGCGCCGCCCTCCCCGAGGAGATGGACCCCGCGCAACGCGCCGTGTGCGTCGACCAGGCGGTCGCGACGCTCTGGTCGGTGCTCGACTGCGTGGACGCCTACGTCGTGGACCCGCCGTCCGCCCTGCTCGGCGCGCCGCGCAAGCCCGGCGTCCAGCGCATGGCGGCCCGGCGCGGGCTCGAGGTGCCCCGGTCGCTGGTCACGAACGACCCCGATGCCGTGCGGGCGTTCGCGGGGACGTGCGCGGGTGGCCTTGTCGGGAAGCTCGTCGAGAGCGGCGGCGTGTCGCTCCAGGACGAGCACGGGCGCACGTCGTTCCCCACCTTCGCGGTGACCGACGACGACCTCGACGCGCTCGACGGCCTCGTGCTCTCGCCGATGTTGTTCCAGGAGAAGGTGCCGAAGCGCCGCGAGCACCGGCTCACCGTGGTCGGCGCGCGCGTGTTCGCCGCCGCGGTCGACCCCGGCGACGTGCTCGACTGGCGCACCGACGCGGCGGTGGTGCGGTCCTTCCACGCCTCCACGATCCCGCTCGCGGTGGAGCGCGCCGTGCTCGGCCTTCTCGACGACCTCGGCCTCGACTACGGCACCGTCGACCTCATCGAGACGCCGGACGGCCGCTGGGTGTTCCTCGAGGTCAACTCGGTGTCGTACTTCGACCACGTGGAGCGCTACGCGGGCCTGCCCATCGCGGACGCGGTGGCCGATCTCCTCGTCGGCGAGGCGCCGTCGCGCTTCCCGACCCGGCCGCGCCCCGCGCTCCGCTGACCGGCGCCTACCGCGCGCGGTAGCCGATCAGGAGCCCCGCGCGGACCTCGACCGGGGAGAGCGTGGTGGCGCCGAGCTCGGAGAGGAGCTGCACCTCGCGCAGGTCGCCCTGCACGCGCACGGAGGGCTCCAGGTGGAGCGGCAGCTTGCCCAGCGGCACCTGCACGCCCAGCTCGCCCCCGAGGATGGGCACCATCGCGTCCGTCACGGTCGTCCCGTCCTCGGTGAACGTGCGCGCGGATACGCCCCCGTACACGCCCACGACGGGCGCGATGCGCATGCCCGCCACCCACGCGCCCTGGGCCACGAAGTCGAGGTCGCTCATCGCGCGGCCCTCGCCGGCCAGCGCCGCGTTCGTGCGCCCGGCCACGCCGACACCCACGCGGATCGCGGGGGTGACGTGCCAGCCGCCGTCCACGCGGAAGTCGCCCACCACGCCCACCTCGGGCCGCACGCCGATGCCGCCGCCGCCCCCGAGCCACAGCCCGCTCTCGCCCGGAGGCCCCTCGGTGGACACGGAGCCCGCCGAGGCGCCGGACGTGGCCGCCGCCGGCTTCGACGCCGTCGCGGTCGCGGTGCTCGCGGGTGCCGCGGGCTTCGACGCGGTCGCGGGGCTCGC
>CAYWGD010000209.1:0-3070 GCA_964457335.1 uncultured Enterobacteriaceae bacterium | reverse complement strand
TCGCGGTCGCGGTGCTCGCGGGTGCCGCGGGCTTCGACGCGGTCGCGGGGCTCGCGGTCGCGGTGCTCGCGGGTGCCGCCGGCTTCGACGCGGGCGCGGTGCTCGCGGTCGCGGCGGGCTTCGACGCCGGCGCGCTCGTCCCCGAAGCGGCGGGCGCCGGGGCGACCACCACCGGCGGGGGCACCGTCGCCACCGCCGGCGCGGCGGGCTCCGGCGCCGGGCCGAGGAGCGTCCCCAGGTAGAACAGGAGGTCCTCGCGCTCCGACGCCGACAGCGCCGGCGCGACGTTCACCGTCTGCGTCCCGCCCTTCCGGTCGCGGACGACCATCTCCCAGTAGTCGCCCTTGTCCACGATGAGCACGGCGGGGCCCGCGCCCGGGAGGCCGTTCACCGCGACGAGGCCGCGCGCGGCGAGCGCCTCGGCCCACTCCTCGGCGCGTTGCGCGCCGGGGAGCACGACGGGCACGTTCGCCGTGGCGGCCTGCGCCGCCGGGACCAACGTGGGAACGACCGAGGCGGCGGACGCGAGGAGCGCGCCGAGCCCGAGGAGGCGGAGCGCGCGCGAGGCGTGGAGCGTCATGCCGGGACAGTACCATCGCGCGCGAGCGGCACGCGACGACACCCCCCTTTCGCTACCCCGTCACGTAGTACTTGCGGGCGTACTCCGCGACCATCCGGTTGGTGTGGAAGGCCCGGTAGCAGGTCTCGAGGCTCCGGCGCATGCGGCGGATCCACGCCCGCGGGAGGCCGTCGGCGTCCCGCTCGTAGAACTCGCGCGTGACCGCCTGCTCGAGCAGGCGGTACAGGCTCTCGGCGTCGGCCGCGTCCTGCTCCTCCTGCGTCGGGTAGTCGCGCGCCTCGCCGATCGCCCAGCCGTTGGTGCCGTCGTAGGCCTCCGGCCACCAGCCGTCGAGCACCGACAGGTTGATGCCGAGGTTCAACGGCACCTTCATGCCGCTCGTGCCGCTCGCCTCGCGGGGGCGCCGCGGGTTGTTGAGCCACACGTCCACGCCCTGCACGAGCCGCCGGCCCAGCGCCATGTCGTAGTCGGGCAGGAACACGACGCGGCCGCGGAAGCGCTCGTCGCGCGTCCAGCGGATCACGTCGCGGATGAGGCCCTGGCCCGCGGCGTCGCGCGGGTGCGCCTTGCCGGCGAACAAGAGCTGCAGCGGCCGATCGCCGCACACCAGCCGCGCGAGGCGGTCGGGGTCGGAGAACAGGAGGTTGCCGCGCTTGTACGGCGCGAAGCGGCGGGCGAAGCCGATGGTGAGGCGGTCCGGGTCGAGCCAGTCGCGCTGCACCTCGGACCGCGCGTAGCGCACGATCTCGCCGCGGAGCTCGTTGCGGAGCGACCAGAGCTCGGCGTCGCCCACGTCCGCGAGCGAGAGCGGGTTGCCCTCGCGCCAGCCGGGCGAGGCGCGGTCGAGCATCGCGGCCACCTTCGGGTGCATCCAGGAGGGCGCGTGCACGCCGTTGGTCACGTGCCCGATGGGGATCTGCTCCACCGGGGTGCCCGGGTAGAGGTCCTTCCACATCTCGCGGGACACCTTGCCGTGCAGCGCGCTCACGCCGTTCGCCGCGCGGGCGCCGCGCAGCGCGAGCACCGTCATGCAGAGCGGCTCGTTCACGTCGCCGGGGCGCACCCGGCCGAGGTCCATGAACGAGCCCTTGGGCAGGCCCATCCCCTCCCGCATGCCGCGGAGCGCCTCGCGGACGAGCTCCCAGGCGAAGCGGTCGTGCCCCGCCGCCACCGGCGTGTGCGTGGTGAACACGACGCTCGCCTTGGCCTTCGCGAAGGCCTCGTCGTGGCTGCGGGAGGTCGCCATCTCCTCGCGCCAGCGCTCCAGCACGAGGAACGCGCAGTGGCCCTCGTTCATGTGGAACACCGACGGGTGGAAACCGAGCGCGCGGAGCGCCCGCACGCCGCCGATGCCGAGGAGCACCTCCTGCGCGATGCGCGTGGCCTCGTCGCCGCCGTAGAGCTGCTGCGAGAGCTCGCGGTGCTCGGGCGGGTTCCCCTCCACGTCGGAGTCGAGCAAGAGGAGCCGCGCGCGCCCGACCCGGAGCTCCCACACCGTCGCCTTGTAGGTGTGGTGGCCGTGCGGAACGTCGACCATCACGTCGAGCTTCTTGAGCGGCGTGTGCTCGAGCGGCACCGGCGGGTAGGCCACGACCTGGCGCCCGTGGGCGATCACCTGCTTGAAGTACCCCTCCCGGTACAGGAGGCCGACGCCGACGAAGGGGATGCCGAGGTCCGACGCGGACTTCATGTGGTCGCCGGCGAGCACGCCGAGGCCTCCCGAGTAGATCGGGAGGGACTCGTGGAGCGCGAACTCCATCGAGAAGTAGGCCACGGGCGCCACGAGGCCCGGCACGTTGCGCGCCGCCCAGGTGTCCGTGGCGGCGAGGTAGCTCGCGAGGCGCGCCTCGACCGTCGTGAGCGCGGGCTCGGCGGCGGCCAGGGCCTCCTCCGGGAGCTCTTCGATGAGGGCGAGGGGGTTGTGGTGGACCTCCTCCCAACGCTCGGGGTGCAGGCCCGCGAAGAGGGCAGTGGCGGCCGGGTCCCAGCACCACCACAGGTTCTCTGCGAGCGCGCGCAGCCGTTCCCGGATCATTCGTTCGACCTCCGAAGCCCGGAGCCCTATCTCGGTCGCCCGGCCGCGCACGCCCCGCTAAAGGGCCTCCCATGTCGCGCGTCGTGAAGCCTCCGTACACAGTGAGACAGGTGCTCGTCTGCACGAATCTCCGGGATCCGAGCACGGGAAAGCCGTCCTGCGGCATGAACGGCGGCGGGGCCCTCCGCGAGCGTCTCAAGAAGACCGTCAAGGAGAGGGGCCTGAAGGGCCGCGTGATGATCACGGGCACGAGCTGCATGGACTTCTGCCCGGCCCAGGGCTGCGTGGTCGCGTTCTACCCGGAGAACGAGTGGCGCATCGTGGACGCCTCCCCCGAAGGGGACGAGGAGCTCCTCCGGCAGGCCCTCGAGGGGCCGGACGAGGGCTAGATCTTGGGGCGGGGGGGGGGGGGGGGCCCCCCCCCCCCCCCCCCCCCCCCCCCGCCCCCCCCCCCC
>CAYWGD010000208.1:0-9430 GCA_964457335.1 uncultured Enterobacteriaceae bacterium | reverse complement strand
GGGGGGGGGGGGGGGGGGGGGGGGGGGGGCCCCCCCCCCCCCCGCCCCAAGAGCACCCGGCCGACGACTACGGGTAGTAGTAGTAGTAGACGTAGCTCCCGCCGCTGATCACCGGGCGCTCGATGGTGAGCGAGCTCGCGTTGCCGGAGACCCAGTCCCGGCCGCCGTAGTTGAAGGCGAAGGGGAACCAGTAGTCGATGTAGAGGAAGACCGTGTTCTCGAACGTGATCGGGCTGCCGCCGTAGTCGTAGTCGTACTCGGCCGCGAAACCCCAGGCGTAGTCGACGTAGCCGTCGAGGTAGCCGTCGGTGACGCCGAAGTCGGCGCAGTAGGCGCCGTTGGCCTGCGAGTTGGAGACCGCCGAGAGGTCGAAGGACCAGTCGCAGTCGGGGCAGCCGGCCGGGGCGCGGCCCTCGTCCTCCATCGGGCCGGTGACGGTGCAGGCCCAGTCGCCCGACTGGAGGCCGTAGAAGCCGTAGCCGAACTCCGCGGAGGAGAAGGCGCCGCGGGAGGTGGCGAACTCGCCGACGAAGTAGAACTGCACGATGCCGGTGTCGGCGTCCGCGTCGGTGTCGGAGTCGGTGTCCGCGTCGGTGTCGGAGTCGGTGTCCGCGTCGGTGTCGGAGTCGCTGTCGGCGTCCGTGTCCGCGTCGCCGTCGGCGCGGGGGTCGCCGGTGTCTTCCTTGTCCTCCTCGTCGTCACCGAGGGAGCAGCCGAGGGCGAAGAAGAGGCCCGTCGCGAGGACCGAGCCGAGGAACAGGTGTCTGCGCACGTTGAGCTCCGAAAGGGCGCGCAAGCTACAAGCTGTGCCGTGGAGCGTCAACCGTGTTCGCGTGACGTCGTTTGTGCCCCACGCTCCCGCTACTTGTTGTGCCAGGTCAGAAGCCGCTCGATCGTCTTCCGCTCGTACCAGAAGCGGTTGCGGAGCGGCTGGCTGGCATAGCCGCGGATCGCGTGCTCCATGCGGTCGGCGAGCTTGACGTTGTAGTCGACGATCGTGTCGACGGCCTCGTGCGACAGGCAGGCGCCCGTGTACCAGGTGTTCCGCCGGCCCTGGAGCGCCTCGAGCGCCCACACCGCGCCGGTCGCGATCGCGTCGGCCGCGAGCTTGGGGGAGTAGCGCCAGCGCCACGTCCCGAGCACGTCGACCACGCGGCCGCCCTGCCGCGCCACGTCGGCCTCGAGCCGGGAGCGCAGGGTCGCGTCGGAGAGCTGGTCGTTGGCGTACTGGTAGACGACGTACACGTGCTTCCGCGAGGCCGACCGCGCCGAGGAGACCGGCGTCTTGTCCCCCGTGCGGCGCGCGACGAGCACGTGCCCGAGGCGCGGCCCGTCGGCCCCCGCGAGGCTCTCCTCGAAGGAGTGCGTGTCCTCCCGCGTGAACCAGCCGTCCGCCACCACGAGGCTCGTGACGTACTGGCTCCAGCGGAAGCGGGCGAAGAGCTCGCGCTCCTCCGGGGCGAGCGGCAGGAACGCGCCGACCTCGTCGAGCGGGGTGGTGACGACGAGGTGGTCGAAGCGCAGGTGCCGGCCGTCCGCGCTGTGGACGACGATGCCCGCGGGCTCGCGATCGACGTGGGCGGTGTTCCAGCCGAGCCGAACGTCGAGCGTGGCGGCCATGGCCTGCCAGAGGTGCTGCCAGCCGGGGACCGGCTCATCCACGCGCAGCGCGGCGGCCGAGAGCAACAACGACGGGGTGTTCCAGCGCAGGCCGTAGAGCGCGGGCACCTGGGCGAGGTGGCCGTAGCCCATCGCGGTCATCGACCGCATGGCGAAGCGCTTGATGGCCGCGAAACCGCGGGCGTCGAGCCAGTCGCCGAAGGGCACGGACACCTCGGCGTCGAAGCCGGCGCGATCCCGCCCCAGCTCCTGGCCCGCGAAGAAGCGCATCCACTCCTTCGCGTAGCGCCCGAGCTCGGCGAACAGCGCCGGTCGGGACCCGGGGCAGACGTAGTCGGTGAACGTCGTGGTGGCGCCGTCGGCCCGGTGGATGACGTGGTCGCGCAGCCGGTGCGCGGTCATGCCGCACTCGCGCATCCACGCGCGCACGTAGGTGTAGCCGTACGTGTGGTAGCAGGTGCCGACCTCGTGCCCGAGGCCCTCGTGCTGGATCGTGAGGGACTTGCCGCCCACGCGGGGGGCGCGCTCGAGCACGGTGACGTCGCGGAAGCCCCGCTCCGTGAGCATACGCGCGAGGGAGAGACCGCCCGGCCCGGCGCCCAGGATCCCGATCGCGGGGTTGCAGGCGCCGGCGCGGGGGTGTTCGCCGAAAATGCCCATGCAAGCTCCACTTTGTAGGGCTCGCGCTAGGTCCGCGGCGGGGGGCCGTCAAGCGGTGGTCGGGAGGCGCCGGCGACGCGGCGCCGTGCGGTCAGGACGCGGCGAGGAGCGACCGGAAGTAGTCGACCGTGCGCTCGACCCCCTCGGCGAAGGGGACGCGCGGCTCCCACCCCAGCGCCGCCTTCGCCCGCGAGATGTCCGGGCGGCGTTGCGTCGGATCGTCGGGAGGGAGCGGGCGGTGGACGATACCCGCCTTGTTGCCCGTGAATTTGTTGATGTACTCCGCGAGCTCGAGCATGGTCATCTCGTGGGGGTTCCCCACGTTGCAGGGCTCCGTGAGGTCCGACTCCATGAGCCGCACGATGCCGTCCACGAGGTCGGACACGTAGCAGAAGCTGCGGGTCTGCCTGCCCTCACCGAACACGGTGAGCGGCTCGCCGCGCAGGGCCTGGCTGCAGAAGGCGGGCATCACGCGCCCGTCGTTCTCGCGCATGCGCGGGCCGTACGTGTTGAAGATCCGCACGATGCGCGTCTGGACCCCGTGGTAGCGGTGGTAGGCCATCGTGAGCGCCTCGCCGTAGCGCTTGGCCTCGTCGTACACGCTGCGCGGGCCGATCGGGTTGACGTTGCCCCAGTAGCTCTCGACCTGCGGGTGCACCGCGGGGTCGCCGTAGACCTCGGAGGTCGAGGCGAGGAGGAAGCGGGCGCCGTCCGCCCGGGCGCGATCGAGGCCGATGCGCGTCGCGTCGCTGCCGGCGTACAAGGTCTCGAACGGCAGCTGCACGTAGTCGATGGGGCTCGCGGGCGAGGCCATGTGGTAGACGCGGTCGAAGCGGCCGTCGACCGGGAGCGCCTTCGTCACGTCGGCCTCGACGAGGCGGAAGCGCGGATTCGTGGCGAACGAGGCGACGTTGCGACGGTGCCCGGTGACGAAGTTGTCGACCGCGACGACCTCGTGGCCGTCCGAAAGGAGCCGCTCGCAGAGGTGGGAGGGGACGAAGCCGGCGCCGCCGGTGACGAGGATGCGCATCCTCGCCGCTTAACCGGGGCGCGTCCGCCCGCGGTTTCCGGTTAGGCCTGCGCGCTCGATGCCCCCCTCTCCCGTCGCGACGACCAACCCGATCTCCCGACTCGGCGCGTTCCTCATCGGCGCGCTCGAGGACATCGGGCGCTACGTGCGCTTCGTCGGGAAGGCGTGCTTCGGCGCGCTCCGGCCGCCGTTCCGGATGCGCATCCTGTACAAGCAGATGTTCTTCGTCGGCATCCAGTCGCTGACGATCGTGCTCATCACCGGCATCTTCACGGGGATGGTCTTCGCGGTGCAGGCCAACGTGGGCTTCGCGAAGTTCGGCGCGGAGGGGCTCGTCGGGCAGATCGTGACGCTCGCGCTGACACGCGAGCTCGCGCCGGTCCTCACCGCGCTGATGGTGAACGGCCGCGTCGGGAGCGCGATGGCGGCGGAGCTCGGCACCATGCGCGTCACCGAGCAGATCGACGCGCTCGAGAGCATGGCGGTCGACCCGCACCAGTACCTCGCGACGCCGCGCATCGTGGCCGCGACGCTGATGATGCCGATGCTCACGATGGTGTTCAACGTGGTGGGCCTCGCCGGCACCTGGGTGGTGGCGGTGAAGGAGCTGGGGGTGAACCCCGGCTCCTTCTGGTCGCGCATCGAGTGGGCGGTCGACCCCGACGACATCCTCGGCGGGCTCTTCAAGGCGGCGGTGTTCGGCCTGATCTTCTCGTCGGTCGGCTGCTACAAGGGGTTCGTGACCTCGGGCGGCGCGGAGGGGGTCGGGCGCGCGACGACCTCGGCGGTCGTGATCTCGGGCGTGTCGATCCTGACGGTCGACTACTTCATCTCCCGCATCCTCGCGCCCTTGTCGGTGGGCTGATGCGGAAGGTCGCGATCTCGCTCCAGGGCGTGAAGCGGAGCTTCGGCGAGCAGCAGGTCCTCCGCGGCGTGGATCTGGACGTGCCGGCCGGGCAGGTGACCGTCGTGATCGGGCGCAGCGGCACCGGCAAGAGCGTGCTGCTGAAGCACGTGATGGGGCTCTTGCGGCCCGACGCGGGCGCCATCCGCGTGGGCGACACCGACATCACCCGCCTCCGGGACGCCGAGCTCCGGCGCGTGCGCTTCCGCTTCGGGATGGTCTTCCAGAACGCGGCGCTGTTCGACTCGATGAACGTGTACGACAACGTGGCGTTCCCGCTGCGGGAGCACTCCCGCCTCTCCGAGGCGGAGATCCGCGTGCGCGTGGAGTCGATGCTCGCGTCGGTCGGGCTCGCGGAGGCCGGGAAGAAGGCAGTCAACGAGCTCTCGGGCGGCATGCGGAAGCGCGTGGGCGTCGCGCGCGCGATGGTGCGCGGGCCGGAGTTCCTCCTCTACGACGAGCCCACCACCGGGCTCGACCCGATCATGACCGCGCAGATCGACGCGCTGATCCGCGACACCCAGGACGCCAACCCCGGGCTCACGTCCCTGGTCATCAGCCACGACATGGCCGCGACCTTCCGGATCGCCGACAAGATCGCGATGCTCCACGAGGGGCGCGTGATCCTCGAGGGCACGCGCGAGACCTTCCGGGACACGACGGACGCGCGCGTGCGGCAGTTCGTCGAAGGGCGCCTCGAGGGGCCGATCCAGTAGGCGGGGCGCGGGGTTGCGCCCGCATCCTTCAGGGGAGCAGGAAGTGGAAGCCCACGGACAGGGCGGCCACGCCGGCGAGCCCGTAGGAGGAGTAGCCGAGGATCTGCTGCCGCTCGTACACGGTGTCCAGCGTGGCGACGTCGGTGGCGGCGCGCATCTGGGCGTCCTGCGCGAGCGCCCCGCCGGCGCAGGCCCCGGCGCCCGCCGCGGCGACGCCGGCGACCACGAGCAGCGCCACCGACTTCTTGTGCCGGGGCTCCTCGAGCGGCTCGAGGGGGAGGGGATCGTCGGGGATGGGGCCCGTCTCGACGAGGGCGTCCTCGCCCGGCGCGATCCGCACGAGCTTGCCGAAGCGCACGCCGCCGTCGGCCCCGAGCACCTGCACCACGTGCGGCGCGGCGCTGACCGGGGCGGGCCACGCGGAGACGGACACCCCATCGAGCGACGCCTCGCGCTGCGGCTCCAGGAGCAGCGTGCCTTCGCCCTCCGCGGCGGCTGAGGTCCACGCGGCCCGCACCTTCGGCCCGAGGCGCTCGTCGAACTGCTCCGGGGCGGTCGTCCGCGCGGCGGCGAGCGGGGCCCGGGCGGCGTCCGGCTCGCCCCGCAGGTGGAGGACCGCCCCCTCGACCAGCCAGTAGCGGCCGAGCTGCGCGGGCGTCGCCGCCGCGCAGGTGAAGGAGGCGGCGGCCTCGTCGAGGGCGCCGCGGGCGGCGGCGTAGTCCCCGGCCAGGACCGCCGCGGTGGCGCGCTCCACCTCGGCGTCCAGGTTCGGGCAGGCGGCGGCTGCGGCGGCAAGGAGCAGGATCACTTGACGGACCTCCACTCGCGCTTGGCGAAGTCGTATCGGACGTTGAGGGCGCCGTCGGGGCCGACGACGAGGGCCTTCTCGGGGGAGCGGACCCCCGCCTGCACGAGCCACACGGTGTGGGTGCCGGCGGCGAGCGGGTGCCCGCGGAGCGCGGTGTCGCCGACGTGCACGCCGTCGATCCACACCTCGGCGCTCGTCGGGGTGCTGGTGACGGAGACGGGGAACTGCTTCGGGGCCGCGTCGGCGGGCGCGGTCGCGGCCGATGCGGTGGAGGCGGTGGCGGGCGCGGCGGGGGGCGCGGTCGTGGTCTGCGGGGTGGAGGGGCGCCTCGAGGGGATGCGCGCGGGGGGCGCCGAGCCGGTGGCCGCCGTGCTTGTGCCGCCCGCCGTGTTCGTACCGGCCTCTCGGGGCGCGGCGGCGGGCTCGGTGATGTCGCCGGCGACGCCCCCCGCGCCGGCCTCGGCCGGGTCGGCGGGGGCGGGCCCTGAGCCCGCCGCGGCGTCGGAGAGCGCGGCGCCGGTGGCCAGGGCGGCGCCCGTGGTCGTCGCGGGCTCGGTGGGGCCTGCGGCGAACGCGGCCGGGGCGCCGGGGGACGCGGCGGGCTCGGCCGGGGCGGCGAGCTCGGGGTCGCCGGAGAGCGGCGCGAAGCGCCAGAGCGAAAGGCCGACGACCAGAGCGAAGGCGAGCACGACGGCGACGCCCCCGGAGAGCAGCACGAGCTGCAGCCAGCCGGGCGCCCCGGCCGGCCGCAGCGACAAACCCGTGGACGGCACCATCGACGGCTCGTCCCGATCCGGGCGCTCCGCGGGGGCGATCCCCGCGCCGGACGCCGACCCGAGCGAGATCGGGGCCGGCACCGGCTGGTTGGCGCTCGTGCGGCTCTTGACCTCCACCAGGGTGGGCACCACGGCGCGCGCGTAGCGGGAGAGGCTCTCGCCCGGCGCGTCGAGCAGCGCGGCTTCCGCCCGCTCGCGGACCTCGGCCGGGGTGGGGCGGTCCGCCGCGTCGAAGGCGGTCATCGCGGCGACCAGCGCGAGGACGGCCTCGGGTACGTCCGCCTGGGCGTCGAGCTGGGCGGCGACGTGCGCCTCGAAGGGCGTGCGGGCCAGCGGCGGGCGCTCCCAGGGCCGGTCGGCCACGAGGTCGAAGAGGGTGACGCCGAGGGCGTAGGTGTCGATGGGCGCGCCGTAGGCCTCGCCGAGCCACTGCTCGGGCGCCATGAAGCGCGGCGTGCCCCAGCCGCCGTTCGTGGTGTGACCGTCGCGTGCGAAGTCGGCCTTGGCCACGCCGAAGTCGAGCACCTTCACGCGCCCGGTCGAGGTCAGGAGCATGTTGGCGGGCTTGATGTCGCGGTGGATGACGCGGAGCGGCTGCCCCGTGACCGCCGAGACCGAGTTGAAGGCGGCGTCGAGCGCGCTCGCGACGCCGGCGACGACCTCCAGCGCGGCGCGCACCGGGAAGCGCTTGGGCGAGGTGTACTTGAGGACCTCGGAGAGGTCGACGCCCTCGACGTACTCCATGACGACCGCGGGCCGCCCCTGGACCTCGGCGAGGTCGAGCACCTGCACGATGCTCTCGTGGGCCAGGAGCCCCAGCAGCCGGGCCTCGTCCTTCTGCCGGGCGACCAGGTCGGGCGTGCCGTCGAGGCCCTCGCGCATGACCTTCACGGCCACCCGGCGCACGAACCGATCCCTGCCGTGGAGGTTCGCCAGGTACACAGCCCCGAAGCCCCCGATTCCGAGAGGGCGCAGGAACTCTATCTCCCGGCGGTCACCTTCCACCCTCGAAGCGTACCACGAACCTCGGGTACGGGGGGGAACCAACGGGGCGCCTTCCCGATGCGGCGCGTAGCGAGCGATCCGTGCACGGTCCGGTCAGCGCGGGGCCTTCAGGATGCCCGGGAACTGGACGCCGGCCCGCGGATCGATGCCCTGGTACTGCATCTGCGCCTGCCCGATGGTGACCGTGAAGTCGAGGTCGGAGAGGTAGATGCGCCCGTCCTTCTTGATGAGCTGCTCGGGCGGGTTGGGGAACGGCCCCGCGATGCGGAACGCCTGCACGACGGCCTCGTCGAGCGGCGGCACGCCGGCCTCGCGCGTGACGCTGATGGTCTCGAGCGCGCCGTCGCTGTTCAGGACGATGGCCACGCCCGTGGTGTAGCTCGGCCGCGTGAGGCGGACGCGGGTGGTGGACGCGAGGTTGTCGAGGTTCTGCCGCCAGTAGTAGTTCACGGCCCGGCGGATGCGGTTCATGTACTCGGCGCCGACGAACTCCCGCGTGTTGAGCGCGACGGCGGCGCCCAGCTTCTCGTTCAGCAGGTCGTTCTGCGGCGCACCCGCCAGGTCCTGGTCCTTCGAGGAGGCGCGGGTGGGGGCGGCGAGGCCCTCCTTGTTCGTGACGGCGAACATGGACGGGATGATCGAGCGAGGCGGCCCCTTTCCGCTCATGGCCGGGTCGGAGAGGCTCCCCACGGTGGCCCCCGTGGACACGTCGGTGGCGCCCACGTCGGCCACGTCCTCGAACTTCATCTTCGAGTCGCGGCTGTACTGGTTCGAGAGGACCTCCGGGTTCACCTTGAACGCCTCGGTCCGGGTCTCGTTCGGCACGGCGTTGTCGTGCTCGGCGAGGTAGTCGGCGGCGAGCGGGACCTTCTCCTGGTCGGGCTTCGGCGTCTCGACGACCTGCCCGTCCGGCATCTCGTGCTCCGGCTCCGGCTCCTCGGGCTTCTCGGGCTCGGGCTCCTTCTCCGCCGCCGCGAGCTCGAGCGCCTCGAGGGCGGCGACCTCCGCGGGCGTCAGCGCGTCCAGGGGGTCCCCGTCGATGAGGCGCACGGACACGGGCGTGTCCCACACCTCGGGACGCATGGCGAGCAGCGCGGGGAACGCCAGCCAAGCCCCGACCACGTGCAGGAGCAGGGAGAGCGTCACCAGCGCCGCGAGTTGCCAGCGGGGCGTCTTCGACGGCGGGCGCGCGGTCATGTCCGTTCAGAGCTTATTGCCGGCTTCCGGGGTGCGACAAGCGATCACTTCCGCGGCGTCGTCTCGCGGTAGCGGAACACGTACTGCAGCCGCACCGCCCGGCCGGCGCTCGCGGGGAGCGGCGCGAAGCGGCTCGGGACCGCCGCGAGGGCCGCCACGTCGAGCTCCGGGATGTTCGACCCGACCGCTACCACGACGTTGGAGACGCTCCCGTCCCGCGCCACACGAAAATGAACGATCACCGTGCCCTGCACCCCGAGCGCCCGCAGGGCCGGCGGGTAGACCCACCGACCGGCGATCTGGGACTCGACGCCGCGCATCCACTCGCCGAGGGGGTGCGCCTTCGCGGAGAACTGCGGCCGGTCGCCGAGCTCGCTGCGCTCGTCCAGGATCGCGAGGCCGGACCACCCGCGGGCGCGGGACTCCTCGCGGGCCGTCACGCTGGCGGGGTCGTCCTGCGTGGGCGCCACCGTGGCGTCGACGAGCGCGTCCGGGTCCGCGGGGACCTCGGGCAGCGGGGTCTCGGCGGGGGCCCAGAAGTCGTCCTCGAGGGGAGGAGGCGGCGGACGAGGGGCGGGGGGCGCCGCGGCCTGGGCGGACGCGGCGTCCGGCGCGGTCGCGGCCTCGGAGGGGGGGCGCGGGGCGGCGGCGGACACCGGAGGCGTCGCCGCGGAGGCCGTCGGAGCTGGCCGAGGCGCGTTCGGCGGGGTGGTG
>CAYWGD010000207.1:0-9431 GCA_964457335.1 uncultured Enterobacteriaceae bacterium | reverse complement strand
GACGGGCGCCGGCGCGCTGTGCGCCGGAGCCGGCGCCGCGTACGTCGGCGCGGGCGCCGGGGCCGCGTAGGCGGCCGGGGCCGCGTAGGCGGCGTAGGTCGGCGCGGTGTAGGCCGCGGTCGGCGCGGGGGCCGGCGCGTAGGGCAACGCCGCCGGGAGCGCCTGGCCCGTCACCAGCGAGACGAGCGCGCGCGTCGACTCCTCGTGCGAGCGGAGGAACGCGATGTGCGCCTCCGCCATCGACCGCGTGAAGCTCTCCTGCACGTCGGCCATCTGGCGCTGGCTCTCCTGGAAGGCCATCACCCAGGGGTTGGGGCCGTACACCGGGGCCGCCGCGACCGGGGCCACCGGGGTGGTCGCGACGGGGATCGGCGCGGGGGCCGGGGCGACCGTCACGGCGGTGTGGGGGGGCGTTGCGGGGGGGCTCGCCCCCCCGCCCCAAGAAGAGGAGGCGGAGACGGACGCCGGGGCGGACTCGACGCGCGGGGCCACGATGGCGCCGGTCGTCGGGCTGGGGAGCGGGTGGTTGTGGACACCGTTCTTCACGGGGGCGTCCTCCTTCTTTTCCTTGCGGGAGAGGGTCGGGGGCGGAAGCAGCTTCGCGTCGTTGGGCGCGGGCCAGGGCTTCCCGTAGTTGGAGCCGTTGATGCCGACGGCCATCTTCGGGGCGGGGGCGGTGAACGGCGCCGGGTCGCGCTGGGTCCAGAGCGCGTCGAAGCGCACCGGGAGGCCGACGGCGGCGGCGCGGCCCAGGGCGGCGAGCAGCGCGTGGACGCCGTCCTTGCCCTTCTGGTCGACCGCGAAGGCCTCGTGCGGGCGGTCGCCGAGGATGCGGCCGACGAGCCCGGTGAGGGTGCCGCCGGGGCCGACCTCGACGAAGGTGCGGGCGCCGGCGGCGTACATCGCCTCGATCTGCTCGACGAAGCGGACCGGCTTCGCGAGGTGCTGGCCGAGCACGTCGGCGAGCTCGCCCGCGTGCGGCTGCGCGGTGGTGTTCGACCACACGGGCACGGTCGGCGCCGCGAACGTGACCCCGCGGAGGTGCTCGGCGAAGGCGTCCGCGGCGGGCGCGACGAGCGGGGAGTGGAACGCGGTCGCGACCGAGAGGCGCGTGGCGCGGAGGCCCGCGGCCTTCAGCCGGACCATCGCGGCGTCCACCGCCTCGACGGTGCCGGCGATGACGGTCTGCTCGGGCGCGTTGTAGTTCGCGATCTGCACGCCCCCCTTGTCGTCGAGGCCGGCGAGGTGCGGGGTGACCTGCTCGGCCGTGGCGGTGACCGCGGCCATGGCGCCGGGGAGGTCGCTCGCGCCGGCCATGAGCAGCCCGCGGCGGCGCGCGGCCTTCATCCAGTCGTCGAAGGAGAGCGCGTTCGCGGCCCAGAGCGCGGTGAGCTCGCCGAAGCTGTGCCCGGCGGTCATGTGCGCCACGAGCCCGCAGGCGCCGAGCATCGCGAGCATCGCGGCGCTGGTCGCGCCGATGGCGGGCTGCGCCCACTCGGTGCGGACGAGGGTGGCCTCGTCGGCGGCGCGGTCCTCGGGGGTGAAGGTCGGACGCGGGAAGATCACCATCCCGAGGCCGGGGACGGCGCGCTCGGCGGCGTCGTAGGCCTCGCGGGCGGCGTCGAAGCGCATCGCGAGGTCCTTGCCCATCTCCACGTACTGGCTGCCCTGGCCCGGGAAGAGGAACGCGACCTTGCCCGCGTCGAAGCCGGGGTGGAAGAACACGCCGGCGCGGTGCATCGGCTTGCCGGCCTTCACGGCCGCGACGCCCTTGTCGAGCATGGCGCCGAGGTCGGCGTGCGCGCCTTCCGCGTCGATCAGCAGCGCGATCCGGAACGGCTTCGTCGCGTCGAACGCCTTCTGCGTCTCGTACGCGAGCCCGAGGACGGGGCCGCCGCGCGACGCTTCGAGCTGCGCCACGAGCGCGTCGGCGCTGTCCGCGGAGAACACCAGGAGCTCGCCGTGCGGCGGGTCGACGCGCAGCGGGCGGCGACCGGGGCCGCGGTACTCCTCGCAGGTGATGTGGAAGTTCGAGCCGCCGAAGCCGAAGGAGCTGACGCTCGCGCGGCGCGGGTGGTCGGCGCCGTGCACCCAGGGCCGGGCCTCGGAGTTCACGTAGAAGGGGCTGTTCGGGAAGTCGGCCTGCTTCGTCGGTTTCGTGACCTTGATCGTCGGCGGGAGCACCTTGTGGTGCAGCGCGAGCACGATCTTCAGCAGGCCCGCGGCGCCGGCCGCCGCCTTCGTGTGGCCGATCTGGGACTTGATGGAGCCCAGCGCGCACCACTGCCGGTCCTTGCGGCCCGACTCCTCGAAGACCATCTTGAGGCCCTTGATCTCCGCGGCGTCGCCCGCCTTGGTGGCGGTGCCGTGCGCCTCGAGGAGATCGACGGTGTCGGGGCCGTAGCCCGCGACCTCGTAGGCCTTCCGGAGCGCGCGCGCCTGGCCTTCGGGCACCGGCGCGTACACGGACTTGGACCGCCCGTCGGACGAGGTCCCGAGCCCGCGGATGACCGCGTAGATCTGGTCGTTGTCGCGCTCGGCGTCCTCGAGCCGCTTCAGCGCGAGCATGCCCAGGCCTTCGCCGAGCAGCGTGCCGTCGCCCGACTCGTCGAAGGGCCGGCAGTCCCCCGTCGGCGAGAGCGCCGGGGTCTTGCTGAAGCACATGTGCATGAAGATGTCGTTGAGCGTGTCGACGCCGCCGGTCACGACCATGTCGGACTGGCCCAGCCGGAGCTCGTTGATCGCGAGGTGCACCGCCGCGAGCGCCGAGGCGCAGGCCGCGTCCGTGATGCAGTTCGTACCGCCGAGATCGAGGCGGTTCGCGATACGGCCGGCGACCACGTTCCCGAGCAGGCCCGGGAAGCTCGACTCCTGCCAGGAGACGTAGTGGCTGGCGATGCGATCGCAGGCGTCCTTCACCTCGGCGTCGCTCATGCCCATCGACCTGAGCGAGCGCTCCCACACCGGCCGCTGGAGCCGGCTCACGAGCGAGGAGAGGAGCTCCTGGGCGCCCGTGACGCCGAGGATGACCGAGATGCGGCTCGTGTCGAGCTTGTCGGGCTTGTGCCCGGACACGTCGTCGAGCACGGCCTTCGCCACGATCAGCGCGAGGAGCTGCGAGGTGTCCGTGGCGGGGAGGATGGAGGGCGGGATGCCGAAGCCCATCGCGTCGAAGGGCACGTCCGGGAGGAACGCGCCGCGGCGGGCGTAGGTCTTGTCCGGGGCCTTCGGGTCGGCGTCGTAGTAGTCGGACAGCCGCCAGTGGCCCTCGGGGATCTCCTGGATGAGATCGGTCTTGGCGAGGATGTTCTGCCAGAAGCCGGGGACGCTGAGCGAGCCGGGGAAGAGCGCGCCCGCGCCGACGACGGCGATCGGGGTGAACGGAGCTTCCTTGGACATGGGCATCCTCTCTTAGACCAGGGGGCGGGGGGCGAACGCGAAGGCCTCTTCGGGCATCGGCGCGCCGTAGGTGCGGAGCTGCTGGGCGCGGGTGACCACCGCGGCGCCCTCGAGGAGGTTCGCGGCGATCTGGACGACGGTGCGGGCCGACGCCGGCTCGAGGAAGCTGCCCTTGACCCAGGCGTTGAAGGCGCCCTGCGCGGGGCCGGCCCAGATCTGGTAGTCGGCCACCCGGGAGGGGTCGCCCTCGATGGCCCAGCGGCTCGACTTGCCGAGGTACCACCGGAACACCAGCGCCATCTTGTGCTTCCCGTCCTTGTCGGCTTTCGCGACCTGGCGGGCGTCGCGCCCGTTCCAGAAGGCGCGCGTCGCGTCCCAGACGGTGTCGAAGTCGGCGTGGAAGAGATCGCGCTCGACCTTCTGCCGCTCGTCGGCCGGGATGGCCTCCCAGGCGTCGTAGGAGCGGTACAGGTCGCGGAGCTTGTGCGCCCGCGACGGGAACAGCGTGCCGCGCTTGAGCACCTGCACCTCGACGCCGAGCTCGAACATGTCGGCGGCAGGCGCCATGGTCACGTCGGCGATGTCCGCCTTCGCGAGGAGCTCCTTGGCGGGCTGCGAGAGGGCCGCCTCGACCGTGCACTGGTTCACCGACCCGGTGAGCACGTAGGCCGCGCCGAGCGCGAACGCGGACGCGACGGAGGCCGGGGTGCCGAGGCCGCCCGCCGCGCCGACCCGGACGGGCCGCGGGTAGCGGTGCTGCGCCACGAGCTTGTCGCGCAGGGCCGCGATCGTGGGGAAGAGCGAGCCGAGCGGGCGGTTGTCCGTGTGGCCGCCGGAGTCGGACTCGACGGTCACGTCCTCCGCGAGGGGGAGCATCCGCGCGATCCGGGCTTCGTCCGCGGTGAGCTTGCCGTCCCGCACGAGCGTGTCCAGCATCTCGGCCGGGGGCGGGGACAAGAAGCGCGCGGCGGTCTCGGGGCGGGAGATCTTCGCGAACAGGTGGTTCTTTCGAAGGATGCGGCCGTCGGGAGCGGCGGAGAGGCCGGAGCAGGCGTAGCGCACGACGTGGGGGGTGAGGCCCATGTACGCGGACGCGCTGACGCGGCGGACGCCCTTCTGCAGGTAGAGCTCGACGATCCCCGCCTCGAGCAGCGGCTCGCTCGGGGAGTGGATCAGGTTCGCGCCGAAGGGGAGGTCGCCGACGGCGGCCTGGATCTCGTCGATCGCGGCCGTGACCCGCCCGAGGGAGAGGCCGGCCGAGCCGAAGAAGCCGAGCATGCCCGCGCGCGCCATGGCGATGACGATGGCGGTGGAGCAGATGCCGTTCGCCATCGCGCCCGCGATGTACGGAAAGCGCGTCCCGTGGACCTCGTTGAAGGAGCGGTCGCCCAGCCACTCCGGCCAGAGCGGCGGCAGGGTGCCGACCCAGCCGGGCTCGCCGGCGCTCCCGGCCCCGGGGCGGACCTGGCCGCCGAAGGCGACGCCGACGCGGCCGTCGCCGGGCTCGCGGACCACGTGCACGGCCTCGCGGATACGCGCGGCCGCCCGGACCAGCCCGTCGCGATCGAAGGCGCACGGCTCGCCCGGTTGGAAGGTGCCGAGGAGGGGGAGGGCAGTGGACAGTGGAGCTCCAGGGGCGGGCGGAACCGCGGCGGATTTACTCCATCGCGGGCCCCGGGGTGTCACGGTCACGTCATGGGATCCATGAATCGTGGATCAAGCTGGAATGTGCTCCCACACGAGATCGTAGCGAATTGTACGCGGTCGGTCGGGGGGAGGGCGGGCGGGTGACGATGGGCCCGTCGGAGGCCGGGAACGCTCGGAAGCGGGGGGGCGCGTCGCGGCGCGGTGACGGGAGAGGGGGCTCCCGGCGAGCGGGCGGGTGGAGGGTGGAGCGCGGAGCGGACGAAAGGGTCGCGTAGGCAAAAAGCCAGGTATTTCCTGGGTAGTCTATAGGTGGGAACCCGTACCGGCAAGCCGGTATCGATGGTTGGAGGCCGGGGATTACCGGGTGGCGACCTCCGTGCCCCCACCGGGGCGCGCCCGGATACGGGGACATCATGTTGGCGATCCGCGCGCCGGACCACCTGGGGGACGGCGTCATGGCCCTCCCCGCCGTCCGGGCCCTCGCCGCCCTGGGGCCCACGCGCGTCCACGCGCCCGCCTGGGGCCCGGCGCTCTACGACGGCCTGGATGTGCGGCCCCGCGACGAGCGGCCCCTCGGCGAGATCGGCGTGCTCCTGAAGCCGAGCCTCGGCGCCGCGTGGCGCTGGCGGCACCTCCCCCGCCGCGTCGGCCTCGCCACCTCCGGTCGCGGCCCCCTCCTCACCGACGCCGTCCCGCTCCGGGACGAGCACCGCCGCGAGGGCTACGCCCGCGTCGCCGCCGTGCTCGGCGCCGTCGTGGAGAGCGCGCCGGCCTACACCACGCGCGCCCCCGCGCCCGCGCTCCCCGACGGGTTCGTGGGCCTCAACCCCTGGAGCCCTTCGCCCACGGTGCGCTGGCCCCACTTCCGGGCGCTCGCCGACCGCGTGCGCGGCCCCGTGGTGTTCTTCGCCGGCCCCGGCGAGGAGGCCGACGTGCGCGCGATCGCCGGCCCGCACCCCGTGGTCGCCGGCCTCCCGCTCCCGGCCTTCGCGGCCGCGCTCGACCGCTGCCGCGTGTTCGTGAGCAACGACAGCGGCGCGGCCCACTTCGCCGCCGCCTGCGGGGCGCGCGTCGTGACGCTGCACGGCTCGACGACCGCCGCCCGCACCGGCGTGGGCGAGCCCGTCGAGGGGCCGGACCTCTGGTGCCGGCCCTGCTACCGCAAGGTGTGCCCCTTCGCGCTCGGCTGCCTCACGGGCATCTCCGTGGAGCGCGTGCTCGTGTCGGTCGAGGGCGAGGCATGACCGTCCTCGTCCGCTACTCCTCGCTCGGCGACGTGATCCTCGCGGGGGCCGTCACCGCCGCCCTCGGCGACGTCGCGTTCCTCACCCTGCCCCGGTACCACGACATCGCGCGGCGCCTGCGCGGCGTCACGCGCGTGCTCGCCCCGGGCGACCCGCTCCCCGCCGGCGCCCGCGTGGTCGACCTGCACCACAACCTGCGCAGCCTGCGGGTCCGCGCGGATGTGCGCGTCGAGCGCCAGGACCTCCGCCGCCGCGCGCGCGTCTGGTTCAAGGCGCCCCCCGCCGACCCCGTCGTCGCCCGCTACGCCCGGGCCGCCGGCGTCGAGCCCGTCGAGCCTCCCTGGCTCCCCGAGGCCCGCCGCGGCGACGCGCTCGTCCTCGCCCCCGGCGCGTCCCACGCCACCAAGCGCTGGCCGTGGTGGCGCGCCCTCGCCGCCGCCTGGCCGGGACCCGTCCGCGCGATCGGCGGCCCCGGCGAGGAGGCGCTCGTCGAGCCCCTCGGCGGCGTGTGCGAGGCCGGCTTCGACCGCACCCTCGCCGCCCTGGACGGCGCCGCCGTGCTCGTCGCGGGCGACACCGGCCTCCTCCACCTCGGCGCCGCGGCCGGCGTGCCCGTGGTCGGCCTCTTCGGGCCCACGACCTCGGCCGACGGCTTCTTCGCCTACCCGCCGCACCTCGCGCGCGCCGTCGAGCTCCCCCTCGCGTGCCGCCCCTGCTCCCGCTTCGGCGGCCCGGCCTGCCCCGTCGGCGACCACGCCTGCCTCCGCGATCTCGACGTCGCCTCGGTCCTCGCGGCCTGCCACGCGATGCGGGAGGCGGCGTGATCGGGGGCATTTTGTTCTTGGGGCAGGGGGCCTCACCGGCCCCCCGCAACGCCCCCGCCCTCGCGTGGCGACGGAGCCCGCGGCCATGACCTGGCACCTCGTCACCACCGACTTCCCGCCGCAGGACGGCGGGCTCGCCACCTGGGCGGCCGGGGCGGCGCGGGCGCTCCACGACGCCGGCGAGCCCGTGCTCGTGCACGCCCGCCGGGTCGATCCCGCGGCGTGGCCGTTCCCCGCGGTCGCGATGTGGGGGCGCTCGTGGGCGCGGTGGGGGCCGTGGTGGGCGGCGGCGTCCGTGCTCCCGCGGCTGCGCGCGGGCGATCGGATCCTCGCGGCCACGTGGCCGCTCGCCACGCGGCTCGTCGGCGCGGCCGCGGGCCTCGACGTGCCGGTGTTCGTCGCGTACCACGGCTCCGACCTGACGCGCCCGCCGCTCGTCGGGGGGCTCGATCGGGTGCGGGCGCGCGCCATCCACGTGCCCGTGTCCGACTACCTCGGGGGGCTCCTCGGCGCGCCGTACACCGTGCTCCCGTGCCCGATCGACCCCGTCGAGCCGGTGCCCCGGGGCGAGAAGCTCCTCGTCGTGGCGCGCCTCGGGCCGCTCAAGGGCGTGGACCGCGCGCTCCGGCTCGCGAAGCGCCTCGGCCGGCCCATCACCATCGTGGGGGAGGGGCCCGCCCGGGAGTCGCTGGAGGCGCTCGCCTACGACCTGCGCGTCGACGCCACCTTCACCGGCTCGCTCCCCCGCGACGCGATCCCCTGGGCCGGGACGTGGGCGCTCGCGCTGCTCTCGCGGTCGGAGCCGCCCGCGGGGGCCTCGGCCGGCGTGACGACCGCGCCGCCGCTCGAGACGTCGTCCTGGTCGACCCCCCCGGGCGGCCCGGGCCAGGAGGGGCTGGGCCTCGTCCTGCTGGAAGCGGCCGCGCGCGGCATCCCGTCGATCGGCACGCGCGTCGGCGGCATCCCCGAGGCCGCGAGCGTCGTGCTCGACGATCTGGACGGCCCCGTCCCGGCGCTCCCCGATGCCGACGCGCTCCGGGCGGCGCTCGTGGCGCGGCACGGCGGCGTCCGCCTCGCCCAGACGCTCGTTCGATTGGCTCGGGACCGGCCCGATCGGGTATCCTGACGGGCGACGATGGCCGGCCCGACCCTGCCCGATCCCCTGGACTTCAAGGCCGGCGAGGTGCACCTCGGCCCGTACCGGCTCCTTCGCCCGATCAGCGCGGGCGGCATGGCGCGGGTCTACGAGGGGCGGCTCGACTCGCTCGCGGGCGTCACGACGCGCGTGGCGGTGAAGGTCATCCACCCCGACTTCGCCAACGAGGCGGCGTTCCAGGAGCTCTTCATCACCGAGGCGCGCATCTCCGCGCGGCTCGAGCACCAGAACCTCGTCCGCATCCAGCAGTTCAACCGCGAGGGGAACCTCTACTACCTGGTGATGGAGTACATCGACGGGATCACCTTCCGGAAGATCATCTCGATGTGCCGGAAGCACCGGCTCCAGCTCCCGGTCCAGGTGGTCGCGGAGCTCGGCCGCCAGGTGTGCGAGGGCCTGCACTACGCGCACAACCTCATGACGGAGTCCGGCGAGCCGCTCCACCTCGTGCACCGGGACGTGAAGCCCTCGAACCTGATGCTCAACGCCCACGGCGTGGCGAAGGTGCTCGACTTCGGCATCTCCTCGGCGCACGGCACGGTCGACCACGCCGGCGCGGTCAAGGGCACCTGGGGCTACATGGCGCTCGAGCAGGCCGAGGGCGCCGCCGTCGGCCCCGCCGCCGACGTCTTCGGCCTCGGCGCGGTGCTCTACGAGCTCGCGGCGCTGGAGCCGCTCTTCGGCGAGAAGGAGAACCCCGTCATCCGCCAGCGGCTCTTCGAGGACGTGGCGGCCGCCCGGGCCGCGGCGCTCGGCGGCCCCTACGGAGACCTCGGCGGCGTGCTCGTCCGCGCGCTCCAGCGGGACCCGGACGCGCGGCACCGGAGCGCGGCGGTGTTCGGCCGCGCCCTCTCGACGCTGGTGGTCGACCCGGTGGGCGTCCACGACTCGCTCGTGCGGCTCTTCCGGGAGCTCCGCGGCCTCGAAGGGGCCCCGTCCCCGCAGGCGCAGGAGAAGCCCCGCTCCATGCCGACCATGTCCCGCGCGGGGCTCGGGAGCCCGCGCATCGAGCCGCCGCCGGCCCTGCCGGTGCGCTTCGGGGACAAACACGGCGCCGGCCCCGCGCCCCGGCCGGCCCCCGCGGCGCGCCCCGCCGGCCGCGTGACGGCCACGCTCGCCGCCGCCGGGCTCCTGGCGGTCGCGCTCGCCGTGCTCGGCTTC
>CAYWGD010000206.1:0-9486 GCA_964457335.1 uncultured Enterobacteriaceae bacterium | reverse complement strand
CCCGGTTTTTGGGGGGGGGGTATCTATTTATACCACCCCCCCCCCGGGGGGGGGGGGGGGGGGTTTGGGGGGGGGGGGGGGGGGGCCCCCCCCCGCAACGCCCCCCCGATCCGCGTGCGGGTCCGGTTCGTCGCCCGGCTACATTCGGTCGAGCACCTGCACGCCCAGGAGCTCGAGCCCGTGCCGCAGCACCCGGCGCGAGGCCTCCACCAGTCCCAGGCGGGACGCGCGGAACTCCCCGCCGTCGAGCACCGGGAGCGCGTAGTAGAAGCGGTTGAACCGGTTCGCGATGTCGAAGATCTGCTCGGCGAGCTGGCTCGGCTTGCTGCCGCGGAGGGCGGCCGACACGACCTCCGGGTAGCGGAGCAGCGCGAGCGCGAGCTCCCGCTCGAGCGGATCCACGAGCCGGATCGCCGACAGGTCGGGCGTCTCTTCCGCGCGCGCGAGCAGCGAGGCGCAGCGCGCGTGGCTGTAGAGCTGGTACACGACGGTGTTGCCGTCGAGCGAGAGCATCCGGTCCCAGTCGAAGGTGACGTTCGTCTGCGGGTTCTGCGAGAGGTCCGCGTACCGCACCGCGCCGACGCCCACGGCCTCCGCGATGCGCGCGCGCTCCTCGTCGGAGAGCTTCGGCGACTTCTCGTCGACCACCGCCCGGGCGCGCCGCACGGCCTCGTCGAGGAGATCCACGAGCCGGATGACGTTGCCCTTGCGGGTCGACATCGCGCCTTCCGGCAACACGAGCATCCCGAACCAGGTGTGCACGAGCTCCGTCGTCACGCCGAGGCGCACGGCCATCTCGAACACCTGCTGGAAGTGCTGCTGCTGCCGCATGTCGGTCACGTAGACGATGCGCGCGGGGTGCCAGCGCTCCTCGCGGTAGAGCACGCACGCGATGTCGGTCGTGCCGTAGGTGACGGCGCCGTCGCGCTTCTGGAGCACGAGCACGCCCTTGTCGAGCCGCGCCACGAGGGCACCCTCGGACTCCTCGGCGATGCCGGCGGCCCGGAGCCGCGCGAGCACGTCGTCGGTCAGGTCCTTGTAGGCGCTCTCGCCGAGCGCCTCGTCGAAGGTGACGCCCATGCGGCGGTAGACCGCCTGGAACTCCTCCATCGACACCTTGAGGAAGAGCTGCCAGAGCGCGGTGTTCTCGGGATCGCCGGCCTGGAGCTTCGCGGTCTCGCCGCGCGCGGCCTCCATGAGCGCGGGGTCGGCCGCGGCCATCTCCCCGAACTTCACGTACAGCCGCTCGAGCTCGCCGATGGCGTCGTCGGCGAAGGCCGTGTCGTCGCGCCAGAGCCGCCAGGCCACGAGGAGCTTGCCGAAGGGGGTGCCCCAGTCGCCGATGTGGTTGTCGCCGATGACGTTCCAGCCGGCCGCGCGGTGCATCTTCACCAGCGCGTGCCCGATGTGGGTGGAGCGCATGTGCCCGATGTGCATGCGCTTCGCCACGTTCGGCGAGGAGAAGTCGACGATGACGGTGCGGCCGGCCCCTTCCTGGGCCACGCCGAGCGCGGGGTCGGACACCTGCCCGAGGAGCTGCGCGGCCACCCAGGCCTCGTCGAGCCGCAGGTTGATGAAGCCCGGCCCCGCCACCTCGACCTGCCGGATGCCCGGGTGGACGATCTGCGCGGCGAGCTTGTCGGCGAGCGCCCGCGGGTTGGTGCGCAGGGCCTTCGCCATCCGGAACGCGAAGTTCCACTGGTAGTCGCCGTGGGCGGGGTTGCCGGTCGGGGCGACGGCCTCGACCTCGGCGTTCGGGTCCACGGTGGCGGCGACGGCCGCGAGGGTCGGGTGCAGGAGGGCGGGGATCATGGCCGCGCGGGCTTAACCGCTGGCGGCGGGGGTCCGCGCCCTTCGACGGTCAGTTCTCGCAGGACCCCGGCGCCATGCCGCAGTGACCGCAGCTCGGGGCCTCGCTCGCCGACGGCGTCGAGGTCGAGCCGCTCTTCGCCACGTAGGGGGCGGAGAGGAGGCGGGTGAGCTTGCCCGGGCTCTCGCAGCGGCCCGCCAGCTCGGGCACGTCGTCGCAGGAGGTGGGCTCGAGCCCGCGGACGAGCACGTCGGCCGTCTTCCCGCAGGCGCATCGGTAGGCGTAGATCGGCATGGGGACGCTCCTCGGCCTCTCCTATCCGGGCGGGCCCCGCGCGTGGAAGGGACCACCCGCGCGGGCTCGACGGGCCGCTCGCGATAGGAGGCGGCCGTGTACTGGCTCCTCCTGCTCGCGTGCGCCTCCCCGGCGGGCCCCGCCGCCGCGGGCAGCCGCTCCGCCCAGCTCGCCCAGCGCGCGGCCGAGGTGAGCCGGCGCGCGGACGCGCTCGCGGAGCGCACGCGCGACCTCGAGGGGCTCTTCGACCAGCTCCGGGAGGCGGAGCCGGGCGCGCGCGAGCCGATCCGGGCCGACATCCAGGCCCGGGCGGCCGCGCTCCAGGCGGAGGCGCGCGCGCTGCGGGACGAGGTCGTGGCCATCGAGGACGCGGCGCGCGTCTACTGAACTACTGGTCGAGCGACTCGAAGAGGCGCTTCGTGTCGTCGCGGAGCCGCCGGTAGTCGATGCCCTCGAGCCGGTCGGCCTGCACGTCCACGCCGGCCACGCGCTCGCCCGCGGGGAGCGGCGCGTCCGGACGGGCCATGCACAACCAGGTCGCCCGCTTCGGGGGCGGACGCCCGTCCCAGCCCTTCGCGACGGAGATCAGCACGGCCACCTCGGCCGCCTCGCCGGGGTTCGCGGGCCACGGCGCCACGAGCACGCGCGGCGCCCCCTCCCCGTCGCGGAGCGCGCACACGCGGCCCTCCCCCGTCTCGCGCGGGGGCAGGTGCATCTGGGTGAGCCGGCGCGTGAAGGCCTCGGCCGGATCGGCTCCGGCGCGACTCAAGGCGTAGGCGTCGCGCTGGAGGTCCTCCGCCGAGATGGCCTCCGCGCCCCCGGTCGGGACCTCCACACCCAGGCGCTCGGCCGGGCACGCGATTAGCAAGAGGATGATGTGGTTCATCGGGTTGGCATTCGCCGCGGAAGAGGGGGAGGTCTGCACCACCTACGGGGGGGCCGAGTCGCCGGTCGCCATCGTGTCCGAAACGCTCCCCGACGTCGAGTCCTCGGGGCTCACCGCGTCGCGCGTGGACCCCGGCCTCTTCTACACGCACGACGACGCGGACGGCGAGCCCCGCCTGTACCTGTTCCGCGAGGGCGGCGAGTACGTCGGTGCGCAGACCATCACCGGCGCGGGCAGCGTGGACTGGGAGGACATGGGCGCGGGGCCCTGCCCGCCCTCCGTCGACGCGGAGAGCTGCCTCTGGATCGCCGACATCGGCGACAACGAGGAGGTCCGCACCGAGATCGCGCTCTACGTCGTCCCGGAGAGCGAGGACGCCTCGATCCCCGCGGCGGCGTGCCCGCTGGTCTACCCGAACGGCCGGAGCCGCAACGCCGAGGCCATGCTGGTGTTCCCCGACGGGACGATCCGCATCGCCACGAAGGACAAGGACGGCGCGAAGATCTTCCGCGTCACCGACCCCCCGTGCGACGGCGGCGCGGCGCAGACCCTCATCGAGGAGGCCGAGGTGCCGGCCGCGGTCTCCGTCACCGGGGGCGCGGTCAACGCCGACGGGACCGCCGTCGTGCTGCGCAACCTCACCGACGCCTGGTTGTGGACCGGCTGCGTGGTGGACTGGAGCGCGCAGCCCGTGCCCGTCGACCTCGGCGAGCAGCCCCAGGGCGAGGCGGTGGCCTTCGCGCCCGACGGCGCGCTCCTGTCCACGTCCGAGGTGCTGGAGGGGGAGCCGCTCCGCTACTGGCGGACCCCCTGCGAGACCACCGAGGCCCTGACGTGCCCGACCTGCGGCTGCGACGGGGCCGAGGCCGGGCTCCTCCTGCTGCCGTTGATGGGGCTCGTGCGGCGCCGCCGCGGCTGACTACCGGCGCTTCGGCTCCTGCGGCGTCACGGGCGCCCCGTCCTTCGTCTGGATGACCACGTCGCCGTTGTCCGTCTCCGCGACGATGACCGACGTGGCCGACGGATCGTCCAGGATCGACGCGGACAGCTGGAGCTCGCCCTTCGGCGTCTCCGACTCCACGCGGTAGGATCCCGGCGGGACCACGATCGTCACGTCGCCGTCCGTGGTCCGCCCGACCAGGCGCATCGGCGTGGCGGTCATGCGGAGCTCCACGTCGCCGCCGCCGGAGCGGCCGTCCACGAGCGTCCCGCGGAGCCCCTCGGCGAGGATGTCGCCGCTGTCGGTCTCCGCGAAGAAGGTCCCGCCGACCTGGTTGGCCTCGATGTTCCCGTCCCCGGTCCCGATCTCCACGTCCCCGCCCACCCCGCGCACCGCGACGTCGCCGATGCCGGTCTGCACGCCGATGTTGGCCGCGGTGGGCACCGCGAGCGTGACCTCCACGACGCACGGCGAGGCGTAGGCCTCGCAGCGGCCGAGCACGTGGAGCACGCCGTCCTCGACGTAGTGGACGATCTCCGGGGGGGTGTCGGACCAGCGGCTCGTGACGGTGCCGGACGCCCCGACGCCATCGCCCGTGCCGACGATCTGCACGTTCCCGGCGTCCAGCTCGACGTCGATCCGCATGATCGGCCCATCCTCCCGGATGCGCTCCGTCGCCTCCTCCCGCCCGAGCGAGAGGCACCCCGTGCCGCTCAAGAGCGCGACCGCCGCCGCGACCCAACCTGCTCGTGCCATGCTCGCCTCCCCTTCGGCTAGCCGATGCGCGCGGCGCCGGGCTCCGTCCGAGAGGTACCGCCGTCCAAGCAGGAGGATTCGCGGATTCGGTGAGGCGGCCGACGCGCCGTCGGCGGACCGGGACCACTCGGGGTGGTCCATGGGGGCCGGCCCGCAGCGGCGTGGCTCGCGGCCGACGTGGGCGCCATGCTTCGAGCATGAGCGCTCGGGGAAACCTCGCCGACCCCGCGTACGAGCCCTCGGACGAGGATCTCGCCGGGCTGATGCACGACGCCTTCGAGGGTGTCCGCGAGGCGCGCGAGGAGAGCTTGCGCACGATGCGGGATCGCGCGGCTCCAGCTGGAGGCGCGCGATTCGAGGCGGCGCGACGCACCTCCGCGGGCAAGTGAACCCCGCCCTGCTCGTCATCGCAGGGCCCAACGGCGCTGCGCGAGGCCGGCCGGAAGGCGGGCCGGGCGCCGCGGCCCCGCGGGCCGGAGGCCACGTCGGCGCCCACCGCCCGGCCCGGTCGGCCGCCGCGCAGGCGGCCGACCGAGGCCCCTCGGGCCGAGCCTTGAGGACGGCCGACCCCGGCTCCGCCGGGGGCGCGCCCCGGATCAGACGTACCCGTGCTCCTCGAACCACCCGTACGCGGCCTCGACCGTCCTCCGCATGGGGGTGCGCGGCACGCCGAGCTCCTCCCAGCTCCGGCGCCCGCTCCGGTAGCGGCCCTGCTGCATCGCGAGCAGCACGTGCCGCTCGAGCCCGGCGAAGCGGTGGGCGTCCCAGCGCTGCAGGAGCGAGCCGGCGCGGCCGAGCACGCGCAGCGCCGTCCCGGGCACCGGTACGACGGGCGCGCGGCTGCCCGTGACCTCCGCGCAAAGCGTCATGAACTCGCGGTACGAGAGGTTGTGGTTGCCGAGGAGGTAGCGGCGGCCGGGCCTGCCGCGGTCCATGGCCTGGAGGTGCCCGACGGCGCAGTCGTCGGCGTCCACGAAGCACTTGCCGCCGGTCGGGTACGCCGGCACCCAGCCCTTCGCGATCGCCAGCAGCAATTGCCCGCTCGTGGGCTTGATGTCCCAGGGGCCGAGCACGTAGTCGGGGTTCACGATGATGGCGCCCCACTCCGCGCCGATGCGCTCGCTCTCGAGCTTGGTGTCGTGGTAGGTGCGGAGCGCGCCCTTGCGGCCGTAGATGGCGTCGACGTCGAGCGGCGTGTCCTCGTCGCCGGGCGCGTCCTTGGAGCCGAAGCCCACCGTGATGCTCGACGAGCACACCAACAGTCGAGGCACGCCGGCCTTCGTCGCCGCCGCACAAAGGGCCTTCGTCGCGTCGACGTGCAGCGCGCGCATCGCGTCCTCGCCGCCCGGCCCCGGGTCGAAGATGCCGGCGATGTGGAAGATGCCGTCGCAGCCCTCGGCAGCCCGCGCGAGCGCGTCCACGTCCGTGATCGACGGCGTCACGAGCTCGACGGGCAGGCCCTCGAGGCACACGTTCGGCTTCCGGACCACGCAGACCACGCGGTCGCCGCGCCGCAGCAGGTGTCGGACCACGTTGGCGCCGACGAACCCGGTGCCGCCGGTGAGGAGGTAGCGCATCAGGAGCGTCCCGCCGGGCGGTATCCGGAGAGCACGACCGCCGCCACGACGACGAGCGCCGCGGTGCAGAGCCGCAGCGTGAGCTCGAGCCCGAAGTGGCTCGCCACCCAGCCCCCGAGCAGGCTCCCCGACGCCTGCCCGCCCACCGCGAAGGTCAGGTAGTAGGCGAGCGCGCGCGCCCGGACTTCCGGCGGCGCCCGCACCTGCACGCCGGCGTTCACCGTGCTGATCGTGCCGAGCCAGCCCATGCCCGCGAGGCCCGCCCCCACGACCGCGACCGGCAGCGTCACCGCCACCGAGAGCACGCCGAGCCCCGCCGCCGAGAGCAGGCACGTGAGCGCGATGAAGGGCCGGTTCCCGAAGCGCCGCACCGCGCTCGCCACGACGAGCCCCGCGCCGACCGCCCCCACCCCGAAGGAGGAGAGGAGCTCGCCGTAGGACGCGGCGCCGCCGTGGAGCGCGTCGCGGGCGACGACCGGCAACAACGACAGGGACGGCATCGCGAAGAGCCCGAAGAAGAGCGCGACCACGTAGAGCCGCACCAGCCCGGGCTCGGAGAGCGGCGAGCGCGCGGCCGCGTGGTTCCCGCTCGGCGGCTGCGGCGGGAGCTTCCAGAGGAGCGCGCCGATCACGAGGAAGCTCACCGCGTTGGTGAGGAACGCCGCGGCCGGCCCCAGCGCCACGAGCATCCACGCGCCCGCGCCCGGGCCCACCGCGCGCGCGAGGTTGAAGCCCGTCGACATCAGCGCCACCGCCTTGGGGATCTCCTCGTCGGGGACCTGCCGCGGCACGGTGGCCTGCCACGCCGGGCCGTTGAGCGCGCCGAGCACGCCCATGCCGCCCGTGAGCGCGAGCAGCGCCGGGAGCGAGAGCGCGCCCGCGTACGCGAGCCCCGCCATCGCGAGCGCCGCGAGCGAGAGCCCGGTGTTCGTCGCGACGAGCACGTTCCGACGGTCGTGCGCGTCCGCCAGCCGCCCGGCCAGGAGCGAGAGCAGCACCATCGGCGCGAGCTGGAGCGCGTCGACCGCCGACACCGCGAGCGGCGACGGCGACAACGTGGCCGCCGTCCACCGCGCCGCCACGTTGTGCACCCAGGTCCCGAGGAAGCTCACGAGCCCCGCGAACCAGAGCGCGCGGAAGCGGCTGTGGGCCAGCGGCGCGAAGGGTCCGCGCATCCGTCGCTACCCGATCCGCAGGCGACGACGATCCCGCGCGGTCCCGGTCTTCTCCCGCCCCATGGCCCCCCGCCTAACCCCGCGGACGCGCGGGCGCTGGCGGGGCGTCCGGCCGCGGGTCACCCGCACGGAAGCCCGCCCACCTCGGGGCGGGCCCTTCGCGTCGCTACTTCCCGCGGGAGAGCAGCTCGCGCGCGATGATCACGCGCTGGATCTGCGAGGTGCCCTCGTAGATCTGGAAGATCTTCGCGTCGCGCATGAGCTTTTCGACCGGGTACTCCTTCGAGTAGCCGTAGCCGCCGTAGATCTGCACGGCGTCGCTCACCACCTTCTGCAGCATGTCCGCGCAGAAGGCCTTCGCCATCGAGGACTCCTTCGTGTTCCGCTGGTGCTCGTCGCGCAGCGTCGCCGCCTTCCAGCAGAGGAGCCGCCCGGCCTCGATGTTCATGGCCATGTCGGCGAGCATGAACTGGATGGCCTGGTGGTTCGCGATGACCGTGCCGAACGCCTTGCGCTCGAGCGCGTACTGCTGCGAGTACTCGAAGGCCGCGCGGGCCACGCCCACCGACGCCGCCGCGACGGACGCGCGGGTGTAGTCGAAGGCCGCCATCGCGAGCTTCCAGCCGTCGCCGACCTGGCCGACCACGTTCTCCTCGGGCACCTCGACGTTCTCGAACGTGATGCCGCGCGTGTCGGAGCAGCGCTGGCCCATGTTCTGCTCCTTGCGGCCCACCGTGATGCCCGGGCTGTTCCGCTCGACGATGAAGCCCGTCATGCCGCCGCGGGCGAGCTTGCCCGGGTCGGTCACGGCCACGACGAAGTACCAGTCCGCCACGCCGGCGTTCGTGATCCACATCTTCGAGCCGTTGAGCACGTACTTGTCGCCCTGCTTGACCGCGCTGGTGCGCATGCCCTGCACGTCGGAGCCGGCGCCCGGCTCGGTCACCGCGTAGGCGCAGAGCGAGAGCTTCTCGGTCATCGGCGCGAGGTACTTCTTCTTGAGCGCGTCGCTGGCGCCGAGGATGACCGGCTGCTGCGCGAGGCCGTTCGCCTCCATCGCCGTGCCGATGCCGCTGCAACCGTACGCCAGCTCCTCCGCGATGAGCACGCCGTCGAACGCGCCGAGCTCGAGCCCGCCGTACGCGGCCTCGATGTGGGTGTTCATGAGGCCCAGCGCGTGGGCCTTCTTCAGCGTCTCGTACGGGTACTCGCCCGTCTCGTCGTGGTGGGCGGCGACGGGGCGCATCTCGTTGAGGGCGAAGTCCCGCGCGAGCTCCTGCAGGGCCTTCTGCTCGTCCGAGAGGGCGAAAGAGATGGACATCGTGTCTCCGGGTGAAAGGGGTCACCGCTTAACCCTGCCGCGACGATCGGGAGTGATTACGAACGGGTCCCCGCTTCAAGGAGGGGCCCCATGGACACCACGCCCCACACGCCGATCACGCCCGCGGTGATCGACACGCTGCCGACGCCGAACCCCGACGCGCTCATGTTCAAGCTGCAGGAGACGCTGGTCCCGAGCGGCACGTTCGAGTACCGCTCGGTCGGGCACGCGGCCGACGCGCCGCTCCCCCGCCGCCTCTTCGACCTCCCGGGCGTCACGTCGGTGCTCGTCGCGCCGCGCTTCGTCACCGTGAACAAGGACCCCGCGATCACCTGGCCCGAGCTCGTTCCCCAGGTGAAAGCCGCCATCCGCGACTTCCTCGACTCGGGCGACATGGCGGTGCCCGACACCGACCTCGACTACGGGCACATCACCGACCCGACCGAGCGCCAGGTCATCCAGCTGTTGGACGAGTTCATCCGCCCCGCGGTCGCGCAGGACGGCGGCGACATCCTCTTCCGCGGCATCGACGACGGCGTGGTGCTCGTGAAGCTCATCGGGAGCTGCCACTCCTGCCCGTCGAGCACCGCCACGCTCGCGATGGGTGTCGAGCGCATGCTGCTCGAGGAGATCCCCGAGCTCCGGGGCGTGCGGCAGGTCGAGGACTAGGTTTTCTTGGGGCGGGGGGGGGGGGGGGGCCCCCCCCCCCCCCCCCCCCCCCCCCCCC
>CAYWGD010000205.1:0-9563 GCA_964457335.1 uncultured Enterobacteriaceae bacterium | reverse complement strand
GCCCCGCGGCGCGGTGGGGCCGGCGCCGGGCGCGGCGGCACCGACGCCCGCCGTAGGACCCGCGCCCGGGGGAGCGGCGCCGGGTGGCAGGCCGCCGGCTTCTCGGGTGACCGCGGAGGGCCCGGCGGCGGACTCGACGAAGGCGAGGACCTCCTCGGTGGGCTGGATCTGGAGCCCGGCGTGCGGCGGGACGGCCCACGCGAGCGCGCCGATCGCGGGGAGGAGCCACGCGCGGCGGCCGCCCCAGGTCCACGCGGCCACGGCGAGGCAGGCGACGCCCGCGGTCGCGAGGGAGCGGACGGTGCCCGGGCCCCACCAGGGCAGGAAACCCATCCAGAGGCTCGCGGCCACCGCGGCGACCGTGCCCGCGGACCACGCGCCGCCCACCGCGCGGCCGATCCCGCGCTCGGCGCGGCGGATGGCGGACGCGGCGATCGGGAGCCCCGCGCCGGAGGCGACGCCGGGGACGGCGGCGGCGAGGAGGTAGAGCGCGAGCCGGTCGGCGGAGACCTGGATGCCGGTGAGCCGGAACACGGCGACGTTGCCCGGCCCGAGCCCGACGGCGTGGCCCATCAGGGTCTCGGGGGGCACGAGCGGCACGAGGAGGAGCCCGAGGACGGTCGCGCCGCCCGCCAGCAGCGCGCAGATCGCGAGGGCGCGCCGCTCCCCGAGGCGACGGAGCCGGGGCTCGAGGAAGAGCCCGCCGCCGCAGAGCCCGACGAGGTACGCCGCGAGCACGAGCGGGAAGGTGACGGCGCCCGGGTTGGGGCCGGTCTGCTCGAGCAGCCGCGTCCAGCCGATCTCCGCGAACATGCCGGCGGCGCCGAGGACAGCGTAGGTGCCGGTCGCGCGGGCGGGGCCCAGGGGCTCGGCGGGCGCGGGGAGCGTGCGAGGCTCGGCGGGGGCGTGGCCGCGGCTCGTGGCGAGGACGAGCCCGGCCGCCACGAGCAGCAGGGCGCCGGCGAGCACGAGGGTGGCCGAGAGGCCCAGCAGGTGCGGCAGGACGAAGCCCGCGGCGAGGCTCCCGAGCGCGGCGCCGCCGGCGTTGGCCGCGACGAGACGGCGGACCTCGCCCTCGTCGCCGAGCAGCCGCGCGAGCGCGGGGAACGTGGCGCCGGACGCGACGGCCGCGGGGCCGACGAGGAGCGCGGTGCCGAGGGCCGCGGCGGGCACGGTGAGCCCGGACGGGACGCCGGCGGTCGCGCCTTCGAGCAGCCCCGCGAGGAGCGGGAACGCGAGCGCCCAGAGGAAGCCGAAGGCCTCGGCGGCGACGTAGAGCCACGCGGCGCGCGGGCCCAGCCGGTCGGCGTGGCGGCCGCCGAGCACCGAGCCGAGGGCCATTCCGAGCAGGTAGACGGCCACGACCGTGGCGGCGGCGGGCGCGGTGACCCCGAACAGGACCGAGAGGCGCCGCGTGAACACGACCTCGGCCGCGACGGCGCCGGCCCCCCCGAGGACGGCGGCAGCGAGCGCGGCGCGGTGGAGCGAGCCTGTCGCGGACGGCGGGTGGTCGGGCACGCGCGGAGTCTACCGCCGGGCGGCCGCGGGGCCGGGGACGAGGCCACGCAGCTCGGCGGTGACGAGCGCGGCCATCGCGGCGTGCCCCGCCGGCGAGAGGTGGAGCTGGTCCCGGAAGAGGTCCGCCGCGGGGACGTCCAGCGCGGCGTCGCGCGGGAGGGCGCGCTCGGCGTCGACGAGCGGAGTGCCGAGCTCGGCGGCCACGGCCCGGACGGCCTCCGCGGCGTGGCGGGGGGCGCGGACCGAGGCGGCGTCGAGGTCGCGGGCGGCCTCGAGGAGGACCTTCGCGGCGGCGGGGTCGGTCGCGCGGAGCGCCATGCCCCGCTCCCAGAGCTCGCGCGGGCAGGTCTCGTGGCCGGGCGCGGCGTCGGCGGGCAGGGCGGCGTCGGGGAGCGCCGCCTCGGCGGGCAGGCACCCCTCCGTGACGGGCGGCCAGAACACCGACGACGCGGGCGTCACCAGCACGAGCGGCACCCCGCGCCGCGCGAGGCGCCAGTGCACGCGGCGCAGGTTCTCGGCGAAGTGCGCGGCGATCGTCTCGCGCTCCGCCTCGGTGAGCGCATGGGGCGCGGCGACCCGCTGGCTGGCGGCCGGGGCGAGCAGGAGCCGGAGGCGCGCGAAGAGCTGGAGGCGCTCGAGCGCCTGGAGGGCCCGGGCGCGCGCGAGGCCCGACGCGCCGTGGTAGCGCTCCTGGAAGTAGGCGTTCCCGTAGTCGTTGTGGCCCTCGTAGAGCACCACCGCGGTGGCGTCGACGTCATCGAGCTCCGCGGCGAGCCGCGCGAGGTCGTGCGAGTCCATGGCGGGCGCGGCGAGGTTCACGGCCTCGACCGGGGGCAACAGCCGGCTCACGAGGGTGGAGAAGCGGGCGTCGGCGCCGACGTCGCCGCCCATCACGCTCGACGCGCCGAGGAAGATCACGCGCGGGCCGCTGGCCCGGGGCCAGAAGGCGGGGGTGCGCGCGTCGGGCTGGTAGGGGGTGGTGAGCCGCCCGTCGCGCGCTTCGAGGTACCGCGCGTTGCCGCTCTGCCCGACGGAGACGTGCACGGGCGGAGGCGGCGGCCCGAAGGCGGCGCGCAGCCCGGCCTCCGACAGGGCGAGGGCGGCGACGGCGACGAGGAGCCCGCGCGCGAGGCGCTTCACGTCGCAGCCAGGATGTCGAGCGGCGCCACCTCGAGGCCGGCGTCGGCGGGGTCGACGTCGAAGCCGGCGAGGAGCGTGGCGCAGAGGTGCGCGGCGGTGAGCACCTCGCCGTGCTCGCTCGGCTCGCCGGTGGAGGGGTCGCAGGGTCGGCCGACGAGATCGTCGCCCGTCGCGCCGTAGGTGCGCCCGCCGGAGACGCCGCGCCCGACGAGCATCGCGGAGGTGTAGGGCCAGTGGTCCTTGCCGTTGGCGGCGTTGAGCACCGGGTGCCGCCCCATCTCGGAGAGCACGGCCACGACGACCTCGTCCGCGAGCGAGCCGCCGCCGGAGCCGGGCGTGGCCTCGAGCGTCTCCATGAGCGTCACGAGCCGGCCGAACAGGTTCTCGAAGCAGCGGTCCTGGTTGTAGGCGTTGTCGACGTGGCTGTCCCAGTTCGAGAGGTTCACGCGCTCGCCCTCGAGCAAAACGGTGCGGGCGAGGTCGCGGGAGAACAGGTCGGCGGCGATGCGCACGCGGTCGGCCTCGACGGTCTCCGACGAGAGGTTCGTCTCCACCGCGTAGGCCTGGAGCGGCGCGAGGCGGGCGAGGCCGTCGCGGTACTCGGCCGTGCGCGTGCCGATGGGCATCGCGGCGACCTCCTCGGCGAGCCATGCCTGGATGCGCGCCTCGCGGGCGGCGTCGCGCGTGGAGGGGAGCCGCCCGGCGGCGGTCTCGGCGAAGGTGCGGTTGAACGTGGTGACGACGGAACCGAGGTCGCCGGGGAAGCGCGGCCCTTCGAGCACGACGTGCGGCGCCGCGAGCGCGGAGCCGGTGGCGTGGGCGATGCGGGTGGGGACGTCGGGGGCGTCGCCGCGCTGGCCGGTGAGCACGATGCGCGTGCAGGTGTCGTGGCTGATCGAGCCGATGGCGACGCCGTTGATCACGGCGGTGCGGCCGCCCCAGCGCTCGAAGAACGCGCGCACGGACGGGCGCGTGGGAGCGTCGGCGAACGCGAGGTCGCCGACCTGGGCGGCCGCGGCGGTGGTGTCGCCGGCGACCACGGAAGAGCCGAAGTGGGGGTCGAAGACGTAGGTGGGGTCCCAGCCGCCGTCGACCCAGTAGACGAGGAGCCGCGGCCCGCCCGCCTCGGCGCGCGCGCGGCCGAGGAGTGCGCTGGTGGCGGCGAGGGCGGCCGTGGCAGTGAGGAAGTGGCGGCGAGCGATCACGGGGCACCCCCCGCGCGGCGATCAACCTCCCGATCACGTTGGGGGGGCGTTGCGGGGGGCCCTCCCCCCGCCCCAAGAAGAGGAGGACGCACCGTCACGGCACCTCCCTCGACCAGTACCACCCGCTCCCGCTCGTGCCCTCGGCGACCGAGAAGCCACGCAGATCCTGGCCGAACGGGCGCGTTCCGTAGAGCAGGACGGTCTCTACGGCGGCGGGGCGGGCGTGGGTCTCGAGGACGGCGCCGTAGTCGTCGGAGAGCCACCAGCGGTGGGTCTCGCCGCTGGCCTCGACGGCGACGAGCTCCTCGGCGTCG
Organism: uncultured Enterobacteriaceae bacterium; assembly: GCA_964457335.1. Taxonomy (GTDB): domain Bacteria; phylum Myxococcota_A; class UBA796; order UBA796; family SXON01; genus CAJBVW01. The sequence goes on along the minus strand of CAYWGD010000205.1, from coordinate 5,386 downwards.
GGGTCGCCGACGCGGGGGTCGAGCTCGCCGGCGGAGCCTCGGGTGAAGGTCCAGGTGTGCGACTCGGCGGTCGTGCCCGCGTCGGTCTCGACGGTGGCGGTGGTGACGGCGTCCCAGGCGGTGGCGCGCGGATCGTAGAGCGGGAGCGGCGGCGAGAAGTCGATCGTCTCGACGAGCGCGCCGTCGACGTAGCGGGACCAGCCGAGCCAGGTGGCGGCGCCCTCGTCGTCGCGGGTGTAGCGGAGCTCGTAGAGCGGCAGGTTGCCGTCCCACATGGTCGCGAGGACCTCGGCGCCGTCCTGCTCGACGAGGAGCGCGAGCACGCCGGCGTCCAGGAGCCCGGTCGGCGCGGTGCCGGGGGTGATGCGCGTGTCGTCGCCGGGGGCGCCGCACGCGAGCCAGGCCCGCACGGCGTCGCGCTCGGCGGCATCGGGGCCGCCCCCGGCGGGCATGTCGGGCGCGTCGACCAGCGCGCGCGCGGCGATGCGGTCGGACCAGCGCTGGACGCCCTCGAGCGTGTCGAAGTCGACGCCGGCGGGGGCGCCGGCCCGCGCGTCGTCGGGGAGCGCGGAGGAGTGGCAGGCCGTGCACCACGTCAGCACGAAGGGGTGGCCGACGTCCTCCCAGGTGCCGCAGGCGGCGGCGGTGTCGGCGGTGTCGGCGGGGGTGTCGGCAGGGCCGTCGGACGCGGCGGGCTCGCACGCGACGAGGGCGGCCGCGAGCACGGGAGGGACGCGCATCAGTACACCACCGCGTACGGATGCCGCACCAGGGCCATGGCGACCTCCTCCCAGGCGGCGTCGGGCGACGCGGGGCCGCCGGCGGCCTCCCAGAGCGTGTACAGGCGATCGACGGCCGCGTCGTCGGGCGCGCGCCCGAGGAAGCGAAGGTACCAAGCGGACAACGTGGCACGGACGGCGTCGGCGTCGGCGTCGTCGGCGGGGAGGAGCAGGCGGGGGTCGCGGGCGCGGTCCAGCGCCAGCGCCTCGGGCACGGCGGTGCGGGCGGCCCAGTCGAGCATCACCTGCGTCCCGACGCCGGGCGACGGGTTGCGGACGAGCACGGTCTCGTCGTCCGACGCGCCGGCGACGAGGCGGTGCTCGGTGGTCCAGGTGAGGTCGTCGAGCGTGGCCGCGTCGAGGTGGAGCGTGTCGGCGAGCGCCGTGGCGAGCTGCTCGACGCGCAGGGTGCGCTCCTCCGCGGAGCGGTAGGCGGGCGTGCCGACGATCGCGGGCACGACGGCCCCGACGCGCTGCCCGCCGGCCACGAACGTGTCGATCAGCGCCTCCCGGGCCGGCTCGTCGTCGAAGGAGCGGTCGGTGAGGCCCTCGTAGAGCCTCCGGACGGCGCACCGGGCGAAGCGGGGATCCTCGGCGATCATGCGGCCGAGGTCCACTAGGTCGCCTCCCGGGTGGCCGAACCACGCGGGCGCGACCATCGCGGCGGCCCACTCGGCCTGCAGCGGGCTGTAGCCGCGGAAGCGCTCGAGCGGCTCCTCCTGGGAGCGCTCGGTGAAGCCGCCGAAGAAGCTCGCCAGCGGGTCGAGCGCCGCGTGGCAGGTGAGGCAGGCGGGCTCGGTGCGCACGGCGGTCTCGACGCTCACGAGGTCGTCGGAGACCGAGAAGGTGAAGGTGCCGTCGCGGTCGAAGAAGTCGCTGCACACGAACGCGCGCGCCACGAGGTTGGCCCGGCGGCGGTTGAAGTTCGTGGTGTCGGCCATGTGGCGCTGCCACAACCCGTTGGTGGACAACAGCCCGGCGAGCGGGCGGTCGTCGTAGGCGGTCCAGGCCCAGCCGCCGTCGCCGTCGTAGGGGAGGCCCCAGAGGGCGGCGAGCGCGGGATCGGCGCGGGAAGCGTCGGCGGTCACGATGTCGGTGAAGGGGCGGTCCTCGGCGACGACGGCCTCGATCACCGCGAGCGGCTCCCAGCCGAGCGCGCGCCACGTGTCGGTGTCCAGCGCGCCGAAGCGCGTGTAGTCGTCGGCCCAGACGGCGGTGTGCAGCGCGTCGTTCCAGATCCACGCGACGCGCGTGGCGAACGCGGGCGCGGCGACCCAGGCGGCGACCCAGGCGTCGAGCACGGCGGGATCGGCCTCGGCGGCGGCGAGCTCGTCGGCGGAGGGGCGGACGCCGCGCAGGTCGAGCGAGAGGCGGGTCACCAGCTGGGGGGTGGGGAGCGGGTCGGTCGTGTCGGCGTCGGGGTCCGGGTCGTGCTCGGCGGCGTCACGGTCCGCGGCGTCCGTGGCCGTCGGATCGGCGTCGGGTGCGCACGCGAGCAGCGCGACCAGGAGCATGGCGCGGAGGGTAGCACGCGCCCGCGCCGGCCCCGTGGGCGCCGCCGTTCGGGTAGCATCCCGCCATGCGCCGCCGCGCCCTCCGCCTCGCGCTCGTGCTCGCCGGGCTCGTCGTGGGCTGCGCGGCCGCCGAGCTCGCGGCCCGCGTCGTGCGCCCGGACGCGGCCGCGGACCTCCTCTTCGACGCCCCCGGCAACGTGCCCGACGGTATGTACGTGGCCGACGCCGAGCTCGGCTACTCGCCCAACCCGGGCTTCCGCGGCGTGCTCCGATCGCTCGGGTACAGCGTCCCCATCCGCTTCAACACGCTGGGGTTGCGCGGGGAGGAGCCCGCGGCCGGCGTCGAGCCGGCGTGGCTCGTGCTCGGCGACTCCTTCACGCTCTCCGCGCAGGTCCCGGAGGAGGAGACGTTCGTGGGCCGCCTCGACGCGGGCCCGGGCCGCTTCTGGAACGGCGGCGTCGACGGCTACTCCACGTGGCACGCGCTCGTCCGCTACCGGCGCGCCGCGGCGCTCGACCCCGTCGGGGTCGTGCTCGTCTACTTCCTGGGCAACGACCCCGCCGACGACGAGCGCTTCGCCAACGGCATCCACATGCGCCCGGGCGCGCGCGCCGGCGAGCCGCTGCCGGCGCTGAAGAAGGGGGATCCCGTCACGGCGTTCCTCGCGCAGCGCTCGTTCCTGTACGGGCAGGCGCGGGTGTGGTCGCGGCGGCGGGCGTTCGCGGCGGGCCAGGGCGCGGACGCCGAGCGCTGGCGGAACGAGCTCTCGGTCTTCACGACGGCGGGCGCCAGCCAGCTCCCCGGGCTCCTCTCGCGCGGGAGCGGCCGGGCGCTGCAGGCGCTGCGGGACGAGGTCGCGCGGCGGGGGGACCGGCTCGTCGTCGCGCTGGCGCCGCCCGCGTTCGTCGTCATGCCGGAGCGGCAGGCGGCGACGTTCTCGCTCGTGGGGCTGGATCCGCGGACGGCGGACGTCGACGCGCCCGCGCGCGTCGTGGGCGAAGAGCTGCGGCGGCTGGACGTGGCGAGCTGCGACCTCACGGGGCCCCTGCGGGCGGCCACGACGGGGCCGCTCTACTTCACCTACGACGGGCACTGGACGCCCGCCGGGCACGCGGTGGTCGCGGAGGCCATCGCGGGGTGCTTGCGATGAGCCCGGCCGGCGAGGCCGTCCGCCACGTCCGCGCGACGGGGGCCGGAGGGACGCGCGGGCGCGGGATCGTGCCGGGCCGGACCGGCGCGGAGCGACGGCGGCGGAAGCCACCCCCCGCGCGCGAGCCGGGGGGTGGCTCGCCCGGGCCGCGCCACGGCCAGGAGCCCGCGCGGGTCGGCCGGCGCGCGGCCGGCCGACCGAGGGCCTTCGGCCCGAGCCCGGAGGACACCGGACCCCGGCGCACCTCGGGGCCGATCACCCGGACGGGGTTCGGGCGCCGGGGGCGCGCCCGGGCGGGGCTCCCGCGATGAGGGCCCTCCCCGCCGCGATCCTGGCCCTCGGGGCGCTCCTCCCGATGGCGCGCGTGCTCGCGGATCCCGTCGGGACCGTGCCGGGGACCGCGCTCTCCGACGTGTTCAAGCACGTGTGGTCCTACTGGCACGCCACCGTGGGGCTCGAGACCTGGCCGCACACGCCGTACCTGAACGCGCCGGGCGGTGGCGTCCTGATGGACCTGCTGCTGCTCCCCGCGGCGTTGTTGACGCCGGTGACGACGCTCGCGGGGCCCGGGCTCGCGGCGAACGTGTGGGTGTGGCTGAACCTGTGGGGCGTGGGCGGGGCGACGTACGCGCTGTGCCGGCAGCTCGAGCGCGGGGTGGTCGGCTCGCTCGCGGGTGGGCTCGCGGCGCAGACGGCCCCGTTCCTGCTCGGCTACCCGCTCGCGAGCGGCGTACACGAGCGGCTCGCGGTGTGGATCTTCCCCCTGCTCGCGACCTGCGTGATCGCGAGGCGGCGGGGCGGCGGCGCGGGCTGGATCGTCCTGGGGGCCGGCGGGCTTCTCGTCGCGGGGCTCGGCTGCCAGGCGTACGTGCTCCACGGCGTCGTGATGCTGCTCCTGGGGGTCCCCGCCTTGTGGGGGCCCGGGTGGCGTCGCGTGGGCGGCCTGGTGGTGGCGCTCGCGGGGGCCGCGGCGCTCGCGTGGCTCCATGCGCGGCTGCTCACCGACCACCCGGAGGCGCTGGTCCCCCGGCCGGGTATGACCGTGCCGGCGTTCGGGGTGGCCGGGCGCGGCGAGGTCGCGCTCGCGTCCGCGACGCTCGCCGGGCTCTTCGACCCGTGGTCCGTGCGCGGCGCGGGGCCGCGCGTGAGCGGCGACGAGCTCTACGAGATCGTCTACCTGGGCTGGGTGCCGCTGCTCGCCGCGATCGCGGGGGTCGTGGTCGGGCGGCGGCGGGAGATCGGCGGGCTCGCTGCGCTGGGGTTCGTGCTGGCGCTCTTGTCGCTCGGGCCGTGGGTGCGCGTGGGTGGCGCGCTCGTCCTGGAGCCGCTCCACGTCGCGCTCTCGTGGGTGCTCCCGTTCTACGGCCGGTATCCGCCGACCTGGCAGCAGGCCGCGGCCTTCGCGCCGCTCGTGGCGCCGGCGCTCGCGGCGCTCGTCGATCGGGCGGCGCGGCCGGGGCTGGCCGCGGGGGGCTTGCTCGCGCTGGTGCTCGCGGAGCGGGCCTGGGTGTTGCCGTTCGGGCTCGTGGTGCCGACCGTGTCGCTCCACGCGCCGGCTGGGTACGCCGCCGTGGATGGTCCGGGGGTGGTCGTGGACATCCCGCGCGTGGTCGGTCGCACGCCCGTCGCGGCGGGGACGGTGTTCCTTGGCCAGATGGCGCACGGTCGGCCGATCGCGGCGACGATCAACCCGGGCGCGAGCGCCTGGGACGGCTGGACGCCGGTGCTGCGCGGCGTGTCGCGCGACTGGCCGGGGGTCGTGCGGTGCCTGCGGGAAGGCGGCGTGCGGTGGGTGGTCCTCCACCCGGGGTGGTTCGACGAGCCGGGGCTCGCGCGGGATGCCGTGGCGGGTGTGGGGGCGGCGCTGGGCGCGGGCGCGGTGGCGGAGGGGGACGTGGTGGCGGAGGGGGACGTGGTGGTGTTCGACCTGGGGGCGGCCGAG
>CAYWGD010000204.1:0-9656 GCA_964457335.1 uncultured Enterobacteriaceae bacterium | reverse complement strand
CGCCGCGCTCCGCCGCGCGCTCCGCCGCGCGCTCCGCCGCGCTCCGCCGTCGCGCCCGGGCGGCCGCGGGACGCGCCCGGATCTCCCCCGCTCACGACGTCGGGCGCCGCGATAACGTCCGCCCGTGCGCGACCTCCCGCCGCCCCTCCTGGTCGAGGACGACTGCCTCCGCGCGCTCCGGCACGTGCCGGACGCCAGCGTGGCGCTCGTGCTCTGCGACCTGCCGTACGGCACGACGCGCAACCCCTGGGACAGCGTCATCCCACTCGACGCGCTCTGGGAGGCGTACCTGCGCGTGCTCGCGCCGCGCGGCGCCATCGTGCTGACGGCGCAGGGGCCTTTCACCGCGCGGCTCATCCTCTCGCAGGAGAAGCTCTTCCGCTACAAGCTCACCTGGGTGAAGTCGAAGCCCACGAACTTCCTCAACGCGCGCCGCCAGCCCCTGCGGCGCCACGAGGACGTGTGCGTGTTCTACCGCCGCCCGCCCAAGTACTTCCCGCAGATGGGCGACGGCGCCGCCTACGACAAGGGCGTGCGCAAGGACCAGCTGACCGGGTCCTATGGGGACTTCCGGCCGGTGCAGGTGCGCAGCGAGGGCGGGCGCTACCCGACGGACGTCGTCTACTTCAAGACCGCCGAGAGCGAGGGGCGGGTGTGGCACCCGACCCAGAAGCCCGTGGCGCTCGGCCGCTACCTCGTGCGCACCTACACCGAGCCCGGGGACCTCGTGCTCGACAATGCCTTCGGCTCGGGCAGCTTCGTGGTGGCCGCCGCCGCGGAGGGCCGCCGCGCGCTCGGCATCGAGCGGAACGAGGAGAGCCGGGCCTTCCGCGACGCGCCGGTCGACCTCGTGGAGGTGGCCCGGGAGCGGCTCGCCGCCGAGGGGCTCACCGCGCGGGTGGCGCGCCGCGGCGAGGACGCGACCGGGGCGATCGCGTCGCTCGCTTCGAGCGGCTGACCGGAGATCCTCCCGTCGCCCGCTGCAGGTCTCGGCCCCGCCCCGGCCCCGGTCACAGGCCTCGGCCCTGCGCACCGTACGTCCCGTCGGTGGCCTGCCGGCGCCTTTCGCCCACGTCGCCTCGTCCCCGCTGCGTGAGCCGATCGGCCTCCGCCCGCCCGAATTCAAACGCCATTGCGGTGCCGACGATTCCGTGCGTACCTAGGCACATGCTCACCCGCGCCTTCCCCCTCCTCCTCCTCGCCGCCTGCACCTCCCCGGACGACGGAAAGTCCCCCGGCGAACCCGCCGACACGGACACCGACACCGACACGGACACGGACACCGACACGGACACGGACACCGACACCGACACGGACACGGACACCGACACCGACCCCGTCGAGTCCGGCCGCTGGGTGAGCGGCTACTACGTGGGCTACCAGCGGGACCTGCTGCCGCCGGAGGAGGTCGACTTCTCGGCGATCACCCACCTGGTCGTCGGCCGGATCACGCCCCGGCCGGACGGCTCGGTGAACACGACGTTCGACATCGACGCGGTCTCGGGCCCGGAGCTCGCGCGGGACCTCTCGGCGCGGGCGCACGACGCGGGGCGCACCGCGATCCTGATGGTGGGCGGCTCGGGCGAGCACGACACCTTCGCGGCCGCGGCCGACGACGACACCCGCGCCACCTTCGTCGCGTCGCTCCTCGCGACGATGGACGACCTCGGCTACGACGGCCTCGACCTCGACTGGGAGCCCGTCTACGAGGCGGACGAGGCCCCGCTCGCCGCGCTGGTCGCCGACCTGCGCGCCGCCCGGCCCGGCATCGTGCTGACGATGCCCGTGGGCTGGATGAGCATGAACTTCCCGGAGGTTTCGGCCTTCTACCCCGCGATCGCCGGCGACCTCGACCAGGTCAACATCATGTCCTACAGCATGGCCGACGGGTGGCCCGGCTGGCTCAGCTGGCACTCCTCCGCGCTCGACGACGCGGCCGGCCAGACGCCGAGCTCGGTGAAGGTCTCCGTCGACGCCTACGTGGACGCCGGGATCCCACCCGAGAAGCTCGGCGTGGGCATCGGGTTCTACGGCTCCTGCTGGACAGGCGTCACCGCGCCCCGCCAGGACCCCGCCGGCTCCGGCATCGTCGCGGGCGACAACACCATGAGCTACGCGAACATCGTCGCGGGCTACCACTCCGACGCCGCCTACACCTACGACGAGGCCGCCGGCGCGCCGTACCTCTCGTCGGCGGGCGGGCTCGGGGACCTCGGGTGCACGTTCGTCTCCTACGAGGACGAGCGCTCCATCGCGGACAAGGGCGCGTACGTGGCCGACAACGGGCTCGGGGGCGCCATCATCTGGACGATCAACCAGGGGCACCTCGCCGACCGGCCGGCCGGCGAGCGGGATCCGCTGCTCGCGGCGGCGCGGGAGGCGTTCCTGCGCTGATCGGCGCGTCGAGCCCGCCGTTGACCGCGCCCGCCCGGGACTGACAAAAGCCCGGGGGGAACGCGCATGGCGGAGGACATCGCGGATCTCGCGCACGACGTGTTCGGGCACGAGCGCCGGCCGCTCGAGGCGCTGTTCGCGCCGCGCACCGTGGCGGTGATCGGCGCCACGGAGGCGCCGGGCTCGGTCGGACGGACGGTGCTCGCGAACCTGCTCGGCACCCCCTTCGGCGGGACGGTGTTCCCGGTGAACCCCAAGCGGCCGAGCGTGCTGGGCGTGCAGGCGTGGCCGAGCGTCCAGGCGGTCCCCGCCCAGGTGGACCTCGCCGTGGTCGTGACGCCGGCCCAGGTCGTCCCCGGGGTGATCGCGGCGTGCGCGGACGCCGGGGTGCGCGCCGCCATCGTGATCTCCGCCGGGTTCAAGGAGCTCGGCCCGCCCGGGGTCGAGCTCGAGCGGCGCACCCTCGAGGCGGCCCGGCGCGGCGGGCTCCGGCTCGTGGGGCCCAACTGCCTCGGCGTGATGAACCCGCTCACCGGCTTGAACGCCACCTTCGCGAAGGGCATGGCCCGCCCCGGCAACGTGGCCTTCCTCTCCCAGTCGGGCGCGCTGCTGACCTCGGTGCTCGACTGGAGCTTTCGCGAGCTCGTGGGCTTCAGCGCGATCGTGTCGACGGGATCGATGCTGGACGTGGGGTGGGGCGACCTCGTCGACTGGTTCGGCGACGACCCGCGCACGCAGAGCATCCTCGTCTACATGGAGAGCGTGGGCGACGCGCGGGCCTTCCTCTCCGCAGCGCGCGAGGTGGCGCTCTCGAAACCCATCATCGTCATCAAGGCGGGCCGCACCGAGGCCGCCGCGCGGGCCGCGGCCTCGCACACGGGCTCGCTCACCGGCGCCGACGAGGTGCTCGACGCGGCCTTCCGGCGCACCGGCGTGCTGCGCGTGGACTCGATCGCCGAGGTCTTCGACATGGCCGAGGTGCTCTCGAAGCAGCCGCGCCCGGCCGGGCCCCGGCTGACGATCGTCACGAACGCGGGCGGCCCCGCCGTGCTCGCCACCGACGCGCTCATCCTCGCCGGCGGGGAGCTCGCGCCGCTGTCCGCGGAGACCGTCGCCGCGCTCGACGCCTTCCTCCCGCCGCACTGGTCGCGCGCCAACCCCGTCGACATCCTCGGGGACGCCGGCGCCGACCGCTACGAGCGCACGCTCGAGATCGCGGCGCAGGACCCGCACGCCGACGGCCTCCTCGTGGTGCTCACGCCGCAGGACATGACCGACCCGACGGCCACGGCCGAGGCGCTCCGTCGCCACGCGCGCATCCCCGGCAAGCCGGTGCTCGCGAGCTGGATGGGCGGGCCCGACGTGGCCGCGGGCATCGAGATCCTCAACCGGGCCGACATCCCGACGTTCGCCTTCCCGGACCGCGCGGCGCGCGCCTTCCACTCGATGTGGCGCTACAGCTACAACCTCCGGGGCCTCTACGAGACGCCCGCGGCCGACGACGAGGCGGTCGACGAGCCCCAGGACGCGACCGGGCGGGCCGAGGCGGTGATCGCGGACGTGGTGGCCGAGGGCCGCGTGCTCCTCGACGAGGTGGAGTCGAAGCGGCTCCTCGCGGCGTACGGCATCGACGTCACGCCGATCGACGTGGCGACGGACGCCGAGACCGCCGCGTGGCTCGCCGGGCAGCTGGGCTACCCGGTGGTGGTGAAGCTCCACTCGCGCACCGTCACGCACAAGACGGACGTGGGCGGGGTCGTGCTCGACGTGGGGAGCGCCGACGACGTGCGCGCCACCTTCGAGCGCATCCGCGCGTCCGTGGAGCGCACCGTCGGCGCCCAGCACTTCGCCGGGGTGACCGTCCAGCCGATGGTCCGGCTCCCCGACGCCTACGAGCTCATCGTCGGGGCGAGCCCCGACCCGCAGTTCGGGCCGGTGCTGCTCTTCGGCTCCGGTGGCCAGCTCGTGGAGGTGTACCGCGACCGCGCGCTCGGCCTCCCGCCGCTCAACACGACCCTCGCCACCCGGATGATGGAGCAGACGCGGATCTGGAAGGCGCTGGGCGGCATCCGCGGGCGCGCGCCGGTCGACCGCGAGGCGCTGGCGCAGCTCCTGGTCCGCTTCTCCCGGCTCGTGGTGGAGCAGCGCCGCATCGCCGAGATCGAGATCAACCCGCTCCTGGCGTCGCCCGTCGGGCTGATGGCGCTCGACGCGCGCGTGGTGCTCCACCCGCCGACCGTGGCCGACGACGCCCTCCCGCGCCTCGCCATCCGCCCGTACCCCACGCAGTACCGCACCTGCTTCCGCACGCGCGACGGCGCCGACGTCACGATCCGGCCCATCCGCCCGGAGGACGAGCCGCTCCTCGCGGGCTTCCACCGGACGCTCTCGGAGCGCAGCGTGCGGTTCCGCTACTTCGCCTCGCTGCAGCTCGACCAGCGGGTGGCGCACGAGCGGCTCCTGCGCGTGTGCTTCAACGACTACGACCGCGACCTCGCGCTCGTCGTGGAGCACCGGGCGAACCGGGTCCGCCGCATCGTGGCGGTCGGCCGCCTCACCCGGCTGCGCACGCGGCCCGGGGAGGCCGAGTTCGCGCTGGTCGTCAGCGACGACTGGCACAACCGCGGGCTGGGGACCGAGCTCCTGACACAGCTCGTGCGCATCGCGCGCGACGAGGGCGTCCACCGGCTGAGCGCGAGCATCCTCCCCGACAACCGCGAGATGCAGCGGCTGTGCCGCCGGCTCGGGTTCGCGTTCGAGGAGAGCGACGGGGTGGTGCGGGCAGTGCGGATGATCTGAAGCGGGGCGGCCCGGCGGCGGAGCCGCCGTCGGCCCCCTCTGGGCTCGCGGCCGAGCCGCTCGGCTGGCCCGCCCCGTCGCCTCCCGGCGCCGGGTCGCGCCGAGCCGGCCGCGCGGGGCGCGGCCGCCCGCCGGGCGCCTGCCGCGCACCCCGTCAGTTCACGTACGTGTCCCCGATCGACTGCATCCGCAGCCACTCCTCTTCGCGATCCCAACGCGCCAGCGTGCGCCGCGTGCGCCGCCGCGCGCGCCACGCCCCGAAGATGGCGAGGAGGCCCGCCACCGCCCACAACAGGTCCGTGGACGCGAGCGCCTTGAGGACGAGCGCGGGGTCGCTCCAGCGGCCGCGCCACGCCGCCTCGATGTCGGCCACGTCGCGGCCGGTGGCCACGCGGAGCGCCTCGTCGAAGCCGCGCCCGCGCGCCATCTCGGCGATGAGCGCGCGCACGCTGTCCTCGCCGTGCTCGCTCGCCAGGAAGCCCACGAAGTCGGCGGTCGCCGCGTAGGCGTGGCGGGCCTGGATGGGGTCCCCGTGAAAACCGCGCGACAGCTCGGAGAGCGAGAGGAGCTCGTCGCGGCCGAAGAGCATCGACCCGAGGTCGTCCGCCACGGCGGGGCCGAGCTCGCCGGTCCAGTACTGGGCGAGGCCCTCCTGGAGCCAGCGCGGCGGCGTGCGGGGGGCGAACGCGCGGCCGAGCAGCACGTGCACGAGCTCGTGGTCGAGCACCTGCTCGAGCGGCTCGGCGGTGCCGGGGCGCGCGCTCGGGGCGCGCAGGAACACGAGGCCCCAGCGCGGCCAGGCCGTGCCGTCGGCCCAGTCGGGCGGCGCGCCGGGCTGGATGCGCTCGAAGTCCGCCTGCGAGGGCGCGACGTAGATGTCGATGGTGGCGCCCGTGGCCACGCCGACCTTGTGGGCGAGGCGCGGGACGGCGGCGGCGGCGTGGTCCGCGAGGCGGCGCACGGTCACGGCGTCGCCGGGGGCGCCGTGGACGCGGGCGTACAACCCGTCCTCCGTCCACCACCCCCCGACGGGGGCGGCGACGGCCGGCCGCTCGCCGGCCTCGGGTGCCGCCTGCCACGACGGCCCCGCGAACGCGGCGCGCACGAAGAAGAGGAGCCAGAAGGCGAACGCGATCATGGTCCGCCACCACTATGCACGGGCTCGACCGTGGTCTGTCGCGGTTTGTTTGCACCCGTGGCGGACCGGCGGCGCGGCACTTCGGCCGGGCCGCCGTTTCCGGTTAGTCGGCGCCTCATGTGCCGGGTCGTACGAGGAGCGCGCGCGTGAGGGAGAAGATCCGGGCTCTCCTCTCCGACCGCGTGCTCGTCACCGCGATGGTCGTCGGCTTCGTGCTCCGCGTCGTCCCGATCCTCGTGTGGATGGACAAGCCCTGCGTCCGCGACGAGTGCACCTACGAGGAGATCGCCCTCGCCATCATGGCGGGGAAGGGGATGATCGGCACGAACGGCTGGTTGTGGGCGCCGGCGTACCCGACGCTCATGGCCGTGCACGGGATGATCTTCGGCTACCCGGGCACCGTCCAGATCAGCCAGCTGCTCGTCGCCGTCGCGAGCATCGCGATGCTCTACGAGATCGCCCGGGGCGAGCTCGGCAGGCCCGCCGCGCGCATCGCGGCGTGGACGTACGCGCTCTCGCCCACGCTCGTGTTCTACACGGGGTCGAACTGGAGCGAGACGCTCTACTCCGGCCTGCTCCTGGCCGCGATCCTGGCCTTGCGCTGGGCGCGCGGCGGGGGGGCCGAGCGCGGCTGGGCGCCGGGGATGCTCGCCGGCCTCTGCGTGCTCTTCCGCGGCGTCGCCACCTACATGCTGCCGATCTTCATGATCGCGCTCTTGTGGGGGCGGTGGCGCGCGCGGGACGCCTGGGCGGGCGCGATCGGCTGCGTGGTGGCCGCGGCGCTCGTGGTCGCGCCCTACAGCGCCTACGCCACCCACAAGTTCGGCGGCCTCGTCGTCTCCGACCGCACGCTCGGCCAGATGATGTGGCTCGGCAACAACGACTTCAAACCCGTCACCTTCGACTGGGGCAACGGCCAGCTCTCCAAGCGCGCCTTCGACGAGCACACCGAGAACGGCCGCAAGCACTGCAAGTTCACGAAGAACCCGATCAAGCAGGACGACTGCGAGGTCGAGAACGGCAAGAAGTGGATCCTCGCCAACCCCGGCGAGTTCGTCGCCCGCATGCCCCAGCGTGCCTCGCAGCTCCTCACGCCGCACAGCTTCCTCACCCGGCACCTGCGCTGGGGGCGGTGGCGCGGTCTCCCCGACTTCGTCGACGAGGCGCTCATCGGCCTCGTCGTCGCGTTCTCGTTCGTGACCATGGTGGGCGGCACCGTCGGGATCGGCGCGCGCGGGCGCGGCTGGTACGCGGCGACCGCCGGCCTCATCGTGCTCTACCACGTGGGCGCCATCTCGGTCCTCGCGGGGCTCTCCCGCTACCGCGTGCCGCTCGAGCCGCTCTGGATGGTGTTCGCCGGTGCCCTCCTCGCCGATCCGCGCGGCGCCTGGGCCGCCCTGAGGGAGAGCCGCGCGCGGCTGGTGCTCACGGCCGTCTTCACCGGCATCCTGCTCGCGCTCATGCTCTGGACCCTGCCGGCAAGCTGGCCGGGGTGGGGCTCGTGGTGATCCGCGCGCTCCCGCTCGCCGCGCTGCTCGCCGGCTGCGGCCCGCTCCCCGGCGGCGACGACGCGCGCCCCGACATCGTCCTCGTCAGCATCGACTCGCTGCGCGCCGACCACCTCTCGAGCTACGGCTACCACCGGCCCACCACGCCCCACCTCGACGACCTCGCCGAGGACGGCCTCCGCTTCACCCGCGCCCGCGCCGCCTCGCCGTGGACGCTCCCCTCGCACCTCACCATGCTCACCGGCCGCTGGCCGACCGAGCACCAGGTGGTCGAGGACGACCTCGCGCTCGCCCCGTCGGTGCCCGTCGTCACCGAGGCGCTCAACGCCGCCGGCTATGCGACCGCCGCCTTCGTCTCCACCGTCTACGTGTCCGGCGGCTACGGCTTCGCCCGCGGCTTCGACACCTACCAGGACTACGCCATCACCGAGCAGAGCAACCTCGCGCACGCCGTGCGCGTGGACAAGCTCGTCGCCGACGCCACGAAGTGGGTCCAGGAGAACGGCAAGGACAAGCCGGTCTTCCTGTTCCTCCACATCTACGACGTCCACTACCCCTACAACCCGCCCGCCCCCTGGAACGAGAGGTTCGACCGCGCCGGCGAGCCGGAGGAGCTCAAGTACCGGACGTACAAGTTCTTCCAGAAGCGCCCGCTCTCGAAGCGGAAGATGGCGCACCAGGTCGCCCAGTACGACGAGAGCCTCGCGTGGGTGGACGCCGAGCTCGGCAAGCTCCGCGACGCCTGGTGGTGGTCGCGCCGGCCGGCGAACTGGATCGTCACCGCCGACCACGGCGAGGAGTTCGGCGAGCGCGGCAGCTGGGGGCACGCGCACACGCTCTACCGCGAGGCGCTCGAGATCCCGCTGATCGTGGCCGGGCCCGGCGTCGACGAGGCGGTGCGCGACGACGCCGTCGGCACCATCGACATCGCCGCGACCATCGCCGGCATGGCGGGCGTGCCCTTCTCCGGCGGGCCGGGCGTCGATCTGCGCGGCCCGGTGCCCGCGCGCACGTTCCTCGCCGAGACGAGCCGCTTCGACACCGCGCGCCTCTCGATCCAGCGCGGCGACCGCCGCCTCGACGTCGACCTCGCCGGCGGCGAGCGCGCGCTCTACGACCTCGCCGCCGACCCCAAGGAGACGCGCCCCGTCGACGACCCCGCCGCCGCGGCCGCGCTCGAGGCCGAGCTCTACTCCACCCTCGGCCAGCCCTGGACCGCCGACGTCGGCCCCGTGCGCTCGACCGGCTGGATGTGGGCCCCCGGCGGCTCCCCCGCCCAGGAGCTGGCCGCGCCCGGCCCCTTCGGCCTCTACCCGCCGGACGCCGAGGTCTCCGTCGAAGGCACCACCGTCGACGGCGTGCGTGGCGCGCCCGCGGAGGGCCCGCTCCGCTACACCGGCCCCCGGAGCGTCGTCGCCATGGACCTCGACGACGCCACCCGCGAGCAGCTCGAGGCCCTCGGGTACGTGCAGGGGCCGGGGGAGTGACGCGGGGGGCTCGGGGCGCGCCCGCCGCGCGGACGCGGCGGTCCGGTGTCCTCCGGGGTCGGGCCGGAGGCCCTCCGTCGGCCGGCTGCGCGCCGGCCGACCGGCGCGGGCCGTGCGCCCTCCCGTGGCCACCGGCCCCCGGCCCCCGCGCGCCCCCCCAGCCCACCAGCCCCCGTCGCGCGGCGCGGTGACGGGATCACCCGACCGCGAGGGGGCTCCCGAGCGGCGGGACGCCCACCCCGAGCGTCCTGAAGGCCGGGCGACGAGTCGCGAGCTCCGTCCGAAGTCGCCCGATGTCGGCTCATCCCCCGACCTTGGACGCCATTTCCG
>CAYWGD010000203.1:0-9734 GCA_964457335.1 uncultured Enterobacteriaceae bacterium | reverse complement strand
CCGGGCACCCTCGCGACGGCCCGCGCCCAACACGCGCGAAGACGCGCGCGTCGGCCCCCCCCCCGGGGCGGGGCACCCTCGCCACGGCCCGCGCCCAACACGCGCGAAGACGCGCGCGTCGGGGCCCCGCGGGCCTGCCGCCCCTCCCGGGCACCCCGCCGACGCAACGCGGAGCGGTTGCCCGAGATCAGCCCCACCGCAGGATCTGCCGCCACGGATGCACGCCCAGGCTCGTCTCGTCCTCCGGGGCGAGCATGCGGCGGATCTGCACGTAGATCGACTCCGCCTCGCGACGGAGCGCGTCGGCGCGCTCGCGGTCCTCGGAGCGCTCGGCCCAGCGCATGGCGGCGAGCAGGTACTCCAGCCGCACGACGCGCACCGGCTGCATCTCGATCCACGCGGCCACGTCGGCGAAGAGCTCCTCAGGGTCCTCGCGGCCGTCGGCGATCTCGGCGCGGCCGACCGCGATCTCGGCGAGCGCGGGGAAGGCGCCGGCGGTGCGCAGCGCGTCGCGCGCGGCGGCGAGGTCGTCGGCGGCGGGGCCGGCGCGGCCCAGGCGGAGGAGCTGCAGCCCGCGGGCGCCCTGGAGGCGCCCCGCGAGCAGGGTGAGGTGGCGGGAGGCGACGCGCTCCAGCGCGCGCTCGAGGATGCGGAGGCCCCCGGCGGGGTCGTTGGCGAGCGCGGCGATGCGCGCGCCGAGCACGGCGGCGGCGGCCTCGAGGGCGGGCGGACCGCCCGTGCCCACGGCGTCCTGGGCCTGGGCGAGCCGGTCGCGGGCCTGCCCGATGCGGAAGAGGTCGACGTCGAGCTCGCTCGCGGCGAGCAGCATCGCGGCGAACACGGGCGCCGGGGCCTGGATGCGCGCGCTCGGGAGCAGGGCCTCGAGCCGCCCGCGCGCCTCGGAGAAGCGCCCCTGCGGCCGGAGCACGCCGGACAGCGTCGCGACCGCGCGCCACGTGGAGACCTCGTCGAGGTCGGGGACGGCGAGCACCTCGAGCAGCGTGGACTCGGCCGCGCGGAGGTCGCCCTCCCAGAGGCACACCTGCGCGAGCATGACCGACGCCCGCGCCGCGTCGGCCCCGCGGAGACCCTGCGCCGACGCGGTGGCGTGGCGGCGGCCCTCCGCGAGGTCGCCGGTGAGCAGCTCGAGCTCGGCGAGGCGCTCGGCCGCGACGCCCGCGCGGGTGCGGTCGCCGACACGGCCGAGGCGCTCGACGGCGCGGAGCAACATCTCGCGCTCGGCGCTGGTGTCCCCGCGCCCGCGGGCGAGGCGCGCGGCGGCGAGGTCGGCGTCCCCGAGCTCCCCGACGTGGGCCGCGAGCGCGCGGGCGCGGCCGATCGCATGGTCGGCGGCGGCGCCCTCCGGCCGCACCTCGGCGAGGCACTCGGCGTAGAGCCCCCAGAGCGGCGAGTCGGCCGAGGCGTTCCCGCGCGCGGCGGCGACCCGCTCGAGCAGCGGGAGGGCCTCGGCGTGCAGGCCCGCCCGCACGAGCGGCCCGGCCCAGGCCACGACCGAGGCCGCCGCCACGTCCACGAGGCCCGCGTCGAGCAGCACGCCGGCGAGGCGGGGGCTCCCGGGGGCCCCGGCGACCGTCTCCGCGATGCGCCGGCACAACACGTGCCGCCGCGTGGGGCGCAGCCGCTCCCGAACGAGCGCGCCCGCGACCCCGACGCGGAAGCTCCAGCGGCCGTCCTGCTCCACGAGGAGCTGGTCGGCCACGAGCGCCTCCAGCGCGGCGGCGGTGTCGACCTCGGTCTCGTCGATGGCGTGCGCGAGCTGGGCCACCTCGAGGTCGCCCTCGGCGAGCGCGACGGCCTCCGCGACGCGCCGGTGCAGCCGCGAGAGGCTCTCGATCCGCACGAGCAGGGAGTCGCGCACGGTGGCCGGCACCGAGAACGGCGCGGCGCGCTGGCCGCGGTCCTGCGGGAGCGACCGCACCAGCTGCTCGAGCGGCTGCGGCATGCCGCCGCTCGCGGTGAGGAGCCGGCGCACGAGGTCCGGCGAGACGGACGCCACGCCGAGCCACTGGCTCACGAGCACGGCGACCTCGGTGGCGGTGAGCGGCGGCACGGCGACCGTCTGCGCGCCCGCCCAGGTGCGGGGGACGGGGCGGTCCACCCAGGTGGCGAACGCCATCACCGGGGCGCCTTCGTCGTAGAGGCGCTCCATCGCGGCGAGGAGGCACTCCACGTCGGGGCGCGCCGCGGTCTCCATGCCCTTGCCGGCGAGCACGATCGGCGCGGGGTCGGCATCCGCGCGGGCGGCCAGCATCCGCGCGAGCAGGCCCGGGTCGGCGGGCCTCGTGCCGGCCGCGAGCTCCCGGGCCTCCGACACGGCGCGGTGGTCGTCGAGCGGGGCGAAGGTCGCGACCACGAGCTCCGCGAGCCCGACCAGCGGCTTCGGGTGCGCGCCGAAGGGGATCTCGAAGGTGCGGAAGCCGCGCACCTGCGCCTCCTCGACCGCGAGCGAGACGAGCCGGCTCCGGCCGGTCCCCTCCGGCCCCGTGAAGAGCATCATCGTGCCCGGCTCGGGCGCGTCGAGCCGCTCGTGGATGGCGCGGAGCTGCGGCGCGCGGCCGATGGTCTTGAGCGAGGGCGCGACCGCCGCCACGAAGCCCGGCGGCGTGGAGGCGTGGTCGCGGAGGGCCTCCACGACGCGGCCGGCGTTCTCCGGCCGGTCGCCCGGTCGCTTCGCGAGGAGCCGCATCGTGAGCGCGGAGAGACCCTCGGGGATCGCCGCCACCACGCGGCGCGGCGGGGTGGGGACCACCTCGAGGTGCATGCGCGCGAGCGTGGGCGGGTGGTCCGACTCGAAGGGCCGGCGCCCGGTGAGCATGCGGTACAGGAGCACGCCGAGCGCGTAGAGGTCGCTGCGTGGGCCCACGTCGCGACCGGTGAGCTGCTCGGGGCTCGCGTAGTGGAAGGTGCCCACGAATTCACCGGGGTCGGTCAGCACCTCGGGCGTGTTCAAGAGCCGCGCGGTGCCGAAGTCGAGCACCTTCACCTGGCCGTCGCCGAGCACGATGACGTTGCTGCTCTTGAGATCGCGGTGGACGATGCCGCGGGCGTGCATGTACTCGAGCGCCTGGGCGACCTTGAGCACGATGCGCGCGGCCTCGGCGCTGCGCGCGGGCTCGCCCGGCCGGCCGAGGCTCTTCACGCGCACCTGCGCCGGCACGCCGTGCAGCAGCTCCATGACGAGGTAGGGCTGGCCGTCCTCGGTCATGCCGTAGCGGTACACGCGCACGATGTTCGGGTGGTCGAGCCGCGTGAGCGCCCGGTACTCGCGACCGAAGCGCGGCACGCCCTGGCCGCGCTCCGTGAGCACCTTCGCGGCGAGCGGGCGGCCGGTGTCGGGGTCGGCGACCTCGTAGACCACGGACATCCCGCCCTGCGCGAGCAGGCGGATCACCCGGTAGGGCCCCACGTGGGTGGGCGCGGCGTCGACCCCTGTCATCCGACCGATCGTAGCCGGTCCCGCGGCGAGTTGGCGGATGGTGGCGGGTCCGTGGGGCGAGCGGGCGCCCGGGTGCCGACGGCGGCGGGGTGGCCCCCAGGCGCCGGGTTTCGTGATAGGGCGGCCGTTTCCCCGGTGTCTCGATGTACCTCTCCCTCCTCCTCGTGTGGACGCTCGCGTGCCAGCCCGCGAGCTCCGGCGGCGGCTCCGTGGTGGAAGCCGGCCCGCCCCCGCCCGCCACGAAGGCCCCCGCGGCCACCGCCGACGCCGGCGTCGTGGCCGCCTGGGAGGGCGGGCAGCTCACCTACGGCGACCTCAAGAAGGACATCTCGACCGAGCTCACCCGGCTCGAGGCCGAGTACCTGACCAACCGCTACGACACCGAGCTGGCCGCGCTCGACGACAAGGTGAACACCCAGCTGCTCGAGCTCGAGGCCAAGAAGCAGGGCCTCGCCGACGCGGGCGCGCTCCTGAAGAAGGAGGTCGAGGACAAGGCGGCGGCGCCCACCGAGGCCGAGATCAAGGAGCTCTACGACGCGAACGCGCGCAAGCTCCGCGGCAAGACGATGGAGGACGTGCGCGGGGACCTCGAGCGCGCCGTGAAGCAGCAGAAGCAGGCCGAGCGCTTCGGCGTCTACATGGCGGAATTGCGCAAGGCGTACGGGCTCAACGTCCAGCTCCCCTACCCCGACCTGCCCCGCATCGACGTGTCCGTGGACGACGACCCCTCGGTCGGCCCCGCGGACGCGCCGGTCACGATCATCCAGTTCGCCGAATACCAGTGCCCCTACTGCGGGCGCGCGCGCGAGTCGCTCGACGAGGTCGAGAAGAACTACCCGGGCAAGGTGCGCTTCGTGTTCCGCGACTTCCCGCTCGGCTTCCACGACCGCGCCATCCCCGCGGCGGTCGCGGCCAACTGCGCCGAGAAGCAGGGCAAGTACTGGGAAGTGCACGATGCGCTCATGTCGAACCAGCGCGCGCTGGAGGAGGCCGACCTCGAGCGCGTGGCCCGCGAGGCCAAGCTCGACGTGGAGAAGTGGCAGGCCTGCCGCCAGGACCCGACGATGGAAGCCGAGATCCGCAAGGACATGGAGGACGGCCAGAAGGCGGGCGTGAGCGGCACGCCGGCGTTCTTCATCAACGGCGTGTTCCTCAACGGCGCGCAGCCCTACGAGCGCTTCAAGGCGGTCATCGACCGCGAGCTCGCCAACAAGGGCTGAGGAAGAAGCGGGGCGACCGTCCGGCCACGGTGCCCGGAGGGGCGCCTCAGTCGCCGGGCGGCCCGCCGCTTGGAGCGTGCCGGGGGGGCCGCCCGCCACCGTCGCCGCCCGGAGGCGCGGCGATAGGATCCCGGCATGTTCGACCTGTTCGGCGGCCGGCGGCGCGCGCGCATCCGGGCGGAGCCCTTCCCCGCGGCGTGGCGCGTCATCCTCGACCGGAACGTGCCGATCGTGGCGCGCTTGTCGGAGGCGGACCGCGCCGAGCTCGAGGGCCACGTGGCCGTGCTCTGCGCCGAGAAGCACTGGGAGGGCGCCGGCGGCCTCGTGATCAGCGACGAGATCCGCGTGACGGTCGCCGCGCAGGCCGCGCTGCTCCTGCTCCACCGCGAGGTGGACGACCCCTACCCCGAGCTGGACACGATCCTCGTGTACCCGCGCGGCTGGCGGAAGGAGACGCAGCAGGTCGCGGACGGCCTCGTCTCCGAGGGCATCGCGCACCACCTGGGCGAGTCGTGGAAGCGCGGCCTCGTGATCCTCGCGTGGGACGCCGCCCGGCGCGGCGCCGCGGACGACGACGACGGCCAGAACGTCGTCCTCCACGAGTTCGCGCACCAGCTCGACACCGAGGCCGGCGGCGCCGACGGCGCGCCCGCGTTGCCGTCGCGCGGCATGTACGGCCCCTGGGCGCGCGTGCTCGGCCGCGAGTACGAGGCGCTCGTCGACGCGCTGCACCGCGGCCGGCCGACCTCGCTCGACGCCTACGGCGCCACGAGCCCCGCCGAGTTCTTCGCGGTGGTCACCGAGGACTTCTTCGAGCGGCCGCGGCGGCTGAGGGAGCGGCACCCGGAGCTGTACGAGCAGCTGAAGGGCTTCTACCGGCAGGATCCGGCGGAGTGGGAGGGCTGAACCCCTCCCCCGCTCCTACACGCGGCGGTAGCGCATCTGCATGATGGGGGTCCAGCCTCCCTTCCCGTCCTCGACGAACGCGCGGAGGACCCGCTCGTCCTCGCTCACGAGCTCGATCTCGTCGCGGTAGCGGGCCATCGCGCCGTCCCCGGAGAAGCTCGGGCCGACGGACTCGAGCAGGAGCCGGTCGCCCTCGCGCTGGCCGTCGTACACCCAGAGGTGCGTCCCCATCGAGCCGAGGAAGGTCCCGACGAAGCGGCCGGTGCGCGGCTCGAAGCCGAGCGTCATCTGGTTCGTGCCCCCGCCGCCCTGGCTGACGCACTGGACCCACAGGTCGCCGACGCCGCGGACGGACTCGGAGCCCGTCATCTCGTACGGCGGCATGCCCGGCACGGGCTCGGTGGTGTAGGTCCACTCGCCGAGGAGTCGGGACAGCCAGCGGTGCTCGGGGGTAGGTTCGGGAGCTTGCATGGGGAACCTCCGGGGCTATCATCGTAGCTCGGCCCGCGCCGCGTGGCACGCGCGGGGGACACCGACGGGGACGGGCGTTCGGACCTGGTGGGGGCGCTGTACCGCTCCGAGCGGCGGGCGGGCGGCGCGGTGGTGTTCGCGGGCCCGGTCGTGAGTGGGGCGCGTCCGCACGTCGGCGAGTTCCTCCACGAAGACCGCGGGACCTACGGCGGGTACGAGGTGACCGCCGGGGACGTGGACGGGGACGGCCTCGCGGACGTGGCGATCGGCGACACCGGGTACTGGGACGTGGTGCTCCTCGCCTCTGGGCCCTTCCCCGACGACCGGACGCTCGAGCGGGGCGGCCGCGAGGTGCGGGGCCCGAGCGGGAGCTGGTTCGGGAGCACGCTCGACGTCGGCGACCTGACCGGGGACGGGGTGGGAGACCTCGTGGTCGGCGCGCCTTACGACGACACGCGCATCTACGCCGGGGGTGCCGTCTACGTGCTCCCCGGCCCGGTGGAGACGGGGGACGGGAGCGCAGGGAGCGTCGCCGCCGGGATCGTCTGGGGGACCGGCAGCTGGTTCGGCGAGGCGCTGAGCGCCCGGGGCGATGTGGACGGCGACGGGGTCGGCGACCTGCTCGTCGGCGAGCGGCTCGCGCGCGGGCCGGCGGGCGCGACGGGCGTCGCCTACCTCCTCCTCGGCGGCTGGTCCGGCGAGGTGGCGGCGCCGAACGCCGACGCGCGCATCTTCGGCGCGACGGAGGGCGCGTGCGCCGGCGCCGAGGTCGAGTTCGGGGACCCACGCGGTCGCGCTCGCCGACGTGGACGGCGACGGCCTGCGGGACGTGTTCGTGGGCGCGGGAGGCGCGGACGTGGGCGACTACGGCACGGGCGCGATCTACGGGTTCGTGCTGGAGTAGCGGCGGGTCCGCTACGCCGTCGCGCCCCCGCAGCTCGACCCCGCGCCCGCCGTGCACCCGAAGCAGTGCCGGCGCGTGACGATGCGCCGCGCGGCGAGCGCGACCGGGTCGAGGTCGCGGACGTTCGGGCGCGGCACGTCGGCGGGCAGCTCCAGCATCTGGTTGAAGTCGCAGTCGTGGAGCGTGCCGTCCCAGCTCACCGAGAGCGTGTTGCGGCACATGAGCCCCGCGACGGCGGCGGGGTTGAAGGCGCCCACGAGCTTCTCCAGGTAGGGCGCGAGGTTTCCGCTCGTCTCCAGCCAGTCGAGGTAGCGCGCGATCGGCATGTTGTTGAGCGCGATGAGCCGGTCGAAGCGCACGCCGTGCTGGCGCTCGAGCGACGCCTTCCACTCGCGCTCCATCGACGCCTGCCCGCCCGGCAGGAACGCGCCGGCGGGGTTGTGCATCAGCGTGAGGCGGCGCTTCGGGTCGCCCTGGCCGTAACCGGCGGCGTTGAGGCGCTTCAGGGCCTCGATCGAGCGGTCGTAGGTGCCGTCGCCGCGCTGCGCGTCGGTGTTCGGGCGGCGGTGGTGCGGCAGCGAGCACACCACCTCGACGCCGCGCTCGGCGAGCCACGCGGGGAGGTCGGCGTGTCTCGGCAGGAGCAGCACCGTGAGGTTGCAGCGGTCGATCACGTGCACGCCGCGCGCGACGCAGGCGTCCACGAGGTCGCGGAAGTGCGGGTTGAGCTCCGGCGCACCGCCCGTGATGTCGACCGTGTGGGCGCCCGTGGCGTCGAGCGCCGCGAGGCAGGCGTCCACGGTGGCGCGGTCCATGTTCTCGTCGACGCGGTGGGGCCCGGCGTCGACGTGGCAGTGGCGGCAGCTCATGTTGCAGAGCCGACCGACGTTGATCTGGAGGATCTCGACGGCGCCGGGCCGGAGCCCCTCGCGGAGGCCCGCGCCCGTCAGCGCGGCCTCGAAGTCGCCGCCGTCGAGCGCGAGCGCGTCGAGCCGGGCGAGCTGGTCGCGGGCGGGCGGGACGCTCACATCCCCGCCTTCTTCGCGTGCTCGCGCATCTGCATGCCGTGCACCAGCGCCGCGCCGCCGCGGATCGCCACGGCGACGTGCAGCGCCTCCGTCATCTGCTCGAGGTCGGCGCCCTTCGCGAGCGAGTCCTTCGTGTAGGCCTCGATGCAGTAGGGGCACTGCACGGTGTGCGCGACCGCGAGCGCGATGAGCGACTTCTCCCGCTCGGACAGCGCGCCCTCGGCGAACACCGCGCCGTACCAGTCGAAGAACTTCTTCCCGAGCTCGGGCGCGGCGTCGCTCACGTGCCCGAAGTGCGAGAGGTGCTCGGGCTTGTAGTAGTCGGACATCTGGACCTCGGGGGCTGGATTCCGCCTCGTCGGGCGGCGCGCGCGTTAATCGGGGGGACCGCTAACGGACCGGCCCCATGCCTCGCCACGAGCAGATCTCTCCCGAGGAGGACCTCGCCTCCTACTACGGGAACCCGCCCGCCACGACCGGCGCCCCGTCGGCGCCCGCCGCGACCACCACGCCGCCGCCTGTCCCGACGGCCGTCCCGACGCCGGAAGGCGCCCCGGTCCCGACGCCCGAGCCGGCCGCGCCGCCGCCCGCCTCGGCGCCCCCCGCGCCCCCCGCGTCGACCGAGGCCCCGCCCGAGCGCCGCGTCGCGCCCGTGCAGCGTCCCATGCCGACGTTCCCGCCGGAGACGGCGCCCGTGCCCGCCCAGGTCCCCAACGCCGTCCTCGCCGCGATCATCAGCGCGATCCTGCCCGGCGCCGGGCAGATCTACGCGGGCCAGACGGTCAAGGGCGTGCTCCTGCTGGTGCTCGCGTTCTTCACGTGTATGGGCGGCGGGCTCTTCAACGTCCTCGCCGCCGTGGACGCCTTCCTGATCGCCCAGCGCAAGGCCCGCGGCGAGACGGTCGGCGACTGGCAGTTCTTCTAGGCCCCGGAGAACCCGTGCAGCACCGCATCCTCTACCGCCCGTCCTTCGCCCTCGCCCACGTCGAGCTCGCCGCCGGCGAGTCGCTCCGCACCGAGTCCGGCGCGATGGTGGGCATGTCCGCCAACCTGCACCTCGAGTCGAAGATGCAGGGCGGGCTCCTCGCCTCGCTCGGCCGCGCCATGCTCGCCGGCGAGTCGCTGTTCCAGAGCACCTACACGGCGCAGGGCGGCCCCGGCGAGATCCTGCTCGCGCCGTCCACGCCCGGGGACATCCTCGGCGTCGAGATGGTCGGGCAGACCTTCCTCATCCAGTCCGGGAGCTGGCTCGCGGGGAGCACGTCGCTCTCCATCGAGACGAAGTTCGCCGGCATGCAGATGCTCGGCGGCGAAGGCGCCTTCCTCGTGAAGGTGAGCGGCACCGGCACGCTGCTCTTGTCGAGCTACGGCGCGATCCACAAGGTCGTGCTCGCGCCCGGCGAGCAGTACGTCGTCGACTCCGGCCACATCGTCGCGTTCGAGGCCTCCGTCCGCTACGAGATGACGAAGGCCGCCAAGGGGCTCCTCTCCACGGTGACCTCCGGCGAAGGCCTCGTGTTCAAGTACACGGGCCCCGGCGAGATCTACCTCCAGAGCCGGAACCTGAAGGGCTTCGTGGACGCGATCTCCCCGCTCCTGCCGAAGCCGACGAGCGGGTTCGGGTCCTAGCGGCTCTTGGGGCGGGGGGGGGGGGGGGGGGGGGGGGGGGGGCGCCCCCCCCCCCCCCCCCCCCGCCCCAAGAGCCCGAAGACCTCCACGACGCCCACGCGGCCCACGCGAGCCACGCG
>CAYWGD010000202.1:0-9761 GCA_964457335.1 uncultured Enterobacteriaceae bacterium | reverse complement strand
CGTGAGGCCGCCGGCCTTGACGTTGGTGCGGACCTTGAGGCCGTGGTTGACCGTGAGGCCACCGGCCTTGACGTTGGTGCGGACCTTGAGGCCGTGGTTGAGGGTGAGGCCGCCCGCCTTCACGTTGGTGCGGACCTTGAGGCCGTGGTTGACAGAAATCCCGCCGGCCTTGACGCCTGTGCGGATCTGGAGGCCGTGGTTGGCGCTGAGGCCACCGGCCTTGAGGTTGGTACGGACACGGAGGGCGGGGCGGACGTTGGTCGACATTGGATACTCCACGAGTTGGGTGTCAGGGGCCGATTGCCCCGGCGGAGGGGAGAGCAACGGCCGTGCCAGCGCCGGCGCCTGGCCCCGCGAGGTGCGTGGCTCCGCCCTTGGATCACGTCGACGTCGATGTCGACCGCGGTTGCGTCGGCGGCGGAGGTCGGGTGGCCGCGCACCCGAGCGTGACATCCATGTCAGGGGCGTGCGGGCGTTGCCCACGGCGCGGCTCGGCCTACCTTCCGGGTGCCACCTGGAAGGTCCATGAATCGAGTCCGCGTCACTCTACTCGGTGCGGGTGGGGTGATCCTGCTGCTTCCCTCGTTCGCCGCCGCGAGCCATCGGCGCGCCGTCCCGCCCGTGGAGATGCCCGTCGCCAACGGGGCCGACCTGTCCGTGGAGATCGACCTCCAGGGCGCGCGCCCCCGGGCCGACGAGGTGTTCGTGGCGGTGATCACCATCCGGAACGACGGACCCGACACCGCCACCGACGTGGAGTTCAGCACCGGTGAGACGGATCAGTTCGACGCGAAGGCGCTGGTGTGCGGCGGCGAGCTGGGAGCGGGCGAATTCTGCTCCTTCGACGAGCTGGCGCCGGGCGAGGAGGTCACCGCCTACCTCGTCTTGGAGGTGTGCTGCTTCGTGGAGGGCGAGTCGCGGCGGGGGCGCATCACCGCCGAGGTGGCCTCCCAGACCACCGACCCCGACCCCGACGACAACATCGACCGGGTGGAGGTGCAGATCGTGGGGCCGCCCGAGCGGTAGCACGCTCGGGTCGGCCGGCCGCGAGAAGGGGGATGGGGGTGTGCGGGGTGTGGAGCGGCGTCGCACACTGGCGTGGCCGTACGAGGTTCAATAGACGACGGCCCCATGCCGAAGCCCTCCTCCAAGCAAGCCCTCGCTGCCGCCCGGCAGCTCGTCGTCGGCGGCTCCCACGAACACCTCGGCGCGCGCGCCGTGCCCAACCACGCCACCAAGGACCTCGAGTGCGCGTTCTGCGGCGGCAACGTGGGCGCCGTGCGCGTCTCCGACGCCGAGGTGGAGGTGCGGCGGATGCCGCTCTTCAACGCGATGAGCACGCCCGTCACGAGCGCGTGGACCGACAAGATCGACGCCCGGTGCGCGAAGCTCGCGAAGCTCGCCGCGGGCGCCGCGGTCGGCACCGAGTGGGACAACGCCTCGCTCGGGGGCCGCTCGCCGAAGCCGGCCGACTCCTGGGGCCCCTCTCCGAGCGAGCGGGCCGGGCAGGCCGTCTTCGCCCGGATCCTCGCGGCCGGCGAGGACTGGCTCGGCGCCGTGCGTGCCGAGCTGGCCGGGCCGCTCGCGCCCGCGGCGGTGAGTCTGCTCAGCCTCCGCGAGCCGTGCCGCGCGGCGTGGCAGTTCAACCCGTCGGTGCCGGTCGACGCCGCCGCCATCCAGGCGTTCGAGGCCTTCCGCGCGGGCCAGGCTCCCTCGTTCCTGGTGACGTACCCGGAGCTCGAGGTCGCCCGCTTCGAGCTGCTCCTGACCGCGTGGGCGGACCCGCGGGCCGAGGTGCAGGACGCCGCGGTGATCGCCATCAGCGGGGGCGGGCAGGGCTTCGGCTCTCCGGCGGACGAGCGGGCGCGCTGGGCCGGCTACTCGGCTGACCAGAAGCTGCGCGCGTTCGCCCGCTATGACGAGGACGCCGCGGCGAAGGCGGCCGGCACGCTGGCCACCACGCGTGGGCCCTGGCGCGAGGGACGCCTCGTGTCGATCGGCAGGCTGGTCGACACGCTGCGGGCCTGATCTCCGCCGGCGCGGGGAGACGCATGCAGACGCAAGACTGCTCCCCCGCAAGGCGTCGCCGACGCGCAGGGGACGCAGGAGCCGCCACGGCAGGTGGCGCGAGGTCACCGCCTACTCGAGCCGGGCCGCCGCGCGCGGGGTGACGGACGTCCGTCAGGGTGACGGACGTCCGTCAGGCAGATCGCTGGATGCTCGGCGTTCGTCCGTTGGGCCGCGGCTTGCCTGGGCGGCGGAGCATGGTCCATCTCGTCGCACATGCCGTCGAAGGCACCGTCCTGTTCCGCACGCACGCCGAGGCGCGCGCGCTCTTCGACCTCGTCGCCGCCACCTTCCCGGGCGCCGCCGCCATCTGCGTGATGCCGGACCACGTGCACGTCGTGGTGCCGGCCGGGAGCGCCGGCCGGCTCCGGCACCTGTGCGCGGCCTACGCGCGGTGGCGCAACGGGCACCGCGGCGAGTGCGGGCGGGTGTGGAGCCCCGCGCCGCCCCCGGAGGAGGTCCCCGACGGCCAGCACCTGCGGCGGACGGTCCGGTACGTCCACCTGAACCCCTGTCGGGCGGGGCTCGTGGGTGATCCCCTCGCGTGGCCGTGGAGCACGCACCGCGACGCGGTGGGGTTCGCCCTGCCGGCGGTGCGCGAGCGGGAGCACGAGCCGGAGCGCTTCCATCGGTGGGTGTCGGGCGACCCGACGGTGGCGGTGGAGGGGACGGAGCTTCCCGGCGGGGTGTGGGGGACGGTCCGGTGGGAGCTGGTGCGCGACGCCGTGGCCGGCGTCTTCCGGGTGCCCGCGGAGGCGCTCGCGCGCCGCGGGCCTGCGCGCACGGTCGCGGTCCGCGTGGCGTGGATGTCGGAGCTGCACGACGCCGAGGCCCTCGCCGCCGCGACGGGGCTCGATCGCACGAGCATCTACCGCGTGTGCGCGGGCGCGCCGCCGCGGTCCCTCGTTCACCGCCACCCGGACCTGCACGCCTGCGTCCGTGCGGTCGGGGACGCGCGCTTCATGGCGCTCCCCACGGGGGACCTCCGCGCGACGCCCGGGTGGGAGCGCTATCGGCGCCGGACCTGAAGAGGGAGGAGCCGGGTCGAATACGACAGGACGCCCCAGGAGCGGCACCGAATACGACAGATCGGGGTCGCGGGGGCCGGGTGGGAGGCGAACGCCGAGCGGGGCATCGAAATAGTGACGATTCGTCCGTTCACCGAAGACGCCACTCGGCCCTCCGGAGGGACGGTTGTCGTA
The DNA here is from genome assembly GCA_964457335.1 of uncultured Enterobacteriaceae bacterium. Classification (GTDB taxonomy): domain Bacteria; phylum Myxococcota_A; class UBA796; order UBA796; family SXON01; genus CAJBVW01. The sequence continues at coordinate 6,492 of CAYWGD010000202.1, read as the reverse complement.
CTCGGTGCCGCTCCTGAGGACCGTTGTCGTACTCGACCCCGCTCCTCCCGCCCCCGACGAGCGCGGGCGCCTGTCGGCCCGCCCCCGACGGGCGCGGGCGACCCGTGGCCCACCGCGAAGGCGCGGGCGACCCGCGGCCCACCGCGAAGGCGCGGGCGCCCGTCGGCGCCCGCGCCGTGCGCGTCAGCGGACGCGGACGCCGTGGTTGAGGTGGATGCCGCCGGCCTTCACGGAGGTGCGGACCTTCAGGCCGTGGTTGTTGGTGAGGGCGCCGGCCTTGAGCGAGGTGCGGACACGGAGCGACATGAGCTTTCTCCAAGGGTGAGGGTCGAACGGGGCGAAGCCCCGCCGCATCATGCGCCCACCCCCGCGGCGCGGGGGCCCGCCCGGGCCCGGCCAACGCGACGATCGCGGCGCCACCGCCACACCCGGCGCAGCGTGGCCCCTGTCCTTTCTCTGTCTTCGAGCGGGAACCAGGTGTGCGGGTCGCGCGCCGATCCGCACGGCTCTGCCGCTCGTCGGGGTCCAGCGAGCGCGCCGCGATCGCGGTAGGCTCGCGTCGTGCTCCTGCTCCTCGCCTGCGTGGGCCAAGGCTCCGCGCCACCCTTCGACGCGCCGCCCCAGTTCTCGCCCCCCGAGCCCGCGCTGCCGACCCCCGACGACGACACGGCGGCCCCGGCCGAGTCGCGGGTCGTGATCGTCGTCCTCGACGGCGCGCGGCTCGACGAGACGCTCGGCGACGGCGCCTCGGACCTCGCGGGGACCGCCACCGCCGACCTCCTCCCGGAGCTGCGCGCCCGCCTCCTCCCCCACGCCACCCGCGTCACCGGCGCGCGCAACCTCGGCATCCCCATCACCACCGAGAGCCACACCGAGCTCTTCACCGGCCTCCGCCAGGATCTCGCCACCTTCCCACCCGGCATCGGCGGCCGCTACCGCAGCGACGTCCCGACGATTTTCGAGGCGGTGCGCGCGCGCCGGGGCCTCGCCGCCGACCAGGTGCCGATGCTCGTCAACACCGTGCTCGTGGAGGACCTCGCCTGGAGCGCCTGGCCCGGCCTCGGCGAGGCGTTCGGCGCCACCCACCACTTCCGGACCGACGACGAGGGCCGCGACCTCGACGACCCGGTGGTGCTCGGCGACCTCCGGGACTGGCTCGCGACACACGACACGCACCTCGCGTTCACCAACCTCCACGCCATCGACCTCGACGCCCACACCGGCGACGCCGACGCCTACCTGGACCGCGTGCGCGCCGTCGACGCGCCGCTCGCCGAGCTCTGGGCGTGGCTCGAGGCCACGCCGCCCTATGCCGGCACCACCACGCTCGTCGTCGTGGCCGACCACGGCCGCCACCGCGACGAGTCCTTCGAGGACTGGTCCGGGCACGGGGACCAGTGCGACGGCTGTCGCGACGTGCCGCTGCTCTTCGCCGGGCCGGGCATCCGCGACGGCGCGGTCGTCGAGGCCGACGCCTCGCTCGCCGACGTGGCCGCGACGGTCGCGTGGATCCTCGAAGCGCCGCTCCCCATGGGGCGCGGGCGCGTGCTCACCGAGATCTTCGACGCGGCGCCGCCGGTCGCGCCGCCGGGGTTCGGGCGCCTCGCCGCGTCCGGCGCGCGGCTCGCCTGGGAGGATGACGGCGTCTGGCTCGACGGCGCCCTCCGCTCCACGCCCGGCGCGCGCCTCGCCGAGGGCCCCGTGCTCGCGAGCGGGACGCTCTGCTGGCGCGAGCTCTCCGCGGAGGGCGCGTGGTCGCCCCGCTGCGAGCGCGACGGCGTGGCGCTCGCGGTCCCCGAGCCCCTCGTGAGCCCGCGCTGGGAGCCCGCGCTCGTCCAGGAGGCTGGCGCCACGTGGGCCGCCTGGGTCGACAACCCGTACGGGTGGACGGCGGCCGGGGACGCCGACCTCGTCGTCGGCCGCTGGGACCCCGACGGGACCTGGGTCGCCGGGCCGACCGGCCCCGACGCGGTCCTGCCCACCCACGTCTCGCTGGCGCGCGTGGACGGCCTGTCCGTCGTCGCGTTCGCCGCGAGCAGCTCGACGGCGGAGGGGCGCGACACCCGCCGGATCGAGGTGTGGACCGTGGGCGCCTCCGAGTGGAGCCGCCGGGCGGTCTACGCGCCCGACGGCACGTACGCCCGCTTCGAGGCCCCCGCGCTCCGGTCGGACGGCGTCGCCGTCGCGGCGATCGCCTACGACGCCGGCACCACCGTGGTCGTGGGGGAGCGGGAGTCGCTGGCGCGGCTCGACCCCTCCGGGCGCGTGCTCGCCCACCTCGGGGTGCAGTGGGTGGGCGACGCAGTGGTGTGGGCACGGCTCACGCTGCGCGGCACCGTGGAGGTGTGCCGCTGGCACGGGGGCGGGCTCGACATCGTCGACACGGGCGCGACCGCGATCAGCGGGCTCGCGGCGACGAAGGAGGGCTTCCACGCAACGCTCGACGGGAGGCCGGAGCGGTTCGAGTGGCCGTGAGGCGCGAACCGAGATCGCGCGGCGTGGCTACGGAGCGCGTTGCCGCTGGCGGTGACGGACGTCACTGATTGACGGCCGGTGCGCGGCCGGGCGCGTGAGCATCCCGCTCCCCCGCACGAAATTCCAAGCGTCGGTGAAGGCGCGGCGCGAATGCGGTCATTCGGGAGGGAGGCCGCCATGCGCACCGTCCTGCTCGCGCACGCGCAGCGCTACCCGACCGCCCGCCTCCTCCCCGCGGTCCGCGCCGTGGTGGAGCGGGCGGGAGGGCGCGGCCACGGCCTGGATGCCGACCGCGCGTAGACTGCGCAGACCCCTGGAGGCGCCCCCGGTGCAGGTCACGCTCGACGACCCATCCGCCTGCGTCCAGGCCGAGATCCTCGGGGAGGAGCTCGACGCGCGGGGCGTGCGGGGCTTCGTCGTGAGCGGCACCGTGCACGCGGAGGGGGAGGCGCGGGTGGCCACGCTGAGCATCCGGCGCGGCGTGCGCGTGCTGGACGTGCCGGCTCCCTGGGCGGCCCTTTCGCGGTGGGGAGCGGAACGGCGCGCGTCGCGGAGGGCCTGGCCGTGCTGGGCGTCGCGACGGGGTCCGACCGGGGAGAGGGGCTGCGCATCGAGGGCGGGCTCGTCGGCGGGGTGGCCGTGGTGTGGGGAGAGGAGCCGCTCACGGGCGTGGCGAGCGGGCCCGCTGTCGCGCTGTGGGGCGGCGCGACGTTTCCGGTCGCGCGGTGGCTGCGGGTGGGCGCGGCCGCGCGGGTGTACGGCGTCCGCATCGGTGCCTGCTCGGCCTACGGCGGGACGGAGGGCAGGACCTGCGATCCGGGCGACGTCGCGGCGGAGCCGTGGGCCCGCGCGGAGCTGCGTCTCGTGCCGGTCGTGCGCGCGGTCGCGAAAAGACGGCGGGGCGGTGAAGCTCGCCGGTGCCCTCGGGCATGCGGGATCGATGCCGGCCGCCGCCCACGCCACACCGCCCGCGCCCGAGCCCTCGCTGGACGTGGGCGCGCTCTTCGACGCCCACGGCGCCTTCGTGCACCGCGTCGCGCAGCGGCTGGTGGGCTCGTCGGCGCTGGCGGACGACGTGGTGCAGGAGGTCTTCTTGCTGGCATGGCGGCGGCGCGCGGGCCTGGACGACCGCCTGGGCGTGCGCACCTCGCGGGCGTCCGCGGCGGGCCGAACGGCAACGGTCACGATGACGAGATCGCGCTCTGGGGGGTGGGGGACGACTCCCTGGACCCGAGCCGCATCTGGGGCCTCACCGCGTCCGACGAGGGCGTGGAGATCGTGTCGGAGCTCTTCCTGACGCTCGACGGCGCGCCGGTGACCTACGACATCGAGGGCATCGACGTCGACGGCGCCGGTGGCTGGTGGCTCGCGGTCGAGGGCGCGGGCAACGCCCCGAACGTCGTGACGCCGAACCTGCTCCTGCACGTGGATTCCACGGGCGCGGTCGACGACGTCGTCTCGCTCCCCGAGGCCGTCGCCGCGCAGCAGAGCCCCTTCGGCTTCGAGGGCGTGGCCGCCGACGACGCCGCCTCGCGGCTCTACGTGGCGTTCCAGGACGAGTGGGCGGACGATCCCGCGGGCCTGATCCGCATCGGCCGGTACACGCCCGCCACCGGGGAGTGGGCGTTCTACCACTACCCGCGCAGCTCCGGCCCCGGGCGCGTGGGCCTGTCGGAGATCACCTGGGCGGGGGAGGATCGGCTCCTCGTGCTGGAGCGCGACAACCTCGTCACGGGCGCCGAGAACAAGCGCCTCTACGTCGTGTCCGTCGCCGGCGTCGAGCCGGCCCCGGCCGGCGAGGCGCCGCCGGTCCTCGACCGCCGCCTCGTGCGCGACATGCTGGACCGACGGTTGGCCCCACGAGAAGGCGGAGGGCGTCGCGATCGTCGACGGGGACGTGCTCGTCGTCAACGACGACGACAACGTCGACGGCGCGCCCACCGACGCGCTCATCCTCGACAAGCTCGCGCGCCACCTGGACGAATAGCGCGGATTCGGGCTCGGGCCGGCCGCCGACGAGGTCGAGCGGCGACCGGCTCCTGCCTCCTCAGTCGCTCGAGGTGTAAGCCCCCGCCCCCGCCGCCGTTCATCCGGTACCCTCGCGATCGGATGCACCTCTTCCTCCTCCTCGCCGCCTCCCCGTACGTCGCCCACGCGGCCGACGGCTCGACGCCCCGAGACGACGTCGACGAGGCCCCGCCCTTCACCTGGGCCGCCACGGACGCCCGGTACACGGTGGCCATCCCCGCCGACGGGCCCCTCCACCTCACGCTCGAGTGGCGCTTCACCGCCACCACGCCGGGCTGGGCCGAGCTCCCCCTCGCGGGCCCGAACTTCGTCGTGCGCTCGGCGAGCGCGCCCGTCCTCGGCGGCCCGGCCGGCACCTTCGTCCTCCTCTCCCCCACCTCTCCGACGACGATCCGCCTCGAGGGCACGCTCGACCCCGCGGGCCCCGGCGCCGCCGCGCTGAACCTGCTCCCCGCCGCCCGGCAGCGCGTCGTGGTCGACGCGCCCGGCCTCGACGTGAGCGTCGCGGACGCCACCGACGGCTGGCTCTCCGCCGCCGAGTCGCTCTCGCTCACGTGGCGCCCCCACGTCGAGGCGGCGCCGCGCCCGGTGCAGCCGGTCGTGCACGCGGAGGCCGCCACCGCCGTGTGGGCGGAGCCCGGCGCGCTGCTCTCCCGCACCGTCGCGCGCTGGAAGGTGGTCCGCGGGACCGTGGACCGCTTCGAGCTCGACGTCGCAGGCCTCGAGGAGGTCGACGCCGAGGGCCCCAACCTCGCCCGGGCCGTCCGCGCGGGGGATCGCCTCGTCCTCACGCCCCGCGCGCCGGTGGCCGGCGCCTTCGAGGTGCGGGTCCGCGCGCGCCGCCCGGTCTCCGGCGACGCCGAGGTGTCGGCGCCCGCCCCGCGCCCGATCGCCGGCCGCGTGGAGCGCTACTGGACCGTCGGCCGCGCCGAGGACGGCGAGCTCGTGCCCCTCGGCGGCCCGCGCGCGGTGCCGTCGCGCACGCTCCCCGCCTGGGGCCGCGGGCTCTCCGACACGCCGATCGTCTCCTTCTGGCAGGGCGACGCCCCGCTCCGCGTCCGCCTCGCCGACTACACGCCGCTCATGGGCCCCGACACGGTGATCGAGCGCGCCGTGCTCGTCGTCTCCGCCGCCGCCGAGGGCCGGGCGCTGGTCCGCACCACCTGGCACGTGCGCAACGAGCGCCGCCAGTACCTGCACGTCACGCCGCCGCCGGGCATGCGCCCGATGACCGCGCGCGTCTCGGGCGAGCCCGTGCTCGTGCTCTCCGACGGGGAGCGCGGCGTGTACGTGCCGCTGGAGAAGTCGGTCGAGACCGTGCAGGGGCTCCTCACCTTCCCGGTCGAGCTCACCTGGATCGCCGAGGGCGACGCCTGGGATCGCAAGGGCGAGCGCGCCTTCCAGCTCCCGGCCGTGGACGCGCCCATCCAGGCCGCGGAGTGGGAGGTCTACCTGCCGCGCGGCGTCACCTCCAAGGACGCCTCCACCGCCGTCCCCTCGGCCCTGCCCCCCGAGGAGGCCGGCGCCGACGAGCTCCAAGAGGCCGTCGAGGCCTACAAGCGCAACGACTTCGCCGCGTCGAGCGCCTACCTCCAGCAGGCGCGGTCGAGCGGCAGCACCAGCGCCAACGTCGACCGCCTCCAGTCCAACCTCGACGCGCTGCTCGACAAGAAGGACGCCGCCCCCGACGACGTGGCCACCCGCCGCGTGCGCGAGCTCGCGAACGCCAAGACCGTCACGCTGCAGGTCGAGCAGGAGAAGAAGGCGGAGGAGGCCCGCAAGGCCTACCAGAGCGGCGACGTCGACAAGGCCGAGGCCTACCTCGAGGAGGTCATCGCGCTGGCCGAGGACATCGGCGTCACCGAGCAGAAGGAGTCCGCCGAGCAGGAGGGCAAGAAGCAGGCGGCGGCCGAGCTCCTGAGGGAAGTGAAGGTCGCCAAGGCCAAGAACAAGGCGGCGCCGAAGGATCTGGATCTTGGGGCGGGGGGG
>CAYWGD010000201.1:0-9918 GCA_964457335.1 uncultured Enterobacteriaceae bacterium | reverse complement strand
TCGACAACATCTTCCGCTTCACCCAGGCGGGCTCCGAGGTGTCGGCGCTCCTCGGCCGCATCCCCTCCGCGGTCGGCTACCAGCCGACCCTCGGCACGGAGATGGGCGGCCTCCAGGAGCGCATCACCACCACGAACAAGGGCTCCATCACCTCGGTGCAGGCCATCTACGTCCCCGCGGACGACCTCACCGACCCGGCGCCGGCCACCGCGTTCGCCCACCTCGACGCGACCACCGTGCTCTCCCGCAAGCTCACGGAGATCGGCATCTACCCCGCGGTGGATCCGCTCGACTCCACGAGCCGCATCCTCGAGCCCAAGGTCGTGGGCGAGGAGCACTACGCGGTCGCCCGCGCGGTGCAGAAGATCCTGCAGCGCTACAAGGAGCTCCAGGACATCATCGCGATCCTGGGCATGGACGAGCTCTCCGAGGAGGACAAGCTCACCGTCGCCCGCGCCCGCAAGATCCAGCGCTTCCTGTCGCAGCCCTTCTTCGTCGCCCAGCAGTTCACGGGCGCCGAGGGCAAGTACGTGACGAAGGAAGAGTCCGTGCGCGGCTTCAAGGAGATCCTCGACGGCAAGCACGACAACCTGCCGGAGCAGGCGTTCTACCTCGTCGGGAACATCGACGAGGCCGTCGCCAAGGGCCGCAAGCTGGCGGAGGGCTAAGCCATGGCCGAGCTCCACGTCGAGATCGTCACCCCGCGGAAGGTGGCCTGGACGGGCACCGCCACGGACGTGCAGGCGCCGGGCGGGCTCGGGGAGTTCGGCGTGCTCCCGAAGCACATCCCCTTCCTCACGACGCTCCAGCCGGGCATCGTGAAGGTGCGGACCGCCAAGGGCGTGCAGCGCTTCCAGGTCGGGGCCGGCTTCGCCGAGGCGGGCCCGGACCGGGTCGTCATCCTCGCGGACAGCTGCGAGGAGCTCAAGTAGCTCTTCTTCTTGGGGCGGGGGGCTCACCGCCCCCCGCAACGCCCCCCGGACCAACGCGGAGGCCGATTCCCCACCTGGAATCGGCCTCTCGCCGTTTTGGGCAGGAGGCACCCATGTCCCACGAGATGGTCGTCGCGATGCACGTCACGGACGACGACGCCTACACCCGCTACCGCGCCGCCATGATGCCCATCCTCGCGAGCTACGGCGGCGGCTTCCGGTACGACTTCAAGGTCGGCGAGACCCTGCGGGCGGAGGCGGGGCACCCCGTGAACCGCGTGTTCACGATCCACTTCGCGGATCGGCCCAGCATGGATCGGTTCTTCTCGGACCCGGCCTACCTCGAGGCGAAGCGCGCGTTCTTCGAGGGCGCCGTCGCGCACACCACGATCGTCGCGGCGTACGACCGGTAATTCACGCGGAACCGGCGCCGCGGGCGGCTCGCCGCCCCCCGCAACGCCCCCCGGAATTTCGTGAGGCTGGCTCTCTCGTGGGGGTCGGCGGCACTCCTGCTTGCGGGAAGTGCGACGCTACTTCAGCCCCTTGGCCAACGCGTCCCGCGCCGGCTCCGCCGCGTACGAGTCCGTGCTCGCGGCAAGCCGCCGAAGCAGCGGCCCTGCCGCGGCGCCGACGTTCTGCTTCAGCACGAACCCCACCTCGCGCGCCACGCTTCCGGAATCCTCCGCGTAGTCGAGCAGCGTCTGAGCGTGGGCGAGGAGCTGGTCGGGCGCGGAACGGGCGAGGAGCGGCAGAAGCGCGGCGGCTTGGAACGTGAGCCACGCTGGCGCGCCTGCCCTCGTGCCAGCATCCACCGCGCCACGTACATCGGCCGCGGCCTCCTCCTCCCACCCGTCGAAGTCCTCGGGGAAGGCCGCGTAGGCGAGCGCCGGCGTCCGCCCCAGCCAGACGTCGGACACGCGGCTCATCAGGGCACGGAAGGCCTCTCGTCGGAGCTCACCCAGGTCCGCGGGAGGGTCATCGAGCTCGTCGGTATTGGTGACATCGCCCATGAGCTGCTCGAACGTGTCGTCCGCGCCGTACCAGCGCTCGCAGGACAGCTCCCCCGGCTGCCAGGGCACGGGGCCATGGATCCAACGTTTGAGTTGTTCGTACCCGGCGCGCTCGCCCCAAGCCAGGAGCAGGCGGGCCGCGAGCCAACGGTCCATCGGTGATCCGTGCTGGAGCAGGGACTCCAAGCCGGCAACGCGCGGCCGCCGATCCTCGGCGTAATACCCTTCAGATCGCAACTCGTCGTAGGAGCAGGGCTCCCCCTCGAGAGACGTGCGGAGGAGGGGATCGAAATCCTGCATGCCATCACCTCTAACCGCCGCTCGGCTCCGTCAGGCGGCGACGCAGATGGCCCACCCGACGATGCGGGGCTCGCAGTGTGGACGGTCACGAAGCGCACCGGCACTGTGCCGCGGATGAGGAATTCGTTGACTCGCGGCGCCGCCTCGCCGCTTCCAACTCACGTTCAGTCGGCACGCGGTCGGCGCTCCACAGTTGTGGTCCGTCATCGAGATTGGGTGCGGCGCGGACGGAGCAGCCCGCTGCTGTTCCGCGGGCTCCACCACTCCACCACCACGACAGCCCCAGGAGAAGCCATGCTACCGTCCGGCCCATGCCCCGGGTCGCCCTCCCTTCCTGGCTCCTCGGCGTCGCGCTCGCAGGGTGCACCGAGCCCGAAAAGCCGGCCCCGCCCGAGGACTCCGCCGCGTGTGTCCCCGCCGTCGAGGTCCCCTACGACGGCGTCGACCAGGACTGCGACGGCGCCGACCTCGTCGACGTGGACGGCGACGGCCACGCCGCGACCGCGGCGGGCGGCGAGGACTGCGACGACGCCGACGCGGCCGTCCACCCCGGCGCCGCCGACGCCTGCGACGGCAACGGCGTCGATGACGACTGCAACGGCGTCGCCGACGAGGTCCGGACCTGGTACGCCGACCGTGACCTCGACGGCTACGGTCGCTCGACCATCCACCGCGAGACCTGCGATCCGCCCGACGGCTACAGCCTCGCCTCCACGGACTGCGACGACGAGGACGAGGCCGTCCACCCCGGCGCGCCCGAGGCCTGCAACGGCGTGGACGACGACTGCGACGGCGTGCTCCCCGCCGACGAGGCCGACGCCGACGCCGACGGGTTCCGCGCGTGCGACGGGGACTGCGACGACGCCGACGCGCGCCGCGGGCCCGGCCTCGTCGAGCGCTGCGACGGCGTGGACGAGGACTGCGACGGGGAGGTGGACGAGGCCTGCGTCGCCTGCGACCGGGTGGTGCCGGACGACCACGCCACGCTCCAGGACGCCGTCGACGCTGCGGCCGACGGCGAGACCGTCTGCGTCGCGCCGGGCACGTACACGGGGTGCGTCGACCTCGGGGGGGCGGAGGTGACGCTACTCGGCGTGGCGGGCCCCGCGGCGACGGTCCTCGACGGCTCGGACAACGATTGCACCCCGCTCGTGCGCTTCGGGACCGCCGAGGGGCCCGGCGCCGTGCTCAGCGGCTTCACGCTCTCGCACAGCTTCGGCTACCGGGGTGGCTGCGTGGAGGTGGACGGGGCCTCGCCGACGCTCCAGGACCTCGTCTTCGAGTACGGGGGCACGATCAACGCCGAGGGGCGCGGCGGCGGGCTCTACGTTCGGAGCGGCGCGCCGCACGTCTCGAACATCCTCGTCCGGAACAGCGAGTCGGCGGGCGGCGGCTACGACGGCTACGGCTACGGCTACGGGGGCGCCGTCTACCTCGAGGACAGCGACGCCGTGCTCGACGGCGTCGTGCTGGTCGACAACTACGGGGCCTTCGGCGGCGGCGGGCTCGCGATGGTCGACGACCGCGCCGCGATCCTCCACACGCGCATCGAGGGGAACGCGGCCTCCGAAGTGGGTGGCGCCGGCGTGTGGATCGAGGGCGGCGCGCCGACGTTCACGAACGTCCGCATCGTCGACAACGACGCGGAGCGGTACTTCTACCTGACGCCCAGCGGCGGCGGCGTGTACGTGACCGGGGCCGCCACGCCCACGTTCACGAACGTGCTCGTCCAGGGCAACACCGCCGACGGCGAGGCCGGCGGCATCCTCGTCGACGACGGCGCCCCCGTCTTCGTGAACACGATCGTCACGGGCAACAGCGGCGCCACCGCCGCGGTCTCGGGCACCGCGACCTTCCGCTACTCCGACGTGTGGGGCAACCGCCCGGCCGACTTCGCCGGCACCGACCCCACCGGCACGGACGGCAACCTCTCGGTCGACCCCGCCCTGCTCGACGACGCCGGGCACGTCGACGCCACCTCGTCGATGATCGACGCCGGCGACCCCGCCCTCCTCGACCCCGACGGCTCCCGCTCCGACATCGGCCCCTACGGCGGCCCCGGCGCCGGCACCTGGGACCTCGACGGCGACGGCTGGCCCGCGTGGTGGCTGCCCGGGAGCTACGACGTGGGCACGTCGCCGGGCGGCGACTGCGACGACGACGACGCGACGGTCCACCCCGGCGCCGGCTGCTGAGCTCCGACCGGCGGGGCCGGCCCCCGCCCGGGCGAGTGGAGCGCCGTTTGGCGCCCCTGAACCGACGGGCTTAGGCTCCCGCCATGCTGCTCCTCCTCCTCGCGTGCACGGGCCCGGGCGCCGACAAAGACGACACCGGCGGGACGCCCGCCTTCGACGGCACGTTCACGCTCACCGACGCGAACAACTACAGCTACGAGAGCACGCTCACCGCCTCGGTGCAGGAGGTCGGGCTCGCGGCGGACTTCAGCGTGGACTGGTCCACCCTCACCAGCGATCTCCTCGGCCACGACGTGAACCCGGCCACCGACGTGAGCTACGTCTGGTTCGTCCAGTTCAACATGACCGAGGACGAGGTCCTCGAGCTCTTCGCCACCGACGCGGTCATCCTCCAGGAGTACCTGGGCGCGGCCGTCCAGTACGACAACGACGGCGCCACCAGCGCGAACCTCTCCGAGTTCGTCTTCCCGCCGAACGCGAGCATCGACCCCGCCACCGACTTCGCGGACGGCAGCGGCACCTGGATCCTGCGCGCCACGACCGGGCTCACGCAGAACCGGATGTTCGCCTTCGTGCGTCCCAGCGAGACGAGCGAGAACCACGCGCTCACGCTCACCTCCGAGAGCGCCGCGCTCGACTTCGACGCCGACCTCGCCTCCCTCCGGTCCTTCGACCTCGCCGAGGAGCCCGCGAGCTACCCGGTCGACTGGTCGGCGCTCACCCGCCACGGGAACGGCAGCGCGATCGACCTCGCGCTGCTCGACCAGCTCATGCTCGCCCGGTACGACGGGCTCACGGTCGCGGACCTCGAGGAGCAGTTCCTCGACATCGAGCTCATCGCGTCGGAGACCTTCACCGCAGACGTGTACGGCCTCACCGAGACCGACCTCACCACGCTCGTCTCCTCGACCGACGGCGCGGCCTTCGACGGCTTCGGCGCCGGCAGCTTGTGGATCCTCGCGCTCCGCTGCACGAGCTGCGCGAACCCGTCGCCGCCCTTCCTGACGATCATCCAGACGGACGGCTGACCCGGGGGGAGCTGGGCAGCCGGCGCGCCCGAAGACGGGCGCCCGCCGCGGCGGCGCGGTGCCGGAGCGGTCGGCGGCGGCTCACGTGCCCGGCGGCCCTACGGGGCGCGGCGCCGCTCCGGGCAGGCCCCGGAGGTGTCGCCAAGCACGCTGACCGTCCCCGCCTCGACGAGCCCGACCCACGCCCCGGTGAGCGTGCACCACTGATCGCAACACGCGAGGTGGGTGATCGCGCCGCGCACGCCCACGCGCCCCTCCGGCAGCGCCACGAAGGCCTCCACCTCCCGGATCGTGGTCTCCTCGGGGCCGCCGCTCCCGTCGATCCGCGCGCCGAGCGTGCCGTCCGGGCGCAGCACGAAGGTGCGCGCGAGCGTCCAGTCGGGCGCGGCGCAGTCCTCGCCGAACGTGGTGCGCAGGCGCACCAGCGCGTCGTCGACGCCGTCCCCGTCGAGGTCCGGCGCCGGCGAGCGCCAGGCCTCCGCCTTGCACGTCGGCACGCCTCCGTCGAAGTACCCGCTCTCGCGCGCCTCGGCGGGCACCACGCCGCGCCAGCGGGTCCACGCCACCTTGGGACCGACGACCTCGAGCGACGCGGGGTCGAGCAATGGAGGCGGGAGCGTGTCGAGGAGGGTCACGGTCACGAGGTCGCTCGAGAGCCGGAAGACGTGCTCCCCCGGCGCGACCACGGGCGGCTCGCCGTGCCACATCGTGCCGATCACGCGCGGGCCGTCCCCGAGGCTCAGCCGGGCGCCGGTCGCGGGATCGGCCGAGCAGCGGAGCTCCCCGATCGGGCCGCGCCCGTCGGCCCAGACGCGCGCGGCGTCGAAGTCCGCGCCCGGGATCTCCCACGCGCACGTCTCCGCGTCGCAGGTGAGGAAGCCGTCGGCATCCAGGCGCGCCCGGAGCGCGGGCGAGCACGCCGCGGGCTCGTCGCGGCCGCAGGCGCCCGCGCGCAGGGGGTCGTCCCAGGCGAGGCGCTCCCCGCGTCGCGCGGAGACCACGATCGTGGCCTCCGCGCGCGCGCACGGCAAACGCTCGGTCCACTCCATCCACGCGGGTACGGGCATCGCTCCTCCGGCTCGGCCGCACCACTACGCGCGAGCCCGCGATCCCATGCAAAAAAACTCGTCAGGGCTCCACGAGCACCTTCACCGCGCCGGGGGCGGCGGCGTGCTGGAGCGCGTCCACGCCGCGGGTGAGCGGGTAGCGCGCGGTGACGAGCGCGGCGGGATCGACGAGCCCGGCCGCGAGCAGCCGCAGCGCGGGGTCGAAGGGACCGCAGCGCGAGCCCACGATCGTCACCTCGTCGATCACCCAGCGGTTCGGCTCGACGCGGCCGACGTCGTGCACCGTCGTCTTGAGCACGAGCGTGCCGCGCGGGCGCACGAGCGTCGTGGCCAGGGAGAGCCCGTCGGGGCTGCCGGTGCAGTCCACGACGAGGTCGGCCCCCGCGAGCCCGCCGGTCTCCGACGTGGCGTCGGCGAGCGCGACCGCGCGCACCCCGGCCGGCAGGAGCCCGAGCGTGCGCGGGTTCCGGCCCACGGCCGCCACGTCGGCGCCGGTCAGCGCGAGCACCCGCGCGCAGAGCTGCCCGAGCCGCCCCGTCCCGAGCACCACGACGCGCTGCGATGGCCGGACGTGCACCTGCTCCAGGATCTCGCACGCGGCCGCGAGCGGCTCCACGAACACGGCGGCCTCGTCGGGCACCCGGTCCGGGACCACGTGCAGGTTGGCGAGCGGGAGCGACAGGCGCTCCGCGAAGGCCCCGTCGCGCCCCACGATGCCGAGCACCGTGCGGCTCGGGCAGTGCGTGGGGCGGCCGGCCCGGCAGGTCGCGCACGCGCCGCACGGGCAGTTGATGTCCCCCACCACCCGCCGGCCCACCCACGCGTGGTCCGGCGCGTCCTCCACCTCGCCGACCCACTCATGGCCGAGCGTGCCGGCGAACCCCATGTAGCCCTTCACGAGCTCGAGATCGGTCGCGCACACCCCCGCGAGCCGCACGCGCACGCGCGCCTCGCCGGGGACGTGGGGCTCGGGCTTCTCGACGAGGACCGGCCCGTCGGGGCCGAGAGCGAGGGCGCGCATCCACCCTGGCTAACCGCGCCCGAGCGCCGTCGTGATCGGCGGTACACTCCGCGCCGGCCTCCCGGCCGCCCTTCCACCCACGGAGACCCCATGTCCCGCCTGCTCCCGCTCCTCGCCCTCCCGCTCCTCGCCGCCACTCCCGCCACCAAGGGCGCCTCCGTCGCGCCCGCCCCGGCGCTCGAGCCGGCCCGCGGCGCCGAGATCGGCCGCGTGTACGAGTCCTTCCTCAGCCCCCACCAGGAGCCCGACGAGGAGCAGAACACCCCCTCCGGCACGCCCGCGCAGTTCAAGTCCACCGCCCCCTCGAAGACGCGCGACGAGCGCGCTGCCGCCGGCCACCGCGGCCACGGCACCCTCCGCTTCTCCAAGGACTTCAGCAAGGCCTACGTCGACGTGAAGATCGAGGGCATCAAGGTGGAGGACATCAACATGTTCCACATCCACTGCGGCCGCCCGGGCATCCTCGGCCCGATCCTCGTCGACTTCTCGCACATCACCGACATCAAGAAGAACTTCACGGACGACGGCGTCTTCACGGTCGAGATCGACAACAAGGCCATCACCGCCACCACCGACCACGCGCACGGCCTGGTCGGCGCCTTCACCGCCGGCTGCGTCATCCCGAGCCCGTCGCTCGGGGGCGCCATGACGAAGGTGTCGACCGTCAGCGGCATGGCGACCATCGCCGAGGAGGGCGAGCTCTACTTCAACCTCCACACCGTCGGCCAGACCTACTTCGGCGACATCCGCGGGCAGCTGTACACGAAGCCGTAGCCCTACAACTTCCGACCCACCCCGACGTCCGTCAGCAGCCAGGTGATCTCCTCGGCGGATCCCTCCTCGAAGGAGACGCCGACGTAGTCGTTGGTGCCGTCGTCGTCGGGGATGGCGTACAGGAAGCTGTCGCGGCCGAGCGGCAGGAGCGCAGTGGTGCGCGCGGCGTCGGCGTACCAGAGGGTGTCGCCGTCGAGCGTGATGGTCACGTCGCCGAGCTCGTAGTCGGAGTGGTAGCTCCCGACGTAGCGGCCCCACTCCTCGACGGGGCGCACCGTGGAGACGCGCTCCTCCGGCTCGAGCCCGAGGAAGAGGTCGAGCGCGTGCTGCACGATACGCTGCGTCGGCTTGCTCCAGGGCTCGGGCGGGTCGGTCACGAGGTGGGACACGTTCACGAGGACGCCGACGCCGAGCTGCTCCCCGGGGACCGCCCACACCATCGCGAGGAAGCCGCCGACGGTCCCGGTGTGGCCCAGGGTCGGGAAGCCGCGGTAGCTGCTCGACGCGAGGCCGAAGCCGTAGCCGCCGGTCTCTGAGCGGTTCCAGCCCTGCGTGGTCATGATCTCCCAGGCCTCGGGCGTGACCCAGCCCTCCCCCCCCGAGAGGAGCACCTCGAGGAGCTGCCCGACGTCGTTCGCGCTCGCCATCAGGCCGCCCGAGGGGAAGCTCGCGACGCACGCGCGCTCCTCGAAGCCGCGGTACTCCTCGAGGTCGCCGGTCGCAAGGTCCATCGTGTGGCCCGTCGCGTGGTCGGCGGCGGTGGCGTCGAGCCAGTCGTAGGTCGCGCTCGCCATGCCGGCGCCGTCGAACAACCCCTGGGCGAGCTCGGAGTAGGGCGCGCCGCCGCTGCGCTCCGCGGCGAGCCCGAGGAGCGAGTAGTGCTGGTTCGAGTAGTTGTAGAGCTCGCCGGGGGGCGTCCACAACACCCACTCCGGCGTGAGCTCCCCCAGGACCTCGGAGAGCGCCGAGGGGTCGAAGTCGCAGGTGCGCGGGAGACCGATGGTCTGCAGCCCCGCGGAGTGGCCGGACAGCTGGAGCAGGCTGAAGTCCGCGAACGTGTGGGCGTCGCCGAGCGAGAGGTCGCCGAGCACGTCCGAGGCGGGCGCGTCGAGGTCGAGCCGCCCGGCCGCGGCCTCCTCCGCCACGAGCGCCCCCGCCACCATCTTGGACACCGAGCCTACGCGAAAGAGCGTGTCGGGCGTGACCGGGTCGGGGAGCCCCCACCGGCGCACGCCGAGCCCCGCGACGTGCACCTCGCCGTCCGCGACGACCACGATCGCCGCGCCGGGGATCATCCACGTGCGCATCTGCTCCGCAGCCCAGGTCCGGAGCTCGGCGAAGCGGGGATCTTCGTCGGAAGCGGCGTCCGCGTCGCCGCCCCGGCACCCGGCCAACAACAGGAGCACGACGGTCCACATCCCACGAGTGTAGCCCCGCGCGCGGTAGGCTCCACGGCATGTCGCTCCTCGCCCTCGCGCTCGCCTGCGCGCCGCACCCCGCCGCACCGGCTCCGGCCGCGGCCCCCGCCGCTCCGTCGACGGCGCCCGCCACCGAAGCGCCCGCCGCCGAGGCGCCCGCCGCCGAGGCGCCC
>CAYWGD010000200.1:0-9970 GCA_964457335.1 uncultured Enterobacteriaceae bacterium | reverse complement strand
CACAGCTGAGGCGGGCAAGGGGTTTCTTCCCAGGAATCATCATTGACACCTACGGTGCGCCGGGGTCCCTCGACCGCCACCCGCCACCCGCCACCCGAACCACCGCCGCCCGCCCCCCGCGCCGACCTCGCCGCAGCGGCGCAGCCGGCTGCCCGAGACCAGGCCCGCCCGCTACGCCCGGGCGCGCCCGACCGCCACCACCGCCTCCCGCAGCCAGCGGTGCCCCGGGTCGAGGTCCGAGCGCTCGTGCCACACCATCGACGTGGTGAACGCCGGCACGTCGATCGGCGGCGCCAGGACGCGCAGCGGTGCCAACGTGGCGAGCCCCTCCGCCAGGGAACGCGGGGCCGTGAGCACGAGGTCCGACCGCGCCACGATGAGCGGCGCGGCGAGGAAGTACCGGATCCGCAACACGACGCGCCGCGAGCGCCCGATCGCGGCCAGCGCGCGATCCACGGCGCCCGAGCCCTCCCCCTGCGGCGAGATGAGCGCGTGGGGGAGCCGGGTGTAGGTGTCGAGGTCCAGGCTCTCCCCGACCTCCGGATGGTCGGCGCGCACGACGCAGACGAAGGCGTCGTCGTGGAGCGCGCGCTTCTTGAGCCCCGGCGCGTCGCGCGGGCGCACCTCCACCGCGAGGTCGATCGCGCCGTCCTCCAGCCCCGGCCCGCTCCCCTCGCGCGGCACGGGCCGCACGTCGAGATCGATGCCGGGGGCCTCGCGGCGGATCCGGTCGAGGAGACCCGGGAGCAGCGTGACGGTGAGGCCGTCCCAGGTCGCGATCACGAAGGTGCGGCGGGCCGCCGCGGGGTCGAAGGCGTCCGCGCCGCCGAGCACGGCCTCGAGCTCGCGCACCGTGCGCCGCAGCGGCCCCGCGAGCGCCGCCGCCCGCGGCGTGGGCACCATCCCCCGCGCGCCCGCGACGAGCAGCGGGTCGTCGAGGCTCTCGCGCAGCGCGCGCAGGCTGTGGCTCACCGCGGGCTGGGTGACGCCGAGCCGCCGGGCCGCGCCGGACACGCTGCGCTCCTCGAGCAGGGTGAGGAGCACCTTCAGCTGGTGCAGGGAGAGGTGCTGGAGGTCGGTCATGAGCCCCAACTAATCGACGCATGCCAACTCATGCACTTCCGCGCACCCGAGCCCGGGTTTAGGGTTCTGCCACCGACGGCGCACCCCGCCGCCGAAACCCACGGAGAAGCCCATGTCCCGCACCGTCCTCGTCCTCACCGCCACCGGCACCACCGGCTCCCACACCCTCGCCGCGCTCCTGCGCGCCCCGGCCGACGGCGTCACCGTCCGCGCCGCCACGCGCGACCCCTCCGCGGCCCGCTTCCCCGCGGGCGTCACCGCGGTCGCGTGGTCCTACGACGACCGCTCCACCTGGGGCCCGGCGCTCGCCGGCGTCGACGCGCTGTACCTCGCGATGCCCCCCTTCCGCGCCGACGAGGCCGAGGTCGGCGAGGCCATCGTCGCCGCCGCCAAGGCCGCCGGCGTGAAGCGCATCGTGAAGCTCTCGGCGAGCGGCGTCGAGAACGACCCGACGAGCGGCCACCGCCGGGTGGAGCTCGCCATCGAGGCGTCCGGGCTCGCGTGGATCCACCTCCGCCCCACCTTCTTCCACGAGAACTTCGTCGAGTTCTACGGCGGCTCGATCACGGCCGACGGCGCCATCTACCTGCCCGCCGGCGCCGGAAAGACCGGCTTCGTCGCCGCCGCCGACATCGGCGAGGTGGCCGCCGCGGCGCTCCTGTCCGACGCGAGCGGCGAGGCCTGGACGCTCACCGGCCCCGAGGCCCTCGACCACGACGACGTCGCCGCCGCGCTCACCACGGTCCTCGGCAAGCCCGTCCGCTACGTGGACATCCCGCCGCGGGCCTTCGAGGACGCGCTCCGGAGCTACGGCTCGGGCGAGGTCGCCGTGGCGACGATGAGCGCGCTCTACGGGTTGGTGCGCGCCGGCTGGACCGCCGCGATCAGCCCCGACGTCGAGCGCGTCCTCGGCCGCCGGCCCCTCGCGTTCGCGGACTGGGCGAAGGCGCACGCCGCCGCCTGGGCGTGAGCAGTTGACCCGCTTCGCAGGTTCATGACGGACGCGAGGCTCGACCGCCGCTACATTTGCGGGCCCGAGGAGCCCGAGATGCGCGCCGTCCTACCCCTCATCGCCCTCGTCGCCTGCGATCCTGTGGGCGACGCCGCCCCCGGGCCCGGTTCGACCGCGGACGGGCCCACCTACCACGCCGACGTTCGGCCGATCCTCGACCAGTCCTGCGCCCGCTGCCACACCGAGGGCGGCATCGCGTTCTCCTTCGACGACGCCGCCACCGTCCAGAGCATGGCGGCGGCGATGAAGACCGCGGTCGAGAGCGGTCGCATGCCGCCGCCCGCGCCCGATCCGAGCTGCCGCGACTACGAGAGCTCCGAGCGCTTCACGATCACCGACGAGCAGCGGGCGACGATCGCGGCCTGGGCCGACGCCGAGGCGCCGCTGGGCGACCCCGCGGACGCCCCGGGCGCGCGCGACGAGAGCCTCACCCGCCTCGACTACGACCTGGAGGTGTGGGCGACCCAGGCGTACACGCCGAGCTTCACCAACGACGAGAACGACTACCGCTGCTTCCTCATCGACATCGGGAACACCGAGACGACGTGGATCACCGGCATGCAGGCGCTCGTCGGCAACCCCTCGATCGTGCACCACGTCGTGCTCTTCTCGCCGAACGGCACCGACGACCTGTTCGCCCAGGGCGATCCCTACGCCGGCTTCGCCTGCGGCGGGCTCGGGCAGGGCAACTGGTCGACGCTGGGCGCCTGGGGCCCGGGCGCCAACCCCACCGTCCTCCCCGAGGGCATGGGCATCCGGCTCGAGCCGAACGCCCAGGTGGTGCTCCAGATGCACTACTTCGACAGCTTCGAGGGCGCGGACCAGGAGTCCGACCTCTCGGGCTACGGGCTCGTGTTCACCGACAGCGTCACCCACGAGGCGGTCAACTACGCGGCCGGCCCGACCAACTTCACGCTCGACGCCGGAGACGCCGACGCGACCGCCCGCCAGATGTACCCCTGGAGCGAGGACGCGCTCGTGCTGGCGGTGTGGCCGCACATGCACCTGCTGGGCACCGCGTTCGAGGAGCGTGTCACGCACGACGACGGCTCCGAGACGTGCCTGATGCGCATGGACGGGTGGGACTACCACAACCAGGTGACCGCCAACTTCCTCGAGCCCGCGCAGCTCACGGCGGGGGATCGCCTGCGCATCACCTGCGACTTCGACAACAGCGCCGACAACCCGAACCAACACTCCGACCCGCCGCGGGACGTGTCCTTCGGCGAGGGCACGACCGACGAGATGTGCTTCGGCTTCACGCTCGTCGCCACGGCCGTGGACTGATGGCGCGGCTCTCGGCCAACGCTCCGTGCCCGTGCGGATCGGGCCGCAAGGCCAAGGGCTGCTGCCTGCCCATCCTCGAGGGCGCGCCGGCGCCCACACCCGAGGCGCTCATGCGCTCGCGTTACACGGCCTACGCCACCGGCGACGTGACACACCTGGTACGCACCACCCACCCGGCGAGCCCGCACCGGCAGGCCGACGCGCGCGCCTGGGCCGAGGAGCTGCGCCGCTACTGCGCCGCCGTGCGCTTCGAGGGGCTGGAGGTCCGCGAGGCGGGCGCCGACGGTGACACCGGTCGTGTCACGTTCTTCGCGCGCCTCTCCCACGACGGGCGCGACCTCTCCTTCGGCGAGGCGAGCACGTTCCGCCGCGTGGACGGGCGCTGGCTCTACCTCGACGGGGAGCGCCTGGAGGGCTGAGAGCTACCCGCCCGCGACCTGGAGCGGCACACCCAGCTCCTGCATCGCCATGGTCAGCGTGCCGTCGTCGAGGATGCGGTTGAGCCGGTGGTCGCCCCCGGCGATCACGCGCAGCTCCACGCCCGGCCCGGCCCCGGCCACGAGCGCGCGGGAGTCCGCGACGGGCACGACGTCGTCGGCGTCTCCGTGGAGCACGATCACGCGCGCGTCCGGCGGCAGGCGGGTGTCGAGGCCCACGCGGGCCTGCGCCGGCGCGATGAGGACCGTCGGCCCGCGCCAGGCACCCGCGCACAACAGCCGCACCGCCACGGCGCCACCAAACGACGATCCGACCACGAGGTCCGGCCGCTCGGCCGAAAGCGCGGCCCGCGCGCCCGCGACCGCCGCCGAGAACGACGTGGTGTCGAGCTGGGGCGTGGCCGCGCCGTAGCGCGCGTGGAGCCACCGGGCCTTGGTGCCCGCGGGCCCGCTCTCGAGGCCGTGGAGGAAGAGGACGCGCTTCATCCTGCACGACTATCCCGCGACGGTCCGGGCATCCGCCGCTACCGGCGTCGTTCGCCCAGAACCGCACGGAGAGCGCGGTGACACCGACGGGCTCGCCGTTGTGGGCCCGGCCGGGCGCGTGATAGGCGCGCGTCCCCTCTCCAATCGCTGTCCATTCGGAGCCCCGATGCGCCTCGCCCTCCTGAGCCTCGTCCTCCTCGCCGCCTGCTCCGGCGAGGAGAAGCCCGCCGCCCCCGCCGCCGACGCGACCACCACCGGCGCCGCCGCCGCCCCGGCCGGCCGCGTGATCGACCCCGCGAAGCTCGCCCTGTTCGCGCCCCTCCCCGCGCGCATGGACGCCCCCTCCGGTCCCGCCACCGCCGAGCAGATCACCCTCGGCCGCGCGCTCTACTACGACACCCGGTTCAGCAAGAACCAGGACCTCTCCTGCAACAGCTGCCACCAGCTCGACAAGTTCGGCCAGGACGGCAACCCCACCTCCCCCGGCCACAAGGGCCAGCTCGGCGGCCGCAACTCCCCGACGACCTACAACGCCGCGGGCCACTTCGTGCAGTTCTGGGACGGCCGCGCCGCCGACGTCGAGGCGCAGGCCAAGGGCCCGGTGCTCAACCCCGTCGAGATGGCCATGCCCGACGCCGATCACGTCGTGCGCGTGCTGAAGTCCATCCCGGGCTACCAGCCGATGTTCGCGGCCGCGTTCCCCGGCGAGGCCGACCCCATCACCTACGACAACATGGCCAAGGCCATCGGCGCGTTCGAGCGCGGGCTCACCACCCCGTCGCGCTGGGACACGCTCCTCGCGGGCGACCAGGCCGCGCTCACCGACGCCGAGAAGGACGGCTTCGACGCCTTCGTCGACGCGGGCTGCGTGGCCTGCCACACCGGCGCCTACGTCGGCGGCTCGATGTACCAGAAGCTCGGGCTCGTCAACGCCTGGCCCGACACCACGAGCGACGAGGGCCGCTTCGCGGTCACGAAGAACGACGCCGACAAGATGATGTTCAAGGTCCCGAGCCTGCGGAACATCACCAGGACCGGCCCGTACTTCCACGACGGCAAGACCGCCTCGCTCGACGAGGCCGTGAAGAAGATGGGCCACCACCAGCTCGGCAAGGAGCTGTCCGACGAGCAGGTCAAGTCGATCGTGACCTGGCTCGGCGCGCTCGAGGGCACGCCCGACGCGGCCTACATCGCGAAGCCGGCGCTCCCCGAGAGCGGCCCGGACACGCCCAAGCCCGACCCGTCCTGATCCGTCGGGGCGCCCCCCCGCCCGAAGACGGGCGGGGTCGGTCCCCTGCGGGCTCGGCCTCCGGCCTCGGTCGGCGCGCGGACGCGCCGACCGCGCGGCCCCGAGCGGCCGCGCGCCCTCCGGGCACCTGGCGCGGGGAGCGCCCGTCCCGCGACCGCGTCGCGACGGTGTAGCATCCGGCCCGCACCGGAGCGCCCGATGAAGCTGTTCCTCTCCCACGCCTGGGTCGACAAGGACCCGCTGCAGGAGCTGCGCCGCGCGCTCGAGGCGCGCGGGCTCGCGTGCTGGGAGGACGTCCGCGAGCAGCGCGCCGGGGACCGGCTCCTCGACCTCGAGAAGCGCGTGCGCGAGGCGGCGGGCTTCGTGGTCCTCCTCGGCCTCGACGCGCTCGGCAGCAAGTGGGTGCAGCGCGAGGTCGCGTGGGCCCGCGCGGCGCGCGCCGCGAACCCGGCCTACCGGATCGTGGCGCTCGTCCAGCCCGCCGCGAAGGAGCTGGCGGACCTCCTGCTCGGCGAGGGCGAGCCCATCGTCGTCCCGATCGATCACGACCTCCTCGACGCGGTGCCGCGCCTCGTCGAGGCCTTCACGGCGGCCCCGCCCGCGGGCCGGCCCCCGCGCCTGCCCGACCCGCCCCCGCCGAGGAGCGAGCTCGTGATCCGCCTCCGCGACCCGTCCTGGGCGCAGGTCGACGGGCGCCCCCACGTGTGCGCCGAGCTCGAGATCGAGCACGTGCCCGCGGGCGGCGGCGCGCGGGGCCGGCAGCGGCTCGGCCGCTTCGAGAGCCCGCTCGGCTCCACCGAGCTCGGGGAGCTCGCCTGGTACCTGGAGGTGTTCCCGCGCTGGGCGTTCGCGGAGAACCTCGTGAAGGGCCGCGAGGTGGAGGCGAAGCTCGCCCCATGGGGGCGCGCCCTGTACGACGCCACGCTCGGCGCCGCGGGCGCGATGACCGGCCGCTTCCTCGCCGCGACGGGCGAGAAGCGCGTCGTCGTCGAGGTCGACGCGGCGCAGGGCGAGGACGAGGCGAGAAAGGACGAGGCCCGCAAGGGCGCGGCGGCCGCCGTTCTGGCGTTGCCGTGGGAGCTCCTGCGCGGCGAGGACTGGCTCTTCGCCGGCAAGGGCGCCATCCGCGTGGTGCGCCGCCTCCCGCGGTCGACGTCGATGCCACCCCTGCCGCTGGCCCCGCGCCTGCGGGTGCTCCTCGTGGTCGCGCGCACCGACGACGCCGGCTTCATCGACGCGCGCGCCAGCCTGACCCCGCTGGTCGAGGCGCTGCGACCCCTCGGCCACAAGGTCGAGGTGGACGTGCTGCCCGACGGCACCCTGCCCGCGCTCCACGCCGCCCTGGCCGCCGCGGACGAGGCCGGGCGCCCCTACCAGGTGGTGCACTTCGACGGGCACGGCGTGTACGACCCCCAGCGCGGCCTGGGCCTGCTCGTGTTCGAACACCCCGACGACGCGGGCGGGCTCACGCGCCGGAGCGACCTCGTGGACGCCGACAAGCTCGGCGCCGTGCTGCAGGAGCACCGGCTGCCGTTGTTCGTGCTCGAGGCCTGCCAGAGCGCGCACGCCGGGCAGCAGGTGGAGTCGAGCGTGGCGGGGCGGCTCCTGCGCGCCGGCATCGGGAGCGTGGTGGCCATGAGCCACTCCGTGCTCGTGGAGACGGCGCGGCGCTTCGTGGGGCCCTTCTACGCCGCGCTGGCGCAGGGCGAGCGGATCGGCGCGGCGATGCTGCGCGGGCAGCAGGCGCTGCACACCGACGCGCGTCGCAACCGCCCCGGCCACCCCGACTGGACGCTGCGGGACTGGTTCGTGCCCATCCTCTTCCAGGACGAGGTCGCGGACGTCCCGCTCCTGCCGCCGGGCCCGCTGCCCGATCCGGAGCACGTCGACGCCACCTGGAACGCGCGGCTGGCCGACACGCCGGCGCTGCCCGCCCACGGCTTCGTGGGGCGCGCGCGGGAGCTCCTGTCCCTGCACCGGGCGCTCCACCGCGAGCGGGCCGTGGCGCTCCTCGGCGTGGGCGGCCAGGGCAAGACGGCGCTCGCGATCGAGGCGGCGCGCTGGCTCCTCGCGATCGGGCGCTTCGAGCGCCTCGCCTGGGTGAGCGTCGAGCACTACGGCGAGGCCCGCGTGGTCGTGGACGCGCTCGGCCGCCAGCTCGTGGCGGGCTGGACGGGCGTGGGCGCCGTGGAGGGGCCGAACGGGGACCTGGAGCCCGCGATCCGCCTCGTCGAGCGGGCGCTCCGCGACTGGCGCGTGCTCGTCGTGGTCGACAACCTGGAGAGCGTGCTCGCGGACCCCGACCCGGCGCTCCTGCCGCTGCTCGGTCGGCTCGCGAAGGCGGGCGGGAGCCGCCTCCTCGTGACGAGCCGGGAGGCGCCGCCGGCGGTCGTGGGGGCGAAGGGCCTGCGCATCGGGCCACTCTCCACCGACGAGGGGCGCGAGCTCGTGTCCGGCGTGCTCCGGGCGGCGGGGCGGCAGGCTCCTGCTACGGACGCCGACGATTGGATCGGGCGGCTGGTGGAGACGGTGGGCGGTCACCCGCGAAGCTTGGTGCTCCTTGCGCCGCGGGTGGCGGAGCAGGGCCTGCGAGGGGTGGTCGAGGAGCTGGGCCCGCTGCTGGCGGCGCTGGAGCGCGAGCACCCCGGAGACCGGGAGAACAGCCTGCTCGCGAGCGTGCAGCTGAGCTTGGCAAAGCTCCCGGAGCCGATGCGGACGCAGGCGCGGGCGTTGTGTGTGTTCAGGGGGGCGGCGCACGTTTCGGCGCTCGCCTACGTGGCGGAGGTGGAGCCGCAGGAAGCGCTGGACCTGTGTCGTGCGCTGGTCGAGCTGGGCCTGGCCGAGGCGGAGGGGACCTTCCTGACGTTCGAGCCGAGCCTGCCGGCTACCTTGGGGCTGGAGGTGGGCGAGGAGGAGCGGGCCGAGTTGGAGGGACGGTGGGTGGAGGCGAACGTGGAGCTCGCCCGGTACCTGTATCAGCAGCTGAGCACCGATGCGCGCTCGGCCGCGGCAGGTGCCCGCCTGGCACTGTCCGACCTGCTGGCTTCGCTGGAGATACTCGAGTCCGGGGTGGCGCGGGGGGCGGTGTCAGTGGTGGTCGCTCACGGGATGGTTCGGCGAGTCGAATCGCTCGCGGCCACAATGGGCCGGCCGGTGGTCCTGGATCTCGTCGCTGCTGCGCGGCGGAGGCTCGGAGAACGTCTCGACGAATGGAGCCACACGCGTTTCGAGCACGAGCGGGCGGACGTTTCGCGGCGGCTCGGATCGGGCGACCTGTCGGGAGCGCTGGCAGGGGCGCGGGCGCTCCTGGAACGGGTGGTAGCGGCGGGGGATGCCTACGAGGACGCGGACTACGACCGGGCGTTGGCCTGCGCATCCTTGGGGAGGGTGCTCCACATCTGCGGGCGGGCGCACGAGTCGGTCCCAGTCCTGGAGGAGGCGCGGCGCCGCTTCGACGAGTTGGAACGCCGGCGTCCCGGCTGTGGTGCGGCACGGATGGCAAGCGTCTGCATCACGGATCGCGCAGACGCGCTGAGCGCCGCGGGCCACCTGGACCAGGCCGCGGCGGGCTACGAGGAGGCCATCGCGTTGGACGAGGCGGATGGTCGAGCGGCGGACGTGGCGGTGGGGCGGGGGCAACTGGGCACCGTTCGGATGCTCCAAGGCCGGTACGACGAGGCGCTGGCGCTCCTGCGGGCGGCGCGGAAGCTGAACGAGGAGCTGGGCCAGCCCACCGAGGTTGCGGCCTTGTGGCACCAGGAGGGCATGGTTTACCGCCAAGCCCGCAACGCAGCCGCCGCGGAGCGCGGCTACCTTGCCTCCCTCGAGTTGAGCACGCGCCATGGGAACATCAGGGCGCAAGCGGCGACCCTGGGCGAGCTGGGGAACCTCTACGCCTCGCTCGGCCGCCGCCGGGAGGCCGCGGACTTTCATCGCCGCGCCGGAGAGGCCTGTGGCACCCTGGGCGATCAGCGCATGCGCTCGTTCGCGCTTGGGAACCTCGCCGCCACACTCCGTGCCCTCGGCGAGCTCGGGGAGGCGCGTGCCGCCCTGACCGAGGCGATCGGCCTCATGGCACCCTACGGTCCGGCCGCCGAGCCGTGGAAAGCACAGGCCCTCCTCGCCGCGATCGAAACCGACTCAGGGAGCGCAGCAGCGGCAACGGCCGCCCGCGCCGAGGCCGTCCGCCAGTACCGGGCCTTCAGGGACGCAGGCGGCAGCCCCCACGACGACACGGGTCGCCTCGTCGAGGAGCTCTTCCGCGCCGTCGCCGCTGGCGCGGTCCCCGCCGTCCTGGCGGACGGCATCCCTCCAGCCCAGGAGTGGCCCGCCGCGCTCCACCCCTTCCGCGCCGCCCTCGGCGCCCTCCTCCTCGGCCAACCCGCCGACCTCGACGATCCCCGCATCGCCTACGAC
>CAYWGD010000199.1:0-10040 GCA_964457335.1 uncultured Enterobacteriaceae bacterium | reverse complement strand
GCGCCCGACGGGCTTTCGCCCACGTCGCCTCGTCCCCGCTCCGCGGTGCCGCGCGCGGCATTCGGCCGGGGACGCAGCGGGCATCCCGATGCGCCTCAGCGGGCTCGGTCCGGATTTCCGGTCAGCCTCTTCAGCGCACCACGAGCACCGGCTGCGGGCACTCGCGCACGAGCTTCTCGCTCACGGAGCCGAGCAGGAATCGCTCGGCGGCGCCGAGGCCGCGGGCGCCCACGACGACGAGGTCGGCGCCGAGGCGCGTCGCCTCGGCCGAGATGGTCTCGACCGCCGGCCCCACGCTCACCTGGGGCACGGCCCGCCCGTGGCCGAGGTCCGCGATGAGCTCGTCCATCAGCGCCTGGACGGCCGCGAGGTGCTCCGCGTCGGGCTCCGAGTGGCTGATGGCGACCGCGTCGAACGGCGGCACCGTCACCGCCGACGGCGGCGTCACCGCCACCAGCATCGTGAGGCGCGCGTTGGTCTGCCGCGCGAGGTCCCGGGCGTAGTACGCGGCCCGGCGAGCGTGCTCCGAGCCGTCGATCGCGACGAGGATGTGGCTGACCACGTGGGGCCTCCTGGCGGACGTCTATGGCGCGGCGGGTGGCGCGGGGCAACCCACCAGCCGGCCATCCGTGCCCCCGCCGGGCACCCGAGCGGCCGGCGCCCCTCCCGGGCACCCACGCCTCCGCAGTGGCCGCGTCCGCGCGGCCAGCTGCCCAGCCCCCGAGCCCCTCCCTGCCGTGGCGGCACCCCGAGCGCCCGCGAGCGCCGAGGCCCGCGCCCGAACACGCCGCCGGAGCGACAGCGGGCTGAAAGCCGGCCTCGGACGCGCTTGACGTTCGACGTGGCATCATGTAGATGCCCGCCCCCGAGGTGCCCGATGCGGAGCTTCGCCCTGCTTCTCCTGCTGACCGCCTGCAAGAAGGACGAGGAGGCGGAGCTGCCGCCCCCGCCGGGCGGCGACCTCACGCTCGAGTCCCCCGCCGCCGGCGCGTGGACCGCCGCCGGGCAGGCCGAGGCGATCGGCACAGCGCACAACGTCGACGCGGTGACGGTGAACGGCGCCGACGCGAGCCTCTCCGGCTTCGACTTCTCCGCCCCGATCACGCTCACGCGCGGCATCAACGTGGTGATGGCCGAGGCGGTGGACGTGCGCGGCGACACACACTTCGCGCGGCACGGCGTCCTCGCCGGCGAGTTCGCGAGCCCCAACGGCGCCGTGGAAGGGGCGGTGCTGCTGCGCGCCAACCAGGGCGCGTTGGACGCCGCCGGGGAGCTCGCCGCCGGGTACATCGACTCCGCCACGCTGAACGAGAGCCTCGCGGCCCTGAACCCCGTGTACACGGACTCCTACGTCTGGGACACGGTGACCGTGAACGCCGACGTGACGGGTGTGTCGTTCGGCGCCCCCACGATCACCCTCTCGCCGGTCGGCGGGCGCCTCACGCTCGTCGCGTCGCTCCCGGACGTGTGGGTGGACGCGCGCGCGTACGCGGACGCCTTCGGCTACGAGTTCGACAGCGACCTCGCGGTGTGGGCCGACGAGGCCGTCGTGACCGGCTCGCTGAGCGTCGGCGCGGCCGACGGGCGGCTCACGGTGAGCCTGGACGAGGCGACGGTCGAGCTCGTGGAGTTCGGCTACTCCACCGACCTGCTGCCGAGCTGGGTGACCGACTACCTGCTCGTCGAGACGCTACGCGACCTGCTCGAGACCAAGATCGTCGAGCAGATCGAGACCATGGTGCCACCGCTCCTCGAGGAGACGCTCGGCGGCCTCGATCCGAGCTTCTCGACCGAGGTGATGGGCGCGAGCGTGGACCTCTCCTTCGCGTTCGCCGACGTGGCGGTCGACGCCGACGGCCTCGCGATCGAGCTCGATCTCGACGTGAGCATCCCCGAGAGCGGCGACGTCACCTACGAGGGCTTCCTCGTCGCGGGGGCCGGCGAGCCGGAGGTCGACACGACCGCCGACCTCGCCGCGGCGGTCTCCGACGACCTGCTCAACCGGCTCCTGTTCGAGGCCTGGGCGGGCGGCGTGCTGAACCTGCGGATGTCGACGGACGACGGCTCGCTCGAGCCCGCCCTGCTCGCAGCGTTGAAGGCCGAGGAGGGCACGATCAGCGTGAGCGCGGGCCTCCCGCCCGTGGCGGTGGAGCGCGACGGCGGGCTCCTCGCGCAGGTGGGCGAGCTGCTCATCACCGTGGACACCCCCGGCGGCGAGCTGGGCGAGCACATCGTGGTCGCGCTGGCCGCCGACATCCCGCTGGAGGTCGCGGTGACCGACGGCGAGCTCACGCTCGAGCTCGGCGACCCGGAGCTCCTGTTCGAGGTGCGCGAGAGCGACTGGGGCGCGTCGAACGAGACCGTGACGCGGCTCATCGAGGAGATGCTCCCGCTCGACGCGCTCCTGCTCCTGCTCGGCGACTTCTCGCTGCCCCTCCCCGCGCTCTACGGGCTCGCGGTCGACACCGGCACCGCGGCGCGGGACGCCGACGGCGTGCACACCGACGTCCAGGTGTGGCTGCAGTAGGCGCTACTCGTCCTTCCCGAACGCGAGGCGCACGGCGACGCCGATCCGGTCGATGCCGCCGGAGTAGGTGCCGGCGGCGTGCGGGTAGTTCCACCGGTCCTCGCGCGGCGTCCCTTCCAACGTCTGCGCGAAGCCGCTCTCCTCCACCACCCGCTCCTCGAGGAAGTGGTGGGTCCAGCTCGCGCCGACCTCGACGGCGGGCACCGGCCGCCACGCGGCGAGCGCGGAGAGCATCCAGGCGTTCGCGTCGTAGTTGTTGGTCGAGAGCGCCTCGGTGGGCACGGCCGCCGCGTCGTAGAGGAGCCGGCCGCCCACGGTCCACTTCTCGGCGGGGTGCGCCTTCACGTCGAGCCCGCCCCAGCCGCTGTCGACGTTGGCGCGCGCCCACTTGCGCGACTGCTCGATGAGGTCCTTGCCCTCCGCGGACTCGATCTGCGGGTCGCTGACGGTGATGTGGAAGTCCGTGAACACGCTCCAGCGCACCCAACCGCCCATCGCCGTGAGCTGCCAGGCGTCGTTGGGCTCCCAGCTCACCGCGCCGTGTACGCGCTCGGGCAGGGTGTACGCCACCGAAGCGTCGGCCTCGACCGTGTTGTAGCAGGTGCCGGCGCGCTCCGCGGCGTAGCGCCCCGTGGTGTCCGACTCGGGCGGGCAGCCGAATTGGATCGCGACGCCGCCCGTGTTGTCGACCGCGGCGCCGTGCACGTACGCCACGCCGATCGTGATGCCGGGGTCGATCTTCACGCGCGCCCCGGCGCTCCAGGAGAGCGCCACGTCTGAGAGCTCGTCGAACTGCAGCGTGGCGGTGTAGTCGGGGTTCTCGAGGTCGGCGTCGGTGTAGTGGGTCTCCTCGCCCTGCGCCTCGATGGCGCCGGCGAGGTCGGGCAGCGTGTCGGTGTCCACCCGGGCGATCCAGGTGCTGCGGACGAGGTGCAAACTCGCGCCGAGGGCCACGCGATCCTTGATCTCGTAGCTTCCGGCGATCATCGCGCGGATCGCGCGGATGTCCCCCTCGCGCATGTTCCAGGCGCCGGGCCCGGGCTCCTGCGCCTCGGCGCCGCCGCGCACCGTCGGGACCGCCATCGCCAGCCCGACCCCCAGCCCGGGCACCGTGAGGTCGCTCGCGACGCCGATGTAGGGGACCACGCCGGAGAGGCGGTAGATGTCGTTGCCGCCGTTGGGTTCGGCCCGCTCGTAGGTGATGGACGCGAAGGTGGGCGCGCCCTCGAGGAACACCCGCGTGCCCGTCCCGGCGGCGAGCCCGGCGGGGTTCCACCACACGGCCGTGGGGTCGGTCGCGACCGGCGAGCCCCAGGGGCCCCCGATCTCCAGGTTGTCGAGCGAGGCCGCGTGTGCCAGGGGAAGGAGGAGGAGCACGGCCGGTCCCTAACCGAAACCGCGCGTTCGTTCACAACAAGAGCACGCCTTCGTGCCGGAGCAGCGCCCGCTTGTTGGGGAGCCCGCCGGCGTAGCCCACGAGATCCCCGTTGGCGCCCACCACGCGGTGACAGGGCACCACGATGGCGATCGGGTTGGCCCCGTTCGCCCGGCCGACCGCGCGGGTGAGCGTGGCCCCGCCGAGCTTCGCGGCGAGCGCGCCGTAGCTCGTGGTGCGGCCGAAGGGGATGTCGCGCAGCGCCGCCCACACCCGCTTCTGGAACGTGGTGCCGGCCGGGGCGAGCGGGAGGTCGAACGCGAGGCACGAGCGGTCGAAGTAGCCGGCGAGCTGCTCGGCGAGCGCGGCGAAGGGCGCGGGGTCCGCGACGGCCCCGAGCGTGGGCTCCCCGTCGAAGGACAGGCGGGTGAGGGCGCCGTCGGCGTCGGCCTCGGCGAGGAGCGGGCCCAGGGGGCTGTCGAGGCGGGTGTAGCGGACCATCTCCGGAGGGTAACGGCCCCGGGCGCGGTGCACAGGTTTGCGCCACGGAGGGGGGAAGCCATGCAGTTTTCCGATCGCGCCCAGGCGGGGCACGCCCTGGCCGAGCGCGTGCAGGCGCTGGGGTTCACGGAGCCGCCGGTGGTGCTGGCGATCACGCCCGGGGCCGTCCCGGTGGCGTTCGAGGTCGCGCACGCGCTCCACGCGGAGCTCGACCTGCTCGAGGTGCGGCCCTTCGCGGCCCGCGGGCAGCCCGACCGCGAGCTCGGCATCGTGGCCAGCGGCGGCATCCGGGTCGTGCACGGGCAGGTCCAGAGCGCGCTCAACCTGTCCGACGAGGCGGTGGCCGAGGCCTCCGCGCAGGCGGCCGGGGAGATCCACACGCGCGAGCACCAGTGGCGGCGGCGGCACCCGCGACCGACCCTGTCCGGGCGCCCGGTCGTGTTCGTGACGGACGTGGCCGGCCCGGACGCGCGCCTCGACGGCGCCGTGCTCATCGCGCGCTCGCTCGGCGCCGCGCGGGTGATCGCGGCCGCGACCGTGGGGCTCGGGTCCACGGTCGACCAGGTGCGCGCCGACGCCGACGAGGTCGTCGTGCTGAACGAGGTGGACGACGCCAAGGCGCTCGCGAGCCTCGGCTGGCAGGCCCCGGACGACGCGGAGGTGCGGACCCTCCTCGAGCGCGCCGAGGAGTGGCGGGCGCCGGTGCTGGTGGAGTAGCGCGCGGCTCAGGCGTCGATCACGACGACGGTGACGAGTCGGTGGTGCCCGCGTCGATCGCGCCGCGGTGGAGGAGCGCGACGGCGTGCGGAGCGCGCGGCGGAGATTCGGCAACCGCGCGGGCTTCACGCGCCCCCGCAACGCGCCGCCGGAGCAGACGCGCCCTTGAACCTCGGCTGTGACGACCTAGCCCCTTTCCAGGAGGAAACGGATGAAAGCGGTCGTGTTCCACAAGACGAAGGACGTGCGGGTGGAGCACGTGCCCGACCCCAAGCTGCTCAACCCCACCGACGGCATCGTCAAGGTGACCTCCACGGCAATCTGCGGCAGCGACCTCCACATCTACAACGGCTTCCTGCCCCAGCCGCGGCCGATGGTGCTCGGCCACGAGTTCATGGGGGTCGTGGCCGAGGTCGGGCCCGAGGTGCGCAAGGTGAAGGTCGGCGACAAGGTCGTCGCGGGCTTCACCATCACCTGCGGCACCTGCTGGTTCTGCGTCCACCAGCACCCCGCGCACTGCGAGCGCTCCAACCCGAGCCGCTACGGCCAGGAAGGCGACGTGCTCGAGGGCAAGGGCGGCGCGCTGTTCGGCTACACCGACCTCTACGGCGGCTACAACGGCGGCCAGGCCGAGCTCGTGCGCGTCCCGTGGATCGACGCGACCGTGCGCCGCGTCCCGGACGACGTGCCCGACGAGCGCGTGCTCTTCGCGTCGGACATCCTCCCCACGGGCCAGGCCGCCGTCGACTGGGGCGGTATCCAGGGCGGCGAGACCGTGGCCATCTTCGGGGCGGGGCCCGTCGGGCTCGCCACCGCCAAGCTCGCGTGGCTCCGCGGCGCGGGCCGCGTCGTGATGGTCGACGTGCAGGCCTACCGCCTCGCGTTCGCCCGCAAGGTCGCCAAGGTCGAGACGATCGACGCGCGCGGCGACGACCCGGTCGCGACGCTCCGCGCCATGACCTCGGGCCGCGGCCCCGACGTGTGCGTCGACGCCGTGGGCATGGAGGTCGACCGCACCCCGTTCGAGAAGGCCGCCAACATGCTGCACGGCCAGGCGGGGAGCATCTCCGCGCTGGAGACGGCCATCCGCGCGGTGCGGCGCTGCGGCGTGGTGAGCGTGGTCGGCGTGTACGGCACGCCCTACGACAACTTCCCGTGGCACCGCCTCTTCGACAAGAGCGTGAACATCCGCGGCGGGCAGTCCGACCCGCAGGCGCGCATGGACGCGCTGCTCACGATGCTGCTGGAGGAGCGGCTGCGCGCCGACGACATCGTCACGCACACGCTGCCGCTCTCCGACGCGCCGCGCGGCTACAAGATCTTCAACGACAAGCTCGACGACTGCGTGAAGGTCGTGCTGAAGCCCTGAGGCCCCCTGTTCGGGGGGTCCGGCGGACGGGCGGGCGCGCGTCCTCCTCGGCTACGATCCGGGCATGCGCACCGCGTTGCCCCTCGCCGCCCTCCTGCTCGCGGGCTGCCCTCTCACCGACAAGCCCGACACCGGCGGCGAGGACACGGCCGCCGCCGAGACGCGCACCGCCACCTTCGACGTGAAGTCCGCGACCGAGATCGACGTGTTGTTCGTCGTCGACGACAGCGTCTCGATGATGGAAGAGCAGGCCAACCTCGCGGTCGCGATCCCGGAGGCCTTCGAGGGCTGGGGCGCCGCCGCCGTGCACATCGGCTTCACCACCACGAGCCTCGAGGGCGATCCCGACGACGCCGTGATCACCTGGTTCGACCTCGCCTGCGCGGACGACCCCACCTGCCTGGGCTCGGTCCAGGGAACCGCCCGGCCCGGCACCGCCGGCGACGACCAGGAGCGGGGCTTCGAGGCGGCGATCACCGCGCTCTCCTCCCCGCTCGCCGAGACGACGAACGCCGGCTTCGCGCGCCCCGGCTCGCTCAAGGTGATCGTGCCCTTCTCCGACGAGGAGGACTGCTCCGGCAACACCGGCGCGACCGGCGAGGACTGCTACACCGACGGCACCGTGACCCCCGTGCGCGACCTCGTCTGGCAGCTCTGGAATGTGGATCCGGCGGGGCGGGTGCAGGTGTCCGGCATCTACGGCATCGACTGGACCGCGTGCAGCGCGGTGGTCCCGAGCACCCGCTACGCCCAGGCCGTCGAGCTCACGGGCGGGGCCGGCGGCGACATCTGCGACCCCACGTACGACGCCACGCTCGCCGCCATCACGGCCGCGGCCGTCGCGCCGCCGGATCGTTTCCGCCTGCCCGAGGACATCGACACGGCCCGCACCACCGTGACGCTCGACGGGGTCCTCGTGCCGGAGGACGCGAACGACGGCTGGTCCTGGGACGCCATCCTCTGGCAGCTGACGCTCACCGGCACCTGGCGCCCCGCCGAGGGCGACGTCGTGCAGATCACCTACGTGCCGGCGTGATGCGCGCCCTCCCCCTCCTCCTCCTCGTCGCGTGCCCCGGTTCGGAGGACAAGGACGGGACGGAGACCGCCACCTTCGAGGTGGCGGCCGCCACGGTGATCGACGTCCTCTACGTCGTCGACGACAGCGTCTCGATGAGCCGCGACCACGAGCTCCTCGCGGACGCGCGCGCGGAGCTCTTCGACGGCTGGGGCGCCGCCGACGTGCACGTCGGCTTCACCACCACGAGCTTCGACGGGGAGCCGGACGACGCCACGGTCACCTGGTACGAGCTGGACTGCGCCGCGGACACGGCCTGCCTCTCCGAGGTCGGGCGGACCGTGCAGGTGGGCTACGACGGCTCGGACCAGGAGCGAGGCTTCGAGGTCGCCGTGGCCGCGCTCTCGTCCCCGCTCGCGGAGACCACGAACGCCGGCTTCGCGCGCGCGGGCTCGCTCCGGGTCGTCGTGCCCTTCTCCGACGAGGAGGACTGCTCCGGCGCGGTCGGTGGCGACGGCGACACCTGCTACGACGAAGCCGCCCTCCCCCCCGTGCACGAGTGGCTGACGGCGCTCCTCGACCTCGACGCGACCGCGCGCGTGCAGGTGTCGGGCATCTACGCCCTGGAGGCGGACGCGTGCGAGTCCGCGTTCCCGAGCGTTCGGTACGCCGAGGCCGTCGAGCGCATGGGCGGGGTCGCCGGCGACATCTGCGAGCGCGACCTTGCGCCCACGATCGCCGCCATCGCCGCCGCGGCCGTCGCCCCGCCGGATCGCTTCCGCCTGCCCGGGGACATCGAAGAGAGCAGCGCCGTCGTCACGCTGAACGGCGTCGAGGTGCCCGCGGGCGAGACCGACGGCTGGTCCTGGGACGAGGATCTCCGTTTCCTCGTCCTGAACGGCACCTGGCGCCCCGCGGAGGGCGACCTGGTGGAGATCACCTACGTACCGGCGTAGCGCCGCGCGTCGGCCCGCGGTCCTCGGGTGGCGGCGGTGCCGGCGGGACCACCGCGGCGCCGGGGCGCGCCGCCGTGCCGACGGGGGGGCCAAGCGGGGGAGCGCCGGGGTGCCGGCCGACCGCGAGGGCAGTCGAGTACGACAACCGCCGGCAGGAGAGGCACCGAGTACGACAACCCGGCTCCTCCCCCGTCGTGCGGCGTACACCCGCCCGCGGTGGGCTCGCGCCGCGCTAAGCTCGCCGCCGCGTGTCCCCCGACCTCGCCCTCCCGGCCCTCGCGTGCGCCGCCGCCTTCCTGGCCGGCCTCGTCGACGCCGTTGCCGGCGGGGGCGGCCTCATCCAGCTCCCCGCGTTGCTCGTCCTCTTTCCGGATGCGCCCGTGCCGACGCTGCTCGGCACCAACAAGGTGGCGTCCATCTCCGGGACCTTCGCGGCGCTGGTGCGCTACGTGCGCCACCGGGTGCCGATCCCCTGGAAGTACGTGGGCCCCGCCGCCGCGGCGGCGTTCGCGGGCTCCTTCTGCGGCGCGCGCCTCGCGACGCACCTCCCCTCCGCGTGGATGCGCCCTGTCGTGGTCGTGCTGCTCGCGGGCGTGGCGGCGTTCACCTTCCTCAACAAGGACTTCGGCGCCACCCTGCGCGCCCCGAAGGCGCGCTCCGTGCTCGCCGGCGTGGCGCTCGGCGCGGGGCTCGGGCTCTACGACGGCTTCTTCGGGCCGGGCACCGGGAGCTTCCTGCTGTTCGGCTTCGTCGCGCTCCTCGGGCTCGACTTCCTCGGCGCCTCCGCCTCGAGCAAGGTCGTCAACGTCGCCACGAACCTCGCCGCCATCCTCGCGTTCGCCTGGGCTGGGCAGATCCGGTGGGAGCTCGCGCTCCCCATGGCCGGGTTCAACATCGCGGGCAGCCAGATCGGCAGCCGGCTCGCCATCGCGAAGGGCGCGCCGTTCGTGCGGCGGCTCTTCCTCGGGGTCGTCCTCGCGCTGCTCGGGCGCATGACGTGGGAGCTCACGTGATCCTCGCCCTGCTCCTCGCGTGCCGCACCGCCACGGTCGTCGACGCCTGCGCCGCCGACCCCGCGCGTTGCCTCGCCTGCGAGCGCGACGCGGACTGCGCCTTCGGCGGCAACCCCTGCACCGACACGGTCTACTGCGCGCACCGGGACGCGGAGATCGCGGTGATCGAGATCGGCTGCGACGCGGCGATCGAGTACGCCTGGCCCGACGACGCCGCGTGCACCTGCGCGGGCGAGGTCGCGGGGGTCGGGGCGGTCTGCGCCTACACGCCCTGATTCCGGGCGTGCCCCCCGGGCGAAGCGCCCGGGGGTCGGCCCCTTCCAGGCTCGGCGCGAGCGCCTCGGTCCCGTCCCGCGGGGGACCGCGGGACGGGACCGGCCGCGCGGGGCGCGGCCGCCTTCCAGGCGCCTCACGCTCGTATCGAAGGCCGTGTCGCCGCGCCGTGGATCGATCCGGGGCCACTCCTGTCACCGCGCCACTTCGTCCGAAGTCGGCGGGTTCGTTCATCCGCCGGGTAGCGTCCGATCGCGTGGTGTACGAGCAAGCGCCAACTGACGACGCGGTTCT
>CAYWGD010000198.1:0-10219 GCA_964457335.1 uncultured Enterobacteriaceae bacterium | reverse complement strand
GGGCCCCCCCGCCCCAAGAGGAAGACGCCCTACGCCCCCGGCGTCGCCGGCACGAGGCCGAGCTCGAGCACCTCGTCCGCGTTCTCGACGAGGTGGTAGCGCAGCTGGTCGCGCAGGACCGCGGGCACGTCGAGCAGGTCGCGCTCGTTCTGCTTCGGGAGCACCACGTCGGTGATGCCCGCGCGCCGCGCCGCCAGCACCTTCTCCTTGATGCCGCCCACCGGCAGCACCTTGCCGCGGAGCGTGATCTCGCCGGTCATTGCGAGGTTCGGGCGCACCGCGCGGCCCGTGAGCAGCGACACGAGCGCCGTGTACATCGTGATGCCGGCGCTCGGGCCGTCCTTCGGGATGGCGCCCGCGGGCATGTGGAGGTGGAACTCGTTGTCCGCGAACGTGGTCGAGTCGATGCCGAGCCGCGGCGCCTGCTCGCGCACGAAGGACATCGCGGCCTCGCAGGACTCCTTCATGACGTTGCCGAGGCTGCCGGTGAGCTTGAGCCCGCGCGGTCCGGCCATCTTCGTGGCCTCGATGAACAGGATGTCGCCGCCGGCCTCCGTCCAGGCGAGCCCGATGGCGATGCCCGGCCGGCTCGTGCGCTCCGCGAGCTCCGTGAAGTACTTGGGCGGCCCCTGCCACTCCACGAGCCGCTCCGGCGTGACGACGATCGGCTCGCGCTCGCCCTCCACCATCTTGCGCGCGGTCTTGCGGTAGAGCGCCGCGAGCTCGCGCTCGAGGTTCCGGACGCCCGCCTCCCGCGTGTAGCTTCGGATGACCGCCTGGATCGTCTCGTCGGGCACCACGAGGTGGCCCTCGGGGATGCCGTTCTGCTCCATGAGCCGCGGCGTGAGGTGCTGCTTCGCGATCGCGAGCTTGTCCTCCTCGATGTAGCCGGGGAGGGCGATCATCTCGAGCCGGTCGTGGAGCGCGGCCGGGATGGGGTCCTCGACGTTGGCGGTGCCGATGAAGAGCACGCGCGAGAGGTCGAAGGGCGCGTCGAGGTAGTGGTCGCGGAAGGCGTGGTTCTGCTCGGGGTCGAGCACCTCGAGCAGGGCCGAGGCGGGGTCGCCGCGAAAGTCGCTGCCGATCTTGTCGAGCTCGTCGAGGATGATCACCGGGTTGCGCGTGCCGGCGCGCTTGAGCGCCTGCACGACACGGCCGGGGAGCGCGCCGACGTAGGTGCGGCGGTGCCCGCGGATCTCGGCCTCGTCCTTCATGCCGCCCAGCGCGATGCGCTCGCTCTTGCGCCCCAGCGCGCGCGCGATCGACTTCGCGAGGGAGGTCTTGCCGACGCCGGGGGGCCCGACGAAGCAGAGGATCGGGCCCTTGGCGTCGGCCTTCAGCTGGCGCACGGCCAGAAACTCGAGGATGCGCTCCTTGACCTTCTCCAGCCCGTGGTGGTCGGCGTCGAGGACCTTCTTCGCCTCGTGGAGGTCGGTGGAGTCCTGCGTCTCCGTCTTCCACGGCATGGCGACGAGCCAGTCGAGGTAGGTCCGCGCGACCATGTACTCGGCGGCGTCGACATGGATGCGCTTGAGGCGATCGAGCTCACGGCGCGCGTCCTTCTCGACCTCCTCGGGCATGCCCGCCTCGGCGATCTTCTTCTCGTACTCGGCCACCTCGTCGACGACCGTCTCGCCGAGCTCCTTCTGGATGGCCTTGAGCTGCTCGCGGAGGAAGTACTCCCGCTGGCTCGCGTCCATCGCCGTCTGGACCTCCTTGGAGATCCGCTGGGAGATCGAGGCGTACTGCCGCGCCCGCTCCGCGAACCAGAGGAGGCGCTCCATCCGCTTCTCGAGCGACGCCTCCCCGAGCAGCTCCTGCGCCTCCTCGGGCGCGAGGCCGAGCTGGGGCGCGAGGTGGTCGGCGAGGCGCTCGGCGCCCTGCTGGAAGTTGAGGATCTGGTCGAGCTCGGGCGGCCGGTCCGGGTTGGTCGTGAAGATCTCGGCGGCGAGCTCGCGTACGCGCTTCTCCGCCGCCTCGACTGCGCGCGGATCCCCCGGCTGGGTGACGAAACGCGCGGGCGTGCAGGCGAACCCGAAGGTCGGGTGGTCGGCGAAGTCGCGCACGTGCACGCGGTCGAGGATCTCGAAGAGCACGCGCACGCCGCCGTCGGGCATGCCGAGCGTGCGCAGCGCGCGGGCGAGCACGCCCACGGGATGGACGTCCTCGGGGCCGGGGTTCTCGAGCCCGGGGTCCTTCTGGAGCACGAGCACGAGGTCGAGGTGGTGATCGAGGTGCGCGTCGAGCGCGGAGACCGAGGGGCCGCGGGGCACCGTCAGGGTCGAGATCATCCCCGGGAACTGGACGGTGCCGCGGAGCGCCACGGCGGGGAACAGCTTTGGCATGGAGCCGGGCTTTTAGTGCGTTTCCGCCCTTCGCGCACCCGCCGGGGGGCCGCCGCCGCGCGGGTTCCGTCGGCCGCCGCGCAACTGTACGCTCCCGAGCTCTCTTGACATCCCCTGGACACCTCCGGCGGTAGGCTCCCGCGCCGTGAGCCCCCGACCTTCCCGCGCCCGCCGACTCGCGCTGGGCCTCTGCGTCGCCTCCCTGGTGCTCGGGGCGGTCGAGGTGGGCCTCCGCGTCGCGCTCGGCCCCCCGCCACCGCCCGTGCGCGTCTACACGGTGGTCCCCCCCGGCGACGGCGCCTTCGTGCTCGAGAACGGGCTCGTGCGCCCCACCTACGTCACGATGGACCCGCCGCCCGCCGTGCCCGCCGAGCACGCGGGGGAGCGCTGGGTCGCGCTCGGCGCGAGCAGCATGCACGGCGGCACGCCCGGCCTGAGCTGGTCCGCGGAGTTCCCGGCGATCGCCGCGCGTCACGCCGGCGTCGAGGTGCTCAACCTCGCGACCCCCGGGCTCGACTCCTACGACCTCCTCAACATCGTGGGCCAGCTAGACGCCCTCGATCCGACCGGCCTCATCGTGTACGAGGGCCACAACGACGTCGGCAACGCCTGGTTCCAGAAGCGCTTCGGCAGCCCGGAGGCGCTCGCGGAGCTGCGGATCGGCGGGTTGTTGGCGCGGTCGCGCGCCTTCGTGGAGCTGCGACGCGCGCTCTCGCCCGTGGACGGGCAGGGGCGCGTGCGCGGGTTCCAGGGGGCCCTCGGC
The DNA here is from genome assembly GCA_964457335.1 of uncultured Enterobacteriaceae bacterium. GTDB lineage: Bacteria > Myxococcota_A > UBA796 > UBA796 > SXON01 > CAJBVW01. The sequence goes on along the minus strand of CAYWGD010000198.1, from coordinate 7,111 downwards.
GGGCAGATCAGCGCGGAGGCGCGCGATCGCGCCGAGCGCTACTTCGCCGCCAACCTCCGCCGGATCGCGTGGCGCTGCGCGCGGGAGGGCTGGCGGCTCGTCCTCGTGACGCCGGTGAGCAACGTGCTCGCCGAGCCGACGCGGCTCCGCGGGGGCGAGAACGCCGCCGCCGCCGAGCGGTGGGCCCGCGGCAAGGCGCTCGCCGCCGAGGATCCCGCGGGCGCGGTGACGGAGCTGCGCGCCGGGCGGGACCTCGACGTCGTCGGCCTCCGCGCGAGCACGCGCACCCAGGAGGACGTGCGCGCCGTGGCCGCCGAGACCGGCGCCACGCTCGTGGACGCCGAGGCGCGCCTCCCGCGCGAGCCGGGGCTCGACGTGCCCGCGGCGTCCTTGTTCGTCGAGCGCGACCCGCTGCACCTCTCGGCCGAGGGCCACGCGCAGCTCGGCGCGCTCGTGGGCGAGGCGCTGCGGTCTTCGCGGACGGAGTGACCGAGCCGCCGACCTCCCCCCGCGGCGCCGACGTCGCCGCAGCGCGGAGCGGCTGCCCGGACCCCGATCGACCCGCGCCCCGGCGCGCCGCCGCGCTCGCGCTCCGTTCACCGCCGCGCTCGCGTCACACGCGGCGGATTGGTGCCCCCCGCCGCCGAATCCGTCGAGACGGGACCAACCGATGCAAGACAACGCACGCGCGGCGGGTCTACGATCCCGGGACGACCGCGTGACGAGCCGGTCGCGATCCAGCGGGAAGGATGGAATTACCGGCCCAGTTCGGGCGCTATCAGCTCCTGGAGCGTATCGCCGCGGGCGGCATGGCCGAGGTGTTCCTGGCCCGGAGCTTCGGCGTCGAGGGCTTCGAGAAGCGCCTCGTCATCAAGCGGATCCTGCCGGAGCTCGCCCAGAATCCGCGCTTCGTCCAGATGTTCGTGCACGAGGCGAAGCTGTCGGTGTCGCTCGCGCACCCGAACATCGTGCAGGTGTTCGACCTCGGCAAGGTCGGCGACGACCCGTACATGGCCATGGAGTACATCCAGGGTCGCGACCTCACGCAGGTCCTGCGCGTGCTGCGGCGCAACGGGGAGCGGCTGCCCATCCCCGTCGCGGTGACCATCGCCGCGGCGGTGGCGCGGGGCCTCGCCTACGCGCACGCCCGCACCACGCCGGACGGGCGGCCGCTGCACATCGTCCACCGCGACGTGAGCCCGCACAACATCATGGTGTCGTACGAAGGCGACGTGAAGCTCGTCGACTTCGGCATCGCGCGGCTCGTGGGCGAGGCGGAGCACGTCGGGGACGCCAAGCGGCCGGGCGGCGGGAAATTCGCGTACATGTCCCCCGAGCAGGCGGCGGGGAAGCCGCTCGATCACCGGTCGGACATCTTCTCGCTCGGGGTGGTGCTCTTCGAGATGCTCGCCGGGCGGCGGCTCTTCGCGGACGGCGACCCCGACGAGAAGCTCCGCGCCGTCATCGCCTGCGAGGTGCCGGACATCCGCGCCTTCAACCCCGAGGTGCCCGAGGCCCTGCGCCTCGTGATGCAGCGGATCCTCGCGAAGGAGCCCGGGGATCGCTACGCCGACGCCGGGCTCTTGGAGGAGGACCTCCGCGCGCTGCTCTTCGAGATGGGCTTCCGCGGGGACGCGGGCCAGCGGGCGGCGCTCATGCGGCGGCTGTTCGCCGAGGAGATCGCCGGGGCGCGCGGCTCGGCCGAGCTCGAGGCGCTCGCCGAGGACCTGCACGCGATGAACACCGGCGTGGACCCGGAGCCCGAGACGTCGGGCATCGGGGACAGCCACGGCACGCCCGGCACGCATACCGGCACGCCCGGGGGCACCGACGAGCGCGGCCCCCGGCTCCTCCAGAACCGCGGCGAGCGGCGCTCCGTCGTGGTGCTCGTGGCCGAGGTCAACGGGCTCACCGAGGTGTCCGCCCGCGCCGAGAGCGAGGACATCGCGCGCATCCACTACCGGATGTTGCGGATGGTCCGCACGCTGGTGGACCGCATGGGCGGCGTGGCCGAGCGCTTCGACGACGACACGCTCGTCGTGTTCTTCGGGCTCCCGCGCGCGCTCGGCGACGACCTGGACCGCGCCCTCGCCTGCGCGCGCGAGTTCCACCGGCTCGCCGCGCGCCTGCGCAAGCGTGGCATCGCGATGGAGTTCTCCGTCGGCGTGCACATCGGGGAGCTGACGGTCAGCCAACGCTTCGGCAAGCGCTACCGCTACGCCGCGCGGGGTGACACCCTGAAGGGCTGTGTGCGGCTCGCGTACGCCGCGGAGCCCGGCACCACGCTCGTCTCCGACCGGGTGGCCGCCCTGGCCGGCGACCGCTTCCCCTTCGACCGCGGCCCGGAGCTGCGCAAGAAGGGCGCCCGCGGCACCCGCCCCACCTTCCTGTTGGCGGGCGGGCGGCGGCCGGGCGTGCGGGGCGCGGCGGGGCGTTGGTTCCGGCGCGGCGACGAGCTCGAGGTGCTGCGCGAGATGGTCGCCGGGCTGCGCGAGGGCCGGGGCGCGCGCGTGGCCATCACCGGCGAGGCGGGCATCGGGAAGTCGCGGCTCTTCCGCGAGCTCAAGGAGCTCGCCGGGCGGCGTGGCATCCCCGTGTTCACCGGGCGCGCCATCCCCTTCGGCAGCGACCGCCCGCTGGCGCCCTTCCGCGATCTCGTCAGCGACATCCTCGGCATCCACCCGGACATGGGCGGCGCCGGCATCCGCGAGCGCCTGGAGCGGCTCGGGGAGCTCCAGCTGGAGCCAGCCGACATCGCGGTCATCGCGACGCTGTTCGCGGTCGAGGTGGGCGAGCGGCGGGAGCCGGGGCGCGAGGCCATGTTCCAGGCGGCGGCGCGGCTGGTGCGCGGGCTCGCCGCGGACGGGCCCGTCATCGTCATGCTGGAGGACCTCCAGTACCTCGACCCGCTCGAGCGCTCGCTCTTCGAGCAGCTCCTGCGCGCCGCGGAGGGCGAGCCCGTGCTGCTGCTCGGCAGCTGGCGCGGGCGGATGCCCGAGGGGCTCGCGACCTACATGCGCGAGGTGGTGCTCGGCCCGCTCGGCCCGGAGCAGGACGTGCTCATGGCGTCCGACCTGCTCGGCGCCCAGGCGATCGGGCCCGACCTCACGAGCCTCGTGCACCGCACCGCCGAGGGCAACCCGCTCTACCTCGAGGAGATCATCAAGGCGCTCCACCAGGCCGGGCGCATCTTCTACGAGGGGACGACCGCGCGGCTGCGCGACCCGCGCGTCGACCCGGGGCTCCCGCCCACGCTCCAGGGGCTCATCGCCGCGCGTATCGACGCGCTCGAGCCCGCGGCCAAGGGGGCGTTGCAGGTGGCCTCGGTCATCGGCATGACGTTCTCCCCGGCGCTCCTCGGGGCGGCGGTCGGCGCGGACGATCCCACGCTGCTCATCGGCGAGCTCGTGCGCGCGGGCCTCATCGTGCCGGAGAGCCGGAACCCGGACACGTCCTACGCCTTCGCGTCGGTGCTCGTCTGGGAGTGTGTCCTCCGGAGCATCCTCGGGATCCAACGTCGCGAGTACCACCGCATGGTCGCGGCCGGGCTCGAGCAGGTGCACGGCGACCGCATCGAGGTCGTGGCCGAGTCCTACGCCGGGCACTGCCACGCGGGCGGGCGCGTGCGGGACGCCGCGGTGGCGGTGTGTCGCGCGGGCGACGCCCACCGGCGCGCCCAGTTCCTCGACCGTGCGTTGGAATGTTTTCTGCGTGGCATCCAATGGTTGGGCACCGCGCCGCGCGACCAGCAGGACGATCGGCTGGATGCGCGCCTGCACCTGTCCGCGGGCGAGGTGGCCGTGCTGCTCGGTCGCTCGCGGGCCGAGAACCTGCTCCACGTCGCGCTCGACCTCGTCGCGGACCTCGGGCCCGCCGACTACGAGGCGCGCGCGCTCCTCGCGCTCGGGCAGATCTACGCCAACTCGGGCAAGGCCGGCATGGCGCGGGCGCACCTCGACGCTTCGCTCGGGCTCTTCCGCCGCCTGAAGGACACCGCCGGGCAGGTGCGCTGCATCGAGGCGCTCGGGGCGCTCGCGCTCGACGAGGGGCGCGTGGACGAGGGCCGCGCCGCCTACGAGGAGGGGCTGCGCGTCGCCGGCGAGGACCGGGGCCTCGCCGCCCGCATGCTGCTCGGGCTCGCGAGCCACGCGCTGCGCCGGGACGACAACCGCGGCGCCATGGGGCTCCTGCGCGAGGCGCTCCCCCACGCCGAGGGCGCCGGCGACCGCATCCTGCTCGGCCGCATCCTCAACAACATCGGCATCGCGCACCTCAACGAGGGGCGGTTGAACGAGGCGTTGGAGGAGTTCCGCCGCGCCCTGCAGGTGCGGCAGGGGCTCGGCTACCGCGTGGGCGAGGTCGTCAACCTGCACAACATGGGCGACACCTGGCTCCGCATCGGCGACGTGGCGCGCGCCTACGCGAGCTTCGAGCAGAGCCGCGAGCTCGCGCGCGAGTGCGGCTGGGAGCGCGGCATGGTCATGAACGACGTGTTCCTGGCCTACCTGCGCGGCGTGCGCGGCGAGGAGGTCGGCGCCGAGCTGGAGCAGGCCGGCGCCGCGGCGGCCCGGCTCGGCGACAGGGAGATGGCCGTGCAGGCACGTTGGCTCCTGGCGCGCCTCCTCATGGCGAAGCGCGACCCCGCCGCGGAGCGCCTCGTGCGGGCCGTGGAGGGCGAGGCCCGCGAGGCCGGGCTCGCGGCGTTGCTCCGCGAGATGTCGGGGGCCGGGGCGGAGGCGTAGCGGGCGGGGTAGAACGGGGGGATGAAGTTCCTCCACACCATGCTGCGCGTCCGCGACCTCGACGCCGCCCTGGCCTTCTGGCGCGACGCGCTCGGCTTCGTCGAGAGCCGTCGGTCGGAGCACGAAGCCGGCCGTTACACCCTCGTCTTCTTGCGCGCCCCCGGCGACGGCCCGGGCGGCCCCGAGATCGAGCTCACCTACAATTGGGACCAGGCCGAGCCCTACACGGGGGGCCGCAACTTCGGCCACATCGCGGTCGCGGTGGACGACATCTACGGTGCCTGCGCCCGGCTCCAGGCGAGCGGTGTCACCATCCTGCGCCCCCCGCGCGACGGCCGCATGGCCTTCGTGCGCAGCCCCGATCAGCAGTCCGTCGAGCTCCTCCAGCGCGGGGCGGCGTTGGCGCCCGCCGAGCCATGGGTGAGCATGGCCAACACGGGCAGCTGGTAGGATTTTAGTTGGGCAGCCGCTCCGCGCTGCGGAGGCTTGGGTGACGGGGCGGGGCGTCGGTGGTTCGGGTGCCCGGGGCGCCAGATCAGGGCTGCGGGCCGACGAGCACTTCGAAGGGGATGTTGCGGAGTTGGAGCTGTTTGGCGGCGCGGGCGGCGATGTTCTCGCGGGACATGTTCAGCTCGATGTAGGCATCCCCGAACTTCTGTGGCTGGAAGAAGGGTTTCCCGTTGGGGTGCACGGGGGTGGTGGCGATGACGTAGCGTTGCTTCCCGCCGGAGATGGGCAGGTCGTTCGACGTCACGTGGCCGTTGTCGAAGAGCCACTGCCACACGGCCTTGTAGAACTGCGCCGCGCTCGGCCCCCACACGAGCTCGCCTGCGATCCGGAAGGCGAGGTTCGCGTTCGGCGGCACTTCGGTCGCCTTGGGCTTGGGGGGCGGCGGGGGTGGCACCTTCGCGACGGCCGGGCTCGGCGGCTTCGCCGGGGCGCCCGTGGGTGCGTCGACGGGGGCGACGAGGTGCTTGGACAGCCGACCCTCGATCTCCGCGAGGCCCTTCTCGATGCGCTCCGACAGCCGCGCCTCGAGGTTCTGGAACCGGGCGTCGAGCGCCTCGGAGCGGCGGCTCTCGGCGAGGAGCGTGATCGCCTGTTCCAGGTCGGCCGCGCCGAGCCCGCCTTCGGCGAGGAGGTCGAGCATCGCGACGAGCTCGGTGCGCCGGCCCGCGAGGTCCGGCATGCGGAGCCGCTCGAGCACGGCCTGCTCCTCTGGGAGCACGGGGAAGTAAGCGAGCTTGGGGGACTTCATGTCGCCTCCGCGGACTCGGCGCGGGCGAGCCGCAGCACCGCGTCGCCGCCCGTGAAGGACAGGCGCGGTTCGGGGGTGAGGGTGGAGAGGAGGCCGGCGGTGTGCAGCTCGACGAGGTGCTGGCTGACGCGCTCGGCGAGGTGCGCGTCGTCCTCGCGGCCGAGGGCGAACCACTTCGCGACGGTGTCCGGGGCCTGGTCGAGGTCCTGGTGCCCGACGGCCGGGTGCCGGAGCGGCCAGCCGTCCAGCTCCGTGGCGCGCGCGAGGTGAAGGGGCGTGGGGAAGCGACCCGGCACGTTCGGGTCGTGTTGGGCGAGCTGGCGGAGGAGGGCGAGCTTCACGAGGGCGCGGTCGCTCGCTGCGCCGGGGATGTCCTGTGTCGAGGTGAAGCTGAGGCCGCGCGTGCGCTCGCGCAGGGTGGTCATGGTGATGAGCAGCACGTCCCCGTCGAAGGTCTGGTACGAGAGCTTGCCGCCGTCGTCCTCGTAGATGACCACGGGCGGCGCGAACCGAGCTCGAGTTCGACGAGGCGCTCCGGCTCGGACGGCCGGTGTTGCTCTTCATCATGGCTGACGACCCTGGCACGGGGAGCCGTACGTGCGGCGCTGCGTGACCCGATGCTGCCCTGGAAGCGGACCTGGAGCCGGACGTCGAGGGCCTCCGCGCGAAGAAGAGCGATCGCCGCTGACCGCCACGCGGTTGGTGGGGTCGGCGAGGGAGGCGGGCGGCGGCGAGGCGGCGGCCGTCCGAATTCGGGGGATGCGCGAACATCCTCCGACTTCGGACGGAAATGGCGTCCAAGGTCGGGGGATGCGTGAACATCCTTCGACTTCGGACGGAAATGGCGTCCAAGGTCTGAGGATGAGGGAACATCCTCCGACTTCGGACGGAAATGGCGTCCAAGGTCGGGGGATGCGTGAACATCCCACGAGTTCGGACTGAGGGAGCGGGGAACGATCCACGCGCGTTGCAGGAGAAGCCCCGGGATCGACCCGCGGCGCGGTGACACGGCCTCTTGTGCCTGCGTGAGGTGCCTGGAAGGCGGCCGCGCTCCGCGCGGCCGGTCCCGGGCCGCGTCCGCGCGGCCCGGGACCGAGGCGCCCCGCGCCGA
>CAYWGD010000197.1:0-10272 GCA_964457335.1 uncultured Enterobacteriaceae bacterium | reverse complement strand
GCCCCAGGCGGTCGCGGCGTCGCTCTCTGCGGCGACCGACTCCCAGAGCGCGGTCGCGGACGCGAGCCATTCGTCGGTCGGGCGGTCCGCGAGGGTGCGGCGGTGGAGGTCCACGAGCTCGGCCTCGAACTCCGGGTCGCCGGGGACGGTGTCGAGGGTCGCGTGGCGGAAGAGGCGGCGCTCGGCGCCCTCGGCGAAGTCGTCGGCGACGACCGTGAGCGCGGCCCCCTGCGCGAGCCGCTCGACCACGAGCGCCCACGTGACGCCGGGCTCCTGCTGCGGCCGGGTGACGTTGATGCCGTTCACGCCGCCGCCGAGCACGCGGTAGCCGCGCGCGTCGTCGCCGAGGAGCTCGTAGCCGCCGGCGGTCCAGGTGAAGCCGGTGAGGTCCTCGGCCGCGGAGGCGAGCTGGTCGACCGAGAGGAGGCGCACGGTGAGCTCGCGCTCGACGACCTCCTCGGGGGCGTCGTCCACGAGCGCGTCGGCGCGGTACACCGGGTCGTCGGTGATGGCCTTCAGCATCGTCTTGATGCGGTAGCCGTCGGCCTCGTAGGCGTCGCGGAAGGCCTCCACGCGGTCGAAGTCCGCGAGCTCCACGTCGCGCCGCCACATCGAGGACGCCATCGTCTCGGCGGCGCAGCGGTGGAAGCGCGGGTCGTCCGCGATGTGGGCGCCGAGGTCGATGAGGCCGTACACCGGCTCGCCGAACCAGGAGGGCTCGACCCCGAGCGTCTCCGGCCCGAGCGGCTCGCGCTCGGCGTGGTAGCTCGACATCTCGATCGCGCTGTACTGGGCCTGCCACCAGAAGCCGAAGAACATCGAGGCGACGGGCTCGATCGAGACGTGGCACGCCACGCAGTAGGGCTCGGTGCGGATGGCCTCCTCCGAGGTCGTACCGGCCGAGAGCGCGCCGCTCGCGGAGAAGGACACCGGCCGGGCGAGGAAGTCCTCGCAGAGGAAGAGCCGGAAGATGGCGGCCGCGCGGGTGCGGTTGTTGTTGAAGCGGTTGGTGGTGTAGCGCCACCAGAGGCCGTTCGTGGTGAGCACGCCCGCGGCGGGCCGATCGTCGGTGTAGCGGCTCTCCTGCCAGCCGGTCGCGCCCGCGGGGTAGTCGATGGGCCAGATGCCCGCGAGCATCTCGTTGGCCATCGTGTAGTCGGCGGTGAGGATCTCGGTCCACGGGCGGTCGTAAACGACCACGTTCGCGGCGAGCCGGAGCGGCTCCTCGCCGACGGCCTCCTCGTAGGGGTACTGCTGGTCGTCGGCGAGCCCGTAGTCGTAGTAGGGCACGTCGAACTCGTCGACGCGCGTCTGCCAGCGCTCGGCGAGCATGCTCACGAGCCGATCCTCGAGGCCCGGGTCGTCGAGCATCGCGTCGCGGAGCTCGTCGAGCGACGCGGGATCGGCCTCGACGGCGTCGAGCTCGTCGAGGGTGGGCAGGCGGCCGCGGAGGTCGAGGCTCATTCGGCGCAACAGCCGCGGGCCGGAGAGCTCGACGTGGTACTCGGGCGCGGGGTGGACCGTCGGCGGGGCGGTCTCCTCCACGGCGGGGGCGCAGGCGAGCGCGAGCGCGAGGATCACGGGCTCGTCTCCAGCATGGCGACGGCGCCCTCGTAGAAGGGGCCGAGGTCGGGGCAGACCTCGGCGTCCGCGAGGCCCGGGTAGGAGAGCGTGGCGCAGCCGTCGCAGCGGTCGGCGAAGTCGATCGTCCACCACGCGCCGGAGGGGTCCCGCACCCGCACCGCGCCGGTGGGGCCGCCGTCGGCGCAGCCCTCGCCGAACACGAGCGCGTCGAGCCAGAGGTCGACGCCCTCGGTGCCGATGCCGCCGTTGAGCACGAGCCGTGGCGCCTCGTCGGCGCGCACCTCGAGCTGCATGTCGAGCACGGTGCTCACCCCGGCGGCGAGCCAGGGGCTCCCCGCCGGGTAGACGAAGGTGCCGGAGGCCTGGGCCATGACGGAGAGCCGCCCCCCGTCCCCCGTGCGGCCGCTCCACACCATCTGGCCGCCGAAGTCGAGCGTGTCGCCCTGCGCGTCGGTGATCGTGAAGTCGCCGCCGATGAGCCGCGCCACGTAGGAAGGGTCGCCGCCCCCGAGGTCGGCCTCGTCCAGGAGCATGGAGACCCCGGCGTAGGTCACGCCGGAGTCCGACGTGCACCCGCTGAGCGGCACCTGGGTGTCGATGAGCTGGTCCCCCGGGCCGGGGCACTGCGCGTCGCCGAGCGCCATGAGCGCCGCGTACGTGTCGAGGAGGTCGAGCGTGTCGGGCAGGCCGTGCTGCGTGCCGGTCTCGACGGCGGCGAGGGCCTCGTCCGCGGTCAGGAGCGCGGCCGGCGGCGGCTCCTCCTCCACCGCCACGGGCGCCGTGTCGTCGGGCGCGGCGGAGCAGGCGAGGAGCACGAGCAACGACATCGCGGGAGTATAGCCCCGACCGTTCAGAGGCCGCATTCGAGGTAGCGGTCGAGCAGGAGGAGGTCGTCCTCGTCGACGCCGCCGCCGACCGGCATGTCGAGCTGCTCGAGCACGCGGACGCGCACGCGATCGACCTGCGCGCGGACCTGCTCGTTCGTGTCGAAGTCGACGCCCTCGGGCGCGCCGGCGCGGTTCGGCGTGGTCGCGGAGTGGCAGGGCTGGCAGTAGGTCGTGAAGAAGCCCTCGCCGAAGGTCTCCCACGTCACGGTCGGGCCGGTGTCGCAGGCGCGCGGCAGGCCGCTGTCCGCGGGGGTGCCCGAGCACGCGAGGAGGAGCAGCAGCATCCCCCGCTGCTAACGCAGCCGCGCGGCGTGCGGGCGTCGCGAGCGTGGCAGATCCCGACAGCCAGAGGGCGGCCGCGGGCGCATGGAGAGGGGGTGGCCTCGCGACCGCCGCCCCGTGCCTCGGTGCTCCATCGCCAGCCGTCGGAGGTCGAGGACCAGCTCGCCGCCGCGGTGACCGCCGAGCGCGTGATCACGCTCGCGGGTGGCGTCCCGGCCGACGACCTCTTCCCCGCCGCGGAGCTCGACGCCGCGATGGCGGAGGTGATGCGCGACGAGGGCGCCGCCGCGCTGCAGTACGGCTACCCCGCGGGTTTTCTGCCCCTGCGGGCGTGGATCGCGGCGCGGCTCACCGATCGTGGCGTTCCGACCCGGCCCGAGGAGGTGCTCGTCACGAGCGGGGCCCAGCAGGCCATCCACCTGCTCGGGCGGCTGCTCGTGCCGGAGGGCGCGCCGCTCTGCGTCGAGCGGCCGACCTACGTTTCGGCGCTCCAGGCCTTCGACCTGCGGCGGCCGGCGTACCACCCCGTGGAGCGGACGGCGCGCGGGCTCGACCTGCCCGCGTCGGAGCGCGCCTTCCACGCGGGCGCCCGCGTGCTCTACCTCGTCGCCACGGGCCACAACCCCACCGGCGGCGTGCTCTCGCCCGACGAGCGTCGCGACGTGCTCGCGCTCGCCGAGCGCCACGACGCCTGGGTGCTCGACGACGACGCCTACGGCGACATCGTGTACGGGCCGCGCCCCGCGCCGCTGCGGCGCTTCGGGCGGCACCTCGACCGCGTGGTGCACGTGGGGAGCTTCTCGAAGGTGCTCGCGCCGGGGCTCCGGGTCGGCTGGATCGCGGGGTCGCGCGCGCTCGTCGAGGAGGCCACGCGCGTGAAGCAGGCCGAGGACCTCGAGACCGCGACGCTGACGCAGCGGGTGCTCGCCCGGTGGCTCCTCGACCACGACCTCGACGCGCATGTATCACGGTGTATCGGCGTGTATCGCGAGCGCCGGGACGCGCTCGTGGACGCGCTCGCGCGGGAGTTGGGGCGGAGGGTGCCGGCGCCCGAGGGAGGCTTCTCGCTCCTGCTCGAGCTCGGCGGGGAAGCGCGCGCCCTGCTGCCGCGCGCGCTCGAGGCCGGGGTCGCGTTCGAGCCCGCGGCCCCCTACTTCGTCGGGGAGGGCCCGACCGACGTCGCGCGGCTCTCGTTCTCGAACGTCGCGCCGGCGCAGCTCCGGGAGGCCGTGCGGCGGCTCGCGTCGGTGGTGACGGTGCCGGCGTGAGCCGACACACCCGATGTGTCAGCGTGTATCAGCGCGCGCGGCGAGCCCCGCGCGCAGCGCGTCGACGCAGGCGGCGAGGTCGGGCGGGAGCGGGCTCTCGAAGACCCGGCCGTCCGGGAGCGCGATGCGCGCCGCGTGCAGGAAGAGCCGCCCGGGGAAGGCCGGCACCCGGAGGCGACGCGCCGCGGGGTAGCGATCGTCGCCCACCACGGCGAGCCCGATGCCGCGCAGGTGCCGGCGGATCTGGTGCTTCCGGCCGGTCTCGGGCGAGACGCGCAGGAGCGAGAAGGCGCCGAGGGCCTCCTCGAGGCGGTAGCGCGTGAGCGCGTCCTGGGGGGCGCCGCCGTCGTCCGGCACGAGCGGCGCGCGGATGACGCCCTTCTTGTGGGCGTGGCCCTGCACGAGCACGAGGTACTGCTTCTCGACCTTCCCCTCCATGAACCACCTGCCGACCTGGGCGCGCACCGCCGGGTCGGCGGCGTAGAGCACCACCCCGGACGTGTCGCGGTCGAGGCGGTGGAGGGGCTCGAGCCCGCGAGGGAGGCCGGGCTGGGCGGCGCACCAGGCGCGCAGGTCGTGGGTCTCCTCTTTCATGGCGGCGTGGGCCACCCAGCCGGTGGGCTTGTCGAGGGCGACGAGGTCGGGCGTGGTCGCGAGGACGGAGGGTTCGGGCATGGGCCGATCCGGTTATCCGTCGCGCCTCCGGAGTGTGTCCAATGTCGCTCGAACTCTACTGGGGCAGCGGCTCCACGCCCGCGTGGCGCGTGCTGCTCGCGCTCGCCGCGAAGGGCCTGCCCTACACCTCGCACCTCCTCTCGTTCAGCAAGCGCGAGACGCGCACCCCCGCGTTCCTCGCGCTCAACCCGCGCGGCAAGGTGCCGACGCTCGTGCACGACGGGCTCGTGCTCAACGAGTCGCTCGCCATCCTCGCCTACCTGGACCGGGCGTTCCCCGCGGCCCCGCTTTTCGGAACCGACGCGGCGGACGCGGGTCGGATCTGGCGCCTGGTCATGGAGTACGAGTCGCACGGGAACCCCGCCATCTCCGCCGTCGCGCGGCCCATCCTGTTCGGCAAGCCCGAGGAGGAGGCCGCGAAGATCCGCGAGGCCCTGCCGGCGCTGGAGGCCGAGCTCGACACGCTGAACCAGCGCGTGGCCGGCGGCCACCTCGTCGGGGACGCGCTCTCCGCGGCGGACATCGTCTGGTACTGCGGCGTCGCGTACCTCGTCCGGGCGGCCACCCGCCCCGCCGCCGCGGGGCTCGACCTCGGGGTCCTGCCCCTCGGCGCCCGCTGGCCCGCGATCGTGCGCTGGGCCGGGCTCGTCGAGTCGATCCCCGGCTTCGACGCCACCATCCCGCCGCACTGGCTCGAGGGCGACCACCCCTCCCCCGCCCGCCTGTCCTGAACGGAGCTCCGATGATCCTGCTCGCGCTGCTCGCCTGCTCGGACCCGCCGCCGCCCGAGAAGCACACGCTGATGGACCTCTTCCGGCCGCAGGTGCAGCTCAACACGGGCTCGCTCCCCGGCGGCCCCGAGCAGGTGCAGCTCTTCGTGCACCCGCTCACCCCGGGCGTGTGCCACCCCATCCCGGGCCTCGCGGCCACGCTCGACGGCAAGCCGATGACGCGCCTGCACGGCCGCGTCGAGGGCAAGAACGGGTACGACCGCGACTGCGCGGTGTACGAGTTCACGCTCGACGGGAAGGAGGCGGTCGCGGCCCCGACCAACACGCTGGTGGTCACCGACGGCACGAACACCTTCACGGTGGAGGTCGCGAACCTCTTCGTGCCGCGCACGGTCACGCCGTCGGCGACCGAGGTGAAGCCCGGCGACACCCTCACGCTCGCCTGGTCGCCGCCCACCGACGTGGTGGCCAAGACCGGGGAGGTCGGGCTCGAGCTCGTGTCCGGCGACAAGCGCGCGGTGGTGCGCCGGGAGGACATCACGTTCGGCCCGGGCACCCTCACCTTCGCGGTGCCGGAGGGCGTCAGCGGCGAGCTGACCGCGAGCGTGTTCGGGACGGCCACGATGCAGCCCGCGGTGACGAAGTGCGAGGGCCCGCACGCCTGCCGGGTGTCGCGCGACTACGACGTGCCGCCGTTCACGCTCCGCGCGCCGTGACCGCGGGGCGCGACCCCGCGGCCCTCCTCGATCAGTCGACCGCGAAGGCCCGCTGCACCGTGGGCCAGAACTCGCTGCCGTCCTCGCCGTAGTCGATGGCGCCGAAGTACATCACGAGACGGCCGTCCGGGAGGCGCACCACCGCGGGGTCCACGAGGCACTCGCCGGTGGGCTCCTTCGTGCAGTCGCCCGACGACGGGAGGAGCAGCTCGGGGGTGGCCTCCGCGTAGGCGCCGTCTCCCAGCTCGGTGTAGCCGATGCCGCGCGCGGCGAGGTCGTCCCCGACCGTGTGGTAGAGCCGAACGCCGCCGCCGTCCAGGTACATGGGCATCGGGTCGATGTTGCCCCGCGCCACGACGGGCGCGCTCCGCACGAGCGCGCCGGAGGTGGCGCCGCGCTCGATCCGGGCGGCGTACAGGCCCCCGTGCCCGGTCTCCGCGAGGATGAAGTAGAAGAGCGCGCTCCCGTCCGGCTGGACGAGGAACGCGGGCACGCCGAAGCTGCTCCCGTCGAGGCCCTCGATGGTGAAGGGTCCGCCCTCCGCGACGCCGCCGTGCTCGGCGTCGCCCGGGAGCCAGCAGAGCTCGCTCTGCTTGCCGGTGTGCCCGACGAAGACGTAGTCGTAGGTGCCGGCGGGATCGACGCGCACGGCCATGTCGGCGAGGTACTCGCCGCACCGGGGCTGGAAGTCCACCGGCCACCAGGCGGCCCGAGGCTCGTCCCAGGTCACGCCGTCGCCGGTGACCATCCACCGCGGGTGGTCGTCGTACGCGGGGATGTTGTTCGTGAACGAGAGCCCGAAGCTGCCGTCCTCGCGCACCCAGACGTGCGGCACCGATGCGCCCTCGATCCGCCAGTCCGGGTCGCGCTCCCAGGCGAGCCCGCGCGAGGGCTCCACCGTCAGCGCGGCGGCCTGCCGCTCGGCCGCCGCATCCCACTCGGGCGGGGGTTCGGGCGGAGGCACGGCCCGGCAGGCGGCCGCCACGAGGCCCGTGAGGCAGAGCTGCGACGCGACCCGGGACATCGGTGCACAGCGTACCAAGAAACAAGGGGATCCGCGGCGGCCCCCCGGTCCCCCGATCGGGGGGTCACAAGGCGCAGATGCTCGGACGGGGCTCGTCGCACGAGGTGTACCCGGACGAGAAGCTCGCCTCGTCCCAGCCCCGGCAGCGCGACCCGCCCGAGCTCTCGTCGGTCCACCAGAGCTCGCGGACGGGCCAGGTGTAGAAGAAGTACGCGTAGGTCGCGGCGGTCGTCGACGGCCCGCCGGCGAGCGCCCCGCCGCGCGCCTCGCAGTTCGCCGCCGCCTCCGCGTTCGTGCGCGGCCAGCGGCAGAACAGCCAGCGCTCGTCGTCGACGTCGTGGCGCGCGCAGTCGTCGCAGGCGGGGTCGTCGTCGACCCAGCCGTCGGCGTCGTCGTCGACGCCGTTGCACACCTCGGTCGCGCCGGGGGCCACGGCCGCGTCGGTGTCGTCCGGGTCCGCGCACACCGTGGCGCCGTCGCCGTCCGCGTCGGTGGTCTCCCCGCGCTGGCACGCCACCCAACTGTCGAGGAAGGCGTGCCGCGCCGGCACCCACGCGCGCATCCGCGCGAGGGCGCCCAGGTGCTCCTCCCAGCCGAAGCTCCGGTTGGGATCGGCCTCCATCGCGTCGGCGAGCTGCGCCTCCCACTCGTCCATCTCGGCGAGCACCACGCCGGGCTCCATCGCGGCGTTCATCTCCGCGACGGCGTCGACGTAGCGGGGGCCCCAGGTGGCGTCGCGGGTGAGCGCGAGGAAGTGCGGCTCCTGGAAGAGGCCCGCGTAGTAGCCCTCCAGCGGATCCACGTCGTAGCCCTGGACGTCGAAGGTGTCGTCGAGATCCCAGGGCACGAAGAGGATGCCACGGGTGGGGTGCTCGTAGAGGTAGTAGTTGTGGTCGCAGCAGACGTACCCGTCGTCGTCGCCGAGCACCATCTCGGCCGCCCACTCGAGCACCCAATTGTCGAGGTCGGCCAACGCTTCGAGCGCCGCCGGATCCGTCGTGTCGTGCATGCGCGCGATGGCGGCCCCGGTGGATGCCTCCTCGTTCGCGACCGGGTCGTAGCCGTACTTCCACAGCGTGCCGGTGGCTCCCGCGTCGCCGAAGTTGCGCTCCAGCCACTCGTGGTCGAAGAACTCGATGTTGGTGTAGAGCCCGTAGTACGCCCCGTTGATCGTGAGCGTCGCGCTGTTCGCGCAGGCGTGCGGGAGCTCGCCCTGCCGCCGGACGACGCTCCAGGCGATGCGGTCGCGCAGCAACGTGGGCTCGTACCAGGAGGCGTCGAGCGCGATCTTGCGGAGCCCGTGGAAGCGCCCGTCGGGGTCCACCTCGTTGAACGCGATCACGAACTGCATCTTGTCGGTGAACCACGAGAAGCTGGGGTTCCCCTTCAGGCGGATCATCGCGTCGTCGACCACCTCGTCGCCCCAGCGGAACACGACGGGGTGGTAGTCCTTCTCGCCGCGGGCGTAGTCGGCCTCGAGCTCGGCCCACTCCGCCTCGGAGATCTCCACCTCGAACGCCTGCACCACGCTTGGATCGTAGAGCGCCGGGCAGCCGTCCACGTCCGGGAGGTCCGTGTCGGGGCCCCCGCTGTCACCCGGCGCATCGCCCAGCACCTCCGTGGGGTCGGCGACGGGATCGCCCGCGCCGGGCCCGGTGGGGGTCGAGGGGGCGGTGCAGGCGAGGAGCAGGAGCATCCGGTGGTCTTACCACCGGAACACCCGCCTCGCCCCGGGAGACCACGTCCGCGTCGGACCCACGACGAGCGCGGCGGCGCCGAGCTCCCGGGCGAGGCCCACCTCCGCGCCCGCGAAGAGGGCCGTGGCGACGCCGTCGGCGATCATCCCGGAGGGCGCCACGACGCTCACCACGCGCTCGCCCTCGACGGGCTTCCCGGTGCGCGCATCCGTGACGTGGCCCGGCTGGCCGGCGTTCCCGGAGGTGGAGAGCGCCTCGTCGTGGAGGGTGACGGTCGCGACCCGTCCGCGCCCACCCCACACCTCGACCTCCCAGCCCTCACCGCCCTCGGCGTCGCCCGCGGCGAGGACGTCGCCCGCGGCGTCGAGGAGGAAGTCGTCCACACCCGCCCGTCGGAGCGCCTCGGCGGCGCGATCGTTGAGCCAACCCTTGAGCACCCCGCCGAGATCGACGGGGCCCGTCGCGGCCCACCCCTCGGGGGAGTGTGTCAGCGCGCCGCGCGTGCGCCACATGACGTCGAAGGCGCCGGCCGAGCGGCGGCGGAGCTGGTCGACGAACAAGAACAGCTCCTCGGCCGGGCCGGTGAGCGGGACGCGCGCCCCGGCGCCCATGCGCGCCGTGGCGCTCGTGGGGCGCCACTCGGAGAGCGCGGCCTCGCCGGCCTCGACCGCGTCGTAGGCGGCCTCGATGGCGGCGTTGGCGCGCGCCTCGGCGTCGGGCCCCTCCGCGACGACGGTTACACCCACGACGGTGCCCATCGCGAGCCGGGACGCCCGCACGGTGGCGGCGCCGGCGAGGGCGACTAACCCGAGGACCAAAGCTCACGCAGGCTGTCGGCGCACATCCACACGAGCCCGACGACCACCGCGGCGGTGACGGGCAGGAGCAGCACGCCGAAGCCGGGTGACACGTACGCGACGAGCCAGGGCAGCGCGACCTGGCACGCGATGGCGCCCAACGTCCCCAGGCTCACGAGGCCCCGCCCGCCGCCCATGTGGTAGAGGTGCGCCACCGTGAGCCACACGACGGGCTCGGTGAACAGGTGGAAGTGGGTGAGCTCGAGGATCTGCCGGTAGCTCTTGGGGTACACCATCGCGGCCTCGTCGCCGCGCCAGTACGCGGTGGCCGTCGCGGCGGACGCGCCCATGCCGTCGTAGTGGAGCAGGGCGGCTGTCACCAGCCCGAGGAGGACGAACGCCAGGAAGGCGGAGTACACGATGCGGGCGCCGCGATCGAGGCGGCGGAGGGCGGGGCCGCGGGTGGAGAACTCACGCATGGGGAGCTCGGGGCACACCACACGCCACGCGGGGGGGGCGTTGAGCCTGTGAAGAAATCCCCCCGCCCGTGCCGTCGCCGTCTCGCGGCGGCCCAAGAACCGCGTCCCGGGGCCCCCTCACGCCTCGCTTTG
>CAYWGD010000196.1:0-10290 GCA_964457335.1 uncultured Enterobacteriaceae bacterium | reverse complement strand
GGGGCCCCCGCGGCGCCCGGGGCGCCCACCGGCCCCCCGGGCGCGGCGGTCCTTCCGTCGGCCGCGGACGCCTATCCGCGCCGTCCAGGAGGGCCACGCCCCGGCTTGCGCGACCTCACCGTGGTGGTCCGGCCGGCCACGTTGCCCGCGTCGTCCGTACACTCGACGTGAAGGGTGTAGACGCGGTCGCCGACCGGGTCGAAGTCCTCCGCGCGCAGCTCGACGGCCAGGTCGCCCGTGACGACGATGTCGCCGGGCTTGTCGGAGGGGTGGGTGCCACTGTCGGCCTCGCTGCTCGTCACCTCCGTGATGGCGCACGCGACCTCGGTGCTCTGGTCGTCGGTCGCTTGCACCGCGAGGGTCACCTCGTGGAGCTGGTGGTCGGCGGGTGTGAGGAGGTCCGGGGACGCGGTGACCGACGTGATGGTGGGCGGGGTGGTGTCGGCGGGTGCGTTCAGGGTGACGCGGTAGATGTCCACGCAGTTGTGCTCGCCGTTGTGATCGAAATGGCGTCCCATGTCTCCGTACAGGGCACCGTCGGCGCCCAGGGTGAGCGCCGAGCCGGGGAATTCCCCGATCCCGCCGCCGCCGAAGTCGTGCAGGTGCTCGAAGGTCCGGTCCGGGAGCCGGATGCGGTAGAGGGTGCCCTCGTTCGTGGGCGAGCCCCAGTGGGTCACTCCGTAGAGGGAGCCGTCCGGGCCCTCCGTCACCCCGCCGACCGGTCGGGTATCGTCGTCCTCGTCCGGGTCGTCCGAGGTCGCCCCGCGGAAGTGGTGGACCGTCGAGAAGTCGGACCCGTTCACGCTCACGCGGAACACGCTCCCCTCGCTGTACATCCCCCCGTACGCGGTCGTGCCATAGAGCGCGCCGTCCCGGCCGAGCGTCACGCCGGGGTTCGGCCCGCCCTCCATGCCCTGGAACGAATGCAGGGTGGAGAACGCGCCGGTGTCGGGATCGAGGGCGAACACCGTGCCCTTCCCTTCGCTGCCCCCGCCGTGGGTCGTGCCGTAGAGCGTCCCGTCGTCTCCCTGGACGAGGGTTCCTTCCGGCGCGTCCCCCTCGACCGACCCGCGCTCGAACGCATGGACGACCTCGAAGTTCCCGCCGTCCTTGCCCACGCGGAAGATCGTACCTCCTCCCCCGTCGCCTCCTCTCTCCGTGGTGCCGTAGAGCGCGCCGTCTCGTCCCTGGAGGAGACCCCCGCTCGGTAGGATGCCGCTGTCCACCTCGCCAGGCGTCATCCCGAACCGATAGAGCACGGAGAAGCCGGTCCCGTCCGTGTTCACGCGGTACAGGACGCCGAATCCGACGATGTCCGAGTCCGGGACGCCGCTCGTCTGGGTGGTCCCGTACAGGGCGCCGTCACTCGCCTGGATCACGCCGATGGGGTTCCAGCCGTCCTCTCCGCGGAAGACGTGCAGCGTCGTGTACGTCGAGGTGAGGGGATCCCAGCGGTAGACGGTGCCCAACACGTCGATTGTCACCTCGCTTGTGGTTCCGTACAACGCGCCGTCGGTTCCCAGCGACAGGCCGCTCCGCTTCATCGGCCACGAGTCGCCCATGGTGGCACAAGACTCGTGCACCACCTCGACCGTGACGCGTGGCTGCTCCTCCGCGGCGGCCAGGCCCGCTCCCGCCGCCACGAGCAATGCCCAACCGAGCATGTCCGCCTCCTCCCGCACCCCCAGCGTTATCCACCCCGGATGACGGGGCGAGCACCCCTCGCGCTCCGTACGCCAGGTCCGCACACCCACGCAAGAGCGGGGGCTTTGCGGGCACGAGGGCCGCGGACGTTCGCCGGAGGCACCCCCGCCGCCGCAGCGCGGAGCGGCTGCCCGATCGAGAATTCAGCCCCCGCGCTCCGTGCGCCACCGGGCGAGCTCGCCGGCCAGCGCGTCCTCCCAGGGCTGGCCGTCGGGCCGGTGGGCGCCGCAGCGGGTGAAGCAGACGTAGCCGGGGTAGCCGTCGGCGCGATCCCAGTCGGCGGCGGGGTCGGCGGGCGGGGGGAGGGGATCGGTGGCGCTCTCGCGGAGCGGGTGCATCCAGCAGGCGCGCGGCTTGTAGGCCCAGGGGTGCGCGCCGTCGGCCACCGCGAGCGCCTGGAGCGCGCAGCGGGCGTCCGGCAGCGCGAACACGCAGCGCGTGCGCGGGAAGTGCGCGGGGAAGCCGGGCTGGCGGTACGCGTGCGGGCGCACGGCGGTCTTGGGCGCGCCGCCCGCGCCGGGCACGACGAAGCGGTCGGGGAGCTCGGGGAGCTCGGCGCGGCGCTTGAACACGAGCCGGCGAAGGGCGCGCTCCTCCTCCGCGGAGAGGTACACGCCGTCGTGACAGCACATCCCCTCGCAGGCGGCGAGGTCGCAGGGGGTGAGCCGCGCGGGGACGTAGGCGGGATCGGACATCGCGCGCGATCTACCCCGTCAGGGCGGCAGCGGGCGCCCGGCTCGCGCCTCCGCCAGCGCGGCCTCGAGGATCTCGACGCTGGGTGCGACGTCCACCCAGCCGGCCGGATCGAGCCCGGACACGTAGATGGCGGGCGTCCCGTACACGCCCGCGTCGATGCCCGCCTGCACGTCGGCCGCGACGGCCGCGGCGGTGGCGGGGTCGGCGAGGCAGGCCTCGAAGCGCGGGCGGTCCATCTCGAGCTTCTCGGCGAAGAGCGGCATCTCGGGCGGCGTGACGTGGTCGGGGTAGAGGTAGAGCACGTCGGCCATGTCGAGGGAGCGGCCTTCCTTCGCGGCGCACTCGGCGGCCCGCGCGGCGAGGCACGCGAAGCGGTGGCGCTCGGTGCTCACGGCGGGGTTGCAGCTCGAGTCGATGGGCCAGTTCTTGAGCACGAGCCGGGTGTCGGGGCTGCGCTCGACGAGCGCCCGCACCTGGGGCCAGAACGCGGCGCAGTGCGGGCAGAAGTAGTCGGCGAACGAGACGATCGTGAAGCGGGCGTCCGCCGGGCCGATGGAGGGATCCGCGTCGGTCACGCCGATGGTGGGCACCGTGGCGCCGCGCCACCCCTCGGGGAACGCGGGGCGCGCGGCTGCCGGGGGGGCGGCGGGCGAGCCGGCGGCGGCGGCGCCCGCGGGCGCAGCGACGGCCGCCTCGGAGGCGGCGGCCGTCTCGGACACCACCTCGGACGGAGCGGGGGGCGCCGGGGCCACGGCGGGCCCGCGCGGCGCGCAGGCGAGGGCGAGCGCGAGGAGCATCGCCCGGACCTAACCGATCGGGCCGGTCGGCCGCGGCTACCAGCCCGGGACCACGTAGACGGCGCCGCCGCCGCTCGCGCTGCCGTCGGAGCCCGTGGCGCCGACGAGGAGATCGTCGTTGCCGTCCCCGTCCGCGTCGCCGCCGCCCGCGAGGCCCGCGCCCAGCGCGTCGCCCGCCGCCGCGCCGAGGAAGGCGGCCGAGGCGTCCGCGCTCGTCCACGTGCCGGAGCTCCCCGTGTTCGGCTGGAACTGCCACACGGCGCCGGCGTCGGTGGCCACGCTGTCGTCCCCGCTGTCGCCGACGTAGATCTCGGCGGCGCCGTCGCCGTCGAGGTCGGAGGTGTACGCGAGCGACGCGCCGAAGCTCCCGGCCGTCCCGGAGAAGGCCAGGTCGGCGTCCCGGGTCTCGAGGTCGCCCGAGAGCGAGGCGAGGTCCCAGAAGAGCCAGGCCTCGCCCGCGTCCACGCTCGTGAGCGCGAGGTCGAGGGCCCCGTCGCCGTCCACGTCGCCGGGGGCGGTCACCGGGACGGCGCCCAGGTTGCCGCCCCAGTCGACGCCGAGCACGCGGGCCTGCATGGCGTCGTCCGCCTGCGGGTCCCAGCTGAGCGTGGCGTTGCCGAGGAAGAGGTAGACCGCCCCCGCGTCGGTGATGCCCTCGTCGCTGCCGGAGGCGCCCGCGAGGATGTCGGCGTAGCCGTCGTCGTCGAGGTCCGCGACGTAGAGCGCGCTCCCGAGGTGCTCGTCGTCCTCCACGCCGTGGATCTCGTCGTCGGCGTCCGTGATGTCGTACTGGCCCGAGACGGTGCCGCTGTACACGGCGACGTTCCCCGTGTCGAGGTAGGTGCTGTAGCCGCTGAAGTTGTCCAGCGGCGCGCCCGTGACGATGTCGACCGCGCCGTCCCCGTCGACGTCGCCGCCGCCCAGCCAGCTCATGAGATCGGAGTCGTCGTCGCCGTCGAAGCGCGCGGTGTAGTTCGACGAGGACGTGATCGTGAGCGAGCCCGTGAGCGTGCTCCCGCCGGTGAGCATCCAGCCGCGGCCGTAGTTGTAGGCGCCGTCGTTCAGCGATCCGGCGATCAGGAGGTCCTCGGTGCCGTCGCCCGTGACGTCGACCATGGGGCCCGCGACCCGACCCATCGGGAACCAGGAGGACTGGCCGGTGATGGCGGCGGTGTCGTAGGAGGTGACGCCGCCGCTCGCGGTGGCGGCGGAGGCCCCGCTCACGACCCAGGCGTAGCCGGAGCCCGAGGCGTCCGAGGCCACGACGACGTCGTCCGCGCCGTCGCCGGTGAGGTCCCCGCCGAGGGAGAGGCCCTGGGCGTTGCCGAGCTCGAGGTTGGCGGAGGTTCCGTACAACACGCCGGTCGCGATGTCGGCGATGCCGATGTCGTCGATGATGCCGTCGCAGTCGGTGTCGAGCCCGTCGAGCGTCTCGGTGACCGGCCCGGTGGTGGAGGCGTCCGTGTCGTTGCAGTCCGTGCCGTAGGCGGCGCCGTCGCCGTCCTGGTCGTAGTCGTCGTCGCCCGCGCAGTCGGAGTCGATGCCGTCGTACCAGGTGTCCGTGGCACCGGGGTAGACCGTCGCGTCGAGGTCGTCGCAGTCGTCGGCGAAGCCGTAGCCGTCGAGATCCTGGTCGTCGTCGACGCCGTCGCAGTCCTGGTCGACGCCGTCGTACCAGGTCTCGGCCGCGTCGGGGTTCACGGAGGCGTCGGTGTCGTCGCAGTCGGTGCCGACGATGTGGCCGTCGGCGTCCTGGTCGAAGTCGTCGTCCCCGGCGCAGTCGGAGTCGGTCCCGTCGTACCAGGTCTCGGTCGCGCCGGGGTACGCGGTGGGGTCGTCCTCGTCGCAGTCGACGGTGTAGTCGGCGCCGTCCGCGTCGCGGTCGTAGTCGTCGTCGCCCGCGCAGTCCTGGTCGACGCCGTCGTACCAGGCCTCGTCGGCGCCGGGGTGGGCGGAGGCGTTCGTGTCGTCGCAGTCGTCGCCGCCGGAGGCGAGGCTGCCGTGGCCGTCGCCGTCGGCGTCCTCCTGGGCGGCCCCGCTGAGCGGGATGTCGACGGAGCCGTCCCCGAGCGTGTCGGAGAGGGTGAGGGTGGCGGCGGCGTCGCCCAGCGCGGCGGGGGTCCAGGTGACCGTGACGGTCACCGCCTCGCCGGGCGCCGGGGACGTGAGCGCGCTGAGGGTGAAGTCGGGGGAGTCGACGGTCCCGGCGAGGTCGATCGTGCCTTCGCCGACGTTCGAGACGGTGAGATCGAGCGTGGCCGCCCCGCCCACGAACACGACCCCGAAGTCGAGCGCGCCGGGGGAGACGGAGAGGGCGCCGTCGACGACGGTGTCGGGCTCGTCGGTGTCGGTGTCCTGGCGGTCCGTGTCGCCGCCGCCCGGGCCGGTGTCGTCGATGTCGATCTTGGCCGTCTCGCAGCCGACCACCAGGAACAGGGGGAGGATCCAGGTGGCCAGGGGGCCAGAAGCCGAGGGACGTGCAAGCATACCGGTGTCTCCTACCGCGCGCGGTCACGACGGCCGCGCGTTCGGACAACGATACCCCGCCGCGGCTCCGGAATCACCAGCCGAGGACCACGTAGACCGCCCCGCCACCACTCGCGGCGCCGTCGGATCCGGTGGCGCCGACGAGCAGATCGTCGTTGCCGTCGCCGTCGGCGTCGCCCCCGCCGGCGAGCCCGGAGCCGAGCTCGTCGTCGGCCGCGGCGCCCCAGAACACCGCCGAGGCGTCGGCGCTCGTCCACGCGCCGGAGCTCCCGGCGGTGGGCGTGAACATCCACACGGCCCCGGCGTTCGACGCCGCGGTGTCGTCCCCGCTGTCGCCGATGTAGAGCTCGGCCGCGCCGTCCCCGTCGAGGTCGGAGGCGTAGGCGAGCGCGGAGGCGAAGCTCGACGACGAGCCCGTGAACGCGAGGTCCGCCGAGCCCGTCTCGACGTCGCCCGAGAGCGTGGCCACGTCCCAGAAGAGCCAGGCCTCGCCGACGGACTCGCTGCCGAGCGCGAGGTCGAGCGCGCCGTCCCCGTCTACGTCGCCGGGCGCGGTCAGCGGGTGGTAGCCCAGGTAGCTGTGGTAGGCGTCGCCGAGCACGCGCGCCTCGGCGGCGTCGTCGGCCCGCGTGTCCCACGACAGCGAGGCGTTGCCGGAAAACAGGTACACGGCCCCGCCGTCGCTGGCGCCGTCGTCGTTGCCGTAGGCGCCCGCGAGGATGTCGGCGTAGCCGTCGTCGTCGAGGTCCGCGACGTAGAGCGAGCTGCCCAGGTAGTCGTAGTCGTCCGAGCCGTGGACCTGGTCGTCCGAGTCGGAGATGTCGTAGCTCCCGGAGACGGTCCCGCTGTAGACCGCCACGTTCCCGGAGTCGTAGTCGGCGCTCCAGGAGCCGCTGGTGTAGTTGTCGTCCGGCGCGCCCGTGACGACGTCGACGGCGCCGTCGCCGTCGAGGTCCCCGGCGGCGAGCCAGCTCA
Organism: uncultured Enterobacteriaceae bacterium; assembly: GCA_964457335.1. GTDB lineage: Bacteria > Myxococcota_A > UBA796 > UBA796 > SXON01 > CAJBVW01. The sequence goes on along the minus strand of CAYWGD010000196.1, from coordinate 3,631 downwards.
AGAGATCGTCGTCGGAGTCGCCGTCGAAGCGCGCGGAGTAGGTCGACGAGGTCGAGAGCGAGCCCGCGAGCGAGCCGCCGCCGGTGAGCACCCAGCCGCGGCCGTAGTTGTAGTAGTAGCTGGCGAGCGAGCCGGCGATGAGCAGGTCCTCCGTGCCGTCGCCCGTCACGTCGACCATCGGGCCCACGAGGTTGCCCATCGGGTAGTAGGTGGACTGCCCGGTGATCGCGGCGGTGTCGTAGGAGTCGACGTTTCCGGCCGCGGTGGCGGCGGTGGCGCCGCTCACGACGAACGCGTAGCCGTTGCCCGAGGCGTCGGAGGCCACGACGACATCGTCGGCGCCGTCACCGGTGAGGTCGCCGCCGAGGGAGAGGCCGTCGGCGTCGCCCAGGCCGAGGCCCGAGGCGCCGCCGTACAGGACGCCGCTCGCGACGTCGGCGATCGCCACGTCGTCGACGACGCCGTCGCAGTCGGTGTCGAGCCCGTCGAGCGTCTCGGTGACCGGCCCGGTGGTGGAGGCGTCCGTGTCGTTGCAGTCCGTGTCGTAGGTGACGCCGTCGCCGTCCTGGTCGTAGTCGTCGTCGCCGGCGCAGTCCTGGTCGACGCCGTCGTACCAGGTCTCGGTGGCCCCGGGGTGGATCGTGGCGTCGAGGTCGTCGCAGTCGTCCGCGATGCCGTAGCCGTCGAGATCCTGGTCGTCGTCGACGCCGTCGCAGTCCTGGTCCACGCCGTCGTACCAGGTCTCGGTGGCGCCGGGGTTCACCGGGGCGGCCGTGTCGTCGCAGTCGACCCCCACCACGTAGCCGTCCGCGTCCTGGTCGAAGTCGTCGTCGCCCGCGCAGTCGGAGTCCACGCCGTCGTACCAGGTCTCGGTCGCGCCCGGGTACACCGTCGCGTCGTCCTCGTCGCAGTCGACGGTGTAGTCCGCGCCGTCGGCGTCGCGGTCGTAGTCGTCCCCGCCGAGGCAGTCCTCGTCGACGCCGTCGTACCAGACCTCCGCGGCGCCGGGGTGGGCGGCCGCGTTCGCGTCGTCGCAGTCGTCGCCGCCGGAGGCGAGGCTGCCGTAGCCGTCGCCGTCGGCGTCCTCCTGGGCCTGCCCCGTGATCGGGATCGTGACCGTGCCGTCCCCGAGCGCGTCGGAGAGGGTCAGCGACGCCGAGGCCGCGCCGATCGTGGCGGGGGTCCAGGTGACGGAGACGACGACGGACTCGCCCGGGCCGGGGGAGGTGACGGTGCCGAGCGTGAACTCCGCGGAGTCGACGAGCCCGGCGAGCTCGACGGGGCCGTCGCCGACGTTCGTGACCGTCACGTCGAGCGTGGCGGCCGCGCCGAGGAAGGCGACGCCGAAGTCGAGCGCGGCGGGCGAGGCGGACAACGCGCCGTCCGCGACGGTGTCGGGCTCGTCGGTGTCCTGGGTGTCGTCCCCGATCGGGTCCCCGGTCTCCGTGAAGTCGATCTTGGCGGTCTCGCAGCCGACCAGGAAGAGCGGGAGGATCCAGGTGGCCAGCGGGCCGGAGGCCAGGGGACGAAGGGGCATGCGGTTGTCTCCTCGTCCCGCCATGCCTCTCGGCGCGCCGCTGGATCGCGGGACGCGCTTACCGCGCGCTTTCAGAGCCCCGCGGCGTCCACGCGCTGCCGCAGCTCCTGCCGGAAGAGCCCGTCGTAGGCGGCCTCGTTCTTCTGGAGCACGTCGCCGTAGCCGCGGGTGGGCGCCGGCTGCGCGGGCGGGGCCAGCTGCGCGCCGTCGCCGAGGTTGGCCAGCGCGTAGCGGTCCCCGTGGAGCGCCAGGACGCCGAGGCGCCCGGCGCCGAACGGGGCCCAGGCGGCGCCGCGCCCGTCCGTGCGCGCGGGCGTCACGCCGCCGGCGCCGTCGAACATCCAGAGCTGGGCGTCTGCGAGCGGGCGGCCCGCGAGGTCGGCGAGGTGCACGAGGGTGCCCCGGTCGCCGGTCACGGCGAGCTCCGCGTCCGTGCGGACGAGCAGCGTGCGGCCGGCGGCGGCGCCGGACTCGACGAGGAGCACGTAGGCGCCGAGCGGGAGGGCGGGGAGGGGGATGTCGCCGTCGGCCCCGACGCGGGCCGTGCGCGTCGCGGTCGGGCGGAGCCCCGCCACCTGGATGGCGCCGGTGTCGAGCGCGCCGCCGTCCCGCAGGAGCGCGGCCTCGAGCGACACGCGGACGGCGGTCACGGTGACCTCCGCGCCCGGCCGGAGCCAGCCGGGGAGGGCCGCGGGGTCGCCGGGGTGGAGCACCTGCGCGGCGGGGAGCACGATCTCCGCCCGGTCGAGCCAGGCGGCGCGCGCGAGGGCCTCGGCGCCGCCGCTGCGCGCGTAGGCTTCGCGGGCGTCGTCGGGGCGGCCCAGCGCCTCGAGCGCGCGGCCGCGCTCCAGGTCGAGCTCGGGGGCGCCGTCGGCGGGGGCCTCGATCCCGTCGAGCGCGCGGAGGGCGTCGGCGGGGCGGCCGGCGGCCACCGTCGCGCGCGCGTGGGCCAGCGCGAGGCGCCACGCGGAGGGCCCGTCGCGGTACCGCCGGGCGAGGGGGCCGGCCAGGGCGCGCTCGCGGTCGGGGTCGCCGAGGGCGTGGAGCGCGTCGACGAGCAGCGCGGCCGCCTCCGGCGCCTGCGCCGCGTCGGGGTGGAGCAGGAGGAAGGTGGCGAGCTCGGCGGCCGCGGTGTGCCGCAACGAGGAGCGGGTGTAGCCGAGGCGATCGCCGTCGCCCTCCGCGCGGCCGAGCAGCATGGACGGCGCGAGGTAGCGCGCGGAGACGACGGTGGGGCCTTCGGGGTAGCGGTCCACGAGCTCGCGGAGGAGCTTGAGCGACGTGAGCGGGAGGCCGCCGTCCTGGAGGCTCGCGACGGCGCCGAGCTCCTCCTTGAAGCGGGCGTCGAGCACGACGCGGGCGGCGGCGAGCGCGCGCCGGTGGTCGCCGACCGTGGTGTAGGCGCGGCCCAGGGCGGCGGCGGTGTCGAGGTCCAGCTGCCCGTCGGGGACGCGCTCCCGGTAGGCCTGGAACGCCTCGATGAACGCGGCGGGCGCCGCGCCGCGCCGGCCCTGGAGCAGGGCGGCGCTCGCGGCGCGCAGCTCCGCGGGGGGGAGGGGCTCCGCGCGGAGCATGGCGTCGAGGAGCACGAGCCCGGCGGGCTCGGCGGCGAGGGCCATCCGGTGCCCGAGGGCGAAGCGCTCGCGGCCGCTCATCGGGTCGTCGGGCGCGCTGTCGCGGGCGGGCTCGATCCGCAGCGGGGCGCGGCCCTCGGCGAGGAGCGCGCCGTCGGGCGCGTGCCAGCGTGTGTACAGCGCGGCGTCGCCGGGGGCGCCGGTGCGGACCCGGCACGACGTGGCGCGGGGGGCGGCGGCGGGCGGCAGGTCGATCCAGCGGACCGCCGCGGTGACGCCGCCGCCGTCGGGGCAGGCGAGGCGTGTGGGGACGGGCGACGCGGGGACGGTGACCCACACGGGCACGTCGCGGCCTGCGGGCGCGGCCGAAGCGGCGAGCGCGGGGTCGGGGCCGGTGGAGGGGACGACGGCGGAGGCGGCGTAGGCGCCGCGGGGGAAGGTCTGCCCGCGCCAGGCCGCGAGCGGCGCCTCGACCACGAGCGCCAGGGCGCCGGGGTCGGGGGGCGCCGTGGTCGTCGCG
>CAYWGD010000195.1:0-10329 GCA_964457335.1 uncultured Enterobacteriaceae bacterium | reverse complement strand
CAACGCCCCCCCGACGTGGCGGTGGGCGCCGACGCTCAGAGCTGATCCACCCACCCGTCCAGCTTCTTCCGCAGCGGCCCCGCCGACTCGACCGCGAGCCGGTCCTGGAGGAGCTTCTTCGCGTCCGCGCGCGTGCCCGTGCGCCCCGCGATCGCGAACACCGCCGCGGCGGCCGCGGCGCGGACGGGCTGCGCGGCGTCGGCGAGGTGGCGCGCCGGGAGATCCAGGTCGCGGCTCAGCGCGCCGAGGGCCTCCAGCGCGGCCACGCGCGTGTCCTCCTCCGCGTTCGCCGCCGCCCAGACGGCCGCGGCCTCGTGCTCCGCGCCGACCCCCACGCCGTTGTCCCAGCGCGCGCGCAGGGCGCGCCACGCGCGCTTCCGGACGGGGAGGTCCGCGTCGTTCCGCATCACCCACACGAGCGCGCTCGTCGCGGCGGGGTCGTCCTGGTGGGCCGCGATCGCCGCGAGCCGGGACGCCGCCGCGCCGGACCGGAGATCCTCCGGCACGGTGTCCAGGTCGAAGTCGCCGGCGGGCGGCACCGCGGGCGCGGCCGGCTCGGGGCGCGCCGCGGCCGCCGCGCCCGCCGTCGCCGGGGTCTCCGGCGCCGCGGGCACGATCTCCGCCTGCGTCGCGTCCGCGCCCCCGCCGCACGCGAGCGCGAGGAGCAGCGAGACCGGGAGGGACACCGCGAGCCAGGGACGCATGGGCACTCCGAGAGGCGCGCGCTCCTAACCGGGGCGCGAGCGCGGCGGCCGGGCCTACTCGATGCGCTCGCCGCAGTAGCGCGCGTCGCAGGAGATCGTCGTCACCTGGCCCGGGCGCACCGTGACCACGCGCATCGTGTAGGGGTCGCCCTCGGTGAGCGTGACCTCGGCCGCGTACTCGCCCACCGGCACCTCGCCGGCCCCGTAGACGCTCCCGCGCGCCATCAGGATGACCGACTCGGCCTTTCCGTCGAGGGCGACGATGCCGGTGGCGGGGGCGGGGCGCGTTGCGGCCGTCGTTCCGGCCGCCGGCGTCGATGCGGACGTTGGTGCCGATGTCGATGTCCGCGCTGACGTCGGTGCCGATGCCGACGTGGATGCCGACGTCGGTGCCTGTGCCGACGTCCCCGCCCGGGCCGGCCCCGAGACGTCGGTGCCCGCGGCAGCGTCCGTCGCCGAGCGCCCAGGGCCCCCGGCGGGGTCGCTGGACGTCGCCGACGCCCGGGCCGGCCCCGAGACGTCGGTGCCCGTGGCAGCGTCCGTCGCCGAGCGCCCAGGGCCCCCGGCGGGGTCGCTCCCCAGAGGGTCCCCCCCCGCCGGACCCGGGCGCCCCGCGACGGACGCCGCCTCCACCGTCTCTGCCGTGGCCGGCCCCACCACCGTCGACGTCCCCGAATTCGGAGCGTCGGAGGGCGAGGTCGAGGTCGAGGTCGAGGGCCGGGTGGTGCTCCACCACCACCAAGCCCCTCCCCCCGCCGCCAGCAGCGCCAGGAGCCCTCCCCCGGCCACGACCGCGCCGCCGGCCGCGGCGAGCAGGGCCGCCCCGCCCTTGCGCGGGGGCTTGCCCTGGACGCGCAGGGAGGCCTGGCTCGGACGCTCGACGAGCACGGTCCCGACGCGGCCGTCGCCGGCGCGGCGGCGGGCGCGGACGGCGGGCGGGATCACGCGCTCGGCCCAGTCCTCGAGCGTCATCCCGCCGAGCTGGGCGCGGATGCGGGCCAGGGAGCGCGCGCAGTCCCGGGCGGGCGGGCGCTCGGTGGCCTCGGCCGCCATCATGGCGCACAACAGGTCGCGCAGCGGCAGGCTGGTCTCGCGGATCTGGCGCCACGCAGGCGCGAGCTTGATCCCGGGGGGCACGCGCTCGGGCTCCATGGGGCTCGCGCCGGGCGGCTCGCCGGCGAGCATCTCGAAGAGGGTGACGCCGAGCGCGTACACGTCGCCGGCGTGGGTGTCCTGGCCCCCGAAGCGCTCGGGCGCCATGTAGGTGGGCGTGCCGTACACCGCGGTGGTGCCGCGCGCCTCGCGCGCGGTGAAGTCCGCGCGGGCCACGCCGAAGTCGAGGAGCTTCACCTCGCCCTGCGCCGTGACCCGGATGTTCCCGGGCTTCACGTCCCGGTGCACGAGGCGCAGCGGCCGCCCGTCCGGCCCCGCCTGGGTCGCGGCGACGTGGAGCGCGTTGGCGATCTCCTCGGCGATGGCGAGCGCCACGCGCGGCGGGAGGGGGCCGTCCTGGATCAGCGCGGCCACGTCGCAGCCCTCGATGTACTCCATGACAACGGACCAGTGCCCGTCGAGCTCCACGAGGTCGTCCACCCGCACGATCGCGCGGTGCCGGATCATCGAGAGCATGCGGGCCTCGTCCCGGAGCCGCTCCAGGAGCCCCGGGATCGCGGCCTGTTCCGGCCGGAGCACCTTGATCGCCACGGGGCGGCGGATGCCCGTGCCCACGGTGTCCGCGAGGTACACCGACCCGAAGGAGCCCCGCCCCAACAGCTCGGCGATGCGGTAGCTGCGCGCGCCGTTCATCCGCGGAGACGCTACCATGCTGCGGAGCCCGACGTGCGTGCGATGCCCCCTCTCCCCGACCCCTCGCGCGGTGTCCGCGTGATCCGACCGCCTCCCCGCCGGCGTCCGGTCGCCCGCGCGCTCCTGCTCGGTTGCGCGGCGGCGCTCGCCGCCTGCGAACCGACGCCCTCCGAAGCCGAGGAGGCGGAGGAGACCGCGCCGCTGGTCGACGACGACTTCGACGGCTGGCCGATCCCCCAGGACTGCGACGACACGCTCCCGGGCATCAACCCCGGCGCCGCCGAGGCCTGCAACGGCAGCGACGACGACTGCGACGGGCTCACCGACGAGCACCCCATCGACGGCCAGCTGGCCTGGCTCGACATGGACCGCGACGGCTGGGGCGACGACCCGACCCGCGACACCTGGTGCGGCGACCGCGAGACGGACTCGCGGCCCTGGGTCACCACCGGCGGCGACTGCGACGACGGCGACATCCGCGTGCACCCCGGCGCCTACGAGCTCTGCGGCAACCCCGGCGACGAGGACTGCGACGGCGGCGACAACGACTTCGACGCGGTCGGCTGCACGCCCTGGTACCTCGACCTCGACGGCGACGGGGTGGGCACCGAGGAGTCCGCGTGCCTCTGCGAGGCCGACGCGAGCTGGCGGGCGACCGCCCCCGGCGACTGCGACGACACCGACGCGACCGTCACCGCGGGCTGCGCGATGACCGGCGCGCGCGACCTGAACGACGCCGACCTGGTGATCGTGGGCGCCGACATCGTCGACCGCGCGGGCGCGGACGTCGCCCCGGGCGGCGATCCGGGGGGCGACGGCTGGCCCGACCTCCTGCTCGCGGGGGACGACGGCCGCCGCGATCCCGTCTGGTGGCGCGTGGCCGGCCCCTTCGGGGCCACCGCCGACCTCGGCGCCGCGACCGCCACCTACACGGACAGCCGCTTCCTGACGGTGTGGGGCCAGTGGGTCGCGGGGGGGCAGGACCTCGACGGCGACGGCGTGGACGACGTGGTGCTCGCCGCCTACGGCGAAGCCACGTCGAGCGGCGCGCGCATGCAGGGCGTGGCCTGGGTCGTCAGCGGGGACGTGGGCGGCGCGGTCGACCTCGCCTGGGCGGACGCCACGGTGTCGATGGACCGCACCTCGGCGAGCAGCGGCCTGGAGATCGCGGTGTCGCCGGACATGGACGGCGACGGCATCGGCGACCTGGTGCTGGGCGACACCGACGGCGAGACCGTCTCGGTCTTCGCCGGGCCGCTCGTGGGCGAGCTGGTCCAGGCGGACGCGGCGTTCACGATCGAGGGCGAGGACATCGGCCTCGGCAACAGCCTCGCCGCCGTCGGGGACCTCGACGGCGACGGCCTCGGCGACATCGTGGTCGGCGCGCCCTTGGCCAGCGGGAGCGCGGGCGAGGCGTGGATCGTGCGAGGCGGCAGCTCCGGCGCCGTGGGCCGGGAAGGCACCCTCGCGGTCGTCACCGGCGAGACGGGGAGCCACTTCCTCGGCATGGCGGCGGCCGGCCCCGGGGACCTCGACGGGGACGGCGCGCCCGACCTCCTCGTCGTGGGCGACCCCGACGACGCCTGGACGAGCGACACGGGCATCACGTGGCTCCTGCCCGGTCCGTTCGCCGGCACCGTCTCCGTCGCGGACGCGACGGCCCGCATCGAGGGCGGCACCTCGGGCGACGGCGCCTACGAGGTGACCGCCCCCGGCGACATGGACGGCGACGGCTTCGCCGACATCGCCATCGGCGCGCCCGGCGTCCGCTGGCCCGCCGACGGCGCCGGCGCCGCCTTCGTGTTCTTCGGTCCCCTCTCCGGCGCGCTCGTCGCGAACGAGGCGGACCTCCGGCTCTACGGCTCGAGCGCGTCGGAGGAGGCGGGCGTGGCGCTCGCCCCCGCCGGCGACATCGACCGGGACGGACTCCCCGACCTCCTCGTGGGCGCGCCCGGCGCGGACCTCGGCGAGCCGGACAGCGGCGGCGCCTACGTCGTCCGCGGAGGTGCGCGATGACGCGGCTCCTGCTGCTCCTCACCCTCGCCGGCTGCGAGTGGGTGCGCCTCCCGGTGGACGACGGCGTCTACGACGCCGACGACGACGGCTGGTACTCCGTCGACGACTGCGACGACTTCAACGACAACGTGCACCCCCTCGCCCCCGAGAAGTGCAACGGCACCGACAACAACTGCTCGGGCTCGGAGGACGACGCCGAGGACGCCACGACCTGGTACGCGGACCTCGACGGCGACGGGTACGGCGACGCCTCGACGGCGCTCCCCTCCTGCGACGTGCCCCTCGGCTACGTCGAGAACCCCTTCGACTGCGACGACTCCACGCCCGCCATCCACCCCGGCGCGCGCGAAGAGGACTGCACGGACCCCGTCGACTACGACTGCGACGGCTTCCCCGCCAGCTGGGACAGCGACCAGGACGGGTCCCCCGACTGCGAGGACTGCGACGAGGACGACCCCACGGCGCACCCCGGCGCCGTGGAGGCGTGCAACGGCATCGACGACGACTGCGACGGGACCGTGGACGAGGGCGAAATCGGGACCACCTGGTACCTCGACGCGGACGGGGACGGCTGGGGCCACCCCGCGATCTCCGTCCAGGCCTGCGAGCGCCCGGGCGGCTACTCCGCGGACGCCACGGACTGCGACGACACCGATCCCACCGAGCACCCCTCGGCCCCCGAGGCCTGCGACGGCATCGACAACGACTGCGACGGGACCGTCGACGAGCCCGACCGCTTCGGGAACGACCGCTGGTACGCCGACACCGACGGTGACGGCTACGGCGACGCCGGCAGCTGGATCGGCTCCTGCGTGCCGGTCGACGGCTACCTCGCGGAGGGCACCGACTGCGACGACGCCGACGCGGCGATCCACCCCGGCACCGACGAGCTGTGCGACTCCGTCGACCAGGACTGCGACGGCACGGTGGACGAGGACGCGGTGGACGCGCCCGCGTGGTACCGCGACGCCGACCGCGACCGCTGGGGCGCCGACGACAACATCTCCTACGGCTGCAGCCAGCCCTCCGGCTACATCGCCACGCCCGGCGACTGCGACGACGGCGACCGCACGGTGAGCCCGAGCGCCGCCGAGGAGTGCGGCGGCGGTGACGAGGACTGCGACGGCGCGACCGACGAGGAGGGCGCGGTCGGCGGCGAGCTCTGGTACCCGGACGTGGACGGCGACGGCTACGGCGACGACGACGGCGCGGTGCAGAGCTGCAGCGAGCCCGCCGGCATGATCGCGGTCCCCGGCGACTGCGACGACGCCGACGCGATCGTGCACCCCGACGCGCTCGAGATCGACTGCTCCGACCCCACCGACTACAACTGCGACGGCTCCGTCGGGAGCGACGACCTCGACGGCGACGGCTGGGCCGCCTGCGAGGACTGCGACGACGCCGACGCCGCGCGCAGCCCCGACGCCGAGGAGACCTGCGACGGCGCGGACGAAGACTGCGACGGCGACGTGGACGAGGACGCCGTGGACGCGACCGGCTGGTACCCCGACGCCGACGGCGACGGGTACGGCGAGGTTGGCGCGGACCTCACGATGATGTGCACCCCGACCGGCGGCTACGCCGCGGTGGACGGGGACTGCGACGACGCCGACGCGGCCGTCTCCCCCGGCGCGACCGAGACCTGCGCGACCGCCGCCGACGACGACTGCGACGGAGAGACCAACCTGGACGGGCTCGGGTGCACCGACTGGTTCGTCGACGCCGACGGCGACGGCTACGGCGGCGAGGACGGGCTCTGCCTCTGCGAGGCCGAGGACCCCTACGTCGCGGCCACCTCGCTCGACTGCGCGGACGACGACGGGGCCGTGAACCCCGACGCGGCCGAGGTGTGCGGCAACGACGAGGACGACGACTGCGACGGCTACGCGGAGGGCTGCGGCGTCGCCGGGCTCATGGCGCTCGCGGACGTGGACGCGCGCTTCGTCGGCCAGTCCGCGAGCGACGAGCTCGGGACCGCGATCGTCGCCCCCGGCGACCTCGACGGGGACGGCGTCGCGGAGGTGATCGTCTCGGCACCTGGCGAGGACGGCACCGGCACCGACCAGGGCGCGATCCACCTCTTCGAGGCGCCCTTCTCCGGCGACGTGGAAACGCGCGCGGCCTCCGAGCGCTGGCTCGGCGAGACGGACTCCGACGCCGCGGGCGACGCGCTCGTCGTCGGCGACCTCGACGGGGACGGCGACGTCGACCTCGTCGTGGGCGCGCCCCAGGACGACCTGATGGGCTCCGCGGCGGGGGCGATCTTCATCGTCCGCGGGCCCCTCGCCGGCACGGCCGCGAGCCTCGCCAGCGCCGACATGGTCTCCCGCGGCACCGACGCGAGCGACTCCGCGGGCACGTCCCTCGCGATCGTGGACGACGCGGACGCCGACGGCGACGTCGAGCTGGCCGTGGGCGCGTTCCGGGAGAGCTCGTGGAGCGGCGGCGCGGGCGTGGTGTACGTGTTCGGGAGCTTCCTCACCGACTACAGCCTGGAGAGCGGCGCGGATGCCGTGCTCTCGGGCCTCGCGAGCGGCGACTTCTTCGGCCGCTCGGTGGCGAACGGCGGAGACCTCGACGGCGACGGGCTCGGCGACCTGCTGGTGGGCGCCTACGCGGACGACACGGGCGGGTCGAACGCCGGCGCGGCGTACGTGTTCCTCGGCACCCTCTCGGCCAGCCGGACCGCCGCCGACGCCGACGCGGTCCGCTACGGCGCCGCGCGCGCGGACGCCGCCGGCTACGCGGTCGCGGGCGGCGGCGACATCGACGGCGACGGCTACCACGACTTCGTCGTGGGGGCGTTCAACAACGACGACGCGGGCTCCAACGCCGGGGCCGCCTACGTGGTCTTCGGCCCGGTCACCGGCTCCGAGGCCCTCGGCGGCGGCGCGACGCTCCTCGGCGCGGCCACGAGCGACACGGCGGGCACGGCCCTGGCGCTCGGCGACCTCGACGACGACGGCTTCGCGGACGTGGCCGTCGCGAGCGACGGCACGACGTGGGGCGGCGTCGGGGCGGTGTCGGTGGCCTACGGCCCCATCAGCGGCGTGTCGTCGCTGACCGACGCCCAGGCGTCGCTCTACGGCGAGGACACCACCGACGGCGTCGGCGCGTCGCTCGTCATCGGCGAGGACCTCGACGGCGACGGCTACCCCGAGCTCTTCGTGGGCGCGACCTCCGAGGACACGACCGCCACGGACGCCGGCGCTGTCTACGTGGTGCCGGGGGGGCCGGGGTTGTAGCGGGGGGCTCGCTTCCCGGAAGCGGGCAACTCCGCGCTCACGTTGGGGGGGCGTTGCGGGGGGGCTCGGCCCCCCCGCCCCAAGAAGAAGAGGGCCTAGCGCCGCTGCTTCTTTCGCGCCTTGCGGGCTTCCTTCGCCTTCTTGCGCCGGGCCTCGAGCTCGTCCTTGGAGAGGCTCGTGGTGAGCGCGGGCGGCTCGGCGCCCATCCCCATCGCGCCGCCCATGCCGCCCATGCCGCCCATCCCGCCCATGCCACCGGCCTGCTGGGCCATCCGCGCCATCTGCTGCTGCATGCGGCGCGCCTCCTTGGCGTTGCCGAACAGCCCGGACATCGTGCCGACGTCCTTCATCATGGTGCGGGTGAGCTTGAAGCGCTCGTAGAGGTCCTTCACCTCGGCGACCGGCCGCCCGGAGCCCTTCGCGATGCGCTTCATGCGCGACTCGTTCAGCTTGTCCGGGAACGCGCGCTCCTGGCGCGTCATGGAGTTGATCATCGCCTCCACCTTGATGAGCTCGTAGTCGTCGAGCGCCTCCTCGGGCACCTGCGACATGAGCTCGTCCATGAAGGGGAGCTTGGACATGACCTCCTTGAGGCTGCCCATCGACTTGATCATCTTGAGCTGGGACTGGAAGTCGTCGAAGGTGAAGTCCCCCTTCAACATCTTCATCGCGTCCTTCTCGGCCTTCTCCTTGTCGACGACCTGCTCGAAGTCCTTCATCAGGCCGACGACGTCGCCAAAACCGAGGATGCGGCTCGCGAGGCCCGCCGGGCGGAACTCCTCGAGCTTGTCGAGGCTCTCGCCCATGCCGAGGAAGAGCACGGGCTTGCCGGTGACGTGCTTGATGGAGAGGGCCGCGCCTCCGCGGGCGTCGCCGTCCATCTTGGTGAGCACGAACCCGGTGAAGGCGAGGCGCCGGTCGAACTCCGCCGCGGTGCGGACGGCGTCCTGGCCGATCATCGCGTCGCAGACGAACAACACGTTCTGCGGGTTCGTCTTCGCCTTGATCTGGTCGAGCTCGGACATGAGCGTCTCGTCGATGGCGAGGCGCCCGGCGGTGTCGAAGATGACCACGTCGCGGCCGACGTTCTTGGCCTGGGTGAGCGCGGTCGTGCAGAGCTGGACCGGGTTCATCCCCTTGATGGAGAACACCGGCACGTTGAGCTTGCGGCCGAGCGTCACGAGCTGGTCCACGGCGGCGGGGCGGTACACGTCGGCCGCCACGAGCATCGGCTTCTTGCCGGCCTTCTGGAGGTGGCGCGCGAGCTTGCCGGCGGTCGTCGTCTTGCCGGAGCCCTGGAGCCCCACCATCATGATGACCGTGGGCTTGCCGTCGAGGGTGAGCTGGGCGTCCGCCGGGCCCATGAGCTCCTCGAGCTCGTCGTAGCAGGCCTTGATGAAGTAGTCGGCGGGGCCCACCTGGAAGCCCTTCGGCGCCTTGATCTTCACGACCTTGCCGAGCGTGCGCTCCTTGACGCGCTCGAGGAAGGCCTTGACCACGTCGAGCTGCACGTCGGCTTCGAGGAGCGACACGCGCACGTCGCGAAGCGCGTCCGCCACGGTCTCCTCGGAGAGCTCGGTCTTGCCCTGGAGCTTGAGGCGGGCGTTACGGAATCCGCGAGAGAGGGTTTCGAGCATGGCGCGCGTCTAACCCGCCGTGGTTAGTCACGAGGCCATGCAGATCGAAGAGCCGCGCTTCCGTCGGATCGTCGCGAGCGCGCTGAAGGACATCGCCGCCCAGGTCGACGTGATCGACTCCGACGATCTCGACCCGAAGCTCGCCGACGGGGTGTTCCAGGTCGAGTTCGAGTCCGGGGGCGTGTTCGTCCTCTCCCAGCAGGTGCCCGTGCGCGAGCTCTGGCTGTCGGCCTTCTCCAAGGCCTGGCACTTCCGCTACGCCGACGGCGCGTGGTCGGAGCGCGACACGCGCGAGCCGCTCGAGAAGGTCCTCTCGGAGATCTTCACGAAGCGGCTCGGCAAGCCGATCCGGATCACGAACCCGGGGCCGGCCGCGGAGTAGCGGCGGGCCTACTCGTCGCAGTAGTGCGCGTCGGTGCGGCAGCCGCTGATCGACGAGGTGGTCGTGTCGATCGTCCCGACCAGCACCTGGCCGCTCCAGGCGTCGCAGCTCTCCGCGCATACGTTCGAGCCCCAGGACGAGTAGAGCGCGTCGACGTAGATCGAGCCGTCCGGGAGCTGCCAGGCGCCGACGTAGTCGTTCCAGTAGGAGCACGCGGTGTGGTCGCCGACCGAGACCACGACCTTCTGCGTGGTGAAGTCGGGGTCCTCGTACACGAGCCCCACGCTCTCCTGGAACGCCGCGAAGGTCTCGGCGTCCTCGATCACGGTGATGGGCGCGGCGGCCTGGAAGTCGGCGTACTCCCAGGTGCTCGTCCAGCCCTCGATGGGCCCGAGGAGGAAGACGCCGACGGGCGTGGCCGACGCGAGGTCGTCTTCGCTGAGGCAGTCGCCGGCCTGCTCGGTCGCGACGGGCTCCGGCGTGGCGGTGTCGGTGTCGGTGTCGGTGTCGGTGTCGGTGTCGGTGTCGGTGTCGGTGTC
>CAYWGD010000194.1:0-10821 GCA_964457335.1 uncultured Enterobacteriaceae bacterium | reverse complement strand
GTCGGCCGGCACGCAGCCGGCCGACCGAGCGCGAACGCGCGAGCCCGCAGGGCACCGACCCGGCGTCCGCGCCGGGGGCGCCCCGGATCAGGACCCGTACTTGACCCCGCAGCCGTAGGGCTTGGTGGTCGGCGTGGCGACGGGGCGGCCCGCGGCCACGTCCGCGAGCGCGGCGCCGACGTAGTCGACCACGGCGCCGTCGGCCTTGCCGAGCGGGGCGTTGTCGAGGGCGCCCGCGTACACGAGCGTGCCGTCGGGGGCGACGACGTACATGTCCGGGGTCGTGGTGGCGCCGTACTGGCGGCCGACGGTGCCGGACTCGTCGAGCAGCACGGGGTGCGAGAGGTCCCACGAGGCCGCGGCGGCGCGGTTGAGCTCGGCGCCGGTGCCCTGCTTGCCGGGCGCGCCCGAGTTGATCGCGAGCCACACGACGCCCTTCGCGCCGGCCTTGGCGGCCATGTCGCGCAGGGGCCCCTCGCCGTGCGCGTACTTCACGAACGGGCACTCGGGGTTGAACCACTCGAGCACCACCGTCTTTCCTCGGAAGGAGGACAGGCGGACCTCCTGGCCGGCGAGGTCCTTCAGCGCGAAGTCGGGCGCGGGCTTGCCGACCGTGGCGGCGGCGGGCGCGGGCGCCGCGGCGGCCTCGCCGGCGTGGGCGGGGAAGATCGGCGAGGCGACGGACAGCAACAGGGCGAGGAACATTCAGGGCTCCGTGGCGGGGAGGTCGATCCGGTAGCCCCGCCCCTGGCCCTCGCCGAGGACGAGGTGGGCGGGCGAAGGGGGGAGGGGCCCCTCGACGACGAAGGCGCCGTCGGCCTGGGAGCCGGTCGGGGACCCGGCGGCTTCGAGGGCGGTGGAGGGGAAGAGGTCGACGGTGGCGGGGAGGCGCAGCCGGTAGCGGCCGTCGGCGAAGGTGGCGGTGCCGCCGCTCTCGGCAAAGGGGCGGGGCAGCGCGGCGAGGGCGCGCGCGACGCGGCCGGGAGCCGGCGCGGGGGCACCCTCCCGCACGCGGACGGTCGCGGAGGCCGTGCCGCTCCCGGGGACGCAGGCCTCCTTGCAGAGGAGCCAGTCGACCGTGGCGTCGAGGGAGACGGTGCCCGCGGCGGAGGGCGTCACCGTGAAGACGAAGGCGGTGTCGCCGCCGTAGCCGTAGTTGACGATGCCGTCGGCCTCGAAGCGGGCCGGGACGGGCCAGCGCGGGCCGTTCACGGTCGGGGCGGCGCCCGCCGCGGGCGTGGCCAGAAGCCGGGCGTCCGTGGCGAGGCCGCTCTGGCCGGGGTTCTCCCAGTAGATGTGCCAGCCGGCGGGGACGCGCACGACCACGGCCACGTCGATGGGCGCGCCGGGGGACGCCACGGTCGCGGCGGGGACCACGTGGAGCCCGACGCGGGGCGCGGCCCCTGCGGCGGATACGAGGATCCAGGCGAGCATCCGCCGGGCTTTAGCTTCCCGCGCGCGTCGCCGTCGAGGCGCGCGCGGGACCCTTTACCGAGGATGACGAACCGGCCCGCCCGCGCCGCCCGGCCGTTAGACCGTCGCATGGCCACGCTGCACCTCGTCGACGGCACCTTCGAGCTCTTCCGCGCCCACTACTCCAAGCGCCCCGACCACACGCGCCCCGACGGGAAGCCGTTCAAGGCGACCGCGGGCCTCGTCTCGTCGCTGCTCGCGCTGCTGGCCGACCCCGCCGAGCGCGTCACGCACCTCGCGGTCGCCTTCGACAACCCGATCCGCTCGTTCCGGAACGACCTGTTCGCGGGCTACAAGGACGAGGGGGGCATGGACCCCGAGCTGCGCGCGCAGTTCGACGACGCCGAGGAGGCCGTGCGGGCGCTCGGCGTGACGGTGTGGTCGATGGACCGGTGGGAGGCGGACGACGCCCTGGCGACGGCGGCCTGGAAGTGGCATCGCGAGGTCCAGGTGCGGATCCTCACGCCGGACAAGGATCTCGGCCAGTGCCTCGCGTGGCCGGACGTGGTGCAGGTCGACCGCATCCGCGAGCGCGTCATCGACGCCGAGACGCTCCGGGCCGCGCGCGGCATCGACCCGGTCAGCATCCCGGACCTCCTCGCGCTCATCGGCGACGACGCGGACGGCATCCCGGGCCTGCCCGGCTGGGGCGAGAAGTCGGCGGGCACGGTGCTCGCGCGCTGGGGGCACCTCGACGCCATCCCGGCCGACCCCGGGGCCTGGGACGTGAAGGTGCGCGGCGCCGACAAGCTCGCGGCCACGCTGGCGGCGCGCCGGGACGACGCGCTCCTGTACCGCACGCTCGCGACGCTCGTTCGGGACGTGCCCCTGCGCGAGACGTTGGGGGACCTCGCCTGGGAGGGCGCCCCGGCCGCGTTCCGGGCCTGGTGCGAAGGGGCGGGCCTGCCCCGCCTCGCGGAGCGCCCCGCGCGCTGGCGCTGACCCGAAAAGAAGCTTCGCGCGCGGCCGGACGAGCTCCGGGCCCGCGTCTAGATTGCTGGCGTGGAACCAACGCTTTGTCCTCCCGCATCCTCCGGGGGGGCCCCACCCGCCCACGTGCTCGTGGGTCGGCGAGGCCGGAGGTATGCGCTCGGTCCCGCGCCGATCGGCGCCGGTGCGCAGGCCGAGGTCTGGCCGGCCGAGCGGGACGACGGGCGTGCCGTCGCCATCAAGCTGGCGCGGCCGGGCCGCGCGGCCGTGGACGCGCTGGACGCCGAGGGGCGCTGGCTCGAGGCCCTGGCGCACAGCGGCTCCACCTGCGCCGTGCCCTGCTACGACCACGTGGACTGGGACGGTCGGCCCGGGCTCGTGCTCCCGCGGCTCCCGCGGCACGTCGGCGACCTCGTGCGGGCGCGGGTCGACGCCGAGCGCGGGCGCGCGCTCGAGGCCGTCCTCGCGGTGGCGGCGCAGCTCGCCCGGTCGCTGGCCATGCTGCACCGCGCCGACCTGGGGATCACCCGGGGGCAGCTCGTCCACCGGGACGTGAAGCCCGAGAACGTGCTCGTGGACGGGCTCGGCCTGCTCCGCCTCGCCGACCTCGGCGGCTCGCTGATCGTGGACGGTTCGAGCCGCGATCTCGGCGTGTTCGGCTCGCCGCAGTGGGCGCCGGCGGACCAGATGCTGCCCGGCGTGGCCGACCCGAACCCCACCTGGGACACCTACGCCGCGTGCGTCATGGTGTTCACGTGGATCACCGGGGAGCGGCCGAGCTTCCAGATGGACCCCGGGCCGAGGCTCACGCCGCTGGGCGCCGCGCTCCACGCCCACCTCCGGGCCCTCGCGGCCGCGGACCCCGCGTCCCGCACCGCCGCCGCCGACGCGCTGTTCCGCGCGCGGGAGGGGGTGAGCGTGCAGGACGTCGTCGATCCCGACGCCTCCGCCGCGCTCCCCATGGTGGATCGCGAGCGGCTCGCCCGCGGGGTCGCGGCGCTCGCGGACGCGGGCCGGTACGGCGACGAGGCGCTCGAGGCCGCCGTCTCCGCGCTCGTCGTGGTGCTCGGGCGGGGGCTCTCGCCGCACACCTCGCCGTCGCCGCCCCACCGCTACTGGGACGCCGCCGAGCTGGCCGACGACCTGCGCGCCATCGGCCGCGCCCTCGGGAGCGCGCGGCGCCGCCGCACCCTCGCCGAGCGTCCTCCGCCGGTGCGCGTCGAGCGCCGGGCCGGCGGGCGCGCGGTCTCGTTGCCGCGGAACGCGGGGCAGGTCGGCAGCGCGCCGCACTGGCTCCTGCGCGAGGAGCCCGACACGCTGCGCCCGGACACGCCGGCGCGGCGCCACCGCTCCGTGGCCGCCCTGCTCCTCGTCCTCGGCGGGCTCGCCGCGGCGGGCATGGCCGCGGTGGTCGAGCGGACCGAAGCGCCGCCCGAGACCGCGCCGAGGGCCGACGGCGTCGTGCTCGTGGGCGCGAGCCGCGGGCAGGGGGGCGCCTTCCGCATCGGCCGGACCGAGGTGAGCAACCGGGCCTGGCGCGCGTGTGTGGCCGCGGGTGCGTGCCGGTCGCTCCCGTCCGGCGGGCCGACGCTGCTGGACGGCGACCGGCAGCCCGTCGTCGGGGTCACCTGGCGCGACGCGGACACCTGGTGCGCGTGGTCCGGCGGGCGGCTCCCGAGCGAGGCCGAGTGGGAGCGCGCGGCCCTCGGGGCCCCGACGGGCCCGTCCCGGCGCTGGCCCTGGGGCGCGACGCCGCTCGACTGCACGCGCGCCAACGTCGCGGCCTGCGGCCTCGGCCTGACCGCGGCCGTCGACGCCTTCCCGGCCGGCGCGAGCGCCTGGGGCGCCGTGCAGCTCTACGGGAACGCCTGGGAGTGGACCACCACCCGCGGCCCC
The DNA here is from genome assembly GCA_964457335.1 of uncultured Enterobacteriaceae bacterium. GTDB lineage: Bacteria > Myxococcota_A > UBA796 > UBA796 > SXON01 > CAJBVW01. The sequence goes on along the minus strand of CAYWGD010000194.1, from coordinate 6,522 downwards.
GGCGGCACGCGGGTCCTGCGCGGCGGCGCCTTCGACACCTCGGTCCCCGAGCTCGAGGCCGGCGCCCGGCGGCGGGACCTGCCCGGACGCGCCGGGTCGACGTACTCCTTCCGCTGCGTGTACCCGCTCTGATAGCCTCGTCGCATGAGCGCGGTGCAGGTCTTCACGTACAAGGACGGGCTTCTGGCCCGCCTCGCCCACGACCTGCGCATCCGCGTGACGAGCTACCGGATCTCGCTGGAGGAGGGGCGCGTGACGGCGTCGTTCGACCCGGCCTCCGCCCGGGTCGACGGCGTCGCGCACGGCGATCGCGTCGACGCCGCCGAGCTCTCCGACCGCGACAAGCGCTCCATCGAGGCGACCATCGTGGACGAGGTCCTCGGCCGCGCCCCGGTCCTCTACGAGGGCGTCGTGGACGGGACCACCGTGCTCGGCCGCCTCACCCTGCGCGGCCGCACCGAGCCGCTGGACGTGCAGGTGGCCACCACGAAGGGCGGGCTGGTCGTGGACGTGCCGCTCGTGCCGTCGCGGTGGGGCATCGCGCCCTACCGCGCGCTCGCCGGCGCCATCCGCCTCCAGGACCGCTGGCGCGTGCGGCTCGTGCTGCCCTGGAAGGGCGGGGACTTCGCGCGGGCGACGATCGACTGGCGGGAATGAAGGACGGGCCTCCTACCGCCGCCGCGCCGCCAGCAGCATCGCGAACCCCACGCCCACGATCCCGACGGCGCCGCCGCCCGTGTCGCACCCGCCGGGCTCCTCTGCCGGGGCGGGCTCCGCCGCGGGCAGGGCCACGACGGTGAAGGTCACCGGGTCGCTGGCCGGCCCCTCGCCCCAGGGATCCACCGCGGCGACGGTCCACGTGACCACGTCGCCTTCGTCGACCTCGCCGGACAGGTCCAGGGTCGTGCCGCGCACGGTGGCCTCGTCGGCGTCCTCGCCGATCGTCCAGCGGACGACGTAGCTGCCCACGTCCCCGTCGGGGTCGACCGCGGGCTCCCACGCGAGGATCGCGCGCGGCAGCTCGGCCGTCTCGGCGACCAGCCGGGGCACCGGGGCGGCGGGCGCGGTGTTCGCGACGGCGCCGACGGCGGCCCCCGCGTCCACGCGGCCGCAGCCGTAGTACGGGCTCCAGCCGCTGGCGTCGTAGGCGGCGTCCTCGAGGTCGATGCGGACGGCGGTGTCGCAGAGCACCTGCCGCGCCTGCTTCGCCGTGAGGCGCGGGTTGGCCTCGAACATGAGCGCCATCACCCCGGCCACCACCGGCGTGGCGCCGCTCGTGCCGGAGAAGCCGTCGGCGATGTAGTCGTCCCCGCCGTAGGAGCCGTACCCGACCGGCGCCACGTCGGTCGTGAGCAGCGAGGTGGGCGCGGCGATGTCGACCACCTCGCCCCAGTTGGAGTACCAGGCGCGGTTGTCCCACCACTCCACGGCGGCGACCACCACGAGCGTGCGGTGGCGGAGCATCGCGTCCCCGTCCACGTCGCAGGCGTCGTTGCCGGCCGCGAAGACGACCGCGGCGCCGAGCCCGTCGCGGCCGACCTCCTCGGCGTAGTCGAAGATGTCGTCGAACACCGCGTAGTCGGGCACCGAGCAGCTCGACCCGAAGCCCCAGGAGTTCGACAGCACCGACGCGCCCGCGTCGACCGCCTCGAGGAAGGCGTTGTAGAGGTCCTCGGTGCTCGTCTCGCCGCCGACCATGCGGATCGCGTACACGTCGGCGCCCCAGGCCACGCCGGCCACGCCGTAGCCGTTGTCACCGATCGCCGCGGCGATGCCGGCGGTGCCGGTGCCGTGGGCGTTGGTCTCGTCCTCGCCGGGGCCCGGATCGTCGTCGTCGTCGAGGTAGTCGTGGCCGGCGATCACGGAGAGGTCGGGGTGGTCGAGCTGGGTGCCCGAGTCGATGATGGCGATGGTCTGGCCGGCGCCGGTGGCGAAGGTCCAGGCGAGGGAGGCGTCGATGTCGTTGTCGACGGTGCGGCCGCCCTGGCCGGTGTTCTCGAGGTGCCACTGGTCGGCGAGCAGCGGGTCGTCGGGCACCGACGCGGTCTCGAGCGGCAGCACGAGGTCGGGCATCGCCCAGGTCACGCCCGGTCGCGCGTGCAGGGCGCGCGCGAGGCCGAGATCGTCGTTGCCCGCGGCGGGCTCGACGCGGAGGAGCCCGCCCGGCAGCTCGGTGACGGCGCCCACGCCGGGGGCGGCCGCGACGACGGCGCGCTCGCCGCGCACGAGCACGCGCCCCGTGCGCCCCTTCACGGCGCCGGCGGCGACGAGGTCGCCGTAGCGCACGGTGGCGGGGCCGACGCCCGGGTGGAAGGAGTCGTCGGCGAGGGAGGACCCGAGCAGCGCGAGGGCGAGCATGCGCGGAGGATAGCCCGGGCGCGACCGCGCCGGTTTATGCTTCGCGCCCCATGCTGCTCCTGCTCGCCCTGGCCTGCCAGCCCGACAAGCCCGAACCGGCGACGCCCGAGGCGCCCGCGCCGCGCTGCGGCGACGGCGTGGTCGACGTGGACGAGGAGTGCGACGACGGCGACGCCAACGACGCCGCCGCCCCCGACGCCTGCCGCGCCACCTGCCTCCTGCCCGGCTGCGGCGACGGCGTGGTCGACGCGGACGAGGGCTGCGACGACGGCGGCTGGACGGGCGGCGACGGCTGTGACGGCGCGTGCGCCGTGGAGACGGGCACGATCGAGGTCGAGCCGAACGACGACCCGGCGGAGGCCACGGCGGCGGGAGACGGCCGCGTGCACGGCTCCCTCGGCGACGGCGACGAGGACTGCTTCTCCTTCGAGGTGCCGCGCTGCGGGGCCGTCCAGGTGACGCAGGTGGGGCCGTGTGGGGCGGCGCTCACGATGGCGCTCCACGACCCGGCGGGTGCCCAGCTCGCGGCGGGCGCGCCCGGCGAGGACGGCTGCGCGGTGCTCGACCCCGCCGATCAGCCCGGCGCCCGCTGGGTGCCCGAGGGCACGTGGAGCGTGTGCGTCGAGCCGGTGGCCGGGGAGCTCGCCTCCTACGCGCTCGACATCACCACGGTCGACGCCGGCGGCCTCGACGCCTCGACCGGGGTCGACCTCGATCACGACGACGAGCCCGACTCTTGCGACCTCGACCGCGATGGCGACGGCGTCGGCGACGAGACGGACACCTGCCTGGAGGTGTCGAACGGGCCCGACAGCGTCCTCGCGCTCGGGACGACCGGGTACGTGCGCACGTGGATCGCCGCGGGGCCGTTCACCGGCGACGAGACGACGGGCGAGTGCCGCCCTTCGGAGGCGGCGCGCGTGGGTGAGGACGGGGCGTTCGCGCCCGGCGTCGGCGACGCCGCGGGGGAGGGGACCTGGCGCCCCCACGTGCTCCTCGCCGACTCGTTCGACCTGTACAGCTCCTACGGGACCGTGGCCTCGCCGCGCGAGGCGTACGCGATGGTGTACCTCTGGAGCGACGCCGCGCGCGCCGCCACCCTCGCGGTGGGCGCCGACGACGGCGTGTTCGCGTGGTGGAACGGCGCCCGGGTGCTCGACGTGTCGAGCTGCCAGGGCGTGACGGCCGACCAGTTCCAGGCCCCGGTCGACATCGCGGCGGGCTGGAACGCGCTCCTGTTGAAGGTGCGCGACCAGGGCGGCGCGTGGGGCCTGACCGCGCGGCTGCTCGACGCCGGCGGGAGCCCGATCCAGGACCTCACGCCCGGCCTCGATCCCGCCGGCGCGTGGCTCCCCGACCAGGCGGACAGCGACGGGGACGGGCTCGGGGACGTCTGCGACGGGGACTGAAGCTCCGAGGGGGCCCCCGCCGCCGGGTCAGACGGGCTCCATCATCCACTTCAGGTCGGTGGGCAGCACGCCCTCGATGTCCTCGAGCTCACCGGCCGGCACGCGGCGCCGGATCACGTCGAGCACGCCGCGGAGGGCCTCCTCCGGGTCGAGCCGGGCGCGGGACCCGAGGCGATGCTCGAGGGTGGCGAGCAATTCCTTGCGCGTGTCGAGCTTCCGCGTGTGGCCGGTCCAGCCCTCGAAGAGGAGCCCGCGCAGCGGCAGGGGCAGGGCGGCCGAGAAGTCGGCGACCTCTTCGACGGGGAGCTGATCGCGGAGGGTGGTGAGGACCGCGTGCAGCGCCTGCCGCGCGTCGCGGGGGTTGGTCGTGCCGAGCGCGGACGCGACGTCGCGCATCCACTCCCGCGTGTGCTGGAGCGTCGTGCCGAAGGGCGCCAACCAGTGGCTCCCGGTGCGGCCGGCGGCGCGGTTGGCCGGCTCGGGGAAGAACTCCTCGCCGAGCTCCTCCTCGGTGGCGCGCGGCGGCAGCACGGCGGCCATGCCGGGGCCCGCGTCGGGGGTCTCGATCACGAGGTCGACCGGGATCTCGGGCTCGTGCGTGGGGTCGGCGGTGCGCCCGGCGAAGGCGGTGGCCGGCCCGCCGGTGAGGTCGCGCTCCTCCACGAAGCCGCCGGGCCCCAGCGGCTCGTGCGCCGCGGTGGAGGCCTCCTCCTCGTCGGCGCGCCGGTCCATCTGGTCGACCGCGCCGCCCGCCACCGGGTACTGGCTCTGCCGCTCGGGGGGGAAGCCGCGGATGCCGCCGCTGTCCGGCGCCGCCGTGGCCTCCGGTCCGATCGGCGCGCCCGCTCCCGTGTCCTTGTCCCGTCCGTTGCCCGCCATGCCGTCCCCCCCGAGGGCCGCGCGATCGAGCCCCCTGAAACGGCGTAGACCCCCGAGCCGACGGTGCTCGTCGCGATTCGTCCCGACGGCGCGGGGCCGCTCGGCCGCCCCACGACGGGCGGCCCGGTTGACCGTCGAAAAGCCGGGCGGTACCGTCGCGCCCGTGCCGGCCCCCGACCCAGACGGACCGTACACGACCGGCGCGGAGTCGCCTCCCGGCGGCGCGGCCGGCACGGCGCGTGCCGCCGTCGCGACGCGCGAGCACCTGGCGCTCCTGGGCGTCCTGCTGTTGGGGCTGTGGCCGCTGCGCGGGGCGTTCGCCTCGCCGGGGGCGCTCCTCGGCGACGCCACGGACAGCGTGCACCACGCCTGGGGCTACTGGTACCTCGCGCACGGGGGGCCAGAGGTCGCGGGGTGGCCGGTCGGGGTGGCCGGAAACGTGGTGGGCGGGCCGTCGCTCGCGCTCGCGTGGGTGCTGACGCGCGCGGTCGGGGCGCTGCCGGCCTACGCGGCGGTCTGCGCGTTCCAGGTGGCGCTCACGCTCGTCGGGGTCGCGCTCGTGGCGCGCCGCGTGGTCGGGGGGCCGTACGCCGGGGCCCTCGCCGGGCTGCTCCTGCTCGCCGGGCGGCCGCTGCTCGACCAGGTGGGCCTCGGCGTCACGGAGGGGGCCGCGGCGGGGTGGCTCCCGGCGGCGTTCGCCATGGGGTTCGTGCCGGGCCGCCGGCTCGCCCGCTCCCTGGGGCTCGGCCTGCTGGCCGGCGCGCTCCTGGCGTCGAGCGTGCTCGAGAACCCCTACACGCTGCCGCTGGCCGCCGTCGCCGCGCCGCTCGTCGCGATCCGGCGCGTGTTCGCGGGCGAGCGGGCGCGCGTGCTGGCCGAGGTCCTGGGCGGGCTGCTCGTGATGGGGACGTGGGGGGCGCTCGTCCGCGGCGAGGGAGGGATGGCCGCGGCCTCCTCGTCGCTGCCCACCTTCGAGCTGCTCGGCCACACGTTCGCCACGGAGCCCGCCGAGGCCGTGGCGCGGCCGGTCTCGCTCGTCGCGCCCTGGCCGGTGCTGCCGTGGCCCGGCGGCGCCACGCGCGCCTACGTCGAGGCGGGGGTCGGGAACTACCTGGGCTGGGCGCCCCTGGTCCTCGGGTTCCTGGCGCTCGCCCGCCCGGGCGCAGCTCGGCGGGCGGCGATCACCGGCTTCGTGCTCGCGGCGCTCGCCCTCGGCTCCTGGCCGGCCGAGGGCGTGCCCGGGCCGATGCTGCTCGTGAACATGGCGCTCGACCTCGTGGTCCGGCCGCTGACGCAGCCGAGCCGCTTCCTCGTGCTCGCGTGCTCGTCCCTCGCGGTGGCGGGCGCCGTCGTGCTCGCGAGCCTGTCCGGGCGCGCGCGCGCGGCGGTGGCGGGCCTGCTCGTGGTGGAGGCGCTGTTCGTGGGCTCGGCGGCGCGCCGGCTCCCGGTGGTGCACGTGGAGGACTGGGCCTGCGCGGCGGGGGCGGAGGCGCCGGTGGTCGTCGCGCCCACGGGCCTGCCGACCGACGCGCCGGGGGCGCTCCTCCAGCTGCTTCACGAGCGCGCCGGGACGCACCCGGCCATCGGGGGGTGGCGGCTCCGCGCGGCCCGTGACCCGGCGCTGGAGGTCGCGCTCGAGGCCGTCGAGCGCGGCGCCGGCGTACCGCTCGACGTGGCGCTCCGGCTCGAGGAGCTCGGCGTACGCACGCTGCTCGTGGCCGAGGCCGGCGGCCGCGGCCTCCCCGCGGCGCGCGACGAGGCGCGCTGCGGCGGGCTCCGCGTCATCCCGCTCGCCGGGCTGCGCGGCGTCGGCGCGCCGGTGATCAGCGCGCCCCTGGGCGGCGCGGTCGCGGGTGGCGCGGTCGCTGATCGCCGG
>CAYWGD010000193.1:0-10963 GCA_964457335.1 uncultured Enterobacteriaceae bacterium | reverse complement strand
GGGGGGGGGGGGGGGGGGGGGGGGGGGGGGGGGGCGGCGGGGGGGGGGGGGGGGGCCCCGGGGGTGGGGGGGCGGGGGGGGGGGGGGGGGGGGGGGGGGGGGGGGGGGGCCCCCCCCCCCCCGCCCCAGGAAGAAGAAGAGCCGTCCACCTGCGCCGCCTCGCTCACGAGGGATCCTCTTCGAGCACCTGCACGTCGTCGGGGTGCCAGGTGACGCGCACGCGATCGCCGGGCCGCCACGTGACCGGCCGCCGGAGCTGGCCCTCGTTGCGCGCGGCGACGGTGAGCTCGCCGCCGCCCTCCAGCGTGACGCGCACGTGGAGCATCTCGCCGCGGTACACCACCTGGGAGACCGTGGCGGACAGCGCGTTGGCGCCATCGCCGTCGATGGCGACGCGCTCGGGGCGGAGCGCCACGTGTACGGACCCGTTGACGGCGGGGCTCTCGGGCACCCGGAACGTGCCGGCGGCGTGCTCGACCGCGACGTAGCCGCCGGCGCGCGCGCCGGTCGTGCCGCGGAGGAAGTTCGACTCGCCGATGAAGCGCGCCACGAAGGGCGTGCGGGGGCGCTCGTAGATCTCCGCGGGGGAGCCGACCTGGGCGAGGCGCGCGTCCGCCATGACCGCGATGCGGTCGGACATCGTGAGCGCCTCCTCCTGGTCGTGCGTCACGTACACGAACGTGATGCCGAGCCGCTTGTTCAGCGCCTTGAGCTCGAGCTGCATCTCCTTCCGGAGCTTGAGGTCGAGCGCGCCGAGCGGCTCGTCGAGGAGCAGCACCGGCGGCTCGATGACGAGCGCGCGGGCGAGCGCGACGCGCTGCCGCTGGCCGCCGGAGAGCGCGCCGGGGAGGCGGTCCGCGAAGGAGGCGGCGTCGAGGCGCACGAGCTCCATGGCCTGGCGCACCTTCTGCGCGATCGTCGGCTTCGACGCCCCGCGCTGCTCGAGCCCGAACGCGATGTTGCGCGCGACCGTGAGGTGCGGGAAGAGCGCGTAGCTCTGGAAGACCATGCCGAGGTCGCGGTCGTAGGGGCGCAGGGTGTTCACCACCCGGCCGCCGATGCGGACCTCTCCGCCGTCGGTGTCGGGCTGCTCGAAGCCCGCGATCATCCGGAGCGTGGTGGTCTTTCCGCAGCCGGAGGGGCCGAGCAGCGAGAAGAACTCGCCGGGCTGGATGGCGAAGGAGATGTTCCGGACCGCGGCCCGGGGCCCGTACGTCTTGCTGACGCGGACGAACTCGACGGCGGGGCTCGTTGAGGGGGGGCTCGACAACGGGGGGCGACCTCCGGCGCGCGATGATGCCACGAATCGCGGGAAGTGCGGACGCCCCCACGTAATTCGCGGGGCGCCGGCCACCCGGGCGTGCCGTCGCAGCGAGCCGGAGGGGGCGCGGGGATCCCCGCCCGGGACGTCCGGGCGGGGATCGGGGCCGGTCAGCGCAGGAAGAACTCGAACGTGCCGAGGAGCGGCGCGGCGTCGTCGACGCAGGTGTCCCACGACGCGGAGCCGTCGCCGCTGATCTCGTGGGACGGGCTCCAGCCGACGATCTCGCGGACGCCGCCGGTGCGCTTCTCGTAGGGCAGGACGAGGAGCTTCGGGTTGGTGTGCCCGTCCGGAGCGTCCGGGTACACGACGAGGCCGTAGCCGTCGCCGAGGTCGCCCCAGCAGCCGCTGCTGGCGCTGTCGCGGCCGGCGATCATCAGCCAGTCGCCGTTGTCGAGCGCGACGAGGTCGTGCTGCGCGGCGTCGTGCTGGAGCGCGCTCTCGACCGTGGACGTGAGCGCGTCGTACGTCCAGGGGCTCGGGCGCACGCCGCGCTGGTCGTAGCGGACCACGCCGTCCTCGTCGGTGACGACGATCCGCACCTCGTCCTCGGTCCAGTCGCCCGTCCAGTCCACGCAGCGGTCGAACCAGCCGGCGTCCGTCATGTCGACGTCCGCGGTGTTCTCGACGGCGAGGCAGCGCGACCAGCCGCCGTCCATGTCGCACTTCAGCTCGACGGCGTCCGAGGTGTCCCCGTCGAAGGTCGGGTCGATCCAGTAGAGCCCGTTCGGCAGCGCGGGGTACGCCTCGGAGATGTCCTTGCAGGACGCCGCGGCGCGCGCCTGGGCGGTGCCGTCGAAACACTCCTCCCAGCAGTCGGGGTTGGTGTCGCTCGCGTCGTCGCCGCCGTGCTCGGCGACCTCGTGGCCGTCGCCGTCCTGGTCGTAGTCGCTCGCGCCGTCGCAGTCCTGGTCGATGCCGTCGTACCAGGCCTCCGCGACCCCGGGGCGCACCGCCGCGGTGGTGTCGTCGCAGTCACCGGGGGTGGCGACATACCCCACGTCGGGGGCGCAGGCGTCGATCGTCTCGTCCGCGAGCCCGTAGCCGTCGCCGTCCATGTCGATGTACCAGGGGGTGCCCGTGCTGGTGTCGAGGCCGACGTCGTCGTCGTCCGAGACGCCGTTGCAGTCGTCGTCGATGCCCGCGTTGCAGATCTCCGTGGCGCCGAAGTGCACGTCGGGGTCGGTGTCGTTGCAGTCGCCGGGGGCGCCGACGTAGCCGTCGGGCGGCTCGCACGCGCGGGTCGGGGGCCCGAAGGCGCCGCGGCCGTCGCCGTCGGCGTCCACGAACCAGCCGGGCGCGGTGGAGGGGTCGAGCGCCGCGTCCTCGTCGTCGGCGAGCCCGTTGCAGTTGTCGTCGACGCCCGCGTTGCAGACCTCGGTGGCGCCCGGCGCGACCGCCATGTTCGTGTCGTCGCAGTCGTCGCTGGAGAGCACGTAGGAGGCGGGCGGCTCGCAGGCCAGCTCGGACACCGCGGGGTCGCCGGCGTAGTCGCCGTCGCCGTCGTAGTACCAGGTGGGGGCCGTCGCGTAGTCGACGCCGTCGTCGGCGTCGTCGATCAGCCCGTCGCAGTCGTCGTCGGTGCCGCCGTTGCAGATCTCCGCGGCGCCGGGGAACACCTCGTAGCTCCCGTCGTCGCAGTCGCTCGCGTCGGCCACGAAGCTCGTGGGCGCCGCGCAGGCCGCCGCGGTCGTGGCGGGGTCGCCGAAGCCGTCGCTGTCGGTGTCCGCGTACCAGGTCGCGGTGGTGGAGGCGTCGAGGTCCGCGTCGGCGTCGTCCACGAGGCCGTCGCAGTCGTCGTCGGCCCCGCCGCACACCTCGGTCGCGCCCGGGTACACCGCGGGCGCCGCGTCGTCGCAGTCGGAGGCGTCGGCCACGTGGCCGGCGGGCAGCTCGCAGGCGAGGGCGGTCGTGGCGGCGTCGCCGAAGCCGTCGCCGTCGGCGTCCGCGTTCCAGGTCGCGGCGGTGGAGAGGTCGAGGTCGCCGTCGAGGTCGTCGGCGAGCCCGTCGCAGTCGTCGTCGACCGTGTTGCACACCTCGGTCGCGCCCGGGTGCACCGCGGCGCTCGTGTCGTCGCAGTCCTCGCAGGCGGCGGTGCCGTCCGCGTCGGCGTCCGCGAAGCCCACGGAGCCGTCGCAGTTGTAGTCGTTCGGGTCGGTGCAGTCGGACTCGTCCGCGCCCGGGTTGTAGGCGGCGTCGGCGTCGTCGCAGTCCGTGGCGTCGGCGACGTGGCCCTCGGGCGCCTCGCAGGCCTCGACCATCGCGGTCGCGTCGCCGTAGCCGTCGGCGTCGGCGTCCGCGTAGAAGGTGGCGGTCACGTCCTCGTCGACCGCCGCGTCGCAGTCGTTGTCGACCGCGTCGCACACCTCGGTCGCGCCGGGGTTCGCGGTGGCGTCCGCGTCGTCGCAGTCGGTGGCGTCGGCGACGTAGCCGACGGGCGCGGCGCAGTCCTGGAGGCTCGCGTCGGGGTCGCCGTAGGCGTCGCCGTCGGTGTCCGCGTAGAAGGTGGCGGTCACGCCCTCGTCGATGGCGTCGTCGCAGTTGTCGTCGACGCCGTTGCAGATCTCGACCACCCCGGGGGACCGCGTCGCGTCGTTGTCGTCGCAGTCGCCCTCGTCGACGGTGTAGCCGTCGTCGTCGAGATCGTCGTCGGAGCTGGTGTCGGTGTCGGTGTCCGTATCGGTGTCGGTGTCCGTATCGGTGTCGGTGTCCGTGTCCGAATCGGCGTCGGTGTCAGCGTCGGCCTCGCCGGTGTCGGCGGGCTTGTCGTCGGGCCCGGAGCAGGCCCAGAGGAAAAGCGAGAGCAGCAGCGTGGTACGCATGATGGGGGTCCCCGGGTTGTGTTGGTGTCAGCGCCCCAACCCATGCTCGGGCCCGGGCTTGACCCGCAACCGGATTCGTGCATCGTCGCGACCGCAGGTTCGCTCGGACCGCCCATCGCGGCCACCCAGCCCAACTCACACAGCTGTCAAAGGGATGTCGAGGTCCGCGCGGGACGTCAGATCGCGGCAAGTACCGGCGCCGGCGGCGTCGCGTGACGAGAGGAGCGGCCTTTGGAGGTCCCGTGCTTCTTCTCCTCTCCGCGCTCTCCCTCGCCCACGCCCAGGACGCCGACTCGGACACCGTCACCGACAGCCGCGACCGCTGCTCGTTCGAGGACGATCGCGTCGACCTCGACGGCAACTCCGTCCCCGACTGCGCGGAGACGATGTTCGGCGAGTTCGGCTTCGCCGACTACACGTCCACCGTCACGAGCGGCTGGTACCACAACGTGTACCCGCGGTGGAGCTCCGCGGACCTCAACGGCTACGCCTACAGCGGCGTCGCGGAGTTCGGGCCCGCGACCGTGGTCCCGCTGACCTACCTGCCGTGCGTGCAGATCAGCGTGGGCACCGAGTACCGGGTGATGGCCCAGGCCGGCACGAGCGGCACGCAGTCGGAGCACGACCTCATCATCGAGGAGTACACGGACACCTCCTGCGGGCGCAGGACGGCGACCCGGGTGCTGGACACCGAGTACCGCGCGCCCGGACAGACCCACGTCACCCTCGTCGGCACCTGGCAGGCGCAGACGCTCGGGGTGCGGGCGGTGAAGGTGTCCACGAACTTCGACACCCTCGGCCCCGGCGCGACCGGCTGGTGGGACAACTTCTCGATGCACGCCCGGTAGCTGGCGCCGCGGGTCAGCCCGTCCAGCTCCGCGCGAGGCGGCACCCCAGGCGGCTGAAGCGGTCGCTCGCGGGGCCGCTCGTGCGCCCGGTGAGGCGGAGGGCGCGGCCATAGTCGAGGAAGCCGCCGCCCCGCCACACGCGCGTCCCGGGCTGGTCCCGCGTGTCGCCGAGCGCCTCGGGCGGGAGCACCCGGCCGCCCGGGGTGGGCGGGCCCTCCAGCCGGTGCAGGTCGCCGGTCCAGCTGCGCATGTTGCCCGCCATGTGCCGCACGCCGTACGGCGACTCGTCCGCGGGGTAGGCGGTCACGGGCGCGGGCGCGCGGTGGGGGCCGGTGTGGCTCTCGAAGCAGCAGGCCCAGGTGGGGTCGAGGAAGTCGCCCCACGGGAGGAGGCGCCCGTCGACGCCGCGGCCGGCCTTCTCCCACTCGAGCTCGCCCGGGAGCCGCCAGGGCAGGCCCGTCACCGTGGCCGTCCACGCCGCGAAGGCCATCGCGTTCCGCCAGTCGATCATCGCGATCGGCTGGTCGGGCACGAGCGGCGCGCCGTCGGCGTCGGGCGCGAGCTCGAACGTCCCGTCCGCGGCGCGCGCGTAGAGCACCGCGCCCGCGCCGCCCGCTCCGCTCCGCTCGCGCGGCACGTGGAGCAGCGCCTCCTCCTCCCGCCCCTCCGCCACGAGCGTGTTGAGGAACACGAGCCAGTCGTGCTGGGTGGTCGGGTAGCGGCGGAACACGAGCGGGTCGACCCACAAGCGGCGCCGCGGCGGCACGCCGACCACCGGGTCGCCGCCGCTCCAGTACCAGCCGGGCGGGATGTAGACGTCGTCGGGGTCGAGCGCGGCGGGGATCGGCACCGGCAGCGGTCCGCCGCCCTCGGGGGGCACCCCGTCCCAGTGCTCGAGCCGCCCGATGTCGACCGGGTAGCGCACCTCCGGCCGGCCGGGCACGTGCAGCGTGACGAGCCAGCTCCCGACCGGGAGCGGCAGCTCCACGATCGGCGTGGGGCCGAGCTCGCGCACGAGCTCCGGCACGAGCCGGCGCTGTCGTTCGACGTAGCGGTGGAGCCGCGCGTGCGCGCCCGGCGGGTCGGTGAGGAGCGTGAGCGCGCCCTCCCCGCGGAGCCACGCGGCGTGCCGCCCGCGGTCGTGGGCGCGGAGGAGCGTCTCGTACTCGATGGCGCCCACGCGGTCGCGCGCGGCCTCCGCCGCGGCGTGGCGGAGCTGGTAGTGGTCGGCGAGCCGCGCGTGCGCCTCCGGCATCTCCGGCGCGCGCGTGAGGGCCGCGCGCAGGGCCTGGAGCCGCTCGGTCTCAAGCTGGCGGGCCTCCTGGGCGAGGCGCGCCGCCTCGTCCTCCTGGTCCCACACCGGGAGCTTCGCCTCGACGGGCTCCGCCGGGCCGATGGCCTTCTTCGCCTCGGCCGCCGCCGCGAGGAGCGCCTCGCACCGCTCCCGGAGCGCGCGCGCACGCGGCTCCAGCTCGTCGGCCTGCGCCACGAAGAGGAGCGCCTCGTCGCGGCGCCGCGCCCCGTCCAGCCAGGCCGCGAGGCTCGCCGCGAGGGCGCCGGCGTCCGGGAAACGCTCCGCGGGCTCGCGCGCCATCGCCTTCTCCACCAGCGCGAGGAGCTCCTCGGGCACGGGCGGGCCGCCGAGCCGCGCCGCGAGGGCACGCAGGGGCTCCGGCGGGCGCGTGTTCACCTGCACGAGCACCGCCCAGGAGCTCGCCCCCTGGTAGGGCGGCTGCCCGCCGAGCACCTCGTAGAGCGTGGCGCCGAGCGAGTACACGTCGGAGCGCGCGTCGGGGAGCGCGCCGTCCCCGCGGGCGAGCTCGGGCGGCATGTACACGGCGGTGCCCTGCACCGTGCTGGTGCGGGGGGGCGCGGCGTCGGCGTGCCGCTCGAGGTCGGCGTCGGGCGGCGCGACGGGGCGCGCGATCCGCTGGGCGAGCCCCCAGTCGAGCACGAGCACCTCGCCGAACGCGCCGAGCATCACGTTGGTGGGCTTCAGATCGCGGTGCACGATCCCGCAGGCGTGCGCGTAGGCGACCGTCTCGGCGGCGCGGTGGCAGGCCTCGAGCAGCCGGCGCGGCGCGAAGCCCCCGGCGCTCTCCCAGGTGCCGCCGCGCGAGGCCGCGTGCACGTCGCGGAGCACGTCGCGGAGCGTGCGCCCGTGCACCTCCTTCATCGTGTAGTAGGGGCGCCCGTCGGGCAGGCGCCCCACCTCGTGGATCGGCACCACGCCGGGGTGCTGCAGGCCGGCCAGCGTCCGGGCCTCGGCCTCGAACACCGCGACCGCGCGCGGGAGCGCCGCGAGCTCCGGGCGGAGCACCTTCATCGCGAGCGCCCGACCGAGCGTGGCGTCCCACACCCGGCGAACCTGCCCGCTCGCGCCCTCGCCGAGGAGCCCCCGATCCTCGTAGCGCCCGAGCGTCCCGCGACCCATCCGACCTCCGGCGCGGAGGATAGCGCGGGCGCCGATGGCGACGACGGCGCGTCACGACGCGGTCGAGGTCTGGGCAGCCGCCCGGCCGAAGACGGCCGGCGCCGCGGCGGCGGGGGTGCCCCTGCGGACCGCGGCGGTTCGGGTGCCCGGAGGCTACTCGATCACGAGCCAGGTCACGACGGCGAGGTCCCCGTCCCAGGTCGACGGCGTGAGGATCAGCTCGCCGTCCTCGTAGAGGTGGTAGCCGCCGTCCCACGTGTCGCACACGCGCCGCCCGTCGTCGGTGTCGTCCGTGCAGGAATCGACGCGCACGAAGGTGCCGCCGGCGGGGGTGGCGACGGGCACCTCGTCCTCGCCGGAGGTGAAGCGCACCTCGGTGGTCGCGAAGCGGACGACGGAGCCCGACGTGGACTCCTCCGTGGTGGTGTCGCCGGTCCGACCGGGGCGGTCGGTGGTCGAGGTGTCGTCTCCCGCGAGGGGGATGCAGGCGGCGAGGAGAAGCAGGGACACGGGCGCTCCGGGGAGGGGCGGCCGTTTACGACGGGGGGGAGCGGGCGCGCAAGGGGGGGCCGGGTCCTACCGCTCGGTGAACGCGCTGACGCTCTCCCCGATGCCGCGATCGGTGCCGATGTCGTTCAGGCGGCTGTCGTAGCGGTTCAGCCAGAAGGTCGAGGCGCCGTCGAAGGGCGCGAGCGCCGGGACACCGTCTTCGACCGGGACCCCGTCGACCGCGTACCAGAACACGTCGAGTCCGAAGTAGACGGGCCCGTGCTCGGAGTCGACGAGGCGTGCGCCCGCGAACTCCACGGCCCCGCCGTCGATCCGGAGCGAGAAGTAGAGCTCCGAGCCCGTGAGCTCCTCGGTCAGGCGGTCCGCGAGCTCCAGGGGTTCGGCGCAGGTCACGCGCGCGTCGACCGCGGTCGTCGCCACGTCCAGCGTGGGCACGCCGTCCCGGTCCTGCTCCGACTCCGCCACGTCGAAGCCCATGGCGAGGTCGCACGGCACCCCGAGCGCGGGCTCGAAGAGCCCGGTGTGGTTCTCGCCGGCCCACTCGAGGTCGTCCTGGGTGAGGATGAAGGAGACGGCGAAGCACCAGTCGCCCGTGGCGCACGTGGCGAGGTCGCCGTCCGCCGAGTCGGCGGTGTCGGCGGTGTCGGCGGTGTCGGCGGTGCCGGCGGTGTCGGCGCGCGGGGGGCGCTGGCCCTTCTCGTCGGGGGCCGTGCAAGCGAGGAGGAGGAGCAGGGGCATGTCGGCGACCGAGTGTACACGGAGCGCCGTGTGAGCAACCGTCTTTCCGCTGTCCCTCCGCGCCCGCGTCGGCGGCATTCAATCTGCCCTTACGGCGTGCAGGCGCTCCGCTCGCAGGTGAAGTCGGCCACGCCCGTGAAGTCGTGGAGCGCGTCGTAGAGCCAGAGCGTGCCCCACGTGCAGGCCGTGGCGGTGAAGCTCGAACTGAAGCCGGCGTCGCCGACCCAGCCGTCCTCGGGGTCGTTGCCGGCGACCGTGGAGGCGTCGCAGGTGGCGTCGTAGAAGAGGGTGCCGATCGAGAGGCCGCCGCCGGACTGGGTGGCGGTGTTGCCCTCGACGCGGGTGCCGTTCTGGAGCACGACGGCCTCGGGGGTCTCGGTGGCGAAGCCCCCGCCGAGGGCCGCGGCGTTGCCGGTGAGGACGGCGGCGTCGAAGGTCGTCGTGCTGCCGGGGCTCCAGACGCCGCCCCCGCTGCCCGCGGCGGTGTTGTCGCGAAGCGTCGTGCCCATGAACGTCAGCTCGACGTAGCCGGAGACCGCGACGCCGCCGCCGTCCCCGCCCGCGGTGTTGGCCTCGATGGTGAGGTCGCCGACGTCCAGCTCGTGCGAGCTGCGATCGCGGAAGATCAGGAGGCCGCCGCCGTCGAGCGTGGCGGTGTTCGACGCGAGCGTGCTCGTGTCGAGGGTGGCCGTGTAGGCGGAGTCGAGGACGAGGTACAGCCCACCGCCCGAGCCCGCGGTGTTGCCGGTGATCGTCCCGCCGGAGAGCGCGAAGTCGCCTGCCTCGAGGTAGACCCCACCCCCCGCGGACGCGGCGTTGTCGGCGACGGTGGAGTCGATCAGCGCGACGTCGCCGTGGGCGTACACCCCGCCGCCCGCCTCGCCGGCGGCGTTGCCCTCGAAGGAGGAGGCCTCGATCTCGGCGGTGCCGTAGAGCCCGCCGCCGCTCGTGCCGGCGACGTTGTCGCGCGCCTCGACGCCGTCGAGCCAGCTGAGGCTCCGGACGAAGACGCCGCCGCCGTGCTCGACGGCCTCGTTGCCCTCGAGGACCACGTCCGTGAGCCGCGCGGTGCCGACGTAGAGCGCGCCGCCGTGCGAGCCGGCGCGGTTGCCGGAGAACACGCAGTCCTCGGCGGTGAGCTCGTCCGTCGCGACGGCCCCGCCGGCGCCGGTGGCCTCGTTGCCGGTGAAGGTGGAGCCGACCGCCGACACGTCGCCGCCGCCACCGATGGCCCCGGCGCCGCCGGTGGAGCGGTTGTTCGCGAAGGTGGAGTCGGTGATGGCGACGCGGCCGTCGCTGGCGGAGACGATGCCGGCGCCGGAGTTGCCCGTGACCGTGAGCCGCGTCCCGACGATCACGGCGCCGGGCTGGGCCGCGACGGCCACGCCCGCCCCGGCGCCGTGGTTGTCGAGGAGGTCGACGTCGGTGAGCTCGGCGCGACCGTCGTCGTCGACGTACACGGCGCTCGTGCCCGCCTCGTCGAGGCCGGTGAGCGTGAGGTTCTCGAGGGTCACCTCGACGCCCTCGTTCGCGCGGACGCCGTACGGGAGGCCGGCGAGGTCGAGGACGGGGCGCGGGTGGGAGCTCTCGCCGCGCACGACCAGGGGATCCGCGGTCACGTCGAGCCACGCGGACCAGGTGCCGCCGCACAGGTGGACGGTGCCGCCGGTGTGGTGGTCGACCTCGCCGGCGAAGGTGGTCGTCCAGTCGGTGAAGGTGCCGTCGGTCGCCTCGTGCGCCGCGGTGCCCTCGAGGTCGCCGTCGCCGTCGCAGTCGTCGTCGACGCCGTCACAGACCTCCACGGCGTCGGGGTTCACGCGCGCGTCGGTGTCGTCGCAGTCGCCGGCCACGGCCACGCGGCCCTCGGCGAAGCAGGTCTCGACCGCGGTGGCGGGGTCGCCGAAGCCGTCCCCGTCGGCGTCGGTATACCAGGGCTGCGCGGGCGGGTCGGCGAAGCCGTCGCAGTTGTCGTCCACCCCGTCGTTGCAGCGCTCCTCGGCGCCGGGGTGGATCGTGGCGTCGGCGTCGTCGCAGTCGTCGTCGTTCTCCACGTCGGCGGCGGTGGCCTCGTCGCAGGGGACCTTCTCGCTGCCGTAGCCGTCGCCGTCGCCGTCCCGGTACCAGAGGAGCGTGGCGCAGTCCTCCGAGGGCTTGGGGTCGTCGTCGGTGGGGGCGCAGGCGAGGAGGAGGAGGACGAGCATGCGCGCGCTTCCTAACGGGAGCGGCGCCGCGGGCGCCGCGGGCAGCGCCGAGCGCCGCGGGCGCCGCGAGCGGCGCGGGCGCCGTGGGC
>CAYWGD010000192.1:0-11129 GCA_964457335.1 uncultured Enterobacteriaceae bacterium | reverse complement strand
GCCTCCGGCCCCCGGCGCCGACGCGCCCGCGCCGCCTTCCGGGCCCCTCGCGCAGCCTCGCGGCACGAGCGAGGGTGCCGCTCCGCCGGCGGCCCCCGAAGCCCCCGCGCTCTCCCCCACCACCCGCACCCGGGTGGCCGCCGCGCTGCTGCTCGCCGAGCTGCGGCTCGCCCGCGGCGACGGCGAGGGCGCGCTCCGCGCCTGCACCGTGGCGATGAAGCTCGACCCCTCCCCGGCCGCGCGTGCCGGGCTCGTCCGCGCGCACCTCGCGCTCGGGCAGCTCGAGAAGGCGTCGACCGCCCTCGCGGCGGGCCCCGTCCCGCCCCAGGAGCGCGGCGCGCTCGAGCTCACGCTCGTGCTCGCGCGGGCCCGGAGCACGCCGTCCCTGGAGGACGACCTCCCCGCCGCGGCCGCCGCCTTCGCCGGGGCGCCGGACGAGGTGGACACGGCGAACTTCTACGGCCGGCTGCTCGTGGCCGCCAGGCGGCACGCGGACGCGGTCGCCCCGCTCGCGAAGGCGGTCGAGCTGCGCCCGGACGACCCCGCGGCGCGCGCCCTCCTGGTGCTGGCGGGGGTCGCCGCGGGTCGGCCCGACGAGGCGCTCCCGGCCGCGGCCGTGTCGGTCGCGCGCGCGCCCGACCCCGCCGTCCGCGCGCGGGCCGTCGACGGGCTCGCCGGGCTCCTGCTCGGCGCCGCCGACGCGCAGCGCAAGGCCGGCGCGACGGCGCCCGCCCGGACCGGGTCGCTCCTCGCGCTCGCGGTCCGCCCGGAGTCGGGCGACGTGTTGCGCGCCGTGGGCGGCGCCGCGTGGGGCGAGGGCGACCTCGAGCGCGCCTACGCCCTGTACGCGCGCGCCGCGACCGACCCCGCCGACGTCGAGGCCGGGCGCTCCGCGGCCTCGCTCGCCTACGCGCTGGGCCGGCGCGACGAGGCCGAGTCGCGCCTCGCCTCGCTCCCGGCCTCCGACCCCGGCGTGCGCGCGCTGCGCGACGAGCTCGCGCGGGCCGACGCCGTCCGCGCCACGCGCGCCCTGTCCGACCTCGTGAAGGCCGAGGCCGCGTGGCGGGCCCACGCCGCCCGCTGGCCCGGCGACGCGCGCTTCCTGCACGGCCTCGCGGACACCCTGCTCGCGGCGGGCCGCCTCGACGAGGCGCTCGGCGTCGAGCGCGCCGCGGTGGCGCTCGCGCCGGGCGACCCGTGGAACCGCCTCGGCGTCGTCCGCGTCCTGCTCGCGATGGGCCGCACCGAGGCCGCGGTCGAGGCCCTCGACGCGCTCGACCAGGGCCTCGCCGGCGACGCCGCACGCGAGCGCGACCGCATCCGCGCGCGGCTCTTGCGCGAGCGCGGCGACCAGGCCCGCCAGTCCGGCGACTTCAAGGCCGCCATCACGCGCTTCCGCGAGTCCCGCGAGCTCGACCCCGACGTGTGGACCACCATCGCGCTCGCGGGCGCGCTCGTGGCCGTCGGCGAGCACGTCGAGGCGCTCAACCACTTCCGCGCGGCGCTCACGGAGCACGGCGAGGAGGCCGCCGTCGACACCGTCGCGTCCCGCGGCGAGGCCGGCGCGCTCGAGGCGATGGGCCAGGGGAAGGCCGCCCTGGCCGTCCTCGACGCGCTCGCGGCGCGGCGCCCCGACCCCGACACCGAGAAGCTGCGGGAGGAGCTCCGCGCCCGGCTCGCCGTGCGCAACGCCGACGACCTCCGCCGGCAGGGCCGGCTCGCCGATGCCGAGCGCGCGCTCCGCGAGCTCGCGGTGGAGTCCGGCGGCGAGCCGCTCGTGCAGGCCGCGTGGGCGGCGCTGCTGGCCGACCTCGGGCGCCCGCGGGAGGCGGTCGAGGCCGCGGCCCGCGCGCTCACGAAGGAGCCCACGAACCCGTGGGCCCTCGACGTGGCGATGCGGGCCGGCCGGGCGTGCGGCTGCAGCGCCCGGGTCGAGGCGCTCTACCGGGTGGCCGTGGCCGGCGGCGGCGGGGCCTCGCTCGCCGAGGACCTGCGCCGGGTGCGGGTCTCCGCCGCCACCGAGGCCGCCGTGGCCGCGAAGAAGGCGCACCGCGGCCTGGCCCAGCGCGACGCGATGCGCGAGGCGGCGGCGCTCGCTCGCGGCGACGCGACCGCGCTCCTGCTCCTCGCGGACGGGGAGCGCGCGCTCGGGCACGTCGGCCACGCGCGCGGCGCGGTGCGGCGCGCCCAGGCGCTCGAGCCCGACAACGTCGACGTGCTCCTCGCCCTCGCGAACGACCTGACCGGGGCAGGCCGCCGTGCCAAGGCCATCGAGCTCCTGGACGCGCGCTGGGCCACCGATCCGGATCCGCGCGTCGGCGACCTCCTCGGCCGGCTGCGAGCGGCCGAGCCGCCCCCCCGCGTGCGCGCCACGCCCGTCGGCGAGCTCCCGACCGCGCCGAGGTTCGACCCCGACTCGATCGACCCCGAGGTCGACCTCGCCGAGGCGGAGGCCGACGACGCCCCCGCGGATCCCGCGGACGTCGAGCTCGAGGACGAGGAGCTCCCCGAGGAGCTGGACGGCGAGGCGCCCACCTTCGGCCCGCGGGACCTCTCGCCCCGCGCGCCGAAGGTCGACGACGGGCCGAAGGAGAAGCCCGCCGCGCTCGCGACGGCCGGCTTCGGCGTGTATCGCCGCTCCGGCACGCCCGGCATCGGCCAGGAGCTCACCACCTACGTGCCGCTCCACGTCGGCCCGCCCCCCGTCGGCCCGCTGCAGCTCGACGTCGAGGCGGTGCTCGTGCGCGTCGAGGACGGCGTCCACGAGCGCTGGGGGGTCGCGCCCTCGATCGGCGCGGCCACGGACTTCGACAAGCCCTGGGCCGCGTGGCTCCGGGCGGGCACGAGCCCCCTCGGCTTCGACGACGAGCCCTACCCGGTCTGGTTCCTCGGGGGCCGCGGCCGCATCGGCCTCCCGCTCGCCCTCGGCGTCGAGACGGGCCGGGCGCCGGTCCTCGACTCCTACACGAGCTGGGTCGGCGGGGAGGACCTGTTCAGCGGCGCCCCGATGGGCAAGGTGCACCACACCTGGTTCGGCGGGTGGGCCGGCGTCGGCGCGCCCTGGGGCACCGACCTCGGGCTCCTCGGCCGGCTCGGCCAGTCCGAGGGCATCGGGCTCGAGCCCACCGGCCGCGCCGAGGTCGTGGCCTGGCTCGGCCAGCGCGTCGGGACGCCGTCCCGGAACGTGCGCATCGGCGCGGAGGGCGTCGCCTTCTCCCACGAGCGGCAGGTGGACGGCTTCCAGGTCGGCCAGGGCGCCTACTACAGCCCGCCCATCTTCGCCGTCGCGACCGGGCGCCTCGACGTGCGGTGGACGGCCTTCCAGGAGCGCTTCACCATCTGCGGCGGCGTGGGCGTCGGCCAGCAGTACGCCGGCGGTGGCGTGTCGCCCTGGTTCGCGCCCGGCGAGTCGTTCACCCACAACGGGCGCTTCCGCGTCGCGTGGCGCACGGCGAGCGAGTGGGGCGTGATGCTCGAGGCCGGGTGGCTGAGCGCGGGCCCCTGGCACCAGGAGACGGGCATGATCCGCTTCGGGCGCCGCATCGACGGCTCGCCCCCGCTCACCACGTTCGCGACGCCGTCGGCGGGGCTGGGGTACCAGGGGGAGCCCTGCTGATACGGCGACACATGCCGATACGTCTCATGATGTATCGGCACCTCCGCGCGGCAACGCCGCTGGTGATCCCGCTTCCCACCGGGTAGAAGCGGCGCATGCTGCCCTTCCTCACGCTCGTCGCCGCCGTCCACGCCGCCGCCCCGATGGAGCTCGTGTCCCGCGCGGGCAACGCGAAACGCATGTCCACGACCGTGAGCACGGCGGGCGCGGCGATCACGACCGCGGACTTCGTCGCCGCCATCCTCGACTGCGAGCACTACCCGAAGGGCGCGTCGTACATGGGCGTGAAGGCGCTGCTCGAGTGCCGCACGCTCGAGCGCCGGCCCGACGGATACATCGTTGTGTATCAGCGCACGGGCGGCAACGCGCTCGTGTCGTCGCGCCACTACGTCATCGCGCTCAAGGTCACGGAGCAGAGCGAGACGCGCGCGAAGATCGAGTGGGACCTCGTGAAGCACACCGGGTCGACCGGCGCGTTCCAGGGCCCCTACGCCGCGGCGCTCAACGCGCAGGACGCGGTCTACACGCCGTTCAACACGGGCGGCTGGGTGTACGACAAGTCCGCGGGGACCATCACCTACTACGTGCAGTCCGACCCGGGCGGCACCGTCCCCGGCTGGCTCGTGAGCCAGGACGCGGTCATGGCCTTCCCGCTCGAGCTCCTCGAGGCGCGCTGGGGCGTGAAGCCCTGAGCGTGCGGCCGGAGCTGCCCGCGGAGCTCCGCGCTACCCGCCGAGCTCCGCGCGCGCCTCCGGGCGCACGAGCAGCGACAGGCACACGATGCCGAGCGCGAGCGACACCACGTTGCAGCACATCGCGGTGTTCACGAAGCACGCGATCGACGCGGCGACGGCGAGCTTCCAGCCCGTGCGGCGGTGCACGCGGACGGCCGCGGTCACCTTCAGCGCCGAGAGCGCGCCCAGGATCACGCCGTACACGAGGTAGAACGCGAGCATGAACGGCGCGTCCTCGCGGCCCTCCGCGAACGCGCCCACGGCGCCCACCGGCCCTCCGCAGAGGCAGAACAACGCCGCGAGCCCGTCGAGCACGCCGAGGACGAGGAGGAGGGTGCCGACGGTCTGGACCATCGCGCGAGTCTACCCGCGCGCGTGGTACCTTGGGCCGCGCTCGCGCCATGACCCGCCTCGCCCTCGACACCCAGGGATCCGACCTCGGGCCCGCCGCGACCGTGGCCGGCGCCGCCGCCGTGTCCCTGCGCGAGGACGCGCCCCACGTCACGCTGGTCGGGGACCGCGCCGCGATCGCCGCCGAGCTCGCCCGCAACCCCCACGTCGCCGCCCGCATCCACGTGGTCCACGCGCCCGCGTCCGTGCCGATGGACGCCTCGCCGCGGGAGGCGCTCGACGCCACGCCGGAGGCCTCCGTGCTGGTGGCGGCGCGGCTCGTGGCCGCCGGCGAGGCCGACGTGCTCGTCAGCGCCGGCAACACCGGCGCCGTGACGCTCGCGTGCGCCCGCACCTTCGGCCGGCTCCCCGGCGTCGCGCGCGCGGCCCTCGGCGCGGTCGTCCCCACCGAGCGGCGGCGCGGCGACCGCGGAGACCCCTTCTCGCTCCTGCTCGACGCCGGGCTCACCCTCGACCCCACCGCGGACGACCTCGTCGCCTTCGCGGTCATGGGCGCCGCCTACGCCGAGCGCATCTCGAAGAACCCGCGCCCGACCGTGGCGCTCCTCTCGAACGGCGCGGAGGCGGGCAAGGGCACGCCCGCCGTGGTCGAGGCGCACGCGCGCCTCGCGGCCCGCTCCGACCTGCGCTTCCTCGGCAACGTCGAGGGGATGGACATCCCCCGCGGCACGGCCGACGTCGTCGTCACCGGCGGCTTCGTCGGCAACATCGTGCTCAAGATGCTCGAGGGCGTGAGCGAGACGGTGCTGCGCACGGCCCGGGCGGCCGGCGAGCGGCGCATCCGCTACGCGGCGGGCCTGTGGCTCCTGGGGCCGGCGATCCGCCGCGTCCGGCGGGTGACCGACTGGCAGCAGTACGGCGGCGTGCCGATCCTCGGCTTCGACCGGCTCTGCATCAAGGCGCACGGCCGCAGCACCGCGCGCGCGATCGGCAACGCGCTCAAGGTCGCGACGATCACCACCCGCACCGACCTCGTGGGCGCCATGCGACAGGCGCTCGGGCGCACGGCGTGACCGTGGCGTGGGCCCACGACACCTCCCCGCGCTTCGGGGTCTTCACCCTCCGCACCGAGTGCCCGCGCTGCGGCGCGCACCTGCCCGCGAACGGCCCCGCGCCCGAGGTCGAGTGCACGGCGTGTACGGCCCGGGTGCGCGTGCCCCCCGAGCTCCTGGGCGGCCTCGTGCAGCGCTTCGAGGACGCCTGGCCCGACGTGGAGGCCGCCGCCGCCCACACGATCGGGGACCTCACCTGGCGGTGGACCGCGGCGCCCGCCGCCGGCCCGGTGTGCGCGGCGTGCGGCGCGGTCGTGCCGCCCGGCCCCGACGACGCCGAGGCCCTGGTGTGCGCGTGCGGCGCCCGCGTCGAGTCCGGGCCGCCCGGGCGCCTGCGCGGCGGTTGCCCGAGCGCTGCCCGCGTGTTCGGCGCGGACCCCGACGAGCCGCCGCCCCCCCTCGCCGCGGCCCCCGTCGCGATGGTCTGCCCGCAGTGCGGCGCCGGCCTGTCGATCACCGCGGCGGACCGCCGGACCACGCCCTGCGCCCACTGCGGCGTCCCCGTGCACGTGCCGGACGCCGCCTGGCGCGCCCTCCACCCGCCCCGCACCGTCCGGCCCTGGACCGTGCGCTTCGACGGCGAGAGCCGCCCCGCCCGCGCGGCGCGCCTCGCCGCCGAGGAGGCCGTCCGCAAGCGCGCCGCTGCCGAGGCGGAGAAGGAGCGGCGCCGCCGGGCCGCCGAGGAGCGCGCCGAGCGGGACGCGCGCGAGGCCGCCGCCCGCGCCGCCCGCGCCGAGGAGGAGGCCCGGCGGCGGGCGGCCGAGGCGCGTCGCTTCCGCCTCCGCATGATCCCGGTCGTGGGCCTCGCGTGGGTCGCCGGCCTGGGCGGCGCGGTCGCGGTGCTCGGCGCGGGCGCCTGGTACACCTTCGGGCCGCTCCGGGTGCTCCTCCCGCTGGCCCCGCGCGCGTTCTGGGAGCAGGCGCCGCGGCCCGCGGTGGTGCTCGGCTTCGGCGCCGCCTACGTGGCGTGGCTGCTCGTGCACGCGGCGACGGCCCTGCGCTCCCGCCAGCGCGTGGGCGGGCTCGTGGCGCTCTCGCTCGCCTACGCGGGCCTCGCGCACATCCCCGTCGTCGGGACCCCGGGCGGGCTCCTGTTCGCCGCCCTCTACCTGGGCGGCGGCGAGCCCACGCTCGCGGGCACGAACGGCAGGGTGCCCTGGTCGATGCGGCTGCCGGGCGCGGCCCTCCTGGCGAGCTTCGCGGTCGCGGCCCCGGCGCTCCTGGCCGCGATCCTCGGCATCCCGGTCCTCGGCCCGGATGGGATCCTGGAGCGCTTCTTCGACTGACCGCCCCGGGCTACCCGTGCACGGGCTCCGCGCCCACGAACGCCGGGAGCGTGAAGAACACGGTCGTCCCGCGATCCGGGACCGACTCCGCGCGCGTGGTACCCCCATGGCGCTCGACGATCCGGCGCACGGTCGCCAGGCCCACGCCCGTGCCCTCGAAGGCCCGCCCGTGGAGGCGCTCGAACGGCTGGAACAGGCGGGCCGCCGCGCGCGGGTCGAAGCCCACCCCGTCGTCGCGCACGTAGAGCTCGCCGGCCGGCGCGCGCCCCACCTCCACGTGCGCCACCTCGCGCGTGCCCGTGAACTTCCAGGCGTTCGCGAGCAGGTTCTCGAGCAGGATCCGGGCGAGGCAGGGGTCGGCGCGCACCGCGAGCCCCGGGGCCACCGCGGCCTCGACCCGGCGCCCCGGGTGTGTGCGCCGGAGCTCGTCCACGACGTCGCGCGCGAGGGCCGAGAGGTCCACCTCCTTCACCGCGAGGGGGGCGCGGCTCACGCGCGAGAGCTCGAGGACGCCGTCCGCCAGCTGGATCGCGCGCCTCGACGCCGCGGCGGCCCGATCGAGGAAGTCGCGCGCCGTCGGCGCGACGCCCTCGCCGAGCTCGCCGCGGAGGAGCGACAGGTAGGCGTCCACCGCGCGGAGCGGCGCGCGCACGTCGTGCGACAACGTCCGCGCGTAGGCGTCCAGCTCGGCGTTGAGCGCGGCCAGGCTCGCCTCGCGCGTCCTGAGCTCCGCGTTGGCCTCGGCGAGCCGGGCACGCTGCATGCGCACCTCGATCTGCGTCACGACCTGCCGCGCGAGCATGTGGAGCGCCCCCCACTGGCGCGGCGCGAGGGCGCGGGGGCGGGGGTCGACCACGCTCAACGTGCCGACGGGGTAGCCGTCCGACAGCACGAGCGGCGCTCCCGCGTACATCCGGATGTACGGCGGGCCCGTCACGAGCGGGTTGTGCGCAACGCGGGGGTCGCGGGTGGCGTCCTCGATCACGATGCCCTCCTCCGAGAGGATCGCGTGGGCGCAGAACGAGACGTACCGCGGCGTCTCGTGCGGCTCGAGGTTGGCCCGCGCCTTGAACCACTGCCGCGCCCCGTCCACGAAGCTGATGAACGCCGTGGGGGCGTCGCACACCATCCTCGCGAGCTGGACCACCTCGTCGAACGGCGCCTCGGGCTGGGTGTCGAGGATGCCGGTCCGGCGGAGCGAAGCGAGACGCGCGGACTCGTGCGGATGGGGAGGGGCCTCGGGCATCCTCGTGGATGTAGCCACCGCGAGCCGCCCGGAGCGCCCCCCCGGCGTGCTCGGCGCGCCCCACGTGCTCCGTTCGGCAGCGACCGCGAGCGTCAGGGAGCGGGCGTGCCGTCCGGCTCGGGTTCGGTGGGGAGCGGGGCGAACGCCCCCGTCGGGATCCCGAGCCGCGCCGCGACCGTCGGGTCCGCGGCCATGGCCTCCAGCGCGGCCGTCGCGATGTCGGCGTGCCCGGCGGCGCTCGGGTGGATGTCGTCCGCGAAGCGCGACGCGGGGTTCGGGTGGCGGAGGAACCAGTCCACGCAGTCGACCAGCGGGGCGCCCTCGTCGGCGGCCACGCGCCGCATCGTGACGCGGTACTGCTCCTCGACCGGCGTGAGGCCGCGGCCCCCGTCGTTCGGGTGCGGGAGCATCAGGTACACGGGCAGCGCGCCGAGCGACCGCACGCGGGCTGCCAGCGCGTGGAGGTTGGCCTCGTACTCGGCCACGGGCACGCGGGACGTGGCGAGGTCGCGCCGCCGCGGCTTCGAGCCGGTCCCCTTCGCGGGCTCCTTGGCGCCGTCTTTCGCCCCGCCCTCCGACGGCGCGGGGTTCTCGCTCTTCAGCAGCTCGCCCCCAGCACCCGGCGGCGGTCCACCCGGCGCGCCATGGGGCGGCGGTCCACCCGGCGCGCCAAGCGGCGGCGGTCCACCCGGGGGGGGTCCTCCGCCCGGCGGCGGCCCCTGCCCGGGCGGCGGCGCGTCGGGCAGGCCCAGGGCGCGGCGCTCGAGGTTCTCCGTCGTCTCGGTGGGGTCCTCGAGGCCCGGATCGGCCTTCGTGAGGTGCATCCACCCGATCTCGGTGGCCGTCTCCTTGGCGGGGTAGAAGCGGTCGTGCACGTGGCGGCGCACGTTCCGGGCGAGCGCCGAGTACTCGGACAGGAGCGCGAGCGGCGCCGTGACGGGCTGCCAGGGGCCGTATGCCTCCGCGAGCTGGCGCGCCCAGTCCGCGTCGGTGATCGCCGACTGGAAGGCGTCGCTCCACATGTTCCCGATGACGACGATGTCCGGGTCGACCACCTCGCCCACGCGGTCGAGCAGGCGGATGGACTGGTAGCTCGAATACCCCGGGATGCCGCCGATCACCCCCTCGACCGGGGGCGTCGGCCGCGCGGCCTCCACCCGCGCCGCGATCACCGAGGTGAACACCTCGTCGATGCGCACGCTGTGGCCGTAGATCGAGGAGTCGCCCAGCGAGAGCACGCGCACCGGATCGCCGTCCTCGAGCTCGGGCCCCCGGAGCCCGAGGGCGTTCACGCGGTACTCGGGGCCCTTGTTCGGGTCGTGGCGGAGCTGCCACATCATGTCCGCGTTGAAGTCCATCTCGATGTTCTTGTTCTCCTCGGGCGCGCCCACGCGGCGGGCGAGGATCTCGAGGAAGGCCAGGAACATGAGCAGCGTGACCGTCGACCAGCCGGCCTTCCGGAGGCGCTCTCCCCAGGTGATCGGGGGGGCGGGTGGTTGGGACGGCAGGACGCGCTCCGCGGAGGGGGGACGCGGGAGCTTATACCGGGGCGCGCGGATGCGGATCCGCGGCCCGCGCGCGATAGGCTCGGCTGTGCCTTCGTCGTCGCTCTTCCCGCCGCTCGCTCGCCGGCCCCGCGGCTTCGGGCTCGCCCTGGTGGCGCTCCTCGGCTCGGCGGGGGCGCTGCTGGGCGTCGGACCGGGCGCGTTCCCCGGGGACCCCGCCCTCCCGTACGCGCCCGTCACGCTCAACCTGCACTGGCAGGTCCACACCCGCGGCGTCCTCGGCTACCTCGCCGACGACCTGCACAACCTCCCCTACCGCACCGATCGCAGCGTCGTCGACGGCCTGCCCCTCGACGCGCTCGCGTCCGCGCCCTTCACCGCCGCGCTCGGCTTCCAGGCCGGCATGTGGGCCTATGCGCTCCTGCTCCTCTGGGCCGTGGGCGCCGCGGGGGCGTGGCTCGGCGCGCGGTGGTGGGGCGGCGTCGGCGCCGCGCTCGTCACCGGCGTCGGCTGGCAGGTCGCTGAGGTCGTGCTGCGCGAGCTGTCCGAGGGGCGGTCGACGCAGGTGTTCGCCGCCGTGTTCCTCCCGTTGTGCCTCGGGCTCGGGGTGCGCGCGGCCGACGACGCGCGGGCGCGGTCCGCCGTCGCCGCCGGCCTCGTCGCGGCGCTCGCCACGCTCGCGTCGTGGGACTTCGCGCTCCTCGCGATCCCGCTGGTGCTCGGGCCCTCCCTCGTGCGGCGCGAGTGGGCCGCCGCCGCCACCGTCGTCGCCGCGTACGGCGCGCTCGTGCTCCCGGCGGCGGGGTGGGTGTGGTCCGGCATCGCCGAGCTCCCCTCCGCCAGCAGCGACCCGTGGCAGGCCGCGCCGCTCCAGGGCGGGCTCACCCGGCCGGTGGACCTCGCCGTCGCGCGCATCCACGGCGTCGACGGCGTCGCGCTCCGCACGGTGCGTCCGCTCCTGCTCGCGCTGGCGGCGCTCGCGGTCTTGCGCGCGCACCGGGGGCGCGGCACGGCCGGCGGCGTGCTCGGCGCGGCGTGGTGGCCGGGCGTTGTGGCCGGGATCGGCGTGGTGCTCGGCCTCGGCCACTGGCTGCCCGGGCCCGTCGTGGCGCCCTGGGGCTTCACGTCGCTCGCCAAGGGCGCCATGCGCCTCTGGTGGGCCGACCGCGCGTGGCTCCTGCCCGCGTTGAGCCTCGCGCTCCTCGCGGGCGGGGTGGCGGCCGGCGCGAGCCCCGGCCCCGCGAGCCCCGGCCCCGCGAGCCCCGGCCCCGCGAGCCCC
>CAYWGD010000191.1:1906-11142 GCA_964457335.1 uncultured Enterobacteriaceae bacterium | reverse complement strand
CGGCCGCCCGTCCACGGGCTCGAACCGGCCCTCCGCCGCCCCGACCAGCCCCGACGCGGCCCCGCCCACCGCCGCGCCGACCCCCGCCGCGCCGCCCCCCGCCGACCTGCCGCCCGCCGCGACCCCGGCTCCGGACGCGCCCGCGGTCGTGGACGCGGCCCCGGCCACGGCGGCGAAGCCCGCGATCGCGCACACGGCGCCCGCGCCCGCGAAGGTGGGCGAGAGCGTCCGCTTCGCGGCGACCCTCCCCGGCGCGGGCTGGACCGTGAAGCTCTACTACCGGCCCGCGTCGGGCGGCGCGTTCCAGGAGAAGAAGCTCCTCGGCGCCGGCGACACCTACGACGGCACGGTCAAGGTCACCGACGAGCTCGCGAGCGGCATCGCCTACTTCCTCTCCGCGTCGAAGGGCTCGACGACGCTGAAGGAGGGCTCCGCGACCTCGCCCCGGAAGGTCCAGGTCACACCGTAGTACGGGGCCGCTCGGGCACCCGAGCCGCCGACGCGGCTGGGGGCACCGGCGTCGACGCACCGGCGCGCCACGCCCGGCCGCCCACCACGAGGGACGCGGGCGCGACCGGGTGCCCTACCCTTCCTCGACCTGCACCACGCCCAGGCTCGCCACCTCGGCGGCGTAGGCCATCAGCACGGCCTGGACCACCAGGGGCGTGACGACGATGCGCTCGGAGCGCAGCGCGCAGCACACGTCGGCCGCGAGCTGCCCGATCTCCACGCGGTCGACGGAGTGCGTCGCGTGGCGCGCGAGCTGGATCGTGCACTTCGCGACGAGCGGGCTCACGTCGCCGTCGAGCGCGGCGCACACCCGCTTGACCACGGAGTCGAGGCTCACCCAGGCATCGTCCGCAGTCCGGAAGGTCGGCTCCGGCAGCTGGGGGATGCCGCGGATGCTCATGGCCTCACTTGTGCCCAGATGCGGACCGTGTCGTTGTCGATGGCGGTCTCCTCGAGGCGGAGCGCGTACCCGGCGCCGATCCGCACGCGGTCGCGGCGCTTGTCGTCGAGCGCGCCGTGCCAGACGACGCCGGCCAGCACGTTGTCGTAGCCCCCGATCGCGCTGTCCTCGTAGAGCGACACCTTCACGGCGGGCTCGAAGGCGCCGATGCCGTAGCCGATGTGCCCGGTGAGCCCGCGGCGGGTGGTCTCCTCGAAGACGCCGGGGACGTCGAGCGTGGTGTCGCCGGGGCCCACGTTGGCGAGCGCGCCGTCGACCATCACGGTGAGCCCCGCGACGCGGAGGATCGCGTCGGCGCCGAGCGCCTGGGTGGTCGTGGACCGGTCGTCCGTGAGGAAGCCGCCCACGCCGACGCCGAAGGACAGCGTGCGCGGGCCGCCCCAGGTCTCGTACACGTCGGCCTCCCCGTAGGTGTACTCCAGGCGTCCCAGCAGGGTCTTGCCGAGGTTGTCGTCGCCGAAGATCGTTCCCCCGCTGTTGAACACCCCGAGCGTGATCTTCGCGCCGAACTTCTCGCCCCACACCGTGGCGCCGAGCTCGCGCCCGGGGGCGATGTGCTCGGCGATCATCCCGCGCTCGGTGAACGTCTGCTCCGAGGAGGAGATGAGGCGGTCGCGGGAGAACGGCACCTCGTCGCGGCCGGCCTGCACGCCGAGGCCCTTCCACTCGTAGCCGACGTGCGCGTCGATGATCTCGAGGGAGCCGTCCTGGTCGTCGAAGCCGTCGTAGGGCGCGGTCAGGCCGACGACCATGGCCCAGTCGAGGCCCTTCTCGCGGCCCTCGAGCCCGAGCCGGACGCGCTTGAACTTGAAGCCGACGTCGTCCTCGGGGTCGCCGTAGCCGGTGGCGTCGGCGACGGGATCCTCGTCCATGTCCCAGGCCGTGCCCCAGACCTGCACGAGCGCGACCGGGCGGATGTGCGCCCACACGCCGCGGGGGCCTTCGTGCCCGCCGGGGCCGGGACCGTCGTGGTGCGGGCCGCCGCCGGGGCCGCCGCCGGGACCCTTGGGGCCACCCTTCCCGCCCTTGCCGGGCTTCCCGCCGCGCGCGCGACCCATGTCCGCGGGGCGCCCGGAGGGCTCCTCGGCGACGGTCGGCTCCGCCTCCCCCACCGTCTCGGAGCCCGCGGTCGCGGGGGACTCCTCCTCGGTGGAGGCGGTGTTTTCGGTGCCGGCGAGGGCGGGGGCGGAGGCGAGCGTCAGGGCAGCGAGGGAGAGCAGCATGGACATCCGGGGCCGGACCGGTATCCTACCAGAGCCATGCACCTGCTCCTCCTGCTCGCCTGCTCCGAAGAAGGGACCTGGGCGCGCGCCACGCAGCTCGCCGCGCTGGAAGACGGCATCGGCGGCCCCAAGGCGACCGCCCGCCCCGGCGACTACCTGCTCGAGAACGATCGGGTGCGGTTCACCGTGCTCGGCGCCCGCTACTCGCTCGGCCCGAGCCCCTTCGGCGGCACCATCGCCGACGTCGACCTCCAGCGCCCGCACCCGAAGTACGCGGGCGGGCACGGGAACGACCAGTTCGCCGAGATGTTCGCGACCGTGAACATGAACCTCGGCGCCGTCGACACTGAGGGTGAGGTCTTCGTCCAGAGCGACGGGAGCGACGGCGGCGCGGCCGTGATCCGCACCGACGCCACGGCGGAGCCCTTCCTCCGGCTGCTCGACCCGCTGTGGTCGGTCGTGAAGCAGCCGGAGTTCCGCGTCACCACCGACTACATCCTCGAGCCCGGCTCCGGCGCGCTGCGCATCAAGACGACCGCATCGGGGTTCCTCGCGAACAACGATCCCGTCGATCTCTCCACGGACCCGCCCGAGGGCACCCCGTTGGCGGGCACCGAAGACGGCCTCGACGTGCTCGGCCTCGCGATGACCTCGGGCGTGGCCTTCGGCGACTTCTACCTGCAGGGTGGCGCGGTCGACGTGTTCGCGCCGGGCATCGGTTTCGACGAGGACCGCGCGGTCGGCGAGGCGAACGACGCCGGGACGAACACGTTCCAGGACCCGTTCCAGCTCGACTTCGTGGCCGGCGTGGCCGACGGCGTGAGCTACGGCATCGCCGCCGTCGACGGCGACCTCTACATCCCGCTGTTCACCTCGTCGCAGACCGCGGCCTTCGGCGTGGGCATCGAGGGCGACGGCTCCGACGTCCGCTTCGCAGGCGGCGCGGCCTACAGCTACGAGCGCTTCCTCGCCGTCGGCAAGGGCGACGTGGGCAGCGTGCTCGACGTGCTGCTCGAGGCCCGCGGCCTGCCCTACGGCGAGGTGAACGGCTTCGTGGTCGAGGAGGGCACGGGCGTGGCGCTCTCGGGCGTCTCCGTGCTCGTGTTCGAGCCCGGCGCGGACCGGCCCTACAACCAGTGGCTCTCGGACGTCGGCGACGACACGCAGATCGACGGGTCGTTCGGCGGGCGGCTGCCCCCCGGCGACTGGGAGCTCCTCGTGCACGGGCGCGGGCGTCCCGACGGCGTGCGCGTGCCGGTGACGGTCGAGGAAGGCGGCAGCGTCGACCTCGTGCTCGCCTCGCCGCGCGCGGGCCAGGTGAGCGTGGAGGTGGTCGACGAGCTCGGCCGCCCCGTGCCGGCCAAGGTCACCTTCTTCGGCGACGCCTCGCTGAACTCCGAGTACGGCGACCCCTACGTCGCCGGCGATCCGACCGAGGTGGTGTTCCTCCCCCACGGCGAGGCCGACGTCGTGCTGCCGCCGGGCACCTACACCGCGATCGCGTCGCGCGGGCTCGAGTACGAGCTCGGCGAGTCGCCGATCTTCGCGGTCACGGACACCGGCGTTTCCCGGCTGCAGCTGCAGGTCGTCCGCTCGGTCGACACCACGGGGTACGTCAGCGCCGACTTCCACGTGCACTCGATCTCGAGCTTCGACTCGGGCACCACGCTGTCCGACCGCGTGGTGACGATGGCCGCCGAGGGCGTCGAGTTCTTCTCCTCGACCGACCACGACGCGCTCACCGACTACGCCCCCGCGGTCGAGGACCTCGGGCTCGAGCCCTGGGTCAAGACCACGGTGGGGCTCGAGACGACGACTCTCGAGGTCGGCCACTTCCTCGGCTTCCCCTTCGAGGCCGACACGGCCAAGGACCAGGGCGGCGCGTTCGACTGGACCGGCATGACGGCCGGCGAGATCCTCGACACGCTCGACCAGATGGGCGAGCAGGCGGGCACCGAGCCGCTGCGCTTCGTGGCGCACCCGCGGGACGGAATCCTGGGCTATTTCGACCAGTTCGGCTTCGATCCCTACACCGGCACCGTCGTCACGCCGCTGCTCTCCCGGTCCAACACGCTCCTCGCCGAGGACGAGTACGAGGCCGACTTCGAGGCGCTCGAGCTGCTCAACGGCAAGCGCTTCGAGATCGTGCGCACGCCCACCCAGGACGAGCTCGATCGCTACGCGGTCGGCGCGGAGGTCGACTACTACGACCTCGTGGCGCGCACGGGCCAGGAGCAGGAGGACCTGCTCGCGGGCGTCTACCGCCTCGGCTACGGCCACGAGGGGCAGGTGGACGACTGGTTCACGCTGCTCAACATCGGCAAGCGCTACACCGCGCTCGGCAACAGCGACACCCACGGCAAGTTCTCGATCGAGGCCGGCTGCCCGCGCAACTACGTGGTCGCCGACACCGACGACCCCGCGCTGCTCGACGACCAGGCCATCGCCGACGCGGTGCGCGACGGCCGCGTCGTCGCGAGCTACGGCCCGTTCGTCCGCTTCACCGCGGACGACGGGACGATCGGCGACACGGTGGCGGTCGACGACGGCCAGGTCGACCTCCACATCGAGGTCCAGGCGCCCACCTGGATCCCCGTCGACCGCGTGGAGCTCTACCAGAACGGGACCCTCATCTACGAGTGGGAGGGCCTCGACGACGACGTCTACAAGATGATCGAGGATCTGTCCGTAACCGTCGAGAAGGACTCGTGGTTCGTGGTGATCGCGGTCGGCGACGGCGACCTCGGCCCGGTGTTCACGCCGGTGGAGCTGCCGCCCGTGCAGCTCCAGGACGTGGTCACCGAGGCGCTGCAAGACGTGCCCACCGTCGGGTCGCTGCTCTCGCCGGCCGTCCCCATCCCGCGCACCGGGCCCGTCGTCCCCTACGCGCTCACGAACCCCATCTTCGTCGACGTGGACGGCGGCGACTGGACCCCGCCGGGCATCCCCGCGTGGCTGCTCCCGCCCGTCGAGCCCGAGGAGCCGGGCGAGTGATCGAGAGCGACCTGCACCAGCGGGGCAGCATCTGGGAGCACGAGATCGCCGCGCTCGACTTCGAGACCACCGGGCTCTCCCCCGAGCGGGGCGACCGGGTGATCGAGGTCGCGGTCGTGCGCGGGCGCTTCGGCGCCACGCCGCTCCGCTGGTCCACGCTCGTGGACCCCGGGCGGGGCGTCGACGCCACCGAGATCCACGGCATCACCGACGAGATGGTGCGCGGGCAGCCGAGCTTCGCCGAGACGGCGCCCACCCTCTCGCGGCTCCTGAAGGGGGCCGTGCTGGTGGCGCACAACGCCCGCTTCGACGTGTCGTTCTTGCGCATGGAGTACGCGCGCGCCCGGCTCTGGGCGCCCGAGACGCCGGTGGTCGACACGCTCGGCCTCTCCCGGCGGGTGCTGGCGCTCCGGAGCCACAGCCTCGCGGGCTTGTGCGAGCACCTCGGCGTCCAGCGCGCCCGCGCGCACCGGGCGCTCGACGACGCCCACGCCACCTGGGAGATGGCGTGGACGCTGCTGGAGCGCGCCGACCCCGACCGGCGCCTCACCGTCGCCGCCGCCGAGCGCCTCTGCCGCCGCCCGAGCCCCGAGGAGCTCCGCGTCGTCACCGACACGCTGCTCGAAGCCGCGCGCCGCGCCGAGCCCATCGTCATCGAGTACCGCCGCTCCGACTCCGTCACGCGCCGGACGATCACCGTGCGGAAGGTGTCGGCCTCGAAGGTGGAGGCCTTCTGCCACCTTCGGAACGAGGAGCGGGTGTTCCGGCTCGATCGGATCGTGCTGGTGGGGTGAGCCGGGCGCCGGTGGAGCCGGGCGCAGCGGTGGGGTCGGTCAGGGCAGGTAGCCGAATCCGCCGCCGCAGTACTCGCCCGCGGGCTCGCCGTCGATCGTGACGGCGCCGCAGCCGTCGCACGCCACGTCGGGATCCCGGCGCACCACGAGCGTCCGGTCGCCCTGGAGCACCCAGCCGCCCCCGGCCTCGGCGTCGCAGCCGGCGGAGGGGTACGACTCCGAGACGATGCACCACGTGCCGGCGGGCCCCTCCGTCGGGACCGCGTCGATGTGCAGCTCCGCGGTGTAGACCGTGTCGGGCACGAAGCGCTCGAAGGCCGTGACGGTCCAGTCACCGGTGATCCACTCGAAGGGGTAGCCGCTCCACGAGAGCGTGAAGTCCCGCTCGGTCACCTCGACACCGCTGGCGTCGACCTCCCAGGCCGAGCGCCCGTCGAGCGCGACGTGGTAGCCGGTGTGGTCGTCGAAGTAGCGCACGTCCTCGGCGACGATCTCCGAGGGGAACGCGTCGCCCGCGGTCCACGTGTCGGTCCAGCGGCCGGACCACGCGAAGCCGTCGTAGGCGCAGTCGCCTTCCCACGTGGTCGTGTCGCCGGCGGTCGTGCTCGTCGGGCAGCCCCAGTCGCGCTCGTAGGACGCGAAGTGCTGCCGGGGGGGCACGAGGGAGATGCGGTCGGGGCCGTAGAGGGGCCAGAAGTCGACGAGATCGTCGACGGTCACGGGGCGCATCACGGCGCCGTCGCACGGCACGACGGGGGGCTCCCAGGCGTCGGGCGGGGCGGTCTCCGTCGGCGGCTTCTCGGCGACGCATGCGAGCAGGAGCGGGAGCATTCACCGAGTGTAGCGGATGCGGGGGTGGGCGCGCCCGCACCGGGGCCGTGCCCGGCCCCGGTGCGGTCCGGTGTCTTCCAGGCTCGCGGCGGAGCCGCTCGGTCGGCCCGCTGCGCGCGGGCCGACCGGGGCGGGCCGAGGGGCGGGGCGTGGCCGTCGGCCCGCGGGATCCCGGCGCCCGCCCCGCATTCCAGCCCCCGTCGCGCGGCGTGGCGGCGGGGGACCGGGAGGGTGTCAGGGCGGGGGCGTGGAGGGCGGGGGTGTCGGGAATTGATAATTGACACCTGGGAGAGAGGTGTCAGGAATTGACAATTGACACCTGGGAGAGGGGTGTCGGGGGGGGTGTCAGGAATTGACAATTGACACCTGGGAGAGGGGTGTCGGGTGTGTCGGGGGGGGAGCGGAAAGGTGTCAGGGAGGGTGTCAGGAATTGCTGATTGACACCTGGAAGGCGCCAGACCGTGAGCGCGGGATGGAACCGCGCCGTGAACGGTGTCAGGAATTGATGATTGACACCTGGGAAGGAGCGGCACATGTCTGGCCGCGAGCGCGTCGGAGTGCGGGCTGGAACCGTACGAGGGGGGATCGGGGGGATCTCCCCTCGTGCGGTTCCCGTTCCGCCCGAAAATGGAACCGCACGGGCGGGGATCGGGGGGATCTCCCCTCGTGCGGTTCCCGTTCCGCGCGAAAATGGAACCGCACGGGCGGGGATCGGGGGGATCTCCCCTCGTGCGGTTCCATGCGCGAGCAGCGGGCCCGCCCGCGCGTCGAACGCCGCCTTGGGCGGTGCGTGAGGGGCCTGGAAGGCGGCCGCGCCCCGCGCGGCCGGCTCGACGCGGGACGGGAGCCCGGCAGGGCGCCCGACCCGCGTCAGCCGAGGCCGGAGGCCGAGCCTGGAAGGGCCCGACCGGCGGCGCGGGCCCCTACGCCGCGCGGCGACGCGCGGCGTAGGGGGTCGCGCCGCCGGGCACGCCCATCACTCGCAGGCCGAGAGCGCCTCGACCGCGGCGCCGAAGGTCGGCGGGGGCGCCGGGGCGTCGGAGGCGTCGTCGTCGGGCACGTAGCCGAGCCAGGCGACGCCGGCCTGCTCGGACCAGTCCTCGCCGACCACGTCCCAGCGCGCGGTGACGCCGGCCTCCCACCGCCGGGCGAGCCGGAGCGCGCCCCCCGCGCGCACCCCCGCGGCGGCGAAGGTGCCGGCGCCGAAGAAGGCGCTGTCCTCGCCGTCCACGGCCTGCGCACCCACGCGGAGCCCGCCGCAGAGCCGGGCGCCGCGTCCGAGGCCCCACTCGCCGTCCACGCGCGCCGCCCCCGCGGTGTACGCGAGCGGGGTGAAGGCCCCGGAGGCGCCGCGGCGGAAGGCGTCGAGCTGCTCGTCGTGCGCGAGGAGCGAGCCCTCGAGCCCCACCCGGACCGAGCGCAACGTGGACCCGAGCCGGTGGCCCGCCCAGAGGTCGAGCTGGCGGCGCCCGGTCCGGGCGTCGAGCGCCTCGACCTGCCCGACCCGGGCGCGGAGGCCGAGGTCGCTGGTGTCGCCGGTCCAGGCGACCCAGGCGCCGGCCCAGGTGGTCGACGCACGGCCCCAGGACCCGTTCGCGGCGCCGCCCCAGCTCGCGAGGCTGTCGGTGATGGGCGCGCGGCCGGTGTCCAGCGCGATCTCGGCGCGGCCGACCCGCCAGCCGGCCGCGGCGTACCAGGTGGCGTAGGGCTCGGCCGACAGGCCCACGGGGCTGCTCCCGACCAGGCCACGCAGCAGGTACGGCGCGTCCGGCGCCGAGGAGAGCCCGATGGTGCCGGCGGCGCCGGCGCGGTCCTCCTCGCCGTCCCCGAGCCCCACGAGCAGCGCCGCCGCCTCGACCTGCACCGGCCCGAGCGGCTGGGCCACCGTGGCGGTGCCGACCTCGGCGAGGAGCTGGTTGGCCCCGGGTGCGCCGGTCCGCGAGAGAAGGCCGGCCCGCGCGTCCACGCTGGCGGCCGCGAGGACGACCTCCGCGCTGTGGGCGGCGTCGACGCCGAGGAGCGGGTCCGCGGGCACGTGGGGCTCGCCACCCCACCCGCTCGCGCCGGGTTCGTCAGGGAACCCACCGGCCCCGGCGAACGGATCCGTGGCGGCGTCGGCGGGGGCGAGCTCGTCCGTCGTGCTCACCTCGGCCGCGCCGAGGCCCCCGCCATCGCCGCCTTCGACGGCGACCGCCGCCCCCGCGCTCCCCGCCGCGCAGCCGACGAGGACGCTCCCGCCGTCGGGGAGCACGCCGGGAGTCGCATGGACCACACCCCTCCCCTCGGCGGGCCCCGCCTCGGCGGCCACCCCGCCGACACCCGCGCCGCTCACACCGCCGCCCGCGCTCGCGAGCCGTTCGTCCACGGGCGGCAGCGGCCAGACCGGCGCCGGGCGCGCCGGAGCCGCCCCCCGCAACGACTCGC
>CAYWGD010000191.1:0-1806 GCA_964457335.1 uncultured Enterobacteriaceae bacterium | reverse complement strand
GGCAGCGGCCAGACCGGCGCCGGGCGCGCCGGAGCCGCCCCCCGCAACGACTCGCGCAGCGCGAGGGCCTCCGCGTGGTGCCCGGCGCGAGCCCGGGCGCGTGCCAGCGCCGCGCCCACCTCGGGGTCGCCCGTGCGCAGCCAGGCGTCCTCGAGGAGCTCGCGCGCCCAGGCCCGCCTCCCCGCGGAGGCCGCCGTCCCCGCCAGCCCCACCAGGCTGGCCGCGTGGTCGGGAGCGGCCGCGAGGGCGCGCTCGTAGGCGGCGCGCGCCTCCTCGGGCTCGCCCACCGCGAGCCAGGTCCCGCCCACGAGCGCGAGCGCGTCGGCACCGGCCGCGTGCGCCTCCAGGGTGCGGAGCCGCGCCCGCGCCCGCGGGACCTCCCCGCGCGCCGCCAGGAGCCGGGCCGCCGCGAGCTCGATCACGAACCGCCGGCCCGCCCGGGGGCCCCCGCCCGCGGCCTCGAGGAACCCGAGCGAGGCGTCGATCTCGTTGAGCTCGACGGCCGCGTCCACGAACACCTGGGCCGCCCGCGCGTCGGTGGGATCCTCGGCCAGCGCCGCGCGCGCCCCGCGCCAGGCCGCGTCCGCGTCGCCGCCGGCGAGCTCGATCGCCGCGAGCAGCGAGTCGTAGCCGCGGCCGGGCGTGACGGAAGCGCGGCTAGGGGTATCGCCAGCGCCCGCGGTCACGGTGACGGCGACGCTCGAGCCGCTTCTTCCGCCCGTGCCGCTCGTACCCGCGCCCTCCCGGCCGCTCGCGCCCATCCCCGCGTCGCCGCGCGTCGCGGCCCCCCGCGCGCCTTCCCCCTCCGCGGGCCCGCTCCAGCCCGTCGCGGCGCGCGTCGCGGCCCCCCGCGCGCCTTCCCCCTCCGCGGCCCCGCTCCAGCCCGTCGCGACGCCCCCCACGCCAGCCACCCCCGCGCCGGCCCCTTCCCACCCGGCGCCCTCCCAGCCGCCTTCCCAGGCCTCGCCTCCCCAGCCGGCGTCCGCCTCCGCGCCGCGCCAGGCCCCGGGCGCCCACGCGGCCACCGCGCCGCTCGGCACCGGGCCGACGGTCGCGAGCGCTCCCCGCGCGCCCTCGACCTCGCCGAGCGCGAGGAGCACGCCGGCCCGGCCGACCGCCGCGCCCACCTCCGCCTCGCGGATCGCGGCTGCCACGCTGCCATCGGCGTCGTCGACGCCGGGGAGCAGGGCACGCGCGGCCCCGATCCGGCCCAGGGCGGCGAGGGCCTTCACCTCGCCCGCGCGCGCGAGCGGGTTGCCGGGCGTGAGCGCGCGCCCGGCGCGGAAGGCCGCCAGCGCCTCCGCCGCCTGTCCATGCGAGAGGTAGAGCCCCCCCAGCGCGGACCACGTCCAGGCGTCGGGCGCCTCGGCCAACGAGGCGACGTAGTCGTCGAAGGCCTCGTGGTGGCGCCCGTCCCGCAACCAGCGGGTGTCCCCCCTCGCGCGC
The DNA here is from genome assembly GCA_964457335.1 of uncultured Enterobacteriaceae bacterium. Classification (GTDB taxonomy): domain Bacteria; phylum Myxococcota_A; class UBA796; order UBA796; family SXON01; genus CAJBVW01. The sequence continues at coordinate 360 of CAYWGD010000191.1, read as the reverse complement.
AGGAGCTCGGCGCGCACGCGGCGCACCTCCGGCGAGGCCTCGGAGCGCACGGTGCTCCCCGCCGCCACGCTCGCGCTCCCCGCGCCCGCGCCGCGCAGGCCCGCGTCCGCCGCGCGCGCGACGCCGCGGTCGAGGCGCACGAGCCCCTCGTCGTAGCGGCCGAGCGCAGCGAGGGCGCGCGCCTCTCCGAGCGGGACCTGCGGGTCGGCCGGCCGCGCGCGCTCGAGGGTCTCCCAGGCGACGAGCGCCAGCCGATCCTGGCCGGCGCGCGACGCGCTGGTCGCCACCAGCGACGCGAGCTCGGCGTCCTCCGGGTTGGCCCGCAGCAGCGCTTCCAGGGCGTCGGCCGGCGGTGGGCCG
>CAYWGD010000190.1:0-11188 GCA_964457335.1 uncultured Enterobacteriaceae bacterium | reverse complement strand
GGGCGCCGGCGCGCTCGGCGGCACGGCGGCCGGCACGACGCCCGACACCGGCGCGCTCGACACCGGCGCGCGCGGGGGCGCGGCCGCCGCCGGGGGGGCCGGCGGGGGGAACTGCGTCTTCCGCGCCGCGAGGTCCGCGAGCAGCGCCTCCAGCGCGCGCGGGCTGTCCTGGAACTGGATGCCCACCCCCGACGCCTCGTCGTCGTTGGCGTCGATGCGGACGAGGCGCGTGACCTTGCCGCGGAGGAGGACGCGGTGACCCGGCACCTCGAGCTCCGCCACGACCTCGGCCAACGGGCGCAGCCGCCGCGGGCAGTGCGCGAAGAGCCCGGACGCGCTGATGTTCACGAGGGTCGCGTTGGTGCGCCCCTGGAACGTGACCAGGGTCACCGGGACCACCAGCGGGTAGCGGGGGAATCGAGCGCGGCGCGACATTCTGTGGACCCGGATGCGGAGCATCCGCCGCAGGGAGCTTACCCCACACTTACGTACGGGGGCCCGATGCGACGCTTCCGTCGCGCGGACGGCCCTACGGCGTCACCCACGCGGCGCCGTCCGGCGCGGTCGCGTCGGGAGGGCCGAGCTGGGCCGTGACGCGCGGGACCGCGTCGCCGAGCGCGACGACGACGGCGCCATCGCGCGGGCGGCCGTCGGTCGGCCGGTTGGGGTTGTGCAGGAGGCGGCGGCCGTGCGCGCGCTGGTCGAAGAACACCTTCTGCGGGTGCACGCCCGGCCCGGCCGCGCCGACGACGACCACGGGCAGCTCCGCCGGGAAGGTGGACAGCGCCGCGTAGATCGCGGGCGTCGTGGTCGAGGCCGTGGGCAGCGGCACGCGCGCCGGCGAGAGCGCCGCGGTCTCCGCGAGGAGCACGAGCGCGACGAGGACGTCGAGGCGGTCGGGCGCGGCGCCGGTGCCCTCGGCGGCCTCGCGGCTCGCCGCCACAGGGGGGGCGTTGCGGGGGGGGCGGAGCCCCCCCTGCCCCAAGAGCCCGAAGACCCATCCGCGCCTCCGGGCGAACCCGCGCGCGGCGAGCCCCACCAGCACGAGCTGCCCGAGCAGCATCACGCGGGCGTGGTGGTTGAACCGCTCGGCGAACGGGAGCAGGCGGAAGGCGGCGATGGCGGGGTTGTCGACGCCGAGCGGCTGGCCGGCGACGGAGAGCGACTCGCCGGGGGCGACGGCGGCGCACGCCAGGACGCCGAGCCACGCGGGGTGCCAGCCGCCGAGCGCGGCGAGGCCGAGCGTCGTGTAGCCGAGGTACACGGGGTGCTCGCGGACGAAGGCGCCCTCGACGTCGACCTTGCCGGGCGCGACGAAGGAGGCGAGGTCGGCGCCGCGCCAGGGGTCGAGGCGCCAGCGGGGCTCCGGGCGGGGCTGGAACGTGCCGGCCCGGTGGCCCACACCGCCGAGGCGGTCGCGGAACGGGAGCGCGGCCGGGGCGGCCACGGCGGCGGCCACGACGCCCGCGAGGATCCAGCGCGCGGGCGCCTTCCGGAGCCGCGCGAGCCCGATCGCGAGGGCCGCGAGGCCGCCGAGCCAGGCCAGGTAGAGGCCGCACCACGCGGACGCGCCGAGGAGCGCGGCGCCGAGCGCGCGACGATCCCGCAGGAGCGCGGCGAGCGCGAGGGCGACGAGGCCGAGCGCGTAGTCCTCGGTGAGCCCGCTGGTGAGCGAGCCGAGGAAGATGGGCATCGTCGCGACGCCGATCGCGCCGACGGGCCCGCTCCCGCCGAGCGCGCGCGCGAACGCGCCGCCCCCGGCCGCGGCGAGCACGACGCCGACCGCGACCCAGGCGTTCCACGCGGCCGTCGCGCCCACCACGCGCGCGAGCCCCGCGACGAGCCAGGTGGGCAGCGGATCGATGACGGCCCACGCCGTGGCGCCCTCGGCGAGGGACGTGCCGGTGGGCCACGCGGGCCACGACGCGGACGCCCAGGCCTGCACCCAGGCGTGCCCGTACACCTCGGCGCCCGCCGAGCCGGCGAGCCCCCCGCGCGCCGCGGCGGGGCCCACCAGCAGCGTGGCGATCGCGACGCCGACGAGCAGGTCCGCGCGATGGACGAGGCGGTCGGACACGGCGTCTCCTGCCGACGAGGTAGCACGGTCGGAGCGGGCGGGGCCCGGCGGGCCGGCGCGCACCCCCGCGCCCAGCGCGACCGCCCTCCCCCACCCGATCGCGATAGCCACAGGCGATGAACCGGGCCTGGACCGCCGCCGCCGCGCTGCTCGCGCTCGCCTGCGCCCTCGCGGCGACCTGGCCCGCCGCCACGGATCCCGCGGGCACGGTCCTCTGCAACTACGTGCACCCGGACTGCCTCTCGAACCACTGGCTCATGGTGTGGGTGGCGGAGCAGCTCGCGTCCGGCGGCTCGATCCTGCACAACGACCGCTACTACTGGCCGGTCGGCGACGCGCCCTGGCTCGCGGGGAACGGCTCCGAGGGCTTCGGCTACCTCCCCTTCCACCTGCTCTTCGGCTGGCCCGTGGGGTCCACGGTGTACCTCGTGGGCATCCTCGCGCTCAACGGCGTCGGCGCCTACGCGCTCGCCCGGGCCGCGGGCGCCTCGGGCCCGGCGAGCCTCGCCGCCGCGACGACCGGCACCACGATGCTCTACGCCATCCACGAGCTCGGGGCGGGCCGCTTCTCGCAGGTGAGCTTCTGCTGGCTCGCGTTCTTTTTGGCGGCGTGGCTCCGCTTCCTGCGCCGCCCCACGCCGCTCGGCGGGATGGGCGCGGCGGCGCTCCTGGCCGTCACCTCCCTGTTCTACTGGTACTACGGGCTCTTCGGCGTGCTCGCGGGGGGCGTGCTGCTCCTCGCGTTCGCGCCGAAGGCCACGCGGCCCCGCGTCGCGCCGCTCGCCGTGTTCGCGGTCGCCTACCTCGCGCTCATCGGCCCGCTGCTCTGGGTCTTCCTGGAGTACTGGTCGTCCATCCCCGGGACGGGCGAGGACGCCTTCCCGCACCGCGAGGCCGTCGGCGACTCCACCTGGCCGGGCATCCCGTTCCTGGTCGCGGGCGGGCGGCACGCCGGGCGCGCCCTCCCCTTCACCACCTGCGCGCTCGCGCTGGTGGGCCTCGTCGCGGGGGTGCGCGGGCTGCGCCGCGGCGCCACGCCCTCGGGGAGCACGCCCTCGGGGAGCACGCCCTCGGGGAGCACGCCCTCGGGGAGCGACGCCCGCGTCGCCGTCGCCCTGGGCGGCGTCGCGCTGCTCTTCGCCGGGCTGATGGCCGGCGCGCTGATCCCGCACGGCCCCTACGAGTGGATCTACGGCCTCGCCGGCCCGCTCCGTCGCTTCTGGTGGCCCTACCGGCACGTCGTGGTGCTGAACCTCGCGCTGATCACCCTCGCCGCGCTGGGCGCCGACGCGCTGGTCCGCGCCCTGGCACGTCGGCCCGCCCTCCGCCGCGCCGCGCCCGCCGCGCTCGTGCTCCTCGCGCTCGCCATCCCCGCGCAGCTGACCCTCCAGCGCGCGCCGTGGCAGGCGCAGTTCAGCCGCGCGGACCTGGCCGACGCCTTCTACCCCTCGCTCGTGGACACGCCCGGCACCGTGCTCGTCGAGCCCCCGCTCTCGCCGTCCGTCGCGAGCGCGCAGACGCCGCTCATCTACCAGCTGCTGCACGAGAAGGCGCTCCTCGCCGGCCACGCGCTCTGGGTGGACCGCGTCCGCCCCGACGCCTGGGACGCCTACGTCGCGAAGAACAGCTTCCTCGTGGCGATGCAGCGGCTCGACCGCGGCGAGCTCGGGACCACCTTCACCTTCGAGCCCGCGGACCTCCGCGCGCTCATCGACGCCGGCGCCCGCACCTTCGTCGTGAACCAGGAGTACTTCCCGCTCCTCGCGCGGGACCTCGCGAAGGCCTACGACGCGCTCTTCACCGCGCTCTTCGGGGAGCCCATCGCCACCGGCACGCGGATCGCGGCCTGGGACGCCGGCGGCTGGGACGGCCGCTCCACGGTGGAGATCCCCGCGTTCACGTGGCCGTCCTCGCTCCACTACGGCGGCCCGACGCTCTCCGTCCAGGCGCCGCGCCCGCCCTCGCTGGTGTTCTCGATCCCGCCGCCCGCGAAGCCGCCGCCCAAGCCGCCGAAGTAGGGCGGATCCTCCAGAAACGTAGTCGTCGTCGCACTCTCGGGGCCCTGTCCCTCCGTCGCGCCCGCGCTGGGCCCGCGATAGGGCGGAGGTGGCCCCCATGACACCGGACCGCACGAGAGCGCCGACGTCGGGGGACCGTGGTCCACACGCCCGGGGCCTGCCCCCGATGGAGAAGTCATGCGCAAGATCGCGCTCTGGATCCTCGCGTTCGTCACCCTGCTCACCGCGGTCGTCACCGCAAAACTCGTCGGCCCGCTCCCCGCGGTCCTCCTCGTCCTGCTCGGCGCCATCGCGGCGCTCACGCTGCGGGACCTCCTCCAGACGCGCCACGCCATCCGGCGCAACTTCCCGCTCATCGGGCGGCTCCGCTACCTCTTCGAGGCCATCCGGCCCGAGATCAACCAGTACTTCATCGAGTCCAACGAGGACGGCACCCCGTTCTCCCGCGAGCTCCGCTCCGTCGTCTACCAGCGCGCCAAGCGCGAGGTCGACTCCGTGCCCTTCGGCATGCGACGGGACGCGTACGAGCCCGGCCACGAGTGGGTGAGCCACTCGCTCGCGCCCTCCCGCATCGACGAGCGCACGATGCGCACCGTCGTCGGCGGCCCGCGCTGCAAGCAGCCCTACGACATGAGCATCTTCGTGGTGAGCGCCATGAGCTACGGCGCGCTCTCGAAGAACGCCGTGCTGGCGCTGAACACGGGCGCGAAGACCGGCGGCTTCGCCCACAACACCGGCGAGGGCGGCGTCAGCCCCTACCACCTCGAGCCCGGCGGCGACCTCATCTGGCAGATCGGCACGGGCTACTTCAGCTGCCGCGCGCCGGACGGCACGTTCTCCGCGGAGAAGTTCGCCGCGATGGCCGCGAGGCCACAGATCAAGATGATCGAGCTCAAGCTGTCGCAGGGCGCCAAGCCCGGCCTCGGCGGCATCCTGCCCGCGTCCAAGCTGACGCCGGAGATCGCGGCGATCCGCGGCGTGCCGCTCGGCGAGGACGTGCACTCCCCGCCGTCCCACTCCGCGTTCTCGTCCCCGCGCGAGATGATGCGGTTCCTCGACGAGCTCCGCGAGCTCTCGGGCGGAAAGCCCGTCGGCATCAAGCTCTGCCTCGGGAACCTCGCGGAGTTCATGGCGCTCTGCAAGGCCATGCGCGAGACCGGCCTCGCGCCGGACTTCGTGACCGTCGACGGCTCCGAGGGCGGCACCGGCGCCGCGCCGCTGGAGTTCACGAACAACGTCGGCATGCCGATGGAGGACGCGCTCGTCCACGTCCAGAACTGCCTCACGGGCTTCGGGCTCCGCAAGCAGGTCTCCATCCTCTGCAGCGGGCGCACGGTGACGGGGTTCGACCTCATCAAGCGCATCGCGCTCGGGGCCGACGCCTGCGCCTCGGCGCGCGCGATGATGATGGCGCTCGGCTGCATCCAGGCGCTGCGCTGCAACACGAACCAGTGCCCCGCCGGCGTCGCGACGCAGGATCCCTGGCTGGTGCGCGGGCTCGTCGTGCCGGACAAGGCGCAGCGGGTCGCGAACTACCACAAGGAGACGCTCAAGTCGGCGAAGAACATCGTCGAGGCGATGGGCGTGACGCGGCTCGCGGACCTGTCGCCGCACCACGTCTACCGGCGCACCTCGACCGGCGAGGCCCGCCGGCTCGACGAGATCCACGCCTTCGTGGCGCCCGGCAGCTTCCTCGACGGGCGGCTGCCCGAGCCGTACGCGACCGCCTACGCGGAGGCGTCGGCCGACCGCTTCAGCACCGGGGCGCCGCAGCCGATCGAGCGCACCGCGCGGATGACCGGATGAGCCCGCCCCCGAACCCGCCCACGAGCCCGCCGATCGTGGTCACGCGGCACGACCACGACCGGCTCACCGCGCTCCTCGACGACGCCGGCCCCGACGACGTCGACGGCGCCCTCGCGAACGAGCTTGCGCGGGCCACCATCGTCGCGCCCGAGGAGGTCCCGGCCGACGTGGTGACGATGAACTCGCGCGTCTCGTTCGTCGACGAGGAGACCGGCAAGGTCACGAGCCTCCAGCTCGTCTACCCCTGGGACGCGGACCCGTCGGTGGGCCGCGTGTCGGTGTTCGCGGCGCTCGGGGCCGCGTTGATCGGCCTGTCCCGGGGGCAGTCCATCACCTGGCGGTTGCCGAACGGGCGCACGCGCACCGTCCGGATCGTCTCGGTGGACTGGCAGCCGGAGGCCGCCGGCGACTGGCGGAGCTGACCGGGCGCGACCCCCGCCGCCGGGACGATCCGGCGGCGGAGGGCCTCGCGCGCGGCGGGGGTCGGGTGTCCTCCGGGCTCGGCGCACGGCGCCTCGGTCGGGCCGCTCCGCGCGGCCCGACCGGACCGGGCGGTGCACGATCCGGCGGCCTCCGGCCCCGGGCCCCGGCGCGCCCGGCCCGCCCTCCGGCCCCCCTCGCGCGGGCGCCCGCCCCCACGAGGGACCGGGGGCGTTGCGGGGGGCCGGGCCCCCCGCCCCAAAAGAACCTTGTCCGACCCCTTTTCACCGCTCTTCGAAAGCGTCCCCCGGGGCAAGCGATCCCCCCCCGATCCGATTAGATGCGCGGCCTTCTTCCGTGGGAGCCGGCATGCGTGGGTGGACCATCCAGGACAGCATCGAGCTGTACAACGTCCGCAACTGGGGGCGGGACTACTTCCGCATCAACGACAAGGGCAACGTCGAGGTCACGCCCGCGGGCCCGCGATCCGACGGGATCGACCTGAAGTCGCTCGTGGACGACCTCGAGAAGCGCGGCATCAACCTTCCGATTCTCGTGCGCTTCACCGACATCCTCAAGTCGCGCATCCGCACGCTCGCGACGGCGTTCCACAACGCCATCAAGCACTACGAGTACCAGGGGCGCTACCGCGGCGTGTTCCCGATCAAGGTGAACCAGCAGCGCCACCTCGTGGAGGACCTCGTCCGCTTCTCGGAGCCCTTCCACATGGGGCTCGAGGCCGGCTCCAAGCCCGAGCTCCTCATCGTGCTCGCGCTCATGGACGATCCCGACGCGCTCATCGTGTGCAACGGCTACAAGGACGCCGAGTTCATCGAGACCGCGCTCATGGCCAAGAAGCTCGGGCGCAACCCGATCATCGTGGTCGAGAAGTTCTCGGAGTTCCCGCTCATCGTGGAGATCTCCCAGCGCGTGGGCGTGCGGCCGACCATCGGCATGCGCGCCAAGCTGGCCACCCGCGGCGCCGGCAAGTGGGAAGGCAGCGCGGGCGACCGCGCCAAGTTCGGCCTCACCGTCGGCGAGATGGTCGAGGGCGTGAACTACCTGCGCGACCGCGGCATGCTCGACTGCGTGCAGCTCCTGCACTTCCACATCGGCTCGCAGGTGAGCGCGATCCGCTCGTTCAAGAACGCGCTCAAGGAGGCGAGCCGCATCTTCACCGAGCTCGCGAAGATGGGCGCGCCCATGCAGTACTTCGACGTGGGCGGCGGCCTGGGCGTCGACTACGACGGCAGCCGCACCAACTTCGAGAGCTCGGTCAACTACACGGTCGACGAGTACGCGGCCGACGTGGTGAGCGCGATCGCCGAGGCCTGCGAGCGCGCGGAGGTCCCGCACCCGCACATCGTCACCGAGTCCGGCCGCGCCATGGCCGCGCACCACGCGGTGCTCGTGTTCAACGTGCTCGGCGTGAGCGAGATGCCCGTCGCGCGCGACGTGGCCATCACCGAGGACGACCCCGACATCCTCCAGGAGCTCAAGGAGATCCACGACGGGGTCACGCGCAAGAACTACCAGGAGGCCTACCACGACGCGATCACCGCGAAGGAAGAGATCCTCTCCCGGTTCAACCTGGGCTTGCTCGATCTCACCCAGCGCGCGCGCGGCGAGCGCCTCTTCTGGCAGACCTGCCAGCGCATCCTGCACGTGGTGCGCTCCCAGAGCTACGTGCCCGACGAGCTCGAGGGGCTCGAGAAGCTGTTGGCCGACACCTACTTCGGCAACTTCTCGGTGTTCCAGTCCGCCCCGGACTCCTGGGCGGTCGACCAGCTCTTTCCGGTTCTCCCCATCCACCGCCTCGACGAGGAGCCCACGCGCAAGGCGGTCATCGCCGACATCACGTGCGACTCCGACGGCAAGATCGACCGCTTCATCGATCTGCGCGACGTGAAGGACGTGCTGGAGCTCCACCCGCTCGACGGGAAGAAGCCGTACTACCTCGGTATCTTCCTGGTGGGCGCCTACCAGGAGATCCTCGGGGACCTGCACAACCTCTTCGGCGACACCAACGCCGTGCACGTCTCGCTCGACAACGACGGCAAGTACAGCATCGACCACGTGATCGAGGGCGACACCGTCACCGACGTGCTCAAGTACGTGCAGTTCGCCAAGGCCGACCTCGTGCGCCTGGTCCGCCGCGCCACCGAGCAGGCGCTCAAGGAGGGCCGCATGACGATGGAGGAGGCGGCCAAGATGATCAACGCCTACCAGACGGGGCTCGAGGGGTACACCTACCTCGAGGAGTAGGTTCATCGCGGCGAGCACGGTTGGGCGCGTCGCGTGGCGCGGCGTTCGGGTTCGCGACTGTGACACAACTCGGGGAGACCTCGACATCTCCCCGCGTTGCGTCGCAGTTCCCCGTCTGGACGCGACACAACTCGAAGAGACCGCGACATCTCCCCGCGTTGCGTCGCAATTCCCCCTCTGGACGCGACACAATTCGGAGGGACGTCGACACCTCCCCGAGTTGCGTCGCCCGTGGGGCCACCGCCCCCGCGCCGCAACACGACTTTCCGGCTTGCCGGCCGGAATATGGTGCGCATCTGTCGGGCGCCCCCGGAGTCCGACGATGGCCAGCGTGCACCTCCCCTCTTTCCTGGTCGAGCGCATCGACCGACTCGCGTCGGTGCAGGGCGTGAGCCGCGATCGCCTGATCGCGGAGGCGTGCGAGGAGCTCCTGGCCACCCACCGCGCCGAGTGGCCCGCGGACTTCTTCGAAGCGGCGCACGCCGCCGACCTCCTGGATCTGCACGGCCTGGGCGACGTGGCTCCGCGTCGGAGGCCGGCGCTCCGCCTGTAGGCGTATACTCGCGCGATGAGACGCCCCCTCCTCGTCGCCCTGCTCGCCCCCGTCTGCGCCCACGCCACCGAGCCCGTCGGCGCGTTCGACTTCGTCAGCGTCGCCGTCACGGTGAACGCGAGCGCGTCGGACCCCATCTCCGTGAGCGCCATCCCCGACGGCGCGCTGGAGTTCGACACGGGCGCCGTGACGAACATCTCGGCGAGCAGCGAGGAGATGGACTTCGACTGGAGCACGCCCGACGTGTGCTTCGAGTCGGGCACGGCCACGCCCGCCGACGGCACCTACACCTACAGCGCGGGCGACCTGACGATGTCCATCGAGAGCTCCACGCTCGAGGGCTTCGTCGACCCGGACGGGACCGTGTTCGCGGTCATGCAGGACCCCGACACCACGAGCTCGAGCCTGCGCGAGCTCGCCGTCGGCGTGTTGTCCTCGACCACCGCGCCGGTGCTCGACGGGTCCTACGGCGTGGTGGCGTTCAAGTCGCACTGGGCGATCACGGACGAGGTGGCCCCGACCCCGGACACAGGCGAGCTCCGCGCGGAGTTCGTGCGGTTGGAGCTGGAGTTCGACGACGCCGCGGGCGAGGTGACGGTCGAGACGGCGGACAACTTCGCGTCCCACCTCGCGACGAGCTCCAGCGGCGACGAGGAGGAGTGCTCGCTGTCGACCTGCGCGGGGACGGGAACGGACCCCACGAACTGCGCCGAGGACGCCACGGCGTACTCCGTGGGCGCGACCGGCGCGTTGACGATCACCCCCGACGACTTCTGGCACGCGGGCCTCGACGGGAACGCGATCGAGGGCCGCGTGGCCCCCGACGGGGAGCTGTTCGCCGGCGTCATGGTGACCGGCGGCGGCAGCACGCAGTGCACGGACGACCCGGGGAAGCGCACCCTGGTGGTCGGGATCCACGTGCCGGAGAGCACGGTGACCTCGCCCTGCGCCGAGCTCGCGGGGACCTGGAACCTCGTCGGGATCCGCGAGCGGCAGGCGCGCGCCCTCGTCACGCCGCCGTCGACGTGGGACACGCAGGTGAACGCCGTGAGCCTCATCGGGTCGATGAACCTCTCCAGCAGCTGCGAGGTGACGACGGGCTCGGCGATGGACCGGAGCGCCCGCACGCTGAGCCTGACCAACTCCACGCTGAGCTCCGTGGCGACGGGCTCGGAGTCGCTCGTCGGGGACTACACGGCCGCGTCGTCGGCCGGGGGGGCGTTCACCTTGACGCCGGACAGCGGCTTCGGAAGCTACGAAGGCTTCTACAGCAGCGACTACCGCTTCATCGTGCTGATCGGGCTCGAGGCCGGCGAGAGCTTCTCGGGGGCCGACTACGGGTGGGGCGCGTGCGGCGAGAGCCCCCGCCGCACGATGCTGCTCGCCATCCGGGAGTCCTAGGCGCCGTCCCGGTAGCGGGCGCGCGCGGACGCCGCTAAGCTCGCGCCCCTCTCCGGAGCCGCCATGCGCCTGTCCGCCGTGTCCACCACCTTCGGCCTGCTCGTCCTCCTGGGGTGTGCCGGCATCGGCGCGCCCGTGCCCGAGGAGGGCGACTACATCGTCGACTCCCGCATCACCGACGTGTCGGACGCCTGCCTGGAGGTCTGGCAGTACTCGCCCGAGGACAACGAGGAGCTGGAGGTCGAGGTCGAGGTGTCGGACGACGAGATCGAGTTCGTCGACTACTTCTCCTGCGAGCGCGAAGGCGCCGCGTTCGACTGCGAGGAGCGCGAGGAGCAGAGCGCCGACGACTTCGACGCGCTGATGGTGAGCGAGCTCGTCCTGGTGGGCGAGTTCACGAGCGCCACCACCTTCGAGGCGGACTTCGAGTGGGTGCTCTCCTGCGAAGGGGACGACTGCGGCGAGCTCTCCAACGACTGCGTGATGGAGGCGAGCTGGGAGGGCGAGCTGGACGACTGAGCGGCGTCCCCCTGGTGATGGCGCGCGGCCCGGTGCGCCGGGCCGCCGGGGGCGCGGGGGCCTCGCCCCCGCCGGGGGGCGTTGCGGGGGGCTGGGCCCCCGGCCCCCAGAAGAGCCGACGTACGACCC